>CANQOC010000036.1 GCA_947625375.1 uncultured Clostridia bacterium | reverse complement strand
AGTAGGTCGGGTAACCGGCGCGAGGGTTCAAATCCCTCTTTCTCCGCCAACGAAAAAGCTCGTATTACTGCGGTTTTGCGGGCTTTTTTCATACCCAAAAAACCGTTTTGACCCCACATTTTACCCCTGCCGGAATTAAAAGATAAGGAAACTCCGCCGGGAGCAGAGCTACGAGCGGGGCCACATCAGAAGGCAGAAATGAGAGATCAGAAGTCAGATTTCGTTTCTATCTTCTATCCTCTGACATCTAATCTCTAAATTCTGTCTTCTGTCAATCTCATTTCTGATTATCTAAAAAAGCTCCTGTTTTTCAACAGGAGCCTTTTTGTTGCTTTATTCTTTCGGCACTACCCCATCATCACCGTCACCTCATGCTCCGTACCTTCCGGGAACACGGGCAGGACGTTTCCGCTGATTCTGACGCCGTCGCAGAGGATTGACTTCACGCCCTTCTGGACGCCGTCGGGGTTTTTGACCTCGATGTTGTACCTTGCGCCGCGGAAGAGGCGCGAGGCCTTGAAGCCGGTCCAATCCGACGGCACCGACGGGTCGACGCGGAGTCCGTCGTAGTCGGGCGCGATGCCGAGGATATACTGCGATATCGCGACAAAGTTCCATGCCGCCGTGCCGGTGAGCCAGCTGTTCTTCGCCTCGCCGAATTTATCCTTCGGGGCGTCCTTTCCGGCGACCATCTGCGCATAGACATAAGGCTCGGTCTTGTGGATTTCCGAGATGTCCTCGCAATACGCCGGGGCAATCTTCGACCAGTATTCAAAGGCCCTGTCCCCGTGCCCGACAAAGGCTTCGGCACAGATTATCCAAGCGTTGTTGTGACAGAAAATTCCGGCGTTCTCCTTGAATCCCTGCGGATATGTCGAAATCTCGCCGTATTCGACGTAATAGTGCGTAAACGCGGGGTTGTTGAGCACAAGTCCTCTCTCACACGAGAGGTATTTTTTAACGCTTTCGAGCGCCCTTAGGTCCGCGCCCTGTTTCTTTCCGAGACCCGATAGGACCGCGAACCCCTGCGGCTCGATGAAGATTTTGCCCTCCTCGTTTTCCTTCGAGCCGAGCTTTCTCCCGAAGTCGTCATATGCGCGGAGGAACCATTCGCCGTCATATCCGTCCCGCATAACCGTCTCCGCCATCTTTTCGACGGCGTCCTTTGCCTCCTTCGCCTCGTCCTCGAGACCTTCGCGGAGGCAGATTGCAATGTATTCGGGCACAATAAACGTGAACATACAGGCGACAAGGACCGATTCGGCGACCTTTCCGTCCTTCGACGTCGTCGTCTGGAAGCTCTCGCCCGACTCGGTCGAGAAGCAGTTGAGGTTAAGGCAGTCGTTCCAGTCCGCGCGCATGATAAGCGGCAGACCGTGCGGTCCGAGGTTTTCGGCGACCCTTCTGAAGCTCATCGTAAGGTGGTGCATAAGCGGCTTTGCGAGCGACGGGTCGTTGTCATAGGGGACCTGTTCCTTAAGAATGTCCCAATCTCCGGTCTCCTTGATGTACTGCGCGACCGCGAGAATCATCCAGAGCGGGTCGTCCGAGAAGTTTCCGCCGATTTCGCCGTTGCCCTTTTTGGTGAGCGGCTGATACTGGTGATAACAGCTGCCGTCCGGCATCTGCGTCGACGCGAGGTCGATAAGGCGCTCGCGAGCGCGGTCGGGTATCTGGTGCATAAAGCCGAGAAGGTCCTGATTCGAGTCCCTGAATCCCATTCCTCTGCCGATGCCGCTCTCGAAATACGACGCCGAGCGGGACATGTTAAAGGTGACCATGCACTGATACTGATTCCAGATGTTCACCATTCTGTCGACCTTTTCGTCCGGCGACTCGACGGTGAACCTCGAAAGAAGCGAATCCCAGTATTCGCCGAGCTTTTTAAGACCGGCGTCCGCCTTCGCGGGGGTGTCGTATTCCGAAATCATTTCGTGGGCCTTTTCTTTTCTGATGCTCCCGTCGGGGTTGAATTTTTCGTCGACCGGATTTTCGACATATCCGAGGATAAAGACGATTTCCTTCGACTCCGAGGGATTGAGCTCGACCGAGACGCGGTGCGACGCAATCGGCGACCAGCCGTGCGCAACCGAGTTCCTTGACCTGTCCTCAAAGACGGCGTCGGGGCGGTCAAAGCCGTTATACAGACCGATGAACGAGTCGCGGTCGGTGTCGAAGCCGGAGAGAGGCTCGGAGCAGTGGAAGAAGGCGTAGTGATTACGGCGCTCGCGGTATTCGGTCTTGTGATAAATCGTCGACCCCTCGATTTCGACCTCGCCGGTCGAGAAGTTGCGCTGGAAGTTGGTCGAGTCGTCGTTTGCGTCCCAAAGGCACCATTCGGCAAAGCTGTAGAGCGAGAAGCTCTTTTTTGAGTATGACGTGTTGGTGAGCTTTACCTTGTGTACCTCGCCGTTATAGCCGCGGGGGACGAAGAACGTGACCTCTGCCCTTAATCCCGCGCGCTCGCCGGTGATGACGGTATAACCCATTCCGTGACGGCAGGAATAGCTTTCGAGCTCGGCCTTTACCGGCGCCCAAGCGGGGCACCATACCGACCCGCCGTCGTTGATATAGTAGTACCGTCCGCCGCTGTCGATGGGGACGTTGTTATAGCGGTACCTTGTGATTCTCCTGAGCCTTGCGTCGCGGTAGAAGCAGTATCCGCCGGCGGTGTTCGAGATAAGTCCGAAGAAGTCCTCGGTGCCGAGATAGTTAATCCAAGGATAGGGCGTCTTTGGACTTTCAATGACGTATTCTTTATTTTTGTCGTCAAAATGTCCGAATTTCATAATATTACCTCCTGATTAAAAATAATTGTCCGTACACAGTATACAATATTTCCGGAGATTTGTAAATATAATTTTCACATTTTTTCAATTATAAGCGAATAACCCGCCCGACTTCGGGCAGACTATCAAGGACCGGTTGTAATACATCGGCAAAAAATGAGCCTTATAGCGAAAGGAAGGTCTGAAAGTGAAAATACTTGATAGAATCGCTCTTTTTCTTCTGATCGTCGGCGGAGTCAACTGGGGTCTGGTCGGAATCTTCGGCTTCGACCTTGTCGCCTATCTCTTCGGCGGCTCGGCAGGACTCATCTCGAGAATCATCTATACCGTCGTCGCGCTCTGCGCGATTTGGTGCGTGTCGCTCTACTTCAGGAACTCGCGGCTCGTCGAAGAGTGATTTCGGTCATATACCCAAAGGAGCACCCCGAACAAGGGTGCTCCTTACGGTGAATATCAGCTGGTCATGCCGAGTATATGAATGATATCCCGGCTGCCGTACATAATTCTGACGATTGAAACCTCGCGGATTTTTTCGTCGGCGCGGTATAATACCATATACCTGTCGACCGGCATTCTTCTCAGATTCGGGTCGCCGGCGCCGTCCAACGACTGAAACCGAAAGGGCATTGATTCAAGAGAGCGGATTGCCCGCCTTATGCGCTCATAAACCGCCTGTGCGGCGATAGGAGAACCGAGAACGTCGATTATATAGGCAACTATTCCCTCGAGGTCGTCAGCCGCCTCCGAAGACATGATTACTTCCCAGTTCATATTCCGAAACGCTCCTTCATTCGCGCCTCAACCTCGTCCATAGTAAAAACTCTCCCCGCCGCGATGTCGTCGAGACCCTTCTGGAGCTCAGCGTTGAATTCCTCGAGCGTCATCTCGTCGAGGCAGGGAATCGGCGGCTTCGGAAGGCTTATTTCAAAGGGTATCCGCTGTTGGTACACAATCTGTCTTAAAACCATGTCGACCATCTCGGACATCGAAATTCCGAGCTTATTAAGGACCGCCTCGGCCTGCTCCTTAATCTCGGGTTCGACACGCGCGTATACCGTTGCCGTTTTTGACATATTTATCACCTCGGTACTATTATACACCGTTTGCTTGCAAATTGCAAGCGATGTGCAAGCAGATTGAAGATCTTTTCAGATCCTTTTTATTCCTAACGCCGCCGCGGCGAGCACCGCCGTGAACGCTGGGAAGGCGATTCCGGTGTCGGGAGACGTCTCGGAGGACGCCTCGGAGGCGCTTTGTTCATCGGAATAAATTTTTACGCCGGCGGCGGTGACGTCGCGGACGTTCTGGAGCGCCGCCTCGATGTCGGGACTGTCAATCCAATAATCGACATCTTCGGGGACATAGCTGTCGCCGCGGATTCCGTCCCAGACCGTGTGGGGGTTGTTGTAGTCGCGGACCTCAAGGCCGCTCCCGCCCTCCGCGACAAGGACATAGACGCTGTTTTCGCTGATTCCGTCGCCGTCGCTATAGTGGAAGGTCTCTTTTGTGTGGACGGTGACCAAAAGTCCGCCGTCGACGTCCCTGAAATCGGTTGCCTCGGCCTCAAAGTCGACCGGGTCGCCGCCGACGCCGCGAATCTCGGCGAGCTCCCTGACCCAGCTCATGCGCAGGGAGATATATTCCGCGAATTTTTCGACGGAGGTATATGGCGAGATGTCCAATTCATTTGACAACGGGTCGGCTTCGACGCGGGCGATTTCGCCGACGAACCCGACAGCAAGCTCGGCCGCCTTTTCCCTGTCGATGCCGTCCGCCGCCGCCGTCACCGCGCACACCAGCACCGCCGCCGCGGCGATAAGAACACAAGCAAACCTTTTCATTTTATACAATCCTCCTCCCGGCGCTCCCGCCGTGATTTATTTGATTATATCATGAAACTTTATCGGTGTCAAGGTAGAAGATGGAGGAGGGTGTGTACAAACCGCCCACAATATGTTATAATATGATTGAGGTGATAAAAATGTCGAGAGTAGCAAAAATTGACG
>CANQOC010000035.1 GCA_947625375.1 uncultured Clostridia bacterium | reverse complement strand
AGGAATTCGCTTCGCTCATGCTATTTATAAACTCCTATCCCCCTGTCCCCCTTTCCACATGGAAAGGGGGAACGCATATCTCAGGCTTCAGCTCCTATGAGGGCGCAGCCGGCGCGCTTCGCGCGCGAACGAAATGAAGCAGGAAAACTCCAGCCGGAGTTTTCCTGCTTCTTTCGTTCCGGCAGCCTTCGGCTGCCGCGGGCTGCGCCCGGGGCGGGAGCATCGCCGCACTACTCCCCCTCTCTCCCAAACTTCACCTTTTCACCCTTCTCGTACTCCACGGAATACTCCATCTCGGCGGTGCGGTTGATGCGCGCGGTGAACGAGTCGGCATTGCATTTTACCCTCAGCCAGCTGTCGGCGGTGCCGTCGCCGCGGATGACGCCGATGACGCTCTGGACGCCGTCCGAGACGGTGTAAACCGTGACGCTGCCGTCGGGGGCGGTATAGCTCAGCTCGGCGTCGCACTGGTAGGTGTCCTCGTTGTACTTCCCGACCGTGAGCACAAATGCGCCGTCCTCCGAGACCCAGACGGTGTCGGGATATGCCGTCGGCTTCGGCTGAAATCTCGTCCAAAGGCTGAACGCGAGCAGCACCGCAAACGCAGCCGCGAGCACAGCCGCCAAAACCACCGCTATTGCGGTTATAACGCTTCCTTTTTTCATCTTTCGGTCATCCTTTCTATACTGCGCGCACGCCCGGTTTTTTCGTCAAAGTCGACCACCGCGCCGTTTATGAAGCACGGCGTCTGTGCCTCCGTGAACCTCGTCGGAATGTGCAGGCGCATTTTTGTGATTGCGGCGGATTTTTCGACCCCGAGGACCGAATTTTCCGGCCCCGTCATTCCGGCGTCGGTGATATAAGCCGTGCCGCCGGGGAGTACGGTTTCGTCCGCCGTCTGAACGTGTGTGTGAGTGCCGAAAAGCGCGGTGATTCGCCCGTCGAGATAATACCCGAGCGCCTTTTTTTCGGCGGTCGCCTCGGCGTGAAAATCAAGGAAAATATTCGGCGTGTCGATTTTTTCGAGGAGGCGGTCGGCGGTCTCGAACGGATTCGCGAGCGGCTCCATAAACGCGACGCCGAGAATATTTATCACCGCGACCCTCGCGCGTCCCATGTCAAGGACAAAAAGTCCCTTTCCATAGACCCCCTCGGGAAAATTCGCCGGGCGGATAAGGTGGGGCACGGCGTCATAAACCGTCTGTGCCTCATGGCGCTTGAACGCGTGATTTCCGGTCGTGATGACGTCGGCGCCGAGCTGCGTCAGCATCTTTACCGACGCCGTCGTAACGCCGTTTCCGGTCGCGGAATTCTCGCCGTTGACGACAAGGATATCCGCGCGGTACCTTGTCCTCAAATCCCTGATTTTCGACGCGAGGAAGTTACAGCCGACCGCGCCGACAACGTCCCCGATAAACATCAGCCTCATTTAATTCCCCGCTTTCTTTTTTGTGATAAATCGGAAGTCAGCAAACAACATATTTCATTGGTGTAAATCTGATTCCGTCAATTTCCTGTTCCTCTGACAAGGGTATAAATCCGATGTGAAGATAGAAGCCTTTCCCGTATGGGGAAGAATTCAACGTGATTTCTTTCAATGACGGATTTTCTTTTCGTATGTCGTCCAGTAGAAAACGAAATAGGGCTGTCGCAACGCCTCGATGTTGATACTCCTTTTTAGTAAAGACCAAATTGATATGCGTTTTGCCTGCGCGCATACCCATAATTCCAACTATTTTATTACCGTCAAATGCCGCATAAATCGGACAAATCCCATCTTTGCAATTATTGATAAATTTCTCATTCTCAACGATGTCGCGCTTAAATGCTGTTACTCCTTCCGGCGCATAATCAGGCGCTTCAAACTGCATAAAAACTTCTAAAGCAAGTGCAAGAGCCTCACTCACTTCGCCGCTTTTTATCTTTCTGATAGGATACATAGCTTAACCCTTTCAAATTCTGCTTTCCCTGCCGCGTCCGTCAGCGTTTCCCGCCGTCCTTATATCCCCAGCCGTCGATTCCCGACCTTCTCATCGCGCCGAAGAGGCGGTCGGTGAAGCCGCGGTCTGCGCGCTCTCGCTCGGCGAGAAAGAGCTTTGTCTCCTCGCGCTTTGTGTGCCCGTCGACGGGGCACTTTGAACAGACGACGTCGAGCGACAGCTTCCGCGCCGCGCGCTTTATTTCGGACTCTGGCGCGAAGACGAGCGGCCGTATGACGGTGATGTCGCGCCGGTCGAGATAGCTCTTCGGCGAAAAACAGCCGATTCGCCCCTCAATGAAAAGGTTCATCACGAACGTCTCGACGGCGTCGTTATAGTGGTGCCCGAGGGCGAGCTTGTTACAGCCTGCCGCCTTTGCCGCCTTATGGAGCGCGCCGCGCCGAAGCTTTGCGCATAGCGAGCACGGGTGCTCCTCGTGCCTTACGTCGAAGACGATTTCGCCGATTCGCGACCGCTCGAGGACGTATTCAACGCCGTTTTCGCGGCATATTTCCTCTACCGCGGAATAGTCCCCCCAGACCCCGCCGAAACAGGGGTCTTCGGTTATCGCGACGACGTCGTAGTCGATGCCGATAAAGCTTTTTAGGCGAATGAGTCCGAGGAGCATCACAAGACTGTCCTTCCCGCCCGACACCCCGACTCCGACGCGGTCGCCGTCCGAGATAAGGTCGAACTCCGAAATCGCCCGCCTCATATATCCGAGAATTTTCTGCATAAGCCGCCTCCTTGCTTTGGGGATATTATACACCATCGCGCCGGGAAAAGCAAGAGCAGGGGGATTGGGAGAGGAGAGAAGGCAGAGGGCAGAACCCGGTCTTGTTCAATCATAAAAAACCGCGCGCTGCCATGACTGACAGAGCGCGGGGATATCACTCGCCGAGATCTTTTATCATCAGCTCGCGGATTTCCTTTCGCAGAGGGAACATTTTCATGTAGCCGATGAAGTCGTTGTTGAGAAGGTCAACGGAAATCCCGAAGGCTTGTTCAATAGCCTGTGCTGTTTTACCGCCGCACCTCTTATAGAACTCGACGTATTTTTCGGTGCCGAAGCGTTCAATCAGATATCCCGTAAACGCACCCGCGATAGGATATGTCAATTCGCAGTCATATTCACGGAAATTGCTGTTTTCAATCAAATCGGCCACGGACGGGTTCTTTCCCTCTTCGATGTACAGCTTAGTCCAAGTGTAATTGTCGATATCCCACCAGTATCGGTCAAAAAACATCGCGAGTCCTTCGCTTATGAACCGCGAGCTCGGTCTGCAAATCGAATAGGAAATAATGTGCGCGTCCTCGTGGAAGCCGATGCACTTTACCGTTTCGTTATATACGGCAAAAACGTGATTAGTGCCGTCCTTGCTCATATTTTCCGGGAGCGCAAAGCCGTTGCACGGCTCGATTTCATCTTCCTCGTGGATAATCGCGTACTGCCTCCCGACCTCTTCCGGCGTATCGAACAGATGATAGTGAATCCTGTCCCTCGCGCCGGCGTGAAGACAGCTGCTGATGAATTTATAGCACCCCTCCTGAATATCCGCGATTTTGTTTATCTCTGTTTCGGCCAAGCTGCCCTCCTCGCAGTGAAAGACGTAGTGCGCCGTTGAAATTTCCATATAGTAATCGCCTCCGAAGATTGGTATTGTTGTATAAATATTATAGCAGACGGAAGAGGAAGAGTCAAGACGGAGCGGCAGAGGGGAGAAGGCAGAAGTCGTAAGTTTTGACGTAAACGACACGATTTTGTCGCGGATTACCCGTTTCGGCGGCGGATTTGTGGTATAATATCATCAAAGAGACCGATTCAATAAATGCGGGAGGTGCGATTATTATGAATAGGGAAATTTCGGACAGCTTTCTCGACACCGTCAACGGCGGCGCCGATATGAAGGCGATGTATGAATACTGCTGCAACTGGACGTGCAAGCACTGCGGAAAGACGGCAGACGGACTCTATCACCGCTGTTCGAGGTGCATTACCAAGGCAGTCTGCGAGTATTGCAGACACTATAATCCCGCGCTCGGAAACTGCACGGAGAAGATGTAGGGGGTAGAAGTTAGAGGTTGGAAGATAGAGGTTGGAGACAAAGGGAGCATAGAGGACTTTTGCGCAAGTATTAATAATACATGAGTGCGACGTCCCGCCTTATTATAAGGAATTCGCTGCGCGAATGCTATTTTTAGTAACTGCCACGAAAAAATGCCTATGCACGTTTATTATAGGAGAGCATCGCCGCACTGCCGTTTAAAAGGAATTCGCTTCGCGAATGCTATCTAAAATCACCCCACCCCGACCCTCCCCTCGAGGGGAGGGGTTGGAAGTAACGCTTGCAAGCGCTACAGATAACTTGCAGAGGCAGCGCACTGCCGCGTAAAAGGTATTCGCTTCGCTCATACTATTTATAGACTCCCTCCCCTACCCCTCCCTCATGGGAGGGGGTCTGTACGTTGCCAAAGTTTTGATAACCGCCTATCGGCGGGGGAAAATTGCACAGCAACATAACTTGCTCAAGTCGGCTCCGTTGATTCTAACATCTGACTTTATGGCTTCTGCTCTCTGACAGCATACGCTTGTTTTATCTGTGAACGCGAGCAATCAATCGTTCACGATTGCGAAGCGTGAACAGCTATAAAACAAGCTTATGCAGGCGCACCCGGCGCACTTCGCGCGCAAACGAAAAACGGGAAAACTCCTTCCGGAGTTTTCCCGATATTTTCATTCCGACCGTCTTCGACGGTCGCGGACTGCGCCCGAGGCGGTCTCACGCAAAAGGCACGGTTATTACCGCCTATTGCTTTGTATTGCTTGACAATCTCCACCGCCGCAAGAGCATCAGTTGGATTCTACCTTCTATCCCCCGCTATCAATGGTTATGCACATCAATCTGCGGTATAGCTGCCCTGAATCCGGCGTCGGCGACCGCGGTGAGCGAGTGCTCCATCAGCCAGAAGCGCGCGGGCCAGTAGTCGGTGCCCTTGACGGTGACGCGGAGGGTCATCTTTATACAGGATTCGGCGTGGTCGCTGACAAAGACCAGCGGCGCGGGGTCCGAAAGCACCATCGTGCAGGACTTGGCGCACTCGAGCAGCGCCTTGCGCGCGGCCTCCATGTCGGCGCCGTATAGGACCGCAACCTCGACGTCGATTCCCCTTGTCTCCTTCGCCGAGAGATTGGTCACCGTCGACGACGAAAGCGCCGAGTTCGGTATGTTCACGCTCCTGTTGTCGACGGTCGCGAGCTTGGTGTAGAAAAGGTTAATCTCCTCGACAACGCCCTCGCCCGAGCCGGTGACGATATAGTCGCCGATGTGGAACGGCTTGAATATCATAATCATGACACCGCCGGCAAAGTTCGACAGTCCGCCTTGGAGCGCAAGGCCGATTGCCAGTCCGCAGGAGCCGATTGCCGCGATAATCGTCGCCGAGGGTACACCCAAAATCTGTACCGCAATAATTATGACAAGCGCGTTGAGCAAAAGCTTTATCCCGTTGAGGATAAGTGCGGCGGCGCTGCTGTCCATCTTCTGGAAACCCTTTGCCTTCGCAAGCTTCTTTGTGAGGAATTTTACGAGCTTAAGTCCGATGAGAAGGACGAGCGCGGCACAGATGATGTCGACGCCGAAGCGGACGAGATATTCGTTTACAAAGTTAATCACTACATCCATAATGTGTTCCATAAAAATCTCCTTTCGGGGTTCAGAGTCCGAGCGCCGCAATCAGCGCGTCTTTGTCCTTATAGCCGAGCGACTGCGCCGCCGGCTTGCCGTCCTTAAAAAGAATGACGGTTGGGATTGCCGAGACTTCAAAGCGGTTGGCAAGGTCGTTTTGTTCGTCGACGTTGACTTTACAGACCTTGATGTCGTCGCGCTCCTCGGATATCTCCTCGATAATCGGAGCGAGCATACGGCAGGGTCCGCACCATTCCGCCCAGAAGTCGACGACGGTCGGGATTTTTGAGCCGATAACCTCGCTTTCAAAGTTTTCGGCCGTGATTTCGGTATACACGTTAATCATTCCTTTCTTTTAGTGTGATTATTTTTCTTTATAATAGAGCATACAGTGGCAATACCCCTCGAAATCGGGGTCTGCAATCTGTTCGCGAAATTCGCGGCACATGCAAACGGTGTCGTCGGTCATTTCGCGCCGGCACGGGCAGTGAAGCTCCTTTTTCATAAGGCCCTCTCTTATTGCCGCGACAAGCTTTTCGTCTTTGTTGAACGATATCTTCATACTCCACCTCCAAAGGTTGATGGTATTATTTTATAACAAAAGCCGGACGATGTCAAGATAGATGAACAGAGAGGGTGTGTCCATTCCACCCGCATTAAAGGAAATCGACCAAGCCGAAAGGCAATTCTCCTTTCGGATACTTCTCACG
>CANQOC010000034.1 GCA_947625375.1 uncultured Clostridia bacterium | reverse complement strand
CCTATGAGGCCGCTGAACTTTCTCTCTCCAATCGAATTCTTCTCTTTCAATGTACAAGATCATTGACAAACTGACATTTTTGAGGTTGTTGACGTATTTTATAAAGGTTGACGAACCGGGAAGAGGATAGAAATTGGAAGATAGAAGATAGAGGATAGAGGTCTGATTTCTGACTTCTCACTTCTGTCATCTGACAGCATACGCTTGTTTTATCTGTGAACGCGAGCAATCAATCATTCTCGATTGCGATGCATGAACAGCTATAAAACAAGCTTATGCACGCAGCCGAGGTCGACCGAAGGTCGACCTAAACGAAAAGAGCAGAAAAATCCCTCGGGATTTTCCTGCTTCTTTTTGTTTGCGCGCTTCGCGCGCCGGCTGCGCCCTCCGCCGTTTGTATCGCAGAAAGGCGAAGCTATGCAGAACCCCCTCCCATGTGGGAGGGGGCAAGGGGTGGGCGTCTATAAATGGCATGAGCGCAAGCGAATTCCTTATAAAAGGTCGGACGTCGTTGCAATTATTCCGTACCGCTCGCAAGTGTCCTCCTTGCCAAGTACCACTCCCCTCGAGGGGAGTGGTCGCGCCGTTCACGATCGTGAACGGCCGGGTGTGGGGTGGAACCCCCTCTCTCTCACTGAGGGAGAGGGGGACTGGGGGTGTGGAAGGAAATGGACGGAGAATCCGTCAAAGGTGACACCGTTAGCGTCCACCACAAAGTGTACGCATTTAGCAACGCATGACGTCGCAGAAAATTTCCCCCGCCGTCAGGTGGCTCTCAAAGCCTTAGCTATGCAGAACCCCCTCCCATGTGGGAGGGGGTAGGGGGTGGGAGTTTTTATAATAGCATGAGCGCCAGCGAATTCCTTATAACAAGGTAGGGCGCAGCTCTCAGATTTTTACAGCGCAACTAAGTTTCCTCCATGCCTCCTCCCCTCGAGGGGAGGGTCGGGGTAGGGTGACTAAAGATATCATTCGCTCCGCAAATTCCTTATTTACGCCAGTGTGCCGCCTCTGCAAGTTTCCTGTAATGTGTGCAAGTATTCCTCCACCTCCCTACCGGTGAGTGGTATTCCCCACATTTGAAGACCTGCAACCCCTTCTCACGATTACTATTACAATGATACACTTACATCTCAATTAGTCTTCACATATACCCAAAAATCAACGATATTTGTGCACCAATGTTTTTGACCACCGCGAAAACTGCCAAAGCACCTCTCACTACTCTATCCCCGCCTTTCTCCCGAAAATCCCCCTTATCCTCTTCATCTTCTCATCGTCGAACTTCGGCTTTCTATCATAGGTATACAACCCGTTCGCCTCCTGCTCGACGTCGTAGAGCTGGGTGTAACAAAGTCCAAAAATGCTCGGGTTGTCCATAATCACGTCGGTCAGACCCTTAAGGCGGCTGAGGAATTCCTCCTCGGTCTTCGGGACGTCGCCGTATCCCCATGAGTCCGAATTTTCGGACTTGTTCCACCTCATGCCGCCGTACTCGCTGACGAACATCGGCTGCCCCTGGTAGTGCTGGCGGTCGGGGAAGGGATTCCACTCGCGCTCGCCGCCGGACGGGAAAGCCTCGAGCTTTCTGCGGAAGATTTCGGGGTCTTGCTCGTAGTCGTGAATGTCGAAAATGTCGGTCAGAACGTGGAAATGACCGCTCGTGTCGATGCACGGCCGCGTCGGGTCGAGGAGCCTCGTCAGGCGGTAGACCGTCTCCAAAATCCGCCCGTCCAGCGGCTTTCCGCGATAGTCCCAAGTCTCGTTAAAGGGACACCAGCCGACGATTGACGGGTGATTGAAGTCGCGCGAGACCGCCTCCTGCCACTCGCTCAGAAAGCCGCCGAGGTTCGCGGGGTCGGAGTGGTCGAAGCCCCAGCTCGCGTACTCGCCCCAGACGATATAGCCGAGCCGGTCGCAGTGGTACAAAAACCTCGGTTCAAAGACCTTTTGGTGGAGCCTCGCGCCGTTGAAGCCGAGCGCCGTCGACAGCTCGATATCGCGTATCAGCGCAGTTTCCGCTGGCGCAGTGTAGATTCCGTCGGGGTAAAATCCTTGGTCGAGGACGAGCCTTTGGAAGACGGATTTTCCGTTGATGAGGAATTTTTTGCCGTCGAGGCGCACGCTCCTGAGTCCGAAATAGCTCGTCACCCCGTCGTCGCCGAATTTCAGTGAAACGTCGTAGAGACGCCCCTTCCCGACTTCCCAGAGGTGCACTTCGCTCAGCGGGATTTCGACTGAAATCAATCCGCCGGAGGACTCCGCGGCGGCGCTGCCGACCGGTTTGCCCTCATAGGTGACATCGGCGGAAAATCTGCCGCGGCCGCATAAATCCGCGCAGATTGTGACCTTTCGGTTCTCGGGGTCGGGGTAGAATTTCACGCTCCTGACGTAGTTTTCTGGGACAAATTCGAGCCAGACCGTCTGCCAGATTCCGGTGGTGCGTGTGTAGTCGCAGCCGTGCGAGAAGTACAGCTCGGACTGCTTTCCACGGGGTTGGCGGGGCGAGCGGACGTCGTCGAAGACGCACACCGCGACCGAATTCTCGCCGCCGTGGACATATGAGGATATGTCAAACTCAAAGGACGTATACCCGCCGATGTGCCGTCCGACCTCGGCTCCGTTTATCCACACAACCGTTTCATAGTCCGCCGCGCCGAAGTGTAAAATCACATGGCCGGAAAGCTGTGAATCATCTAAAATAAAGCTTCTGCGGTACCAAATCGCGTTCATGAAGTCCTTATTTCCGACTCCGGACAGCTCGCTTTCGGGGCAGAACGGCACTGTGATACTGCCGCCGAGATGCTCCGCAAGATATAATTTTCTGTCAATGCCGCTCATGCCGCTGTCGGTCTCAAATTCCCAGACGCCGTTTAGATTAAGCCAGCTTTTGCGCTCAAGCTGCGGGTTCGGGTGTTCGGGACGTGGAATGGTCATAATGAACGCCTCCTATCATAATGTCAGAAATATTATAAACCCGCGCGGCGGGATTTGCAATAAAAATTATCCTCGGGAGATGACGGATTTAAGGTTTTGACAAGTCAATCCGTCAATAAAATCTTACGATATGTATTGCTTTCCCTAAAAATTCGGCGTATGCAAGATTTCTATCCTCTATCTTCTATCATCTGACTTCTCACTTCTGTCTTCTAATTTGCTCTTCCTTTTCGATATTCGGTCGGCGTACAGCCGGCAATCTCGGAGAAGCGCACGTTAAAGTACCCGACGCTCGCAAAGCCGCACTTTCCGGCGATGTCGGCGACGCTGAGACCCGTCTGCTCCAAAAGCTCCATCGCCCGCGAAATCCGGTAGTGGGTGAGATACTCGAACGGCGTTTTCAGTGTCTCGGCCTTGAATATCCGCGAAAAATACTCGCGGCTCAGATACGCCTCGGCGGCAATTTGTTCGAGGGTCAGCTGCTCGGCATAGTGCCGGTGGATATAATCTATCGCCAAGCGAACCCGCTCGCGGTTTGCCCTGTCGGTCGGTCTGATTCTGCTGACGCGCTCGGCGTGCTCCGCCATCAGCCGCCAAATTTTCAGGATATTCGCCTTGACGGTCAGCTCGGCGCCGAAGCAGTCGGACCTTAGAAACATCTCCGGGTGCTTGCCCGAAAGAGGATCGAGGTCGTAAGGGGTATAATCATAGAGCGACATTATCTCAATCAGCAGGTCGATGATCTCGGCCTGCCATGGCGTTTTGCGGCTGAAAACCGCGTTGAATTTAAGCTCGCCCGAAAGCGCGGGAGAGATGTATTTTTCAC
The DNA here is from genome assembly GCA_947625375.1 of uncultured Clostridia bacterium. Lineage (GTDB taxonomy): Bacteria > Bacillota > Clostridia > Oscillospirales > Ruminococcaceae > Faeciplasma. The sequence goes on along the minus strand of CANQOC010000034.1, from coordinate 2,799 downwards.
TGATGACGTCGGTCGGGTCGCCCAAGAGAAGCTTTGAAAAAACAGCCGCGTAAAAGACCGTCTCGCTTCCGCTCTTGGTGCGATATGCCGAATGGAGCGTCCCCGACGGCACAAAGACGACCTCGCCCGCCTTCATCGGGTATTCCTCGCCTCCGATTACAAAAACGCAGTCCCCGCGCGACAGATAAAAAAGCTCGAATTCCGGGTGCCAGTGCGAATATAAGATGCTGTACCGCGCGTTTTCGCCGAGCGAATAGTTCGGCGGCACGACGGTTTTGTGAAGCCCAATCGGGAAAAAGCTCGTCCCGTGGGACAGTCCCTCAAATTCACAGTCCAAGGTTATCCCTCCTGTGATTATGATTTTACGCTTTTTGTGAAACTGTGTCAATAAAAATAAAGCCGAAAGGCGCTTTGGCGCGAAAAAAGTCAATATCCCGAAAATAAATGTCAATATAGTGAAAGCCTTTTTCGGGAATATATGTTAAAATAAATCATCAACTCTCGGGAGGATTGTTATGAGCATCATCGAAATAAAAAACGGCGGGATTTTCTTTTCGACCCGCGACGAAAATATCCTTGTCGAACCCTACGGCGAAAGCTGCGCAAGGGTCCGCGCCTCGCGCAACACCAAAATTTCGGACGAGAAATGGACGCTGCTTGAACCGGAAAGCTGCTCCGCCGAGGTTTATCTCGACGGCGGCGCCGGAATCATCAAAAACGGCAAGCTGACCGTTAAGCTGACAAAATCATGGTCGGGCAGCCGCATTGAATTTCAGCGGAATGGCGGGACCGTCCTTGCGACGCACGAGGAGGCCGACCCGGTCACCCGCTACCGACACATTTCGGGCGACAGCTACCGCATACGCGTGAACTTCGACGCCCGCGGCGAGCACATCTACGGTCTCGGGCAGGAGCAGCAGGGATTTTTTGACCGCAAGGGCTGCACATATGACATCGCGAACTGGAACACGAAGTCGACCCTGCCGGTCATTTATTCCTCGCTCGGCTACGGGTTTTTGTGGAACAACCCCTCGCCCGGGCGGGTGGAATTCGGACTGAATCACACCGTGTGGACGGCGGATAATGCAAAACAGGCGGACTATCTCGTCTTTGTCGGCGACACCCCCGCCGAGGTCATGAACCGGTACTGCCGGCTGACCGGATTTGCCCCGAAAATGCCGCAGTGGGCGGCGGGATTCTGGCAGTCGAAGTGCCGCTATGAGTCGCAGGAAGAGCTTTTGGAGGTTGCGCGGGAGTATCATAAGCGCGGAATACCTCTCGACGCAATCGTCATCGACTTCTTCCACTGGACCGAACAGGGAAATTGCGACTTCGACCCGAAATACTGGCCCGACCCCGCGAAAATGGTTGCCGAGCTTAAGGAAATGGGAATCCGACCGGTGGTCTCGTACTGGCCGACCGTCAACCCGAACAGCAGAAACTGGCGGGAGATGAACGAGCGAAACCTTTTAATCCGCACCGAGAACGGTCAGCACCCGATTTTCGACTTCTGGGGCGCGAACACCTATGTCGACATGACCAACCCCGAGGCGCGCGAATTCGTCTGGGAGCAAATCCGCAAGACCTACATAAAGGCGGGAATCCGCACCTTCTGGCTCGACGAGGCCGAGCCGGAGGTCCACCCGCAGCAGTGGGAGAATCTTCGGACGCATATCGGGAACATGGCGGAGACCGGCCTGACCTATCCGTATTATTATTCAAAGTGCTTCCACGACGGCCTAAAATCCGAGGGCGAGGACGAGGTTGTCCTGCTGACCCGCGCGGCATACCCGGGGTCACAGAAATTCGGCGCGCTTGTCTGGAACGGCGACATCGGCTCGGACTTCAACGCGCTGAGGCAGAGCGTCGTCTCGGGACTTTCGATGGCGATGTGCGGAATCCCTTGGTGGAACTCGGACATCGGCGGCTTTTTCAGCGGCGACACCGAGAGCGAATATTTCCGCGAGCTGATTGTCCGCTGGTTCCAATTCGGACTCTTCTGCCCGGTGATGAGGCTTCACGGCACGCGCCTGAAGCAGTCGTACTATAAAGACAGATATCCGGGAATCATCTGCGACGGCGGCGGCTACAACGAAATCTGGCACTTCGGCGAGCGGGACTATGAAATCATCCGAAAAATAATCGAGCTGAGATACCGCCTCAAGCCTTATATCCTCGGCTGTGCCGAGCGCACCTCGCAGACCGGCGAGCCGATTATGCGCCCGATGTTCTTCGACTTCCCCGACGACGAGCGCTGTCACGCCCTCGGCGACCAATACATGTTCGGCCCGGATATCCTTTTCGCGCCGATTGTCGAGCAGGGGCAGACCGAGCGCGAGGTCTATCTGCCCAAGGGCAGATGGGTCAGGACAACCGACAAAACCGTCCACGACGGAGGGCGGACGGTCACTTGCAAGGCCGACATCAGCGAGTTTGTGGCGTTTGTAAGGGAAGGCGCGGAGGTTATAGAAGCATTTTAATGATTTAACGCGGGTACAATTTGCAACACAAAAAATCGCCAATGTCATAAGCACATTGACGATTTATTTAAATATGTTCAGTCCGCCCGCGTCCGTATTACACCGACACCCACGTACTGCCGCGAACGCCCCCAAGGTCAAAAAGGCTGCACCCCGCGAGCACCATCCACACGGCGACCATGCCCGAGGCGGGATAGTAACCCGGCCTTCCGATTTTATCACGGCCGTATGCTATCACTGCAAAGTTTGAAAGCTCTAAAAGGATCTCCTGAATTTCAGCTTTGTCAGACCCTGTTTCTGCGCAGATTTCGTCGAGCGT
>CANQOC010000033.1 GCA_947625375.1 uncultured Clostridia bacterium | reverse complement strand
CCAAAGGGATTGTTGTCACCCAGCGCCGTCACAATGAAATCTTCGGGTATCCAGTTGTGGATCAGCGCCCCGATACCCACCCCGATCAACACATAGGGGGCTACTTTCTTTGCGGTGGAAACGACCTGCTCCCACGCATAGGCCAGACGGTCTTTGAAGTGCAGTTCCTCCTGCGGAACATCAATCGCTTTGCCGTTTCTGATATATTCCTCCACATACTTTTCAAGCCGTAGCTTTTCAATCAGCGTTCCTCCCGCAACCGCTATCGCCAGTCCGAAAAGCACATACACGACCGCCACTTTCCACCCGAAAATGCTCATTAAGAGCACAAGGCTGCCGAGGTCTACCATCGGGGAAGAAATCAGAAACGAAAACGTCACTCCGAGGGGCAGTCCCGCACTGGTAAATCCGATAAATAACGGAATGGACGAGCAGGAACAGAACGGCGTCACCGTTCCCAGCAAAGCGGCGATACAGTTTGCACCGATGCCGTGAAATCGTCCGAGAATCTTCTTTGTCCGCTCCGGCGGGAAATAGCTTTGAATGTAAGATATAATCAAAATCAGAACACCCAAAAGCACCATAATTTTGATCGTGTCGTAAATAAAGAACAGAATACTTCCGCCGATTTTCCCCGTTGTATCCAGACCGCAGGCGTTCAATACTCTTGATATAAGCCTGTTCAGCCAGCCCATGCCGAGGACTTCGTTCTGAAAGAAATCCCAAACGGTTTTTACCATAAAAGCCTCCTAACAAATAGTCAGATTCAAATATATCTATATATCTTCGATTTTGTAAGCCGTGCGGAAAAGCGAATCTCACTTTTCACAACACGACTTATTTTCATATGTCCCGTTCACTGTCGTAAGCTCCTGCAAGCATTTCAACGCCTTGGCGGCACCCTTCCGCGATATGCAGTAGTAGGTCCATTTGCCCTCTTTGCGCCCGGCGACGATTTCCGAATCGCAGAGTATTTTCATGTGGTGGGAGAGCGTGGGCTGAGTGATGTGTAGATCTTCTAACAAGATACAAGCGCACTTTTCGCCGCTTTGGAGCAGTCGCAGGATTTTGATGCGGTTCTCATCGCAAAGAGCCTTAAATATTTCGGCAATTTTCTTTTCCGAGCTTGGCAAGAATGTCACCTCACATTCACAATTTTCTATATTATATGCGATATATTGATGTTTGTCAATGGGTGCGGCTGTAGTTTTACAAAAAAATAACTGGGCATTATCTGATACATATTTTATACCGTAATTTGTTACATAGTTGTGATGGTGCCGCCTCGCGGCGGCGATTTGAAAGGCTCGGTGGAAGATTACTAATAACTAACAACTAAACAACTAAAAACTATTCCGGAGGCGTCTAAGATAATATCTCAGAATGTTTTTCGGATTAAAAAATTCCATACGGATTCCAAATAACCGCCACGCGTATTCCTAACTCACGGTTTATTCTATAATTACTGACAGAGGTCAGAATTATGAAAGGTGGTATAAACCGTGAAGAAAAAAAGAATAGTTATAACCGCTGTGGCGGCAGTTTTCGTACTGTCGGCGGGGTGCATGACCGCATTTGCCGCCGAATCCGACGCTTTCAGCTATCTCATCGGTAGACAGCACAGCACCGCGCGTAATGAACTTTACGCCCAATCGGAAGAACTCCCCGAGGAGGAGCAGGACGCTTTCCTTGCGGAAAACGGCATAGGGGAGACTCCGTACTCCGAAGAAGCTGCGGCGTCTTACAGCTATGTGACCGGTCAGCAGAGAGGCGCGTCTTACCGTCAGGGCGGCGACGACGGCACATGGGATATGTCCGGGTACAGCTATCAGGCAGGACAGCAGCGCGGCGCGAGCTATCATAAATAATAAGGCACCACCGCGCAATTAGCGGCTAACGCCTTTTTGGCGCATATACTTGCATATTTTTCGTCATATTTCACAAAAATCCTCGCGAATACACAAAGTATTAGCTCCGGTTTTTGTTTCATCTGACAAAAAATCTGACTGCGTATCTGCACCAAAATAATTGTGCGGTGGCGCCTTAAAAGCAGAATTTGCAAAAAGGCAGACCGCCTAAGTGACGGTTTGCATTTTGCGTTGTTTAGGAGGGAGAACATGGCTTACCTATTGGCTGTCGATGACGAAAGGGATATTGTAGAACTTATTTCCCGTTTTGCGGAGCATGAGGGTCATACCATCGACACAGCGGACAACGGCATAGAAGCGCTTCGGCTATGCGGCGAGAACGATTACGACCTGATTATCCTCGACATTATGATGCCGCAGATGGACGGATTCACGGTCTGCAAAAAAAAGCGCGAGAAAAAGAAAACCCCCGTTATCATGCTGTCGGCATTGGGAACGGAGTATGACAAGCTGATGGGCTTTGAACTTGGCATAGACGATTATGTGGTGAAGCCTTTTTCCCCGCGGGAGCTGATGGCGCGGGTCAAGGCGGTCCTTGCAAGGCATGCCGAGGGAAAACCGAAACAGGAGACCGTGATACAGGGTCTGCGCATAGACACGCTCTCCCACGAGGTCTTTGTGGACGGCGTAAAGACGGAGATGACCGCGAAGGAGTATGAGCTGCTTGTCTATCTCATACAGAACAAAGGCATCGCCCTGACGCGGGAGAACATATTAAACGCCGTGTGGGGCTACGACTATTACGGCGACAATCGCACGGTAGACTGGCAGATAAAGCTCCTGCGCGGCAAGCTGGGACCTTATCGGAAGTGTATCGTGACTCTTCGGGGAACGGGGTATCGGTTCGATGAAAAAGCGTAAATCATTCGGCGTAAAGCTGTGGCTGTGGTTCCTTTTATTTTCCGCAGTCATCTTTCTGACGCTGTGGCTGCTGCAGACGGTTTTCCTGCAAAATTTCTATAACGGTATGGCAATCCGAAACGTCGAAAAAGCGGTCAGCAAAATGACCGCTCACGTCTCGGATACCGGCTTTTATGAGGTGATAGACGAGATTGCCGTCTCCAATTCTCTCCTTGTATTCGTGACGGACGAAAACGGAAACGTCCTTTACAGCGCCGACGAATACAGGCGTCTTTACGGTGGCACAACGCAGGCGAATGACGGGACGGACAATCCCTATCATGCCGGCGACGTGATGAATTGGGAAAAGGGCGCTCTGCGCAATCTGCCGTACAGCTACGGGATGCTTGTTAATAAGCTGAGCAAGGCTGAGACTGACAGCGTCGGCTTTGTGACCGAGGACAATGCTGCCTATGTGACGGGGGTACGGTTAGGAGACGGACGAATTCTGTCGGTCAGCTTGCCACTCGGCACAGTAGGCGGGACAGTCGGAATTTTGCGGGCGCAGCTTGTGTGGGTCTCCGTCCTGTCTCTGATTTTAGGGTTTGTCCTTGCGTGGGTCATTTCTAAGCGCTTTGAAAAACCGGTGGCGCAGATTGCAGCTTCCGCCAAGGAGGTCGCCGGGGGCAACTTTCACCCGGAGTTTCCAAAAGGCTTTTGCGCCGAGCTTGACGAGTTATCCGATACGCTTGAAGAAACAGCGCTGCGACTGGAAAAATCGAAGAATTCCCAGCGTGAATTTTTAGCCAACGTCTCCCACGATTTGAGGACGCCCCTCACCATGATTAAGGGATATGCGGAAATGGTCAAAGAAATCTCGTGGAGCGACGAAGAAAATCGGGAAAAGGATTTGAATATTATCATGCGGGAGGCAGACAGGCTGACGGCGCTGGTCAATGAAATTTTGGAATTTTCCGCTATGCAGGCAGACTCTTCGGTGAAGGAGTACGAAAAAATCGACCTGAGCTGTGCGGTTAAGGAAGTAATCGAACAGTTTGCGCCATTCTGCGAGCAAAACGGCTATGTCATCGAAACCGAAATCACAGACGGCATTACCGTGAGAGCAGATGAGAGCAGAATCAAGCGCGTAATTTATAATTTCATCGACAACGCCGTAAATCACACGGACGAGAGCAAAAAAATCAAGGCGTCGCTGACGGCAAAGGACGGCTCGGCAAGATTTTCGGTGACAGACTACGTCAAGGGAATTGCCGACGAGGATATCCCCTATATCTGGGACCGCTACTACACCTCCCGAAGCAGGAAGAACAAGGCGGTCGTATCGGGACTGGGCCTTTCGATTGCAAAAGAAATTTTAACGGCGCACCGTGCGAAATTCGGCGTTGACAACAGGAACAACTGCACATTCTGGTTTGAGATGAAAATCCATCGCGAAATTGCCGCAAAAACTATTGAATCTTAAATAACCGCTCCCGCATAACGGCTAAATACAGCTAAGGCTTCAAATTTCAGAGATAATTTTATAAACGGAAGAAACATATACAAGGTTTGAGATGAAAGGCACGCCGCGCGGTTTGTTCTTTATTTGTTCTTTATTTGTTCTTTATTGCTGCGAAAAGTCGGTGTATGAATACCGAGTGTCGCAAGCTACATATCGCTTGTGACGCCCTTTTCATGTCTGAACAACGTCTTTTATGTTGCAAACGCAAGCTTGCACCCCCATACCCCTTTCCCCATAAAACAAAGCCCCCAATCTGCTTGGGTGCTTTACATTTATGTCAGATGAAAAACCTCTTATCCAGCGTTCGCCGCAGCGGTTTACAGACCGCAATCGTAATCAGGAGCAGGCCCACCAGCAGGCACGCCGCGAACGGGTATACCGACCAGAAGACGAAGCGCGCCTTAAAGGTGATGCAGATGAACATCTCAATAAGAATACTGAACCCGCCGAGGGCGATTGACGCCCCGCCGATGACATAGAGCTTCCCGCGCTTAAGATACTTTAAGAGCGCCGTCACCGCCGTTATAAGAAGCGTCGCGATTCCCGAAATCGGGAACGCAAGCGGCAGGAACCACCTCCCGTGAGTCGCAAGACAGATATAGAGCAGGAACAGCATCGCCGCCGCTCCGGTGCAGGGGATAAATATCACCGGGTTCGGGTGCTTGAACCAGAACGGGAGGACCGCGGCGACATACCCGACGACGAGTCCGCCGATTACATATCCCGACCAGACCACCGCCGAGTTTATCTTAAGGTCAATCAGAAGCGTTATCAGCGCCGGAATCAGAAACACGAACGACAGCACAAAGAGCGTCCCGAAGCGGTTGAAGCGCTTCACCGGCGCGACGTATTCGGGATACGGCTTTTCGCCGTCCGGAAGCGGCATTTCGGGGTGAAACACCAGCGTTTTACAGAGCGGACAGACCTTTTCGCTGTCCCGAAGCTCGACTCCGCATTTTATACAGTACATATCATCACAGCCTTTCCTCGTCTCTTTGATTGCTCTCGATTGCGACCCTGTGCCCGAGTCGGACGAGCGTCCCGAAAAATTCGCGCTCAAGCTCGGGGTTCTCCGAGCGGCGGATAAAGTTTATCCGAAGCTCGCCGTTATATGTGCACACTGCGCAGTTGTGCGGCGAGCGCGCCTGCGGCCCGATGATGAAGTCGAAGCCATCGACATATTCCGTCATCTCCTCGGGAAGCTCGATTTTCCCGATGTTCGACATCGTAATCGTGCCCTGTGCCTCTCCGACGCGGTCGAAAATCGCCTTCATCACGATGTTCTTTATGAACAGCGGGACAAGCTTTATCAGGAAGACCCGCTCGGAATTGACGTTTGTCGTAAACACCGCCTGCATGTTCTTTTTTGTGACATACAGCTCAAGCTGGCGGCTTATAATCCCGAGGATTTCGTCGAAGCTGTAGTCGCCCATTCTCGGGTCGACCCCGACGCTGACGACCATCGCGAAGTTGCGCAGAGTCGTGCTGTCAAAGAGGCGGCGGAGGTCGACCGGAATCTGCACCTTGACCGGGCGCCGCTTTACAAGCCGCTGGACCTTTTTCCTCTGGATATTTATCAGCGAATAGACCATCACCGCGGCGAGGTATGCCGTAAGCGTGACGCCCTTTTCGTGACACCGCGACAAAAGCTCGTCGGCGCTCATTATCCCGCAGGTGAGGTTTAAAAATCCGTCCTTCTCCCTTGTGCCCTTAAGCCTGAAGACCTTTTCGCTCGGGCGCTTAAGTCCGACGGCGCCGGCGTTGTCCGCAAAGCTGTCCTCCAATTCCTCGGGGGTCGGACTCGAAAGCCTGTCCTCAACTCCCTTTGTGTTCGGGATTTCGGCGCCGTATTTTTGCGACAGATATTCCGCGACAAGCGTCTTTAAAAAGATGAGTCCGCCGTTGCCGTCGGTGACGGCGTGGAAGAATTCGACCGCAATCCGGTTCTTATAATAGAGGACTCTTATCGCGCACTGCCGCACAGCGCCGAACGGCTGCTTCATTATCGGCTGAGGGCCGTCGCGTAGGAGCTCGGGGGCGTCGGTCTGTTCAAGATAATACCAGAACACGCCGCTTCGGAGCCTCGACGAAATAAGCGGAAAGCGCCTGACGGTGACCTCGAGCGCCGACTGCATCACAAAAGGGTCGACGGGTTCGGAAAGCGTCGCCGAAAGGCGGAAAATATTGTGCCACCCGCGCCTCTTCGCCGCCGGGAAGATAAGCGCGGCGTTGTCGAGCCTGCTCCAGTATTTTGCCTCGCAGTCGAGCCGTTTGTCGATAAATCTCTCCATCCTGTCATAGTCCCCGCGGCACTCCTTGAGGTCATAGAGGACGTATGCGTGCCAAAGGTTCGGGCGGACAATCAGCTCGGAGCGGAACCCCGCCTTTAAAAGACGCTCGTGCATGAGCCGCGAGTCGTCGAGAAGGACCTCGTCGCCTCCCGCGAAAATCAGCGACGGCGGGAAGTCGGCGTCATCAAAGAAAACCGGCGACACAAGCGGGTCGGAGGGGTTGTCGGAATAGCAGTCGGCGAAGAACTTTACCCGCTCGGTCGTCATCGACGGGTCGATTTCGCCGTTTTCGCGGTGCGATTTCCCCGAGAGAGTGAGGTCGGTCCAGGGGGATATCGCGATGATGCCGGCGGGCTGTGCCTTTCCGAGCCGGTGGAGCCGGATACTCAGGGCATAGCAAAGTCCGCCCCCGGCGCTTTCGCCGCAGAGGAGCATTTTTTCGGGGGAAAATCCGCTTTGGACGAGAAGGTCATACGCCGCGACGGCGTCGTCGAGCGCAGCCGGGAACGGGTTCTCGGGCGCAAGGCGGTATGCGCAGCAAAAGACGCGGATTCCGAAACGGCTCGCAAGGACGCTCCCGAAGCCTTTTGCGTAGTCGATATTGCCGCAGGTATAGCCTCCGCCGTGGAGATAAAGGATAACCCCGCCGCGCTTTTCCTCCTCGGGGATAATCCATTCGCCGTCGAAGCTGCCGTATGAGCGGCGCTCATGCCGGACCCCGGCGCCGTGTGCCGCCGCCATAAAGTCCCCGAGCAGGACATGCGTCCTTCGCGCCGCCTCGAGCGAGCTCTCGGTCATAAACCCCTTTAAATATTTCAGATTCGTTCTTATAAATTTCTCGGTCATGTCTTCCTCTTCCCGATTTCATCGATTGGTGAAAGTATAACATATTGCGGGGGAAAATGCAAGATGGGAGGGTAGAAGGGTGTGTCCATTCCACCCGCATTAAAGGAAATCGACCAAGCCGAAAGGCAATTCTCCTTTCGGATACTTCTCACG
>CANQOC010000032.1 GCA_947625375.1 uncultured Clostridia bacterium | reverse complement strand
GCCGCTTGTGCGGTCGCAGTTATAATAAGGAATATTCCGAATACATCTGCGTGAACGAAGTCGGCGATTTAATCAAACCCAACTATGTGACGGAGTTTTTCCCGAAGCTTTTGGAGGAAAACGGACTTAGGAGAATAAGATTCCACGATCTTCGCCACACCTGCGCGTCGCTTCTTTTGGCAAACGGCGTCCCGATGAAGCAGATCCAAGAATGGCTCGGACATTCAGATTTCAGCACAACGGCAAATATTTATGCTCATCTGGACTATTCCTCTAAGCTTGATTCTGCGGGCGCACTCATGAGCGGTTTGGGCATTAAATCGCTGTAAGGAGATGTGCGGCGCGCGAAAGGGGTCCCCCACAAACGCCTGCGTTTGTGGGGGGGTAAAGGCGGAGCAGCGTAATGAGCGAAGCGACGATTTCAAATGCGGAGCATGAAGAAAGCGCCGCAAGCGATATGAAGCTTGCGACGCCGTGGCGGAGGGGATGGGATTTGAACCCATGTGAGGTTGCCCTCTAACGGTTTTCAAGACCGCCCCGTTATGACCGCTTCGGTACCCCTCCGTGAAATTCTCCGAATTTTTCATCTCGGAAAAAGGAGAGAAAAATAGGAGAGAAATATTAAATTTTACGAAATCAAAATCCGCGCGAAAGTCCTATAATAAAGGCTTTACAAGAAAACAGCGCCATTTTGGCGTGAGAGTTTTCAAGACCGCCTCGTTATGACCGCTTCGATACCTCTCCGTGCGCAAAATATCATATCACAAAGGCGCGGAGATGTCAAGAGGCGCTGACAGAAAACAGGGGTCAGATTTGCAGAAATCAGAGGTTAGAAGACAGAATCAGAGGGCAACGGGTGAAATCACTCCCCGTCCGGCGACTGTTCGCGGCGGAGTTCCTTCAAAAGATAGCTGTAGCGCGCGCGGAGGGCGGAGCGCTCGAAAATCATCGCTTCCAAAAGGTCGCCGTCGCTGACCTCGTTGAAACCCGCGTCGGCTATCTCGATGGCGTCGGCGATTTCCCTCAGCTCGCCGCAAATCCGGTCGATTTCCGCCTGCCGCCTCTTTTTTGTGATGATAAGCATACCCGCGCCCCCTGCCGTTTTTGTTTAAAGATATGCCGGCAAGGCCGCGAGTATGCCGAATTTGTTTTTTTGATGATTATTTCGCATTGCGGGAAATTGACGAAAACTCATCAGCTGAATTTTTTTCGTAGATTTTATACTGAGACGTATTGTGTGAAGGGCAGTTTCGCCCACCTATGCACAACGGCTGGCGGCTCATTTGCGGCAAAGTGAAGTGACCGGCTTAAAGGAGGGCAGACGCAGAGCAAACAGGGACATGGCACACCGATGTCCCCATTTATAACCCGGACAATAGGAGGTTATCAGGCGGGCAGCTCAACTTGTTCGATGATATCATACCCCGATTCAAGGACACGGGAAAACTCTATTTTGCGTATTTGCGTTGAAAACGGAACAAATGACGCCGCCATTTTACAGCATATCGGATGCAAATCCACGCCCGGCTTATACAGCAACGTCGTATGAGGATACCAGCTGCCCGTTTGTGTCCATTGGTTGAGGGAACCGTCATACGCTGCCGCAATGCGCCTATGTACTTCTTCCAATAATCCTGCTCTTTCCGGAGATGCGACGATAATCGGCGCACTATCTGAATTTCCTTCCAAGACCTCAATCCTTTTGTATTCCACGGCAAAAGACGAAAGCCCCGCAAATAGATGCTTACAGAATTGCACAAATTCAGTCTCATTATCTCCAATGTAAGTGGCAAGTGTAATATGACCATGCAACGGATTTGAAGGTGTAAAATCAGAAAATGCAATTTTTTGTACCGCCGCAAGCGTTTCTGTAGCGAGCTCATCAAGTTTTGCGATGACACACAGCACGGTGAATTTTCCTCCGATAATCCCGAGTATTTGAACTATACTGATATTTTAACTCACAGGCCAGACGTATGTGTCATTAAAAGCGGCTAAAAGCGCGTCTTTCTGCCCTTGGGACAGCGTCACCGTGTCACCCGGGCTGTCGCCGACGGCATAGGTCAGGCTTATGTCGGTGATGCTCTTGTCTTTCAAAAGTATTCTCCCGAGATTTCTCGGAAAGAAAACCCATAGCATCACCAACAGCGCGAAGCAAAGCAGAATAATAATTTTATATTTAACTAAATATTGACCGATACTCCGAAGCTTATTACCCCGCGGACAAAATATCCAAATAAAAAACCGGCCGAGCCGGAAGAGAGGGGCGGGCGCCTGACGCTGTCGACAGACGCCCGAGCAGGCCGGCAGCAAAAGTCTGAATACTGCCGGCAAGACAATTATATCACACTGCTTTCACAAAATCAAGGCAAAAAAGCATATTTTTTCGACTTTTTTGCAAAATTTTAGTGCAAAGTGATTAATTCTGTTCAGAATCTTCACAGCGTGCTCTTCTTAGCGGTGATAAGAGGCACCGGTTGTCATTCCGACAGCCGGTGCTTTTCATGTGTAGGAAAGTGCGAAGTTGCGCCGCACTTCTGTTCTTTAGTTTCTGCCCTCTGACTTCTCACTTCTGTCCTCTCAGAGTATCTCCACCTCTTCGCTCGCGGTGATTTCGACCTTTGCGGCGGCGGAGCGAGCCTCGGCGACAAGCCTCTCGACCTGTTCGGGACAGCGGCCGGTGTAGAGCCTCGGCTCGAGGACGGCTTCCATCTCGCTCTCGGTCATTCCGAACTCGGGGTGCGCCGAAAGGCGGGCAAGCAGGTCGCAGCTTTCGCCCTCCTTCATTCTTGCCGACGCCTCCATCGAGCAGACGCGGATTATCTCGTGGAGCTTCTGGCGGTCGCCTCCCCGCTTTACCCCCTCCATCATAAGGTTCTCGGTCGCGATGAACGGGAGATATTCCCTGACCGCGCGGTCGACCATCTTCTCGTTGACGTGCATTCCGTCGGTGACGTTCTGCGCAAGCCTAAGTATCGCGTCGGCACAGAGGAACCCCTCGGGGAGCGATATGCGGCGGTTCGCCGAGTCGTCAAGCGTCCTTTCAAGCCACTGCGTCGACGCCGTCATAGGCGCGTTCATGGCGTCCGCCATCAGATATCTCGAAAGCGAGCATATTCTTTCGCACCTCATCGGGTTGCGCTTATAGGCCATCGCCGAGGAGCCGATTTGATTCTTCTCGAAAGGCTCTTCAACCTGCCTGTCGTGCTGTAAAAGTCTGAGGTCGTTCGCCATTCTGTAGCAGCTCTGCGCGATTGAGGACAGGACGTTGAGGATTCGCGAGTCGAATTTTCTCGGATATGTCTGCCCGCTGACGGTGAAGCAGCGCTTGAAGCCGAATTCGGCGGAAATGCGGCGGTTCATCTCGTCAATCTTATCGCCGTCGCCCTCGAAAAGCTCCATAAAGCTCGCCTCGGTGCCGGTCGTGCCGCGGCAGCCGAGGAACCTGAAGCTGTCGACGACAAAGTCGAGCTCCTCGAGGTCGGCGAGGAAATCCTGCGCCCAAAGCGCCGCCCTCTTTCCGACCGTCACAAGCTGCGCCGGCTGGTAGTGGGTATATCCGAGCGTCGGCATATCCTTGTACTTTTCGGCGAAGTCCGCGAGATTTTTAAGCACCTTCGCGATTTCCCCGCGAAGATAGACGAGTCCGTCGCGGTAGATGATGAGGTCGGCGTTGTCGGTGACATAACAGCTTGTCGCGCCGAGGTGGATTATCCCGGCCGCAGACGGCGCCGCCTTGCCGTAGGTATAAATATGCGCCATAACGTCGTGCCGGACTTCCTTTTCGCGCTGATGTTCAATCTCATAGTCGATGTCGTCGATGTGCGCCTCAAGCTCCTTCACCTGTTCCTCGGTAATCGGGAGACCGAGCTCGTGCTCCGCCCTTGCAAGGGCGACCCAAAGCCTTCGCCATGTCTTAATCCTCGTGTCCATCGAAAAGAGGTTGAGCATATAGGGCGAGGCATAGCGCGAGCTTAGCGGCGATTCATATATATTTGTAGGCATGATATACGTCCTTTCGGTAATTTATCTTATGATGATGCTTTCGCGCTCGGGTCCTACCGAGACATACCCGATGTGACAGCCGATTTCGCGCTCGATATATTCGACATAGCTACGCGCCTCTTTCGGGAGGTCTTCCCAGCGGCGGCAGGACGAGATATCGCACTTCCAGCCGGGCATCGCGATGTTAATCGGCTTCGCCTCGGGCAAAACGGCGGGGAACGGGAAGCGGTCGGTCTTTTCGCCGAAGAGCTCGTACTGCGCCGTAATCGGGATTTCGTCCATATAGCTGAGGACGTCGAGCTTGGTCAGCGCAATCACCGTCGCGCCCTGTGTCTCAACGCCGTATCTTGTCGCGACGATGTCAATCGGGCCGACGCGGCGGGGTCTGCCGGTCTTCGCGCCGTATTCGTCGCCGGCCTCGCGGAGCTTTTCGGCCTCTTCGCCGAACCACTCACAGGTGAACGGACCCTCGCCGACGCAGGAGGAATATGCCTTTACGACCCCGACGACCCTGTCAATCTTAACCCCCGGGAGACCCGAGCCGACCGGCGCAAACGCCGCAATCGTGTTCGACGAGGTCGTATAGGGGACGATTCCGTAGTCAAGGTCGCGGAGCGCGCCGAGCTGCGCTTCAAAGAGGATGCTCTTTCCCTCTGCCGACGCCCTTTTGAGCCAGTCGCCGGTGTCGCGGACGAACGGGCGGATTTTTTCGCCGTAGCTTCTGAGCCATTCGTCGAGCTGTTCCATCGTATAGCCCTCGGCGCCGTAGACGTTTTTAAGCGTAAGATTCTTCCATTCAAGGAGGTCGGCAAGGTGCGCCCGAAGGTGCTCGGGATAGTTAAGCTCGCCCGCCAGAACCGTCTTCTTTGAATACTTGTCGGCATAGAACGGTGCGATTCCCTGGCGCGTCGAGCCGTATTTTTTATCGGCAAGGCGCGCTTCCTCGAGTCCGTCGAGCTCGCGGTGCCACGGCAGGAGGAGGGACGCGCGGTCGCTTATCATAAGGTTTTCCGGGGTGATTTTAACCCCCCTCTTCGTGACCTCTTCAATCTCTTTCCAAAGGTTTTCGGGGTCGAGCGCGACGCCGTTTCCGAGAATGTTCACGACCCCGTCGGTAAAGATTCCGGACGGAAGAAGGTGGAGCGCAAATTTCCCGTAGCCGTTGATGATGGTGTGACCGGCGTTGCCGCCTCCCTGATAGCGAATGACGACGTCGTGGTCGCGGGTGATGAGGTCGACCATTCTGCCCTTGCCCTCGTCGCCCCAGTTGATGCCCACTATCGCGCAATTTGACATAATATACCAATCCTTTCCTTGGCTGAGTTCACATACAGATATATAATAGCAGATTTTCCCGCCCGTGACAATATCTTTTGAAGATTTTTTTAAAAATGAGCGAATATAAAACAGGACAGCCACCCTAAAAGGGTGACTGCCTATGAAGGTGTAAAGATGATGTCGATGTGATGATTCAAAACTGCGAAAAGTTAATAGCGCCGCAAGCGATACAAAGCTTGCGACAGGGCCCCACGCAAAGCGAAGCTTTGTGGGGAAAAGCCGGAGCGACGGAGTGAATGAGCGATGGCATTGAGTGCGTTAGCATGAAAATGCCGTCGCGAACGATACGGAGTCCGCGAAACAGGGGGCCCCAAAAATGCCTGCATTTTTGGGGAAAAGGCGGAGCAGCGGAATGAGTGAAGCGGCGATTTCAAATGCGGAGCATGAAGAAAGCGCCGCAAGCGATATGTAGCTTGCGACGCCGTGGTCATTAGAAGCGTTATTTCTTGCTGTTCCCACTTCGCGGGCATACATGCCCGCCCGCTCGTGGTCACAGAGAAATAATCGCATCTATGCACCAAAGAAAAACTCCCACAAGTGGGAGTTTTTCTTTGGTGCGGCAAATGGGACTTGAACCCATACGTCGTTCGACACACGCCCCTCAAACGTGCCTGTCTGCCTATTCCAGCACTGCCGCAAATATTCAATTCCGGGAAAGCTTCACTATTATATCACCCATTTTCGCGGTTGTCAAGGGGTTGGACGAAAAAATTTTAAAAACTTTGAATTCTTCAGCTTGCAAGGGCAGTCAGAAAGCAGAAGTCAGAAGTGAGACTGTCAGAGGTCAGAGGATAGATGATTCTGGCAACGGCAAAAAGTGCCCAAAGCGGGCACTTTTCTCTATCCCATATTGTACCTGTGCCCACCGGGGCCGCCGAGCGCCATCATCGGGTCGATGCGCTTGTCGTCCTTGCGCATCTCAAAGTGCAGATGGTTTCCCGACGCGCTTCCGGTCATACCGACCTCGGCGATGGTGTCGCCCTTTTCGACTCTGTCCCCGACGTCGACCAAGAGCTTCGAGCAGTGCGCATAGTAGCACTCGTACCCGCCGCCGCAGTCGACGATTATAAGCTCGCCGTATGCCGCGTACCACCCCGAATATGTGACCCTTCCGTCACAGGCGGCGTATATCGCCGTTCCGCGCGGGATTCCGGCGATGTCGATTGCGTTGTGGTTCGAGTGGTCCCAGCTTCGATAGCCGAAGACTGAGCTTATATAGCAGTCCTCGTCGGCGAGCGGCCAGCAGAACGTCCCGAGGCGGTCGATAATCGTCGTGTCGCCGTCGAGATAGGTGTTCTCCTTTGTGCCGACCCTGAATTTTCTCGGCACCATCTCTTCAAGAACCGTCCGCGAAACAATCGCGCGTTCGGTCTCGACGCCGTTTTTCTCGGTGACGAGCGCCGTGACGTTTTCATAGCCGTCCGAGCCCTTTTGGAGCAAAATCTCGCAATACTGCTCGTATCTCGACGACTCGACATATTCCGTCGTCCGCTCAATCACCTGGTCATACACCTCGTAATGCGTCGTGATGACGTTTAAATTCGGCTCGGTATAGTGATATGTAATCAAATCTCCGGTGTGGAGGTCCGTAATTCCGGGGTTATAATACTCGAAGTCCTCGTGTGAAATTCCGAGCTTCTCGCAAATCTTCGAGACCGAATCGCCGCGCTCGACAGAATAATACGCCTCGACGTCGGTGCTTCCGTTGATAAGCTCGAGCGCGCCCTCCGAATTCGTCAGTACGCTCTCGATAAAGCGCCCCTCGGAGATAACGATGTCGTCCTCAAATCTGACGTCCGCGGTGTCGGCGGTGTTGTACATATTGAGCTTCGCGTTGAGCGCGTCGCGGATAAGCTCCATGTTCTCCTCGTCGTATACGCCGATGAGCTCGCCGTTCATATAGAGTCCGTAGGCATAGACAATCGGGACCTCGCCGCCGTCAATCATCATCTCAGAGAGGGCGTCGATGTCCTCAATCGGCTGTTCGGCGTTTTCTTCGATATTTAAGACGGTGACCGAGAATTTCGGGATTTCAATAAGGCTCTGGGTGTCGTCGGTAAAGGTGACCTTGTCCTGAATAAGCGTCTGCGCCTCGTTATACGTCGCCTCGTTTTCAATCGTGCCGAGCTCGCTCCCGTTGTATTCGACGGTGATGGCGTACTGAAGCGTCGACGCGTATCTTATCAGCGAGACAAGAAAGACAATGCAGACCGCCGGAGCGGCATAGTTAAAGACGCACCGGAGAAGTCCGCCGATGCCGCAGAGGAGCTTCCAGAGCGACGAGAACACCGACCCGACCGCCGGCAAAAATCCGCGCTTGCATGCTTTTTTAAAGTCGATGACCGAGTCGGCAAAGCCTCCGTATGCGTGCGCAAACGGGGTCAGAACCGCGCACCAGACGTCATATAGCGGCTGCCTGAACTTGCGCCCGAGCCAGCCGAAAATGCTCCCGAAAACGGTCGACAAAAGCGTCCCGATGAACCCGACGACGGCGCCCGAGACGGTCAGGAAGACGTCCTTGGCGTATCCCCCGATTCGGTGGAAGAGGCGCGCGAACGGCGGGAGAATGATTCGCAGATTGCGGCGCACGCAGCGGAACGAGGCGGCGGCGGTGCGCCGAATAAGCCTCGCGGCGCCCCTTGCACCCTTGGCGATGATATCCGAGACGGTTTCGCCGACCTCGCGCAAGGTCTCCCCGACCGCGGGGAGGAGCACCCGAAGGTGCCGCCTTACCGAGCGCCCCGCCCGAACGGCGGTGAGGCGGACGAATTTTATGAATATGACAAAGGCGAGCCAAACCGCGCGAAGCGGCGAGCGGCTCTTTTTCGGCGGTGTGCCCGCCCCCGCGTTATTTGCGGTATCCGAATCCGCCGGCGCGTCATTCCGACCGTCGGCCTCCGGCTGCTGTCCTACCGGTGCTGCCGCTTCGGACACATCTTCATTTCTGACCGGCTCACCGGCGTCCTGCTGCTCCCGAAGCTCCTCGGGCGCGTTCTCTGCCTCCATTGCGGCACCACCTTTCTGACGATAGATAGATTTATTATAGCACGGAAAGGCGGGATAGTCAAGTTGGAGGGTAGATAGGAGTGTGTACAAACCGCCCACAATATGTTATAATATGATTGAGGTGATAAAAATGTCGAGAGCAGCAAAAATTGAC
>CANQOC010000031.1 GCA_947625375.1 uncultured Clostridia bacterium | reverse complement strand
TTTTTGGGTGATTTTCGAGATGAGACTTGCAGTATCGCCATCTTTTCTCGGTGAGCCGTTCAAAATCAAAGTTTTCAAGATAGTTTTCTCCGATAAAATCTGATTTATATAAATTATATCAGTCTTGTGAGAAAAGTCAATGATGTTCAAAAAATGCTGTGCATTATGCCCTCGCCTTGCAAATCTTCAAGATTTGAGGGCAAATTTTTTCGATTTCCTGTGAAAATGACGGTTTTGTAAGGCTATAGACGAAATCGTGGTATCATTTATTATGGAGGTGATATTCTTGTAATGAGGACTTGGCACATTATCGAAGCGATTCCTGACGAAATTTTGAAAGCATATTCGACATTAAATGCGACAGAAAAAACGGTGGAAATATAATTCTCCACAACGGGAAAACCCGCCGCCGGATTTCCAGACAGTGGATAACCTGACCGTCCAGAGGACGCAAAAGCTGACCGTTATGAGGTATGAAAACCATTCCTCTGGAAGGCTGAAATTCATACCCAAATTAATATAAAATAATAAACATAAATTAGTTAATATCAATCTATCTAATACAAATTCTGATAGGATAGGAGGGATAGATAATGCTAAAAATCACTATGGATAATCTTGCAATGTCATACATTCTACATCAATAATGCAAAGCTGATTTAGGTATAAAACCGAAAATATGTCGGTCATCAAAATTGTGCTACAATAACAACGGATTTCTGATTGAAAATGCGCTGCATAACAGGAGGCAAAATATGGCTATGCAGATGATAAATCAGGAAATTTATAATGTTGGAATTATGCTCGTTTGAGCCGAAATGACGAAAGAATTGGGAAATCTTAGCTTTGTGATTTAAACTTGACAGAATCGGAAGCTCATTATATAATAATTGCAGTAAATAATCATTGAATCCACAAAAAGGAGCGAAGCCGATGTATCCGAGCAGAAAGGAAGCCGAAAAATTATTGCAAGATGCGGAGGCGCTGAACCCCGGACCTTGGGAAAATCACAGCAGGGTGGCGGCACACTGCGCTGAAAAAATCGCGATGCAGTGCGATGGGTTAAACCCCGAAAAGGCCTATATTTTGGAACTTTTGCACGACATCGGCAGGCGGTTCGGAGTGCGGCATTTGGGGCATGCTTCCGACGGATACGCGTACATGATGGCGCTGAAATTTGACGAGGTCGCGCGCGTCTGCCTATCGCGCTCGTTTAACAATCAAACTCTTGAAGATTACGTCGGCGCGATTGACACCATCGAGGATGAGCTGGACATGATTCGGAACGGGTTCGCGGAGAGGGTTTATGACGACTATGACCGCCTGATTCAGCTTTGCGATTCAATCGCCGGAGCCGAGGGCGTGGTGGATATGGAGGAGCGAATGTCGGACGTGAAAAGGCGGTACGGCAGCTATCCGCAGTCAAAATGGGACACAAATATTGCGCTGAAGCGGTATTTTAAGGACAAAATCGGGCATAATTTGTATGATGTGGTGAAAAAGCGAGTTTTTAGCCTTGCGACGAATAATTTGGATATTTTGACAGCACTTGGGAAACCGGGTGCCGCTTATTTTTTGCAGCAACAGCGAGTAGGTCAGAGTAAAAAACGCACACGAACCGATTATATCTCAAGACGTCTGGGACGCGGTTCAGAAAATGGACAACAACCCCTCACGCGGCAGGACTGCAAAATGCGGTGAGATTCCTTTGTTCAGCGGCATGCTTAGAGGTGCATGGACTGCGGCTCATCGCTGCGATACATGCGCGATTACCGCAATACAGCATCGGTAAAAGAGCCCGAATTCAAATCGTATGTCTGCAATCGATATGCTATCGGCGGGAAAGATGTTTGTTCGACGCACTACATAAATCAAAAGGCACTAATCGCTGTTGTGCTTACTGACATTCGGAGCAAGGCAATCCTCGCGCAAAGAAATCGCGAAGCACTGAAAGAGCGGATTCTCGCCATGAAAAAGACCTCGAATGAGGAAAAGACGAGCTTGCTTAAAACCGAGCTATCAGCCCTTGAAAAACGCCTTGCCGAGCTTGAAAAGTTGATTCAAGCGGCTTATGAGGATAAGGTCATGGGGCGCATACCCGAGGGCGTTTGTATTAACTTGCTTAATAAGTATGAATCCGAGCGTGCTGAAAAACTTGAGCGCAAAAAGTAACTTTCGGCGAAGTTGGCGGCAAGTGAGGAAAGCGAAAAGTCCGTCGATGACTGGCTCGATATGATTCAAGACTATGCTCAACTTGAAGAACTCGACCGTGCGACGCTTGTGAGGTTGATTCAAAAGATTGAAATCGGCGAGAAGCGTGAGGTTGACGGACACATCGAGCGCGACATCAATATTTATTACAATTTCGTGGGTTTTGTAGAATTATAAGCAGTCATTCTTTATGAAAGGTTGACTAACGAATGGCTTGCCAAAGATACCAGTCGCAAAATCCGAGCCGTGCAAAAGGCGAAAGGCACTCGCGGAGTGCCTTTGACCACGAACATTCCATATGGTTATAAAAAAGGTGACAACGGGGCATGGGATGTTGACGAGGAGTCTGCGGAAGTCGTTAAGCAGATTTTCCAAATGTGCATGGAGGGGCGTGGTCCGATGCAAATTGCAAAGGCGCTGACAGCAGCGAAAGTCCCCAACCCATCGGCATATAAAAATGCTCATGGTCTTAGTCCTCGATGTTTCAGTTCTGACCCTTACCATTGGAATGCAAATACTGTCGTACACATATTGGAGCGCAGAGAATACACGGGTTGCACGGTCAATTTTAAGATTTATACCAACTCAATTTGGGACAAAAAACAGCGAGATAATCCCGAAGAAAATTGGGCGGTTTTTGAAAATACACATCCAGAAATTATTAAGCCGGATGTGTTTAAAAAAGTTCAAGAAATCCGTAAACAGCGGCATCGCAGAACGCGCACGGGAAAGAGCAGTATGTTTTCTGGACTTGTTTATTGCGAGGATTGCGGTGCAAAAATGCGATATTGCACGACTAAAGACTTTGAAAAGCGGCAAGATCATTTCGTATGCGGGAATTACAAAAGCAACACCGGGAGTTGCACTATTCACTTTATCCGTGCAGTCGTCCTTGAACAGCTTGTGCTGACGAATATGCAGTTTGTGATTTCATATGTTACGGCCCACGAAAATTATTTTCGGCAAGTTATGAGCGAAAAAATGTCGCTCAAAAGCACGGAGATTATTAAGTCAGCTAAGCGAAAACTTGCTCAAAAAGAGAAACGCCTTGCAGAGCTTGACAGGCTTTTTATCAAGATTTATGAGGACAACGTGGCGGCAAAACTTAGTGATGAGCGGTTTGCAATGATGAGCGAACAGTACGAGGACGAGCAGGCAAGACTCAAATCCGAGATTATTTCCTTGCAGGCAAAAATTGTAGAACAGGAGCGGCAGTCTGATAATCTGGAGTTGTTCATCAAGAGGACAAGAAAGTACGAAGGACTTAACGAACTTACTCCTTATGCCTTGCGGGAGCTTGTAAAGGCGATTTACGTTGAAAAGCCTGACAAGTCGAGCGGCAAAAAGAAACAGAAGGTTAGGATTCAGTACGACCTTGTAGGATTCATACCCATTAATGAGCTTTTGCAAGAGGAAAAGCAAAGAGAAACGGCGTGATTGAAATCACGCCGTTCCAGAAAAATTGGTTTTAACTTCCTTATGACGCCCCGTCTTCGGGGAGGGGCAGGGGTGGGGAAACAGGCGACACGCGTCACGGCCGAGTGACGCGAGGAGCGTCCGCCGCAAGGCGGACACCTTTATAGCAACGTGCGGCAACTTTGAAAACTGCCCCCGCCGTCAGGCGGCAATCCACCCCTTAGCTATGCACACCCCTCCCATGTGGGAGGGGGAAGGGGGCGGGAGTCTAAAAATAGTATGAGCGAAGCGAATTCCTTATTATGGGGCAGTCCGGCGCCTCTGCAAGTTACCTATAGCGCTCGCAAGTGTCCTCCCTATACGCTTCCATCCTCCACCCTCTATCTTCTAATTTCTAAACCCTACCTCCCCATCTCCTCCGACCTTGCCGCGCAAGCCTTGGCGGCGTCGATGATTATCTCCTCAAAGCCGCGGGCGTCGAGAACCCTGACCGCCTCGACGGTCGTTCCGCCGGGGGTGCAGATGTTTCGCTTGAGCGTCTCGGGGGACTCGTCCGACGCAAGCACCATCTTCGCCGAGCCGAGGACCGTCTGTGCGGCAAAGATTTTTCCCTGCTCCGCGGTCATTCCCGCCGACTCGGCGTACTTCGCGAGCGCGATGATGAACGCGTAGACATACGCCGGACCCGAGCCGCTGACCGCGGTCACGGCGTCAAAAAGCTCCTCGGGGAGAACGGCGGTCTTCCCGAACGACGCAAAAATCCGCTCGACGTCCGAAAGCTCCGCGTCGGTGACGTCACTGCTTTTACAGAGCGCCGACATTCCCTCGCCGACGAGCGCCGGCGTGTTCGGCATCACCCGAACGGCCTTCCTGCCGAAAAGCGGGACGATAAACCCGAGCTTTTTTCCGGCGCATATCGAGACGACGACCGTCTCGGGGCGGATTTCGCCCTTGATTTCGTCCGAAAGTTCTTCGAGGTTCGACGGCTTGACCGCTAAAATGAGTATGCTTGCCGAAGAGGCGGCTTCTTTTGCCGACACGACATTAAGACCGAGCGCCTTGGCGCGCTCCGCGGCCGCGGGATTGCTGTCGGCGACCGAGATGTTTTTCGGGGAGCATATCCCCGAGGCGACGGCGCCGGCCGCGATTGCCCCGCCCATGTGCCCGAATCCGATAAGAGAAAGCTTTTTGTTCATAGATAACCCTTCCTTTCTTAAGGCATTTTACCACAACACAGCGTCATATGCAAGCGCAAGCGGCTTTCGGGCAAGTTTTTCTGTAAATTCTGCTCTCAAAAGGTTGATTTTGTCTGAAAGTTTTAGTACAATATAAACCGTAGACGGCTTTTCCCGTCTCCGGTAATTTTTTCGGAATTTATTATCCCCAAGGAGGTACAATATGGAAATTTATAAGGACAGGACAAAGAGCTTTGAAGAGCGGGCGCACGACCTTGTGTCAAGAATGACGGTCATGGAGCGCTGCGAGCAGCTTAAGTTTGCCGCGCCGGCAATCGAAAAGCTTTCGGTCGAGGCGTATAACTGGTGGAACGAAGGACTTCACGGCGTCGCGCGCTCGGGTGTCGCGACAATGTTCCCACAGGCGATAGGTCTTGCGGCGTCTTTCGACGACGAGCTTTTAAAGACCGTCGCCGAGGTCATCTCAATCGAGACGAGGGCGAAGTACAACGAGTTCTCGAAGCACGGCGACCGCGACATCTATAAGGGACTGACCCTCTGGAGCCCGAATATCAACATCTTCCGCGACCCGCGCTGGGGAAGGGGACACGAGACATACGGCGAGGACCCCTATCTCACCAAAAAGCTCGGCTGTGCGTTCGTAAAGGGGATACAGGGCGACGGGAAATATCTCCGCGCCGCCGCCTGTGCAAAGCACTTTGCGGTTCACTCGGGTCCCGAGGCTCTTCGCCATGAATTCGACGCCGTCGCGAACCCGAAGGATTTGGAGGAGACATATCTCCCAGCTTTCGAGGCGCTTGTCAAAGAGGCGAAGGTCGAGGGCGTTATGGGCGCATATAACCGCACAAACGGCGAACCCTGCTGCGGAAGCGAATACCTCAACGGCAAGCTCAAGGAATGGGGATTCGACGGATATTTCGTCTCCGACTGCTGGGCAATCAAGGACTTCCACGAGAATCATCACGTCACCGCGACTCCCGAGGAATCGGTCGCGCTGGCGCTTAAAAACGGCTGCGACGTAAACTGCGGCTCGACATATATCCTCGTCTACAAGGCGTATCAGGACGGACTCATCACCGAAGAGGAAATCACCTCGGCATGTGAGCACCTTATGCGCACAAGAATGAGGCTCGGAATGTTCGACGAGACCGAGTACGACTCCCTCGACTATACCTCGGTCGAGAGCCGCGAACACCTCGACGTGAGCCTCGAAGCGGGTCGGAGCGCCTGTGTCCTCCTCAAAAACGACGGCATACTCCCGCTCGATAAGGATAAGATTAAGACAATCGCGGTCATCGGCCCGAACGCACAGAGCCGGAAGGCGCTGATGGGCAACTATCACGGCACGGCGTCCCGCTATGTGACCGTTTTGGAAGGGATTCAGGACGCTTTTGACGGGCGCGTGCTCTTCTCCGAGGGGTGCCACCTCTTCAAAGACAGGATTGAGGGACTTGCGCTCCCGAACGACCGAATCGCCGAGGCCGAGATTATCGCCGAGCACTCTGACGCCGTCATTCTCTGCGTCGGTCTCGACGAAACGCTCGAGGGCGAGCAGGGCGACGCCTCGAACACCGACGCCTCGGGCGACAAGCTCACTCTTCAGCTCCCCGACCCCCAGAGGACGCTCGTGAAGAAGGTTCTCGCGGTCGGAAAGCCGACGGTTGTCGTCGTCGTAAGCGGCTCGTCGCTCAACATCGAGGCCGAGCCGAACGCGCTGTTACAGGCGTTTTACCCCGGCTCGGAGGGCGGAAAGGCGGTCGCCGAAATCCTCTTCGGAAAGACCTCTCCTTCGGGCAAGCTTCCGGTCACATTCTATAAGGACGTCCACAAGCTCCCCGATTTCACCGACTATTCAATGAGATACCGCACCTATCGCAACGAGCGCGCCGAGGACGACAACGTCCTCTATCCGTTCGGCTTCGGACTCAGCTACGGCGACGTCAGGGTCGAATCCGCAGACGCAAGGAAGGACGGCGGCTGCGTTAAAGCATCGGTCAGCCTTATAAACTCCGGCGCCGAGACCTCCGACGTGCTTCAGGTATACTTCAAGTCCGACTCGAAGGACGCCGTCCGCAATCACGCGCTCTGCGCCTTCAAAAAGGTCCACCTTAGGACCGGCGAGAGGAAGACCCTTGAGCTTTCAATCCCGCTTTCCGACCTTACCGTCGTGAGCGAGACCGGCGAGAGATATCTCGACACCGCCGCAAAGACCGTCCTTTATTTCGGCACGTCACAGCCGGACGCACAGAGCGAGAGCCTCACCGGAAAGAAATGCGTCGGCGTTGAAATCAAGCTATGAATGAAAACTGCATAATCGCGAAAAACCATCTGACGAATCTCGACTACCCCGACCCGGACGTGATTCGGGTCGGAGACACCTATTACATGGCGTCGACGACGATGTACTTCATGCCGGGGTGCGTGATTCTTCGGTCGTTTGACCTCGCGAACTGGGAATTCTGCGCACATGTCTACGATAAGCTTGAGGACACCGACCGCGAGAACCTCGACGGCGCGAACGCTTACGGCTGCGGAATGTGGGCGCCGTGTCTGCGGTATCACGACGGGGTTTTTCACGTCATTTTTATCGCGAACGACACTCATAAGACATATCACTTTACCGCCGCGGACGTCCGCGGGCCTTGGAAAAAGAGCTTTATCGAGGGGTTCTATCACGACTGCTCGGTCCTCTTCGACACCGACGGAAGAGTGTACATTATGTACGGTAACCGCGAGATAAGGGTCACCGAGCTTCTTCCCGACCTCTCGGCGCCGAAGCCGGGCGGGGTGGATAAAACCGTAATCGTCGACAACAACGGAAAGGCGCTCGGATACGAGGGGTGCCACCTCTATAAAATCGGCGGGAAGTATTACGCTTTCTTTATCCACAGCGCGCCCGACCGCCGGCTCAGGATTGAGGCGGCGTTCACCGCCGACAGCATCGAGGGGCCTTGGAGCGGGAAGGACGTTATCCGCGACGAATTCGGGGGGACGACCGGCGTCGCACAGGGCGGAATTGTCGACACCCCGGACGGCGACTGGTACGGCGTAATCTTTTCCGACGTCGGCGCGGCGGGGCGAATTCCGAACCTTGTGCCGATGCGGTTTGTCGAAGGCTTCCCGGTATTCGATAAGCCGAGCGGCGAGGTCGCAGTAAAGCCGACCCGCCCCGGGTATCGCTATGCCCCGCTTTATCACGGCGACAGGTTCGACGGTCCCGCGCTCGACGGCGCTTGGGAGTGGAACCACAATCCGCGCCTCGAACATGTGCGCCTCGGCGGCGGACTTCGCCTCGACGCGCTCTTTGCCCCGAATCTTGAATACGCGAAGAATACGCTGACGCAGCGTGCGCTATATCCGCGCTCCGCGGCGGAGGTGACGGTCGACGTCTCCGAGCTTGAAATCGGCGGATTTGCGGGACTTGCCGCGCTCCAGTACCGCTATGGCGCGCTCGGGGTCAAAAAGGCTCCCGACGGCGCAAGGGTCTGTCTTAAGCTTCGCGAGGACGGCGAAGAATTCACTGCGGGCATGATACCGACCGACAGCTTTAAGATTCGGCTTCGGGTCGAGTTTGAATTCGGCGCGGGAAAGGACTTCGCGCGGTTCTTCGTCATCGAGAACGGAAAGAAGACACAGCTCGGCGGCGAGCACCGAATGACCTTCGACCTGCGGCACTTTACCGGCTGCCGGTTCGCGCTTTTCTGCTATACCGACGGCGAAGAGAAGGGGAGCGCCCTTTTCACCGACTTTTTATATGACGACTATGGACAGAATAACAGATAGACTCCGCGCGCTTGCGGACGAAAAATACCGCGAATTCCATTCGGGACTGATTCCGACGGTTGATAAAAACAGCATCATCGGCGTGAGAATTCCCGAGATAAGAAAGCTCGCAAAATCGCTTTCGGAGGACGGCCGCCGCGAATTCATCGGCGTCCTGCCGCACAGATATTACGACGAAAACGTCCTTCACGCGGCGATAATCTCGGATATCCGCGACTTCGGCGAGGCCTTGGAGCAGACCGAGAGGTTCCTGCCCTATGTCGACAACTGGGCGGTCTGCGACCTTCTGAATCCCAAGGCGTTCCCGAAAAACCGCGAAACCGTCCTGCCGAGGATTTATGAGTGGCTCGGCTCGGAAAGGACATATACCGTCCGCTTCGGGATTGTAACGCTGATGCGGAACTATCTCGACGGCGATTTTAAAGAGGAATATCCCGAGCGCGTCGCGATGATAAGGTCGGAGGAGTTTTATATTAACATGGCAATCGCCTGGTATTTTGCCACCGCTCTTGCAAAGCAGTGGGACAGCGCGGTAAAATACGTCGAGGAGCACCGTCTCCCCGATTGGACGCACCGAAAAACAATCCAAAAGGCGTGCGAGAGCTTTCGTATAACCGATGAACAGAAGTCATATCTGCGCTCGCTTCGCTGATAATAAAGCACACACCAACCAACGCGTCTACCCCAAGGAGGAATATCATGAAAAAACTCGGATTCGGACTTATGAGACTGCCCTGTAAGAGCAGCGACGGAAAGGACATCGACCTTGAAAGGGTCAGCGAGATGGTGGATCTGTTTATGTCCCACGGGTATACATATTTCGACACCGCTTATGTATATCACGGCGGATTCAGCGAGGTCGCGTTCCGCGAGTGCGTTGTAAAGCGCTATCCGAGGGACAGCTTCACCGTCACCACAAAGCTCCCGCTTTTCTCGAAGCCGGACAGGGCGGGAATGGAAAAAATGTTTGCCGAGTCGATGGAAAGGCTCGGAGTCGAATATATCGACTACTACTGGCTCCACGCGCTCAACCGCGACAGCTATCAGTTTGCGAAGGACAGCGGCGCTTTCGACTACCTTCGTGAGCTTAAGGCGGCGGGAAAAATCCGCCATATGGGATTTTCGTTCCACGACAGCGCCGAAACGCTCGACAAAATCCTGACCGAACAGCCGGACGTCGAATTTGTACAGTTACAGATTAACTATCTCGACTGGGAGGACCCGGGGGTGCAGTCCCGGCTTTGCTACGAGACCGCGACGAAGCACGGCAAGCCGGTCATCGTCATGGAGCCGATTAAGGGCGGCGCGCTCGCAAATCCCCCGAAAAAGGCGGAGGAGCTCCTTAAGAGCATCAACCCCGACGCCTCTTGCGCAAGCTGGGCGATAAGGTTCGCGGCGTCGCTTCCGAACGTGATGGTGGTCTTAAGCGGCATGAGCGAGCTTTGGCAGGTCGAGGACAACCTGAGCTATATGGACAGCTTTAAGCCGTTCAGCAGCGAGGAATACACCGCCGTCGCCAAGGCCGCCGAGAACATCAAGTTCGCGATACCCTGTACCGCCTGCCGCTACTGCACCGACGGCTGCCCGATGTCGATAAGAATTCCCGACATCTTTGCGGCATACAACACGATGAAGCACGACATTCACAAGAAGCACGAGGCGCGCGAAAAGTACGCCGAAATCATTAAAGACTCGGGACGCGCGGACGAGTGCGTCGGGTGCGAGCAGTGCGTGAACGCCTGCCCTCAGCACCTTGAAATCCCGAAGCTTCTGGCGGAGTGCGCCGCCGACCTGTCATGAGCGCGATTTATCTCAGGACTCCCGCGCCGACGTCGCGCGAGATGTTCGACGAGGGCTGGAACAGCGCCCTCCCAATCGGAAACGGCTCGGTCGGGGGAATGGTCTTCGGCGACCCCGCGCGGGATATCGTACAGATTAACGAGGACACCGTTTGGGTCGGCGGAGGCGGGCGGAACCGCGTCAACCCGAAGGCGAAGGGCAGCTATAAGCGCTGCCGCGAGCTTCTTTTAGAGGGCAGAATCAGGGAGGCGGAGGAGCTTTGCGTCTCCGACCTCTATGCCGTCCCCGACCAACAGCGGTACTACGACACCTGCGGGCGTATTTTGCTGAATTTTACTCATGACGGATACTCCGACTACAGCCGCGTCCTCGACCTCTCGGAAGCGGTCGCGCGGGTTGAATTCACCTCGGGCGGAAACCGATTTTTGCGCGAATATTTCGTCAGCAACCCCGACGGGGTTATGGCAATTCGCCAGCGCTCCCTCGACGGCGCTCTCTTCGGCGCCGAGATAAGGGCAGTCCCGCCCAGAAGCGGCTATACCGCCGACATCTGTGAGTCCGGGAACTATGTCTTGGTGCAGGAACCGGAGGGCGGGTGCAGGTATTGCGTGATGATTGCCGCCGACTGCGACGGATTCTGTCTTTCGGACGGCGAAACGGTAAGGGTGACAGACTCGTCGGAGCTGACCCTCTTTGTCGCAATCCGGAGCGATTTTTACGGCGACGACATAATCGGGTGGTGCTCGGAAAAGCTCGACGCGGCGTCGGCTCTCGGCCTCGACGCGGTGATGGCGAGGCATGTCGAGGACTATAAGCGGCTTTATGACCGCGTATCAATAAAAATCGACGGCGAGGACAAAAGCGGCGTCCCGACAGACGAGCGTCTTAAAAACGCCGCCGACGACCCGAAGTTAGCCGAGCTTTATTTCGACTACGGGCGGTATTTGCTGATATCCTCGTCGCGCGAGGGGACCCGCCCCGCGAACCTCCAAGGGATTTGGAACAAGGACACAACGCCGCCTTGGGGCTCGAAGTATACAATCAACATTAACACCGAGATGAACTATTGGCCGGCGGGGGTCTGCGGACTGTCGGAGTGCGAAATGCCGCTCTTTGAGCACCTTAAGACGATGCTTCCATACGGAAAAAAGGTCGCGCGGGATATGTACGGCCTCGACGGATTCTGCTGTCACCACAACACCGACCTCTTCGGCGACTGTGCGCCGCAGGACCAATGGATGCCCGCGACGGTCTGGCCGATGGGCGCGGCGTGGCTTTGTACACATATCAAGACGCATTACGAATACACCGGCGACGTCGGATTTTTGCGCGAATATATTGATATACTGAAAGAGGCGTGCCGGTTCTTTGTCGGATATCTCTTCGAGCACAACGGAAGGCTTATCACCGGGCCGTCGGTGTCTCCCGAAAACACCTATATCCACCCGTCGGGCGAGCGGGGGAGCCTTTGTGTCGGCCCGACGATGGACTCGATGATTATAAGGGAGATATTCGGGAGCTGTATCGAATATTCCGAGCTTTTGGGCGTCGGGGACGGTCTGACCGAACAGCTTAAGGAGATGATAAAAAAGCTTCCGAAGCCGTCGGTCGGCAAGTACGGACAGATTATGGAGTGGTCCGAGGACTATGACGAGGCCGAGCCGGGGCACCGGCACATCTCGCACCTTTGGGGACTGTATCCTTCCGACCAAATCTCTTACGAAAAAACACCCGAGCTGATGGACGCGGCAAGGGTGACTCTCGAGCGCCGTCTCAGCAACGGCGGAGGGCACACCGGCTGGTCGCGGGCATGGATTATAAATATGTGGGCGCGCTTGCGCGACGGCGACAGGGCGGGCGAGAACGTCGAGGAGCTTTTGGAGCGGTCGACATATCCGAACCTCTTGGACAAGCATCCGCCGTTTCAGATTGACGGCAATTTCGGCGGCACCGCCGGCATCGCCGAGATGCTTTTGCAGAGTCAGGGCGGGGTCATAACGCTTTTGCCCGCGCTCCCGAAAAAGTGGCGGAGCGGCGAGGCGAGGGGACTTCGCGCGCGCGGCGGCGTCAGCGTCGACATGACATGGCGCGGCGGAAAGCTTTCTTCCGCGACCCTTCGCGCTCCCGCCGGAAGGGTCGAGATTGCGCTGCCCGACGGCTTTGAAGCGCTCAGCAGCGCGGGAAGAGTCGCCTCGGACCGCCCGGGAACTGTGGTGTTCGAGGCGGAGAGGGAGTTTGAGGTGGAGATAAAGGAGAAGTAGGAGGCGGAGCAGCAACTTATAAAAGGTGTCCGCCTGCGGCGGACGGGATTTGGAATAGCTGCCATCGTAAGGACACTTGTGTACGGTAAAATAAAAAAGAGCGGCGACGCACTTCCATAAAAAGGTATTTGCTTCGCGAATGCTATTTTAAGTAGTTGACAAGGTGAGTACACCTGCACGCGCACTATAAAGCAAAGTACCGCTGCACGTTGCTTGAAAGGAGTCCGCCTGCGGCGGACGCTCATCGCGTCACCTTAGCAGTGACGTGATTACGCCATATCCCCCACCCCTGCCCCTGCCCCTCCCCGGCGGGGAGAGGTGTGCAAAGGACACTTGCGAGCGTTACAATAAGCTTGCAGGGACACCGCACTGACGCATATAAGGAATTCGCTTCGCTCATGATATTTGAAGTCACTCCACCCCGGCCCTCCCCTCGAGGGGAGGGGGCGTGGAGGAAACTTACGCAGATATATTAAAACATGAGCGCGGCGGCCTACCTTGATATAAGGAATTCGCTTCGCTCATGCTATTTTTAGCCACCCCCACCCCGACCCTCCCCTCGAGGGGAGGGAGTGTGAAAAACACCTACGCACGTTACAGAGAATTGCAACGGCGTCCGACCTTTCTAAAAGGAATTCGCTTCGCTCATGCTATTTTCTGACTCCCACCCCCTGCCCCCTCCCACATGGGAGGGGGGTTGTGCGTTGCTAAGGGCAGAGGTGCCGCCTGACGTCGGGGAGAAAGTTTGCTGTAGCGCCATGCGTCGTATAAAATGCACGCTTTTCGGTGGACACTAAATGCAACATCTTTGACGGTCTCTATGCTCTTTTTCTTCCACACCCCCTGCCCCCTCTCCCTCAGTGAGAGAGAGGGGGTTCCACCCCACACCCGGCCGTTCACGTTCGTGAACGGCGCGACCACTCCCCTCGAGGGGAGTGGTACTTGGCAAGGAGGACACTTGCGTATGTATAATAAAGCATGAGCGCGGCGCCATACGTTGCCATAAGGAGTCCGCCTACGGCGGACGGGATTGGAAATGGCTGACATCGTAAGAACGCTTGCGCGAGTTAAAATGAAAA
>CANQOC010000030.1 GCA_947625375.1 uncultured Clostridia bacterium | reverse complement strand
GTCAATTTTTGCTGCTCTCGACATTTTTATCACCTCAATCATATTATAACATATTGTGGGCGGTTTGTACACACCCCTCAATTTGTGTCCGGATTGCACAATTACCTCCCCTTCCCCGACACGACGCAGGCGCCCCATGCGAGGACGCCGACGAGCGCGACTATCTCGCTTGCGCCGGTTTTGGGGTTGGTGTCGGTCGGGTCTGGCTCCTCCGGCGCGGGTTCAGGCTCCTCCGACGCGGGTTCAGGCTGCCCGGTCGACGGCTCCGGGTACTTTATCCCGTCGGAACGCATTTCGTTCATCGCGCTGCGCTCGGCCTCGATTTCTTCGTCGGTGTAGTCGGTATCGGCGCCGGTAAAGCAAATCGCGGATATGCCCTCGAGCTGCGGCGGGTATGTCTCGGCAATCATTCCGCTCCACGTCACCTCGACGACAGTGCCGAGCGGGATATCCTTAAAGGCAGATAGGCTCTCCAGCAGCGCATTGCCCCGCTCGGTGCCGTCGCTCAAAAGCATAACCGAGGTCTCGGAGCCGGGATATACCGTGACGTTGGTCGTTGTGTAATAATATATCTCCCTGCCCTCCGACTCTGAATAGTGCGATTCCTTGCGCGAAAGCGCAAGCTCTGCGGCTTTGTTATCGCTGTCGAAGCGGATTCCCACCACCGTAAACAGCGCACTTTCGCCCTCCGGAGTTTCATCGGCATATGCCGCCGCTGCAAGCGTAAGCGCAAGCATCAGCGCAAATAATACAGTCAACAGTCTTTTCATTTAAAATTCCTCCGTTTCTTCTATCTGTAATACGCGCAAAATTTCCGAAAAATTGCGCGTCACAGAAAATTAACAGTTTGGTAACAAAATCCTCCGGGCGGGCGGATATGATTGACTTTCGGGCGAATTGGTGATATACTGACTGATAATTATAAACTAAAGGAGATATAGCTATGGACAAGCTTTTAAAGCTGCTTCGCACAAACGCCCGCCTTTCCGACGCCGAGCTCGCGGTGATGACGGGAATGACCGAAGAAGAAGTGACGAAAAAAATCGCCGAATACGAAGACAGCGGCGTCATCAAAGGTTACAGTACGGTTTTTGACGAGGAAATCGTCTCGAAGGACTATGTCAGGGCGATTATCGAGCTTAAAGTCACCCCGAAGGCACAGGTCGGGTATGACGACATCGCCCGCCTTATTGCGCAGTACCCCGAGGTCGAGAGCATCTATCTTGTCTCGGGGGGATATGACCTCTCGGTGACGCTGAGGTGCAAGAGTCTTAAAGAGGTCTCGGACTATGTCGCACAGCGGCTTGCCACGATTGACGGCGTTGTCTCGACGACGACGCACTTCTTCCTCCAGAAATATAAGGAGAGCGGCATTATGCTTATAAGCGAAGACAAGGACGAAAGGGTGCTTCAGTAACAAGATGGACTATTCAAAGATATTGAGCAAAAGGGCGGTCGCGCTTAAGCCGTCCGGGATAAGAAAATACTTCGACATTGCGGCGAAGCTCGACAACGTCATCTCGCTCGGAATCGGCGAGCCGGATTTCAACACCCCTTGGACAATCCGCCGCGAAGCGATAAAGACTCTCGAGCGCGGAAAGACCATCTATACCGCGAACGCGGGTCTATACGGCCTCAGGCAGCAGATTTCGGAGTATACCGCCGAGCGCACCGGGATTACATACAGTCCGGATTACGAGATTATCGTGACCGTCGGCGGTTCCGAGGCCATTGACCTTACGGTCAGGGCGATTGTCGAGCCGGGCGACGAGGTCATCATTCCCGAGCCGTCTTTTGTCTGCTACCGTCCGATTGTCGAGCTTACGGGCGGGGTGCCGGTTATCATCGACACAAAGGAGGAAAACGGCTTTAAGCTCAGGGCCGAGGACCTTAAGCCGAAAATCACCGAGCGCACGAAGCTTTTGATTCTCCCCTATCCGAACAACCCGACCGGCGCGATTATGACGAAAGAGGACCTTGAGCCGATTGCCGAGGTTCTCCGCGGCACAAACATTATGATTCTCACGGACGAGATTTACTCCGAGCTGACCTACGGGGTGAAGCACTTTTCGATTGTCTCGCTCCCCGGAATGGCCGAGCGGACGGTATATGTCAACGGGTTCTCGAAGGCGTTCGCGATGACGGGCTGGAGGCTCGGATATCTCTGCGCCCCGAAGGAAATCGTCAAACAGGCGGTGAAAATCCACCAGTTCGGGATTATGTCATCGCCGACGGTCAGCCAGTACGCCGCGGTCGAGGCGCTTAAAAACTGCTCCCCCGACGTCGAGAACATGGTCGCGGAATACGACATGAGAAGAAGATTCCTCTTGGACGCCTTTGAAAAGTTAGGTCTTGAATGTTTCGAGCCGCAGGGCGCGTTCTATGTCTTTCCGAGCATCAAGTCGACAGGCCTTACGAGCGACGAATTCTGTGAGCGCCTGCTCTATTCAAAGCGGGTCGCGGTCGTCCCGGGGACGGCGTTCGGCGAAAGCGGCGAGGGATACGTCAGGGTGTCCTATGCCTATTCGCGGAAGTACCTAAAAGCGGCTATGCAGAAGATTGAGGAATTCCTCACCGAGCTTCGGTCGAAGCAGGAGATTGCAGATGATTAGGCGCCCGGCATACGCAAAAATAAACCTCACGCTCGACGTCGTCGGAAAGCGCGGGGACGGATATCACCTTTTAGAGACGGTTATGCAGGCCGTCTCGCTCTGTGATTGGGTGAGCGCGGAAAAAGCGGACGGAATAACGGTGCGCTGTACCGACAAAGCGGTGCCGACCGACCGGCGGAACACCTGCCATAAGGCTGCCGAGGTCTTTTTCGGGGCGGCCGGGATTGACGGCGGGGTGAATGTGATGATTGAAAAGCATATCCCGTCCGAGGCGGGTCTCGGCGGAGGGTCATCCGACGCGGCGGCCCTGCTATTGATTCTTAATGAGCTTTACGGCGGGCCTCTTGACGAAAAGCGGCTTATCGGCGCGGCGGCAAAGGTCGGGGCGGACGTGCCCTTCTGCGTTGTCGGCGGGCGGGCGGTCTGCCGCGGAATCGGCGAGGACATCGCTCCCCTGTCCTATCGCGCGGGGGAGAACGTCGTACTGATAAAGCCGGATTTCGGGATATCGACCCCGGAGGCTTACCGAATTTTTGACGAAAAAAAGGCGGTGTCGCAAAGAGGCACCGAAAAATTCACCGAGGCGGTTGTGCGGGGAGACGTCCCCGAGCCGACGAACGACCTTGAAGCGGCGCTCGGTGACCCGAGAATCGAAGCGCTGAGGCGGAAGCTGATTCACCTTGGCGCGAGGAGCGCGAGAATGACCGGCAGCGGGTCCTGCGTATACGGGTTCTTCGACGGAGAAGAGGACGCCGAGGCGGCGGAGAAAGCGCTTTTCGGCGAGCTTCCGTTTGTGTGCCTATGCAGGACTATATGAGCTGCCGGCTCTGCCCGAGAAAATGCGGCGTGAACAGGAGCGTGCGCACGGGGTATTGCGGGCAGAGCGACAAAATCAGGATTGCGCGGGTCGGTCTTCACATGTGGGAGGAGCCCTGTATCAGCGGCGAGCGCGGCTCGGGGACCGTGTTTTTCAGCGGCTGTACGCTCGGGTGCTGTTTCTGTCAGAACTATGAGATTTCGCAGCTTGGGAAGGGATATTTCGTCACCGAAAAGGAGCTTTCGGACGCGTTTTTAAGGCTCCGCGACGACGGCGCGCACAACATCAACCTTGTCTCGCCGACGCCGTTTATCCCGTCGGTGATTCGGGCGCTCGACGCGGTGAAGCATAAGCTCGGGATACCGGTGGTCGTCAACTGCGGCGGGTACGAGCTTTGTGAGACGGTGGAGATGATGAACGGGTACGCCGACATCTGGCTCCCCGACCTCAAGTATTTTTCGCCCGAGGCGTCGAAGAAATATTCCGGCGCGGCGGACTACTTTGACGTCGCAATAAGGGCAATCGAAGCGATGCAGCGGCAGGTCGGAAAGCCGGTCTTCGGCGATGACGGACTTCTGAAGCGCGGGGTGCTGGTGCGGCACCTGCTGCTCCCGACTCTGCGGCACGACTCGGAGAGGGTTATCCGCGAGCTCGGAAAGGTCTTCCCCGCCGACGGAATTCTCCTCAGTCTGATGAGTCAGTACACGCCGATGTACAAAGCGGCCGAGCACCGCGAAATCAACCGGCGCGTCTCGACCTTTGAGTATAACTATGTCCTCGGCGTCGCCCGCGAGACCGGATTCGACGGGTATTCGCAGGAGAGGAGCGCCGCACAGGAGGAGTTTGTCCCGAGGTGGGAGGGGGAGTATGTGTAACGGCACTCCGCGTCGCTAATAAGGAGTCCGCCTTGGCGGACGCTCCTCGCGTCACTCGGCCGTGACGCGTGTCGCCTGTTCCCCCACTTGTTTCCTGACTGACTTAGTTCCGGTGTGAGCGAAGCGAAACACACAACGACGCTCACTAAAAGTATTAGTTATATCAAAAGTGCATTGCGTCGTTTGCCTCCCCGACGGGGAGGGGTTATGCGTGTCAAACTTTTGATATCCGCCTGACGGCGGGGAGGGATTCACACTGCTTCGTTTGATTCTGACATCTGACCTCTAACTTCTGTCTTCTAATAGGGCGCGGAGGCGACGTCTGCGAAGCAGACCGAGACGGAGTCTCGGCGCCGACGCGCCCATAGGAGCATACGCTTGTTTTATCTGTGAACGCGAGCAATCAATCGTTCTCGATTGCGAAGCGTGAACAGCTATAAAACAAGCTTATGCACGCAGCCGAGGTCGACCGAAGGTCGACCTAAATGAAAAGAGTATAAAAACTCCGACCGGAGTTTTTATACTCTTTTCGTTTGCGCGCGAAGCGCGCCGGCTGCGCCCTTCATAGGAGCTGAAGCCGAAGCGATGCGTTCCCCCCTTTTCCATGTGGAAAGGGGGCAGGGGGATAGGAGTCTAAAAATAGCATGAGCAAAGCGAATTCCTTATAGCAGGGCAGCTTGCCTCTCCCTCATACATTCCTCGTCCCGTAAATCCTCTCATAGAACCTTGTCGAGTCGAGGGTGACGCTCAGGGGGACGACCGGACTTTCGGTGCGGCCGGCGAGGACGCAGTCGACCGCCTCCTGTGCCTCATAGGTGAAGCCGTTTTCGGTGACGGTGTCCTTGAATTCCTCGATGAGTCCGCCGTCGGCGCCGTAGAGGTATGCGCGTGAGGCATAGTGACTCGACGGCAGGACGATTTTCCCCGCCTCGCCGTAGAGAATAAGCCGCTCCTCGAGCGGTCCGACGATGCTCGTCGTCATCGACGAAAGACAGCCGTCATACCTTAAAACCGCGTGGTCGACGGTGTCGACGCCGCTTTCGTGCCACAGCGCCGAGACCTCGCAGTCGAGCCAGTCGTGCCCGAGCATCAGCGTCGTGAGGTCATAGGTGTACACCGTCAGGTCATAGGCGACACCGCCGCCGAGCTTCGTCGTGAAATAGCGGTTGCCCTCGTGAGTCGGCGCTTTAAAGCCGATTGTCGCGTCCGAGGCGTAAATCTTCCCGATTCTTCCGGCGTCGACCCATTCCTTCGCCTTTTTTACCGCCGGCAGGAAATAGCTCCACATCGCCTCCATTATAAAGACGCCCTTTTTCT
The DNA here is from genome assembly GCA_947625375.1 of uncultured Clostridia bacterium. Classification (GTDB taxonomy): domain Bacteria; phylum Bacillota; class Clostridia; order Oscillospirales; family Ruminococcaceae; genus Faeciplasma. The sequence goes on along the minus strand of CANQOC010000030.1, from coordinate 8,992 downwards.
TCGCGAGCGCAATCGCGTCCTCGGCCTCTTTCATATTGCAGAACATCGCCTTTTCGCAGAGGACGGGTGTGCCGTGCTCGATGCAAAGGACGGTCAGCTTACAGTGAGACGCTGTGTCCGCGCCGATATAGACGCAGTCCGGCTTTTCGGACTCGAGCATTTCGGCGTAGCTCCCGTATGACGTCGGGATTCCCTCTTTTTCGGCAAAGGCCTTGGCGCGCTCCGCCGACTTGCTCGACACCGACGCCACCGAAACTCCCTCGAGGCGGCGGACGGCGTCGCAGAACTTGCGCGAGATGTCTCCCGCGCCCATGATTGCAAATCTGAACATAAAAATCTCCTTTCGTTTGACATGACTGACGGCTTTGAATGAAGAAATATCTTTAAAAAAATTTTTTAAGATGCAACGCGGCGGGTCCGAAATCCTACATAATAAGTGAAGGTCGGAAAGGAGCGGTCGTTTTGGACAACAGCGAAATCATCACCCTTTTTCTCTCGCGGGACGAAAGGGCAATCAGCGAGACGGACGCAAAGTACCGCGGACTTTGCCTATCGGTCTCGAAAAACATTGTCAAAAGCCGAAGCGACGCCGAGGAATGTTTTCAGGATGCGCTTCTTGCGCTCTGGCGGAACATTCCGCCCGAGAAGCCGAAAAACCTTGGGGCGTATCTCTGCCGAATCGTGCGGAACATATCGCTGTCGCGGCTCGACTATCTTTGCGCACAAAAGCGCGCCGAGGGCGCCGAGGTGCCCTTTTCGGAATTCGAGGATTTTTTGCCGGATTCCCGCGGCGCGAGCTTTTGCGGCGGGATTGAATTTTCCGACCTTTTAAACCGATTCCTTTCAGGACTCGACGGCAGGACAAGAAGCGTATTTATCCGGAGATACTTCTTCTTCGACCCGGTCGCCGACATCGCGCGGGACTTCGGCATGACAAACAGCAGAACCGCGTCGATGCTGATGAGGACAAGGAAGAAGCTCAAAAAATATCTGACCGAAAAGGGGTGCCAAATATGAACGGAAGAGAAGCGGCAGACCGTTTCGGCGGCATTGAAGAAAAATTTGTTGCCGAAGCGCTTGAAACAAGGGGCGCCGGCGAAGGGAGAATAATCAGAATGAACAGCAAAAAGAAGATTGCCGCGATAACCGTTGCGGCGGTGCTCGCCGGGGTCCTTGCGGTGAGCGCGGTTGCGGTCGGGTTATCGGGACTCGGGAGACTTAAGAAATATGTCGACAAACAGAACGAGTTCATGAACGTCCCCGACGCGCTCGCGGACGTCGACCTCGAAGAAATCGGAACCGAGCCGGAGGAGGATATCCCGGGCGAGAGGCCCTTTGAGCCGCGCGTCAGCGGAATCATCACCGGAAAGGGCGGACTTATCGCGACCGTCGAGATGGACGTATCGGACGACGCCGAATTTGCGGCGCTGTCGCCGGACGAACCCTGTTGGTACGAATTCCCCGACCTTGTCTGGTACATTCCGGGCGAGGACGGCGGGAGAATAAGCTTCGGGAGCAGCGGTCATGCAGATTTTGTGTCCCTTGAGGACGGCATTGTGACCGCGGCGTTAAAAATCTTCACCGGGGACAGCCTTCCCGACAGCTTTGTCATCGGGTTAAGCGAGATTGTCCGCCACGACATCGCAAGCGACACCGACGCGAGCTACACATTCGGCAAAGAGAAGAGAATCGAAATCGACAGAGGCCTTTACACTCCGCTCGAGTGTGTCAAATCGAAGAACACGGCGACGGTGAGGGGCGTCGAATTTACGGCGGAGATGGACGGCCTCGGAATCTATTTCACCTCGACCACCGACGAGCACACGTCCGAGGAGAATCAGGCGCTGCTCGAAATCTATGACGAGTGCCCGCTGACGTTCCGCCTTCGGGACGGGAGCGAGATTGTCGAAAGCTGGAAGGATTTCAGCTTCGACGCTCCGAAGCTGATTGGAAGCGCCACAACCGCCGCGCAGCACGGCAAAATCTGCTACGGCTTCGTCACCGTCTTCGACGTCGCGCAAATTGAGAGCGTCGAGATTGACGGGGAGAGGTTTGAGTTTTAAGGCGGAGGAGTGACAGCACAGCAGCAGTGAGTCATAAGGGGGAGTCATTAAAGGACTTCCCCCTTTTTTATGACGGTAAATCCGACATCTGAATGTCTGACTTCTGCCATCTGACAGCGTCAATATCCCTCGGAAATTTTCGCGAGCGTCCTTTTTGCCTCGTCGACGACCCACTCGGGGGCGAGGACGCGCGCGTCGGAGCCGAATTGGAAGAGCCAGCCCCAGAACGTCGGACTGATTTGGACGTCGAGACGGACGGTGAAGCGGTCGCCCGAAATCGGGTTTGCGTGGAAGCTGTCGCCATAGCGGTCAATCAGGACGTTTATAAGCTTGTTCGACATCTCCAAGACCACCGACGCCTCGGTTCCGCCGTACATGTTATACGTCGCGCGGAGGGACTTGGCGAAGCTCTCTTCGTCCATCGAGAGCTCGCGGCGCTTTGTGTCCCTGACCGTGACCTCGTCCATTCGGTCGACGCGGTACCGCGCCGGCTTGTCGTGCTTATTGCAGTAGCAGACAAGGTAGTAACAGTCGTTCTCCCAAATCAGATAGTAGGGAGAGACGGTGTATGTTTCGCCGCCGTGCCGAAAGCGCTTGTTTTTCGAGAGGTCGTATTCGGTGTACTTAAACGAAATCTCGCGGTTCGAGTTAATTGCCTCGTGAATCGCGTTTGTCGAATAATAAATCTTCTCGTTATACGCCTTGACGCGGCTGCCGACATAGACCGTCCGCCGGAGGTGCTTCGCGTTGTTGACGCTCGTAAGCTGTCCGAGCTTTTTTATCAGCTCGGCGGACTTTTTTTGTGTCAGAAACTTCGACGAAGCGACGGCGTCGGCGAGGACGAAGAGCTCTTCGTCCTGGAAAAGCCTTGACGCGACATAATAGACGTTCGAGTGACCCTTTCGCTCAACCACGACGTCGAGACCGGTTTCAATCAGCGCGGCGACGTCGTCATAAATCGTCTTTCTTTCCGCCGATATTCCGTAGAGCGCGAGGCGGTCGATAAGCTCGGGTCCCGAGAGCATGTGTTCCTCGTCGGTCTGTTCAAGAAGAATTTTCTGAAGATAAATCAGCTTCTGCTTTTGTTTTGTGCGTCCTTCCGGCATTATTCTCCCTCCTGTTTTTCGGCGATGAATTCGATTCGGTCAAGCTGTGCGGCAAGGCTCCGGCGGAACTCCGCGCGGTACTCGTCGCGCAGGCGCTTCTGTTCAAGCCGTTCCTCATCGGAAAGTCCGACCGACCTCTGTTTTCTTGCGAGCGCGTTGATGCGCTCAATTTTTTGTCTGTCCATCATATCCTCCAATCGGGGCAAAAAAGCGGCGCTTTTGCCCGGAGAATTCTGTTCTTTTAATTATACAACGGCGGGAAAGAAAAATCAAGGGTTGGGGGGAAAGATGCGCACATCAGAAGACAGATGTGAGAAAGCAGAGGGCAGAAGATAAAGTGCATGGGGAGGGAGGGATTGGTGCGGGGAGATACGCTGCTAATAAAGCGTTCGCGAAGCGAATTAAAATGGCGCTGTGCTACCGCCGACCTGAAAAAAGGAATTCGCTGGCGCTCATACTATTTTTAGTCACCCCTCCCCGGCCCTCCCCTCGAGGGGAGGGGGTTCGCATCGCTAAGGACAGAGAGCCGCTGACGCGGGGGAAATTTGTGCGGCGTCACAACTCGCTTAAAAGGAGTCCGCCTGCGGCGGACGCTTATCGCGTCACCTTAACGGTGACGTGATTACGCTATATCCCCCTCCCCTACCCCTCCCCGACGGGGAGGGGACGAAAAGGACACTCACAAGCGTTACAGATAACTTGCAGTGGCGCCGCACTGCCTATAACAAGGTATTCGCTTCGCTCATGCTATTTGAAGTCACCCTACCCCAATCCTCCCCTCGAGGGGAGGGTTGCGGAGGAAACTTGCGCGGGTATATTAAAAGCATGAGCGACGTCATACTTTGCTAAAAGGAATTCGCTTCGCGAATGCTATTTTCAGTCTCTTACCTGTCACAAACCCGACGAAATTCCGGTGTGAGCGAAGCGAAACACACAACGACGCTAACCAAAAGTAATAGCCATATCAAAGTGTATTGCGTCGTTTGCCTCCCACATGGGAGGGAGTTCGCATCGCTAAGGGCAGAGAGCCGCTGACGCGGGGGAAGTTTGTATGACGCCACAACTCGCTAAAAAGGAGTCCGCCTGCGGCGGACGGCTTATCGCGTCACCTTAACGGTGACGTGATTACGCTATATCCCCCTCCCCTGCCCCTCCCCGACGGGGAGGGGTTCGCGTCGCTCCTTTTGATTCTGACATCTGACAATCTGATTTCTGCTCCCTGGTAAGGGCGCAGCCGGCGCGCTAAGCGCGCAAACGAGGGCAGCAGGAAAAATCCGGAGGGATTTTTCCTGCTGCCTTCGTTTAGGTCGACCGAAGGTCGACCTCGGCTGCGCCGCAGGAGCTGAAGCCGTCGCTATGAGTTTCCCCTTTCCATGCGTGAGGTGTCGGCCGTGTTCGGAATCCGGACTTCTACCCTCTATCCTCCAACTTCTGCCATCTGTCTTCTATCCGCCCAGCTGTCCAAAAAATCGGACTCTTCTCCGCCGGAGTATTGACATCTTCAAAAAACGGGGTATCATAGAAATTGAGGAATTCAGAACATTTGTTCTTACCGAGGACGTGCGGAAAATATATCAAAGGAGACAGAAAATTGAGTGACATCAACGATTTAATACGCGAATACAGGGAAGAGGCGGACCGGCTGTGGCGGTACCGCAAACGGCTTTTGGAGGAGAAGGAGCGCGAGCGCGACGTCGAAAAGCTTAAGCTCTTAGAGCTTCGGATTCAGACGCTCGAGGACGAGCGGCGCGAGCTGATTGAGGACGCGGCGAGCATGAGCGGATACGGGGAGGATTGGCGTGGCAAGGACAAGATTTGTGCCGATAGAGTCGGCTGAGCGCGAGCTTCTGAACCGCCTCGGCGGGAGCTTCAAGCCGGACGCCCGGCTTCTCCGCCGCATAATCGCGGACGAGCTGACGCCGGTCCAGCTTCGGTATCTCGAGGACTATTATTTCAACGGACTCGGCATGTCCCGTGTCGCCGAGCTGAACGGCGTGAGCGTGTCGACGGTCTCGCGGACCCTTAAGCGCGCCCGCGAGCGAATCCGCCGCGCGATGAGCTATGCGATGAGGAAATAGCCGCGGCTTTGGGGCATACTAATCCTGCGGCTGATATGTGCTTGTCATAAAAATAATGATTTTCGGCACTTGACAAATCTGCCGCCTGCGCTTATACTGTATACAGAGGGTGTATCTCAGCCCTAAATGAGAAAGTTATTGCGCGGGTTTCTCTTGGCCCTGTTCAAGAAAGTTGAGCGCGAGTGTTTCGCCACTCAAAGAGCGAGATTAACGGCATCATATGAAAAAGGAAGTCCCGCGGGACTTCCTTATTTTTATATCTGCGTCACGGACCGTTTTTACCTCTGCACTCTTCCCGAACCGTCGCCCGCGGCGAGGGATTTGACCTCGGCGACGGTGCAGTGGTTGAAGTCGTGCTCGACCGAGTGCTTTAAGCACGAAGCGGCGACAGCAAAGTTGATTGCCTCGTCGGGGGCATAGTCCGAGAGCAGGGCATAAATCAGTCCACCGCCGAAGCTGTCCCCTCCGCCGACGCGGTCGACGATGTGCATACGGTACTGCTTCGAGAAATGCGCCTCGCCGCCGGCATAGAGCATTCCCGCCCAGTCGTTGTCGTTGGCGGAAATCGAGCTTCTCAGGGTGATTGCGACGTATTTACAGCCGAAGCGCTCCGAGAGCTTCTTCGCGACGCTTATATACCCCTCGTGATTGAGCTTTCCCGAGGTGATGTCGGTGTTCTCGGCCTCGATTCCGAAGACGTCCTTCGCGTCCTCTTCGTTGGCGATGCAAAGGTCGACATAGGGCATAATCTCCGCCATGACTCTCCCCGCTTCCTCGCGGCTCCAAAGCTTCTTTCTGTAATTGAGGTCACAGGAAATCATCACCCCGCGCGCCTTGGCGGCTTTACATGCCTCGAGGCAGATTTTCGGGAGATTTCCGCCGAGCGCCGGAGTAATCCCGGTGAAGTGGAACCAATCGGCTCCGTCGAAGATTTTTTCCCAGTCGAAGTCGGACGGTTCGGCGAGCGCAACCGAGCTTCCCGCGCGGTCATAGATGACCTTCGACGGGCGCTGCGACGCGCCTTTTTCGGCATAATAGATTCCGAGGCGGTCGCCGCCGCGCACAATCATCGACGTGTCGACGCCGTATCTTCTCAGCTCGTTTACGGCGCACTGCCCGATTTCATGTGCGGGGACCTTTGTGACAAAAGCGGCGTCCATTCCGTAATTCGCGAGCGAGACCGCGACGTTTGCCTCGCCGCCGCCATAGGTCGCCTCGAACTTATCCGCCTGCACAAATCTTAAGTATCCCTCGGGATTTAAGCGGAGCATTATCTCCCCGAATGTGACAATTCTTTTCATAACCTGTCCTCCTATTTCTTTATGAGTGTGATTCCGTCGAGGCTTCCCCTCGCGGCCTTGATATAGCTTTCGGCGCGCGCGACGTTGTTGCAGGAAAGGGTGATTCCGCCGGAGGTGAACCCTCTGACCTCGAACCCCTGCGCCGCCATTACCGCGTCGCGGGTGAGCTTTTCGATTCCGTCCCAGTCGCGCTTATCTATAAGGTCTTTTTTGACCATCCACGTCCCGCCGCAGGCGATGATTCTGTCGAAGCTCAGATACGCCGAGATGTTCTTCTCGTTGACGCCGCCGGTCGGCATGAACCGCAGCTTCTGATACGGCGCAGAGACCGCCTTAAGCTTCGCGACGCCGCCGTTCTGTTCGGCGGGGAAGAACTTTACGATGTCGAGGCCGAGGCTCATCGCCTGCTCCATCTCGCCGGGGGTCGCGGTGCCGGGCATTATTACCGCGCCCTTCGACAGCGCATACCTGACGATTGCGGGGTTGAACCCCGGGGTGACGATGAACTCCGAGCCGGCAGCAAGAGCGCCGTCAACCTGTGCTTCCGTGAGGACCGTCCCCGCGCCGACGAGCATCTCGGGAACCTCGCTCCTGATGCGGCTTATCGCCTCGGCGGCACAGTCGGTCCGGAAGGTGATTTCGGCGGCGGGAAGTCCTCCGCGGCAGAGCGCCCTTGCGAGCGGCACGGCGTTTTCGACGTCGTTAATCGCGATTACCGGCACGACTCCGAGCGCCTCTATTCTCCTTACAATCTCTTCTTTTGATGACATTTTCTTTTCCTCCGTATATTTCATTTAATATAACTGACAAAATTCTCCGGCAGGAGCTCGCAGTAAACAGTCGTCTGAAGCTCGCCGAGCTGATTAAGCCATGAATCGCGCCGGATTTCGACCTCGGTAAAGCCGAGCTTACCGTAAACATGCCGCGCGCGGCGGTTGGTGTAGTTGGTGCCGAGGACGATTTTTTCGGCTCCCCTCCCGAAGAGCTCGCCGATGAGCATACTCAGGAGCTTTTTGCCGTATCCCCTGTCCTGATACTCGCGTTCGCAAATCTTTATCCCGATTTCGGCGATTTTTCCCGTTATGCGGTAGCTCATCTCTCCGACCGGTCTGCCGCCGATTTCTGCGATAAGGTGCTGCGCGGAATTTTCGTCGTCATGCTCCAGCTGTTCCGCGACCTTTTCGAGCGTTGTGTTAAGTCCGAGGGGGAACCCGGCGTGCGCCATGACCTCGCCGTCGTTCCACCACATCACAAGCCGGGGGACGTCGGCGTCGTCGGCGTTTCTTATGACAAGGTTTTCATATTCAATCAGCATTTTATGTTCTCCCAGTCGATTTTTTCTCCGCGTCTGAAATAAATGCGGTCGTTTTCGCCGATTTCCCTCATCACCCGGCAGGGGTTCCCGACCGCGACGACGTTCGCGGGAATGTCCCTTGTGACGACGCTTCCGGCGCCGATTACCGAGTTTTCGCCGATGCTGACCCCGGGGAGGATTACGGCTCCCGCGCCTATCCAGACGTTGCGTCCGATAGTGATGTCCTTTACATACTGCATCTGCCTCAGCCTCAGCTCCGGCCAGACCGTGTGATTCGCGGTGGCGACGGTGACGTTCGGGCCGAACATCACATAGTCCCCGACGGTGATTTTTGCGTCGTCGACGAGTGTCAGACCGAAGTTAGCGTATACATGACTGCCGAAAAAGGCGTTCTTTCCCGACCAGTTGGCATAAAACGGCGGTTCGATATAGCACCCCTCGCCGACCGAGCCGAGCATCCTTTTCAGAAGTGCGTCCCGCTTATCCTGTTCCGACGGGCGGGTGTGGTTAAAGTCGTAGAGCAGCTCGGCAAGCTCGGCCTGTTCGCCCTTGAGCGATTCGTCCGACGGGTCGTAGACAAGGCCCTTTTCCATTCTCTCGCGTTCTGTCAAGAAATCACCCCCGAAAGTTATCACATACCATTATAACGCTTTTTGTCCCAAAGTCAACGCCCGGGGCGCAGGGATTTTCCGCCGCGCAAGAAAAAACTTGAAAATTGCCTTGATTAAAGATGGGAAAAGTGGTATGATTCAAGGTGAGATAGTTTGTTCGGATATATCTGACCGGGCACATACATATCAAAAAGAAAACGGAAAGGAAGAATTCCAAATGAAAATGACATTCCGATGGTTCGGCTCGAAGAGCGACAGCGTCACTCTTTCACAAATCAGACAGATTCCGGGTATGACCGGCGTCATGGGTTTTTTGGACTATAAGGCCGCGGGAGAGGTCTGGACCGAGGACGAGATTAAGAGCTATGTCGACGAGGTTCACGCCGCGGGACTTGAATGTGAGGTCATCGAGAGCGTAAACGTCCACGAGGACATTAAGCTCGGCCTCCCGACGCGGGACAAATACATCGAAAACTACAGAATCACTATCCGCAACCTCGCGAAATACGGCGTAAAGG
>CANQOC010000029.1 GCA_947625375.1 uncultured Clostridia bacterium | reverse complement strand
GGCCGTGGCAGTACAGCGAAGAAGTTCGCGAGCAGGCAATCAAGACATATTATTCCGGCGTTAGTGGAAGAAGGGTACAGGCGTACCAAGCGGTGCGCCTGTTTTTTACTATTTCGGCCTTTTCTTTCGTGGCCCTCGCGGTTTTGAGGTTGGCAAAATTTTCTTGCCGTTCCTGAAGTGAGTTTCCTCATATCTGTCAAAGAAAAGCAAAAATCCGAACGTGTCGCCGATTGGGAACAGGTTCGGATTTTTCGGGGTCCCCGCAAAGTCGTAAGACTTTGTGGGGAAAAAGGCGGAGCAGCGGCGTGAGCGGTGACGTCCGAAATTTAAGATAAAAGGGCGTCACAAGCGATACAAAGCTTGCGACGCCGCGCGGATGACAGGACTTGTAACCTCTTTGGAAGCGCTGTTTCTTGCCGCTCGCCTTCCCTTGCGATACCGAACCGCTTCGGTCGTCTCGCGGAGAAACAGCCGCTTCCTTGCAATCCAAAGCGGACGCACTTTCGTGAGTCCGCATAATTTGCCAATATCGTACTTTCTACCCCTTTGAAACTTAGCGTTCGCTTTGATTGCATTTCGCAGACTATCAGCCATATGAAAAGCCGCCACCGTCCTTCGGACGGCAGTCCAGCACCCGCGAAAAGTTGGTAGCGCCGCGAGCGCATTTGCAAGCAATATGAAGCTTGCGACAGGGGCCCCACAAAGTCGTAAGACTTTGCGGGGAAAAGCCGGAGCGACGGAGTGAATGAGCGATGGCATTGAGTGCGCAAGCATGAAAATGCCGTCGCGAACGATACGGAGTCCGCGACGACGCCGTGGTGCGGGTGACAGGACTTGTAACCTCTTTGAAAGCGCTGTTTCTTGCCGCTCGACTTCCCTCGGCGACAACGATTGCCTCGGTCGTCTCGCGGAGAAACAGCCGCTTCCATGCAATCCAAAGCGGACGCACTTTCGCGTGTCCGCATAATTTGTCAATGCCGTTCTTTCTGCCCCTTTGAAACTTAGTGTTCGCTTTGATTGCATTTCGCAGACTATTGCTCTGACCAATATAAAAGTCCCCAAGAGGGGACTTTTATATTGGTGCGGGTGACAGGACTTGAACCTGCACGCGTGGAGCACCAGAACCTAAATCTGGCGCGTCTGCCAATTCCGCCACACCCGCGATGAAAAATCCCCGTTTGAGCGGGGATTGGTGCCGGAAGCGGGGGTCGAACCCGCACGGTATCTCTACCACCGGATTTTGAGTCCGGCACGTCTGCCAATTCCATCATTCCGGCAAACACCACTCCGTATTATACCAGAACGCCCGCACAATGTCAAGACTTTGATGACAGAAGACAGAAGTTTAACTGACAGACAAGGGCGCGGAATTTTCGGTGCGCCACAAGCCTTTTGTGCTTTTTGTCTTGACTTTTTCTCAGATGTGATATATACTCATGAAAAACGCGCGGAGGTGCTTGAAATGTATTCACTTTCAGACAAAAACGCCGACGGCGGCGCAAGGCGGCTGTACGGATTTATTTGCGAAAACTACGGTAAGAAAATCATCACCGGGGTGCAGGAGTGCCCCGGGCGGAGGCACCACGACGACGAGGTCGACTATCTTTATTCGACGGTCGGGAAGCTCCCCGCAATCCGCGGATTCGACTTTATCCACGACGACTACGACGGCGTCGTGCGGCGGGCGCGGGAGTGGCACCTTCGCGGCGGAATCGTGACGATTTGCTGGCACACCGGACTTGTCGGGAACACCTATCCGGCGTCGAAGGAGGAGCACCCCGACTTCGCCCGGCTTTTCACCGACGGCACCGAGGAGAATTCGCTCCTGATGTCGAGATGGGACAGGGCGGCAGCCGCGCTCGGCGAGCTTCGTGCCGCGGGAATTCCCGTGCTCTGGCGGCCGTTCCACGAATTCGACGGGCGCTGGTTCTGGTGGGGCAAGGACGGCGGCGAAAGCTTTATCCGCCTCTGGAGGATGATGTATAAAAGGTATACCGAGGACTTTGCGCTTCACAACCTGATTTGGGTCTTGGGGTATTCCGGCGCGGTCGAGGACGGGTGGTATGTCGGCGACGAATACTGCGACATCATCGGCTCGGACAGCTATGACGGCACGACGAACCTTGCCGGCTGGACGCGCCTGAAAGCCGTCGCGGACAAGCCTTTTGCGTTCCACGAGGTCGGAAAGCTCCGCCCGGTAGGCGAATTTTTCGACGACGGCTGCCCCTGGAGCTGGTTCATGAACTGGCACACCGTCTATCTCAGGGAAGAAAACACCCCCGCCCTCCTCCGCAGTGTCTACGACGACCCGAGAACGCTGACGCTGTTAGAAGTTAGAGGGTTAGAGGATAGAGGGTAGAGGATAGAAGATAGAGGGTTAGAGGATAGAAATCTGCCGTTCAGCGTTATCTTGAATTGAAAAAGACTTGACCGAAAACTTTCTATTTGTTGCAGTAAAAAAGACGCCCTTCGGACGTCTTTTTTACTGGTGGGAGAGAATGGATTTGAACCATTGAAGCGAAACGCAACAGATTTACAGTCTGCCCCCTTTGGCCACTCGGGAACTCTCCCATATTCAGTTTTCTCCGGTGGAGCCGGTGGACGGACTCGAACCCCCGACCTGCTGATTACAAATCAGCTGCTCTACCAACTGAGCTACACCGGCATTGGGTGTTTGCTGTCGCAACAGTGCTATATTACCACATCGCGGGGCGGTTGTCAAGCGTTTTTCAAAAAAATTTTTATCAAAAAAGCAGGTGCACCCCAAACGCGCACCTGCTTTTCACATATATCCCTGTCAATGCCCGCTGTAAGCGCTCGGAACAATGTCCGCGGTGCCGACAAGCGTCACCGAATCGCTGACAATAACACTGTTGACCCTTCCCTCGGAGAACACATAGAGCATGCCGCCGCTAAGAATCGCCCTCTCCGGCTCGAAAGCGTCGTCGACCTCGTGGAACTCAATCTGTCCCATAAACTCGAATCCCGCGCCGGTCGACCTGTACAAAGCGTACCGATAGGTGTTGTCCAAGCCGTCGTAATAGCCGTAGGGCAGACCGATGACGTCGCCGCTGACGAAGAGCAGGCCGTTGTTTTCGACAGCCTTCGAGTGAGCCGTCGGCTCGGCCGTGACCGTCTCGGAATATGCAAGCCTCAGCTCGCCGGTCTCGTCTTTATAAAGCTTTGAGAGGAGGATTTCTCCGCTCGGCCTCTGCGTCAGGGTCACATATCCGTCCTCAAACGGGACCAGACCCGCCGCCTTGTCTTTTTTCGGGGCGGTTTCGATGACCGTCGGCGCCGAAAGGTTGCTCAAATCAATTCCGCAGCCGGATTTTGACCCGCTGAGGTAGATGCAGTCGCCCTCGCGCTTTGCGGTGGTGAGAGCGCCCGGAATGTTGGCCCGAGCAATAAGCTCCATCGTCGCGCCGTAGATGCCGAGCGTGGTCACATATCCCGACTCGGTCTCGCGGACGGTTGTCACCGCGATGGCGTTGTCAAAGGTCGAGACACCCGCTCCGCCGAGCGCAACTCCCTCGATGTCGACCGCTCCGGCATAGGCGACGTTTCCGCCCGAGAGTCCGAAGACCCTGACCGTCGTGCAGTCGCTGCCGCCGTAGTTTTCATAACCCAAGAGGTACACGGCGCCGTTTCTGAGGATAACGCGGTCTTCATAACCCAAAACCGCCTTGACCGACACCGTTCCGTCGATGTTTATTCCGCTGATGACGGTATAGTCGGTGTTCGAGACATAGTCCGGAATCATGATGTCCGAAGGCTCGATGTAATACTTCACTCCGTTGAGCGTATAGCTCGGAACATAGCTCTCGAGGTCGTCGACGCCGATAATCGGCTCGGTGCGGTAGTCGTTATATGCGGTCACGAGATAGAGAGAGCCGTTGACGAAGCTCATGTCTATAAGGCTTCCGCTCTGTACCGTCGAGGACGAGAGAACCGCCTCGCCGTTCATGATGTCATAGATGCAGACCTCGACCGAGCTTCTTGTGCCCGACGCGGTTTCATAATAGTTTCCGTCGCCGTAAAGCGGGTCGGAGACGGCCTCGCCGCCGCTGATGACCGAATATACGGTCACTGCCTTAGTGCCGTCGACGAAATATCCCGCAAGGGTTTTCGCCGAACCCTCTTCATAGAGCGGGAAGATGTTCGCGTGATATTCAATCCCGCGTGAGGCGGTCGAGATGATTCTCAGTACGTTGCTGTCCGGGACGAGGATAAATCCGTTGCCGAATTTAATGCCGTCGTCATATACCGCGTCGCTCTCGGGGAGCGGGAGAAGCTCGTCGACCTGTTCCGAAGGGATTTCGGTGTTCGGCGGCATCGGCGCTTCAATCGGGTCATCGCCCTCGGGGGCCGGAGCGCTGCTGTTCGGCTGCTCGGGATTTGCGGGTGCGCCGCTGACGTCGGGCGCGATGCTTTCGGCGCTCTCGGGAGCGCTCGGCTCGGTCACCGCATTTTCGGATACGGCGTCGTTGGTGCTTTCGTTGTATGAATGTTCAATGTCCTCGATTGCGGAGTCAAGGGTCTTGCCCGCGTCGTCGATATAGTATTTTTCAAAGGATTTATGGATATCGTCGTAGTCCGAGGCATATGAACCGCCGCTCTGCACCTGTTCGGGGAGCTCGGATTCCTTTCCGATGTTGACATATCCGGCAATTCCGAGAGCAAGAGCCGCGCACGCCGCTATGGAGGCAGCCGAGCGGAATGCCGCGGACGTCTTTCTCTTGCTTCCCGAAACGGTAATATTTCTTATTTCGGTGTCGGCCTCTTTCGGTTTTCTTTCGGCGAGGCGGACGGTTTTTTCGGGTTTGGCGGAGGAAACCTTAATCTTCACCGGCTCTTCTTTTGCGAGCTTGTGCTCTTCGAGCATCGCGGCGATATTTGCGGGTTCAAGCCGCTCGGGTATGCTCAGCTGTTCATACAGCTCGATATAGGGGTTGTCTCTTACTGTCGCCACGGTGTTTCCTCCTTTCGGTAAAATATTTCGGTGGTTAAGTACCGTCAAGCAGCTTTCGCAGCTTGTTTTTTCCTCTTGCGAGGTATGTTCGGACGGTTGCCGAATTTATTCCGGTGATTTCGGATATCTCGTCGCTCGTGTAGCCGTATATGACGTTGAGCGAGAAGCACATTTTTTCGTTCTGACTGAGGCACTCAATCTGGTCGAGAAGCTCGATTCCCTCGTACTTCGACTCGCGGTCGGGGATTTCGTACTCTCGGTCGCCGCCGTCCTCGTCCTGTCCGTTGATGTAGGTGAGGTTATCACGGTCCTGAATGTATTCCGCCTGTTTTCTCTTAATCTTGGCGGTGAGTATCCGAAGCATCCAGCCCTTAAAGGCATCTTCGCTGCGGAGGTTCTTAAGTCCGACAAAGGCGTCGAGCACTGCGTCCTGTACGGCGTCGGCGGCGTCGTCCGGACTGTTGAGGTTGGTCAGTGCGAAATAATAGAGCTCTTTATATATTGATGAGTACAGCTCGGCGAACGCGTTCGAGTCGCCCTTCTGTGCCATTTTAACAAGCTCTTTAAAGCTTTGCATCGGAATTCTCACCTCGCTTTCGGACCATACAGAGCCCACGCGCGGTGCCTCTGTATACTAAGTGTCAAAAATCAGCGTTTTTGTTGCAGTGCGGAAAAATTTTTTCGCGGATTTATCCGGAAAAAACCGCACCCCGGGCATAATCGTCCCCGGGGGCAATATGCTATTCTATTATACACCATTCTTTTCGGGATTACAAGATATTGCGACAAAAAATTCCGCCCGAAATTAATAAGGCCTCACCGCACAATTAGCGGCTAATGCCTTTTTGGCACATCCGCTTGCATATTTTCCGTCATATTTCACAAAAATCCTCGCCAATACACAAAGTATTAGCTCCGGTTTTTGTTTCATCTGACGAAAAATCTGACTGCGCGTCTGCACCAAAATAATTGTGCGATGAGGCCTTAAGATTTTCACATGGCGGAAAATTCTGTCAGTCAATCTCTTTATGCCCCGCCGCGCGGAGTCTCGAAGCGGCCCGCGCCATCTTCGCCTTTGCGCGCTTGATGTCCGAAGCGTTTTCACGGCTCCTCAGAGCCTCGGCGGCGTCGGCGGCGTCCTGCTCGGCGTGCCTTAAATCAATTTCCTCGGGGCGCTCGGCCGTCTCGACCATTATCAGCACACCGCTGCCGTCGATTTTGCAGATTCCCGACGAAAGCACGGCGTTCTGCCGCTTTCCCTCGCCGTCGGTGAACGAGGCGAGACCGATTGTGACGGCGACGACCATGCTCTCGTGACCCGCCATGATGCCGTATGAGCCGTCGACGGTCGGGATTATGAGCGATTGGCACTCACCCTGATAGAATACCCTGTCCGCGGCGAAAATTTTCAGCGAAAAGTTTTTCATTTCAGTGTCTCCGCCTTTTTATAGACGTCGTCGAGCGTCCCGACGTTATAGAACGCGGCTTCGGGGAGGTCGTCGACCTCGCCCGAGATAATCGCGCCGAACCCGCGGAGGGTCTCTTTGAGCGGGACGTATTTCCCCTCGAGGCCGGTAAACTTTTCGGCGACGAACATCGGCTGCGCAAGGAATTTCTGCACCTTTCGCGCGCGCATGACCGCGGCGCGGTTTTCGTCCGAAAGCTCCTCGATTCCGAGAATCGCGATGATGTCCTGGAGCTCGCGGTATTTCTGCAAAATCTCCTGCACTCCCCGCGCGATTTCATAGTGCTCTCTTCCGACGGCCGAGGGTTCAAGCACCCTCGAAGCGCTTTCGAGCGGGTCGACGGCGGGATAAATTCCCTGCTCCGCGACCTTTCTCGACAGAACCGTCGTCGCGTCAAGGTGGGTGAACGTCGTCGCGGGAGCGGGGTCGGTGAGGTCGTCGGCAGGGACATAGTCCGCCTGTACCGACGTAATCGAGCCGGACTTTGTCGAGGCAATCCTCTCCTGAAGCGCGCCCATCTCTTCGGCGAGCATCGGCTGGTATCCGACCGCAGAGGGCATACGCCCGAGCAGCGCCGAGACCTCGGAGCCCGCCTGTACGAATCTGTAAATATTGTCGATGAAGAAGAGGACGTCGCGGTGCTCGACGTCGCGGAAGTGCTCCGCCATCGTCAGTCCCGAGAGGGCGACCCTCATTCTTACGCCCGGCGCCTCGTTCATCTGTCCATATACGAGCGCGGTCTTGTCGATGACGCCCGAGGCCTTCATCTCGTTCCAAAGGTCCGACCCCTCGCGCGAGCGCTCGCCGACTCCGGCAAAGACCGAATATCCGCCCTGTGCCTGTGCGACATTCCGTATAAGCTCTTGAATAAGGACAGTTTTTCCGACGCCCGCGCCGCCGAAGAGACCGATTTTCCCTCCGCGCGGATACGGCTCGAGGAGGTCGATGACCTTGATGCCGGTCTCCAAAAGCTCGACGCCGGTCGAAAGCTCGGCAAAGTCGGGCGCCTTTCTGTGTATCGGACTGCGCCTGACGTTGTTCGGAAGCGGCTCCCCGCCGTCAATCGTCTCTCCGAGGACGTTGAACACCCGTCCGAGGACCTCTTCGCCGACCGGGACGGTTATCCCTCCGCCGGCGGGTCTGACCTCGGTGCCGAGGCTCAGTCCCTCGCTTTCGGCGAGCATTATGCAGCGGGCGGAGTTGTTGCCGATGTGCTGTGCGACCTCCATAACCCTTCGCCTGCCGTTCACCTCGGTCACAAGCGCGTCCTTCAGCTTCGGAAGACCGTCCGAAAATTCGACGTCGATAACCGAACCCGAAATTGCGGAAATCCTACCTGTCATCTGCTGCCTCCTTTGCCTTCTTTTCGCGCTGGAACCTCGACGCCGCCGAAATCTCGGTGATTTCGCGGGTAATCTCGCTCTGGCGCAGTCTGTTGTATTCAAAGTCGAGCTCTTCGAGCATATCCCTTGCGCTCCGGTCGGCGGTCTCCATCGCCGCCATGCGCGAGCGCTGTTCGCTTAAAAAGCTCCCGACGAGCGCGCTGTAGACGAATCCGCAGACATAGCTCGGCACGATTGCCTCGAGGACCTCCTTCTCGTTCGGATAGAACACCGGCGGGTCGCCGACGTCCTCTTCGCCGAGGAATTCGCGGCGGTGGAAGGGGAGAATCCTGTCGTTTCTGACGTCCATCACGACGTCGTTTTCATAGTTTGTATAGATGACGAAGAGCTTGGTCATCTCTTTTGCGACGAATTTGTCGAGCAGGAGAGAGGTGATGTTCCGCGCAAGGTGGAGCGTCGGACTCTGTGCCGAAAACTCGAAGTCCTTTTCAAAGGGGATGTTCTTCGCGGTGAAGTATTTCCTCCCGAAGCTCCCGACGACGAAGAGGCGGGTGTCCGGGTGCTCTTCAATCGCCTTTTCCGCCGCCCTTATCGCGTTCATGTTATACGAGCCGGCAAGCCCCTTGTCCGCGGTGATGAGAAGAATCCCGTATGTCCCTTCGGATAGGCGCCCGCCGTCCTGCGGGTAATAGAATATGCTGTCGATGTCGCGGTCGCTGCCGCGGAAAATCATCTTTATCTCCGACCGAAGCGACATGAAATAAGGCTTTGTCTCGTCAAAAGCCGCCTTTGCGCGCCGAAGCTCGTTCGACGCGATAAGATACATCGCGCCGGTGATTTTCTGTGTCTCACCGATGGAGACGATGCGGTTTCTCAGCTCGTATTCGTTAAGCATAGCTTCCCGCCCTCGCAAACTCCTCGATTGCCGCGCGGTCCTCCTCCGAGACCTTCGAGCCGCTCCTGATTCTGTCGACGATGTCCGGCCGCTTTGCCGCGAACCTGTCGCATAGGCTGTGCAAAAGCTCGCCGAAGCGCTCCTGCGGCAGTGAGTCGAGGCACTTTCCGATTGCGGCGCAGAGGATAACGACCTGCTCCCATTCCTCGTAGGGCGCATACTGCTCCTGCTTGAGCATGTTCATAAGCGTCTCGCCCGAGCGCAGGCTCTTTTGTATGCTGTCGTCAAGGTAGTTTGAAAACTGTGTGAACACCTTCATCTCGCGGTACTGCGCCAGCTCGAGCCTCAGAGACCCCGAGGCCGACTTCATCGCCCCGGTCATCGCGTCGCCGCCGACGCGGGACACCGAAAGACCGACGTTTACTGCCGGGCGCTGTCCCGAGCGGAAGAGAGCGGTGTCGAGAAAAATCTGTCCGTCGGTAATCGAGATGATGTTAGTCGGGATATATGACGAAACATTGCCGGCGAGCGTCTCGACTATCGGGAGAGCGGTCATGCTCCCGCCGCCCTTTTCGGCCGAAAGCTTCGCCGAGCGCTCCAGAAGTCTGGAGTGAAGATAGAAGACGTCGCCGGGATATGCCTCGCGCCCAGGACTACGCCCGAGGACAAGGCTTATCGAGCGGTACGCGACCGCGTGCTTTGAGAGGTCGTCATAGACGATTAAAACGTCCTTCCCCTGTTCCATGAAATACTCCGCCATTGCGCAGCCGGCGTATGGCGCGATGTATTGCAAGGGCGCGGGGTCGCTCGCCGAAGCGAGCAGAACGGTCGTATACTCCATCGCGCCGCGCTCCTCGAGTGCGGTCACAAGCTGGCGGACCGAGCTCGCCTTCTGTCCGATTGCGACATATATGCAGATTACGCCGCTTCCCTTCTGATTGAGGATAGCGTCGAGGGCGATTGCGGTCTTTCCGGTCTGTCTGTCCCCGATGATAAGCTCGCGCTGTCCGCGCCCGATGGGGAACATCGAGTCGATTGCCAGAAGTCCCGTCCTCATCGGCTCGCTGACCGGCTGTCGCTCGGCGATTCCGGGCGCAGGGTGCTCGACCGGGCGGTACCCCGACGGGGTGATTTCTCCCTTTCCGTCAATCGGGACTCCGAGGGCGTCGGTGACTCTTCCGATAAACCCCTCGCCGACGGGCACGCCCGCCGAGCGTTTTGTTCGGTGGACAGGGCTTCCCGCCGTGACCGATTCGTCGCCGTCGAAGAGGATACAGCCGACCGACTTTTTGTCGATATTCTGCACCATCCCCCTGACTCCGTCCTCGAAGATGAGGATTTCGCCGTATTCCGCGCGCTTTAGTCCGCTGACGGTCGCGACGCCGTCTCCGACGGTCAGAACCGTCCCGATTTCCTCGGCGGCGGCAAGAGGGACAAAGTCGTCGACCGCCTTTTTAAGCAGCGGGATAATGTCCTCGCCCGGCTCGACCCTGACCGCGCGCATCGCGTCCTTAAGCTGTGAAAGCCGCCCCTCGACCGTCCAGTCATAGACGTCTGAGCCGACCTCAAGCCGGAACCCGTCGATGATGTTCGGGTCCCTTACCCAAAGAAAATAGCATCTCTCGCTGTATTTAAGCTCGATGAAGCGCTCGAACCTCGCCCTTTGAAGCGGAGTCGGCGCGACCGAGGAATAAAGCAGCGCGCGAAGTCTTTGCTGGTCACTCATGATTCTGTTCCTTCTCTACGGTGTTAAGGAAGGTCTCGAACGCCTCTTCGGCGCTCGTCATGACCGCCTTTTCGACCGATTCGACCGCAAGCTCGCTGATGTCCCGGCTGCTCTGGCTGACCGCCTTTTTGCGGATTGCCTCGGCCTCTGCCCTTGCGTCGGAAACAATCTGTTCCGCACGCTTTTCGGCCTCGTCGAGCTTTTCCTTACAAGCCGTCTGTGCCGACGCAAGGAGCGCTGTGCGTTCCGCCTCGGCCTGTTTTTTCTTTTCTTCAAGTGCGCCGTCGAGACCCGCAAGGGCATCGTCGGCCTTCTTCATCTTTTCGCCCGCCTCGTCCGAGGCTTTTTTATATGACGCCTCGCGGTCGTCCATAAACTTTTTTACCGGCTTATAGAGCAGGAACCAGAGCGCCGCGAAAAGTATCACAAAGTTGAGCATATGCAGCAGAATCTGCTGTATATCTATGTTCAGCGGCATTTAGCTTCCTCCTTATTATTAAAGTACGAAGATTACGAGCACCGCGACGATGAGGGCATAGATTATTGCCGTTTCGATGAACACAAGTCCGAGCATCATCGCGCTCCGGATATTCGACGCCGCCTCGGGCTGCCGCGCGATGCCGTCGATGGTCTTCATAATCGTAAGCGACATGCCGAACGCACCGGCAGCAGCCGCCGCCGCGATGATGATTGCCGCCGCGATTGCCTTATAGTCGCGGACGACGTTTTCTGACTCCTCGCCGTCGGCGAACACCGCCGTGCTCATAGCGAGGGCGAGCGTCAGCGCAAGAATTACCGCAAGAATTTTTTTCAGTGTTTTCATATAAACCGTCCTTTCGTTTATGCCTTTTTGTGCGCTTCGGTGCTTTCTCCGTAGAAGACCGAAACGAGCATTGTCAAAACATATGTCTGAATAATCGCGTGCAAAAGAGTGAACAGCACCGCCACCACCGACGGAAGCACAAAGCTCAGCGGCAGGTAGTGATAGACAAGGTCGGTGACCAACGCGCCGCTCAGGAGCGCTCCGAAGAGCCTGAAGCTCATCGAAATCGGAAGCGAGAAGTCTTTAAGGGCGTTCACAGCTCCCCTTGCCTTTCCGAAGATTATTCCGCTTATAAGTATAACGCCGTATGACATCACGCCCATCGCGATTGCGCCGTTGATGTCGGCAAGAGGCGCCGGAAGCGACACCGACCGCCCCTCGGTCGTCACGGCCTGAATACCGAACAGCTCGAAGACCGTACTCACCGCGACATAGCACCCCGCGGTGAATACATATGCCCCGAGGAAGCCGTTGCGGTGCGGACTGTTCTGTCTCGCGAGACCCGAGAAATAGCCGACAGCCGTCTCGAGGGCGAGCTGGAACCCGCCGGGGATTTCGGTGAAGCGGGGAATCACGAAAATCCTCACCGCCGCGGCAAACAGAATAAGGAGTCCCGAAACGACGAACGCCGAGATAAGTCCCGGACTGACGTCGCTGCCGAAGAGGGCGATGCGGTTCGTCTCGTGGAGAACTCCGTCCTTCATCGCGTCCTTAATCGGCTCTTTTTCCTGCCCCGGGACAAGGATTATCCCGACGAGCAGCAAGGCGGCAATCACCGCGAATATGACCGCGCTGACCGCCTTTTTCTTTTTGCTCAAATACATCACCGCCTATACACAAAAGAGCCTCCGGGCGGGGCGGCACCCCGTTGCGCCACCCGCCCACCAAAGCTCTTATATTCGCCTTATATTATATCACCTGTGAAGAAGTTGTCAAGCAATATTAACGCGGTTTAACGTCATTTTTCCTCCGGTCTCATTGAAATGCTGAGCGTAAGCTCCTTTTCGGGGAGGCAGTATTCCGGCTTGATTGCGGGACCGCAGGAGCATGACGCCACGCCCTGCATATACGCGTCCACGCAGAGCACGTTTGAGCCGCACTTTTCGAGCTCAAAGCTGTGCCGCTTGTTAAACAGCTCCTCCTGAGTATACTCGCAGAACGAAAAGCTTATGTCCCCCGCGCCCTCGAACACGACGTCGAACGGCCCCTTAAGGGTGACGTCCTTGCAGCCGAAGTGCGACGAATTCTCCTGCGGGCGGATATAGTTTTCAAACATCTCCGACGCCTTTCCGGTGAACCTTCCGAGCCAGGAGGCGCGGTGCTTGTCGATATAGCTCTCATAAGGTCCGTAGCCGTAATAGTCGACGGTGTCGAAGCTCTTCGGGACAAAGAACCTGAGTCCGAGCCTCGGGAGAACCGAGACCTTTTCGTCGGTTTTGATGTCCGCCGAGATGTTCATCGTCCCGTCGGGGGTGAAGGTATACCGCACCGACGCGCGCACGAACGGCGCAAGTCCGTTCCAGCCGAACGACTCCTCGACCTTGATGACGACGGTCTTTCTGTCCCATTCCGCCGAGGTCGAATATATCTTTGTGTCGTAGTCGTGAAGATGGAGCCTTGTCCACTCGCCGCGCTTCGAGTCGTTGTCGGTCGGCGCGCGGAAGAAGTTGAACCGAATCGGCGCGTCAAGAAGCTCGACGCCCTCTCTTGTAATCGAGGACAGCTCGGCGCGTATTCTGTCGAAGAAGAATCTTGTGCCGTTGGCGATAATCTCGTATGTCGTCGGAGTCCCGAGGAATTCGGTTTTCTTTCTCGACGCCCGCGGCAGGAGCTTTCTGTTCTCCTCGGTCATTTCAAGCTGGTCGAAGGCGACCTCGTATCCCTTTTCCGCCCAAGCGGTGTCATGCTTAAGCGTGAATATAAAGCGGATATAGCGGCTTGAAGCGACGTCGCGCGTCTCGGGGATTGATATTTCAAGGTTTCCGAGCGGCGGCATCGAAATATCGACCTTTCCCTTGCGGATAACCTTGCCGTCCTCGGTTATCTCGTACCGGCAGGCGAGGAAGTCGGCGGGGTCGGTGAACGCGAGCATGTTTTTGAGCACAAAGTGCCCGTTGTCGAGCTTTTCGGCGCGGACGGGGCGGTAAACCTGTTTGAGCTCCCGTAGACCTGTGTGCGGCTTCCTGTCGGGGTAACAGAGGCCGTCGCAGCAGAAATTTCCGTCGTTGTGGCGCTCGCCCCAGTCTCCGCCGTAGCCGAATTTATACTCTCCGTCATCGGTCTTTCCGAGCGGGACGCTGTGGTCGCACCACTCCCAGACAAAAGCTCCCGAGACCTTTTCGTTTGAATAAATCTCTTTCCAATAGTCCTCTAAGTCGCCAGGGCCGTTGCCCATGGCGTGACAGTATTCGCAGAGGACGAGCGGACGCCCGTTTGCCTCGGGGTCGCTCTCGGGATAGTCCCTTACATATTCCGTCGGCGGATACATCTTCGAGACGACGCTCAGCTCGCCGAAGCCCTTCTTGTCGAGGCGGTGTGTGCTCTCATAGTGGACGAGCCTCGAGGGGTCTTCCTTCTTAATCCAGAGGGCGGAGCGGCGCATCGCCGAGGAATATCCCGCCTCGTTGCCGAGCGACCACATCACGACGCAGGGACGGTTGTAGTCGCGGAAGACAAGCCTCTTGTGCCTGTCGCGGATTGCCGCTTCAAATTCGCGCCTGCCGACCGTGAGCGCGATTCCGCCGTAGCCGCCCTCGCGGGTCCACTCAAAGTTCTGATAGACGTCGATGCTGCCGTGACACTCGAGGTCGGCCTCGTCGATGACATAGAACCCCAGCTCGTCGCAGAGCTTATAGAACTCGGGAGCGTTGGGATAGTGCGACGTGCGAATTGCGTTGATGTTGTGCTTCTTCATGAGGACAAGGTCGGCGCGCATCTTTTCGTATGACGCGTAATAGCCGGTGTCGGGATAGCTGTCGTGGCGGTTCACGCCCCTGAACTTCACCGGCACGCCGTTGACGCAGACGACGCCGTCCCTGATTTCGATGTCGCGGAAGCCGACCCTCTCGCCGAAGACCTCGCCGCAGGATTCGAGAATCATCTTATAGAGAACGGGATTTTCGGCGGACCAATTTTTCACGCCGGCGACGGTACAGGTGAACGGCCAGTCCGGAGCCGCGAGCCCTTCGGCGACCTTTTTTCCGTCGGGGTCATAAAGCTTTACGGACGCCCTTTCGCCGACCACCGAAACGCTGAGGCTTCCGTCGGCCTTCGCCGCGACGCGGTAGTCCGAAAGGCGCTTTTTCGGGCGTGAGAGGATATATACGTCGCGGAAGATTCCGGACATTCGGATTTTGTCCTGGTCTTCAAGATACGTCCCCGAGCACCATTTCAGCACCGCGACGGTCAGGACATTCGTCCCCTCGGCAAGAAGGTCGGTAATGTCGAATTCGGCGGTAGAGTGCGACACCTCGGAATACCCCGCGAATATGCCGTTGACATAGAGGTACATGCAGCTGTCGACGCCCTCGAAGCAGATTATCTTCCGCAGGTCGGCGTATACATAGTCGTATTCGAGGCGGTACACTCCGACCGGAATGTCGTCCGGGACATAGGGCGGGTCATAGGGGATAGGGTACATGACGTTGGTGTACTGGGGCACGTCATAGCCGTGGAGCTGCCAGTTCGAGGGGACGGGAATCTTCGTCTGCGGCGGAAGACTCGGGAACCTGTCGTCAAGGTCGAGTATGCTCGCGTAATAGGAGAATCCCCACTCCCCGTTGAGGAGCTCGAACCGCGATGACGTCTCCCTCGGGCCGAACGGCTCTTCATTTTTTGCGAACGGAATCGCGTAGGTATGCGGCTCAATCGCCCCGGAGCTTGTGACCTTGGGGTCCTCGTGGAAAATCATCCCTTTGCGCGGCGTTCCGTTTTCACAGATGTCGGTAAAATTCATATTTCATCAACCTCCTTTTTAGTTCGGGGTAATTATAACATATACAGGGGGAATTTGCAAGGTGGAGGTTAGATGATTAGAGGATAGAAGATAGAAGAGTGCACGGGACAAAATGCGTAAAATGCGTGTAGTAGTTAGAGAATAGTTGTTAGTTGTTAGTATTTGGAAATATAGCAAGCGCACGGGACAAAATGTGCAAAATGCGCAAAATCCATGTAGTTGTTAGAGAATAGTTATTAGTTGTTAGTAATTGGCAAATATGGAACGTGTACAGTCCTATAGTGCTTAAAATGTCTAAAATCCATAAAAGTTAGAGGACAGATTTTCAGAAGTCAGATGTCAGAAGTTGGAAAAATACAGTCCGAAAATGTCGAAAATGTTGATAATCCATGGAAGTGAATAAATAAAAGTCCAAAGGCTTTCATGCTATAATGTGATAAAGTTAATTTTTGCTTTTTATACTGACACGCATAATCGACATAATAAGCATAATCGACCCGAAAATGTCTATAATTCATAAACCGTAAAAGCCAAATTGTACTTTAATACTTTATATCATAAAAGTGCCTTTAAGATTTTTTTATCTTGAAGTTTCATGAATAATACGCATTTTAAACATTATTTAAAGACAAAACTGCTGAATTGTCCGTCATGGGAAGACACAAATTTTATTTTCATGGATTTTAAGCATTTTAAGCACTATAGAAAGACAAAATCTCTAAATTGTCCGCCACCCGTGTACGCAAAATATTTTTTCATGAACTTTCGACATTTTCGACACTGTCGAAAGACAACTCTCCAATTTTGTATTCCGCAGGAAGACAAATATCCGCATCTATCCTCCACCCTCTAACCATCTATCCTCTAATTTCTGACTTCTGTCTTCTCACTTCTGCCAATCTGTTATAATCGGTACGAAGGAGGAGAGGGCAATGGGCAAAGTATACGGCTATATCCGCGTCAGCACAAAGGAACAGAACGAGGGGCGGCAGCTTATCGCGATGAGCGAGGCAAAGGTCCCGCCCGAGAACATCTTTACGGACAAGCAGTCGGGGAAGGACTTCAACCGCCCGAGCTACAGGCGGCTTCTCCGGAAGCTGAGGCGGGACGACCTGCTCTGCATTAAAAGCATCGACCGCCTCGGGCGGAACTATGAGGAAATCCAGCAGCAGTGGCGGATTATCACAAAGGAAAAGGGCGTCGACATCTTTGTAATCGACATGCCTCTTTTGGACACCCGCCGCGGAAAAGACCTTGTCGGGACGTTTTTGAGCGACATCGTTCTTCAGGTGCTCAGCTTCGTCGCCGAGAATGAGCGCACGAATATCCGCCAGCGTCAGGCCGAGGGGATTGCCGCCGCAAAGGCGCGGGGCGTCCGCTTCGGACGTCCTCCGTCGCCGCTCCCCGAGAACTTCGACGCCTGCCTTGACGCTTGGCAGTCCGGCAGGCTGACCTGCACCGCCGCCGCCAAGGAGTGCGGCATGCCGCTTTCAACGTTCAGGTATAGGGCGAAGGGGTACAAAAAAGCCGCCGAATAGCGGCGGACTCTGCGAAAAAGTGTACTTTTTGGCAAAATTTTATAGATAAAATTGTGTTAAACATTTTACACTAATTATCTGCAAAAATTTGCCGAAACATATTGCAAATCGCTCTCGTTTGTAGTATAATAGCTCTATAAATATGTTCAACAAAAAAGTACACATTATTGCAAAACCGAGCTCAATAACATCCGTAAGGGGGACCGACATGAAAATAAAACTGGCTATA
>CANQOC010000028.1 GCA_947625375.1 uncultured Clostridia bacterium | reverse complement strand
TTATTGCAACTCTTGAAGATGAAAGAATCTATCAGCGAGGGGGAGTTTGAATCTGCGGCTCTTGCATTAAAGGCTAACCCCACGGCTTTAGCAACTCTTAACGAAATAGCCCACTCCAAAGGCATACTCCGCAACTTTAACAGATTTGCAGATGTTAAAACCATGAGCGCAGATGAAACTAACTCCGCACTCAGACAGCTTGCAAAAAATGTTAATGATTTTATTGAATTTGACACTAAAAAGACAGCGCGAATCGCCGAACAAATTCATAGCAACTTATACGGCAAAGGCGAATCCAGACCCTTGCCGAAACGTGAACCGTTTACGGATATGCGCGGTTGTATGAAAGAGCTTTTGCCAAGTATGGGCGAAGATAGGCTCGAATCATTTTACAATGCGGTTGACGGCATAGAGGGAACCATTGAGGGAGCAGAGTAATGTATAAAAGACGTACAGGCGAATCCCTTGAACACTACAGAGCATACCAGCGCAAATATCAACGCGAATACCGCGCCCTCAAAAGGCAAGAGCTCAGAAACGCAAATATCGCCTATAACCAAAAGATGAGGGAACATTGGCTACAGAAGGACAAAGCATTTAAGGCTATAGGTGAATCGGTAGACCGTGAGCTTGTAAACGTCTGCTTAAACTGCCAAAGAAAAGACTGTATAAGCGGTAACTGTCAAGAGCTGCGAGAGCTCCGGCGAAAGATGTTAGCTGAAAGAAAACTCGACTATATCAAAAAAATGAAATCTTCTACAGAATCGGAGTAGTATAGACATACTCAAATCTCCTACAAAATGGAAAGACCGTCGGCATAATCTGTCGGCGGCTTTTCCTATCTGTCCGAAATTTTGGACTTATTCTCCGTCCAACTTTCGTACAACTAAGTTGCAAAAAGTTGTATAAAAATATAAAACGATATTAAATGTTAGGTTTGTGCAAACCCTTTATTATAGCCATTTTACAAGACATTTTAGCACGATAAAAAACGTTAAAAATTGAACTCATAACCCGGAGGTCGTTGGTTCAAGTCCTTCCCCCGCAACCAAGATAAAACCGCTTAGATAAGGCATTTGCCGGTCTGAGCGGTTCTTATTTTTCTCTCTCAAAATCAGTTTTACCGCATTTTTACCGCACGATTTCAAAAAGTAAAGCGTCTATGTTTTGCATAGACGCTATTTTTATTGTCCAATCTTTGATTAAAAATCATATCCGAAATAATATCGCTCGACCGTACGTCGGATTCTTTGATGATGTAAACGTATATATCCGTGATGGTACCGGTTTTGAATTACCGAACCACTTTGATGTCTTTACCGCTGTTGATTAGTAATGACCCATATACCACCACTGTCAAAAATGGCAAATACAGACAACTCGTTATCCGTCAAATAGTCTTATCTAAGGTCAAATATGATTTATTCCAAAAGCCTCCCCCTTCCCGTCTACCCCTCCTCCCCATCCTTTCTACCCACTCCTTCTCCGGAGGGGCGGAGATTACCACCGGCACCTTCACCTGGGCCGCAGTGGCGTTTCCTTTGGTGTATTTTTTGATTCGGTCGTCGGACCAGCCTTCTTTCATCAGCACGACACGGCAGGGGTTCAGCAGCTTGCCGCGGTAGGTGTCATACTGTATAAGACGGCTCCTCAGTCCCTCGTCCATCAGCTTCTCAAAGGCGGTCAAATCCTCCGGCTGCTTTTCCACTTCCATGCAAATCACATAGCTCGCGGAATCGGAATCCGGATACACCTGTGCCATGCGGCAGGGATATCCCGCCTCCGCGGCAGTGTCCCTTATCGCTTCAAGAAGCATAGAGCCGGGAATCTTCTCCTGCGCAATATTCGCCACATCGGCCAGCTTTGTCACAAAATAAATGTTCGGCGTCGTCCCGGTAAAGCCGTCCACATGCACGAGGTCCTTCAGACGGTAGCGATAAAGACCCGCGTTCGTCGTGAGAACAAGCTCATAGTTCTTGCCGTCCTCAAGCTCGTGGGCCAGAAGCGGTTCGCCGCCCTCCTCCGGGATAAACTCGAAGAATTCGCAGAACACCGCCAGCGCTCCCGCCGGTGTGTTCGGTTTCATCGGGATATTGATTTTTGCCTCGCTCGCGCCGTATCCGACGTCAAGATACCGGGTTCCGTCCGGCAGGAGAGGCCGCACCGAGTTCACATAAACTCCGACGCTTCCGCCGAGCCGGAAAGCAGATGCGATAAGCTCGGGCCAATAATATTTCGGAATGAAACGGTCCTCGGCGGCAAGCCGCTCCAGCTCATCCGCCCTCTCGGGGTCCGCCGCCAGATTGTCCGCAAGGAGCGCGCGCAGGCTGTCGGACATTTCGTATCTGCAATTTCCGCTGCGGATATCCGAAATCAGCTCAGCGGCGTGGGCCTTTCCGTATTCCACAAGGTTTTTCATCATCAGGGCGTTGTTTCCGCTGATTGCCGTCACGTCGCGATAGCGCAGCGATGTGCGCAGCATCATATACATCAGCGCCTCGCCCTCAAATTCATTCACGACCTGGGGCGGATATGTCAGGCACTTCAGAAGCTCCGGACCGGTAAGCTCGCTCGAGCGTCCGGAAGCGGTACCCCTTTGGATTCCTCCCTCCGAGGCGTCGATGGAAGACTTATTGAAAAATGCAAAGACGCGGGTTGCCACCTTCTTGCCGAACAGCATAAAAATTGCCGTCAGCCTGGCGCGGCCGAGTGCCTGCCTCGAGAGCTCCTCGCGCTTGCTCTCCGGGATAAACTTATAGCTCGACGTCGTCCCGGAGGTGCGGTAGAAGAAGGTCGGCTTTCCGGGGAAGAGAATATTCTCCTCGCCCTTTCCGAGCCGTTCGGCATACGGCGCGTAATCCTCCCAATCGGAGAGCGGCACGTTCTTCCGGTAATCCTCGACTGTCCGGATTTCGTCGAAATGATGCGCCCTGCCGAATTCGGTGTCCTTATTTGCACGCAAAAGCTCCGCAAGCAAAAGCTTCTGAGTGCCTTCACAGTCCGCATAAAGCGCCCTCTCGGCATTGACGAAGTCCATATCGCTCATCTCTATCAGAAGCTTTGAAAGCGGGACGGAATTTGCGTCCGATCTGAGCTGACGGTATTTCCAGTACGGAAGCGGCCGCTTCATCAGCTCTGAGGCCAAATCCTTAAAGAACGCGGGGAGTACGTCCTTCCTTGTAAGCCATCCTTCCTGTCCTCCGGGGGTAGAATTTACCTCGCCGACGACAAAACCGTCCTCCCCGAAAAGCAGGTCGATTCCCGCCATGCGAAGACCTATGGCCTTTGCGACCTTGTGACAGAGCTCTTTCATTTCCTCGGTAAGCGGGTACTCGCTGAACGTCCCTCCGAGGTGGACGTTGGAGCGAAATTCCTCGCTGTTAGACGCCTGTCGGCACAGACCGAAGATTGCCTCGAATCCGATGGTAAGGACGCGCACGTCTCTGCCCTTTGAGGTGGCGACATATTTTTGAACCAACATTCTCGCGTCCGAGCTGCGAATCCGCTCGAGAGCGCCGTCAAGCTCCTCCTCCGTCCGGATAAGCTCGACTCCCTCGCCGCCGAATCCGTCGTCCGGCTTAATTACCATCGGGAGTCCGATTTCCTCGAGCAAAAGCTCCTTCTTCATTTCCTTGCTGAACACTATTGTCTTTATAATGGGCAGACCCGCTCGCGCAAGCACCTGATATGTGGCGATTTTGCTCAGAGCCGTTTTCTTCGCCTCTATGGAGTTGTAGCCGAACGAGCCGAGCTCCTCGAGCTGCTTCGCGAAGCGGAACACCGCTCCGTTCTCGCCGTCCGTATCCACGATATAGAAAAAGTCCGGCGGGGTCACAAGCTCCCCGTCCTTCCAAATCCTCGCGGGAAGTCCGTCGTCGATGCAGTACGCCATCTTCTCACAGTTGATTATCTCGAGAGTATGTCCCGTGGAGGGAAGATGCGCCAACAGCCCCTCGATGTCCTGCGTAAATTTTCCGGCAGTCAAAAACCAGCCTTTCATTGTTGAATTCCTCCTTGTTTGTTATATATTTAATTAAAAATATTTCATCACGCATATGAGCTGTTGTATAATTCGGCGTAATAGCCGCCCTTTTCCATCAGCTCGCGGTGATTGCCGACCTCGAGTATATCCCCGTCCTTCATAAAGATGATGCAGTCAGCGTTCTTTATCGTAAACAGGCGGTGGGCGATGATAAACGCGGTCTTTCCCTTCATCATATCGCTCATTGCCTTTGTGATGAGCACCTCGGTGCGGGTATCTATATTCGAGGTCGCTTCGTCAAGAATAAGAATCCTCGGCTCGGCAATCACCACGCGCGCTATCGACAGAAGCTGTTTTTCACCCATGCTCAGGGCGGAGCTTTCCGCGCTGATTACGGTTTCATATCCGTCGGGGAGCTTTCGGATAAATTCGTCGCACTGCGCCTTTTTCGCAGCAGCCATCACTTCCTCCTGCGTTGCGCCGGGTTTGCCGTAGGCGATATTTTCATAGATAGTGCCCGAGAAAATCCATGTGTCCTGAAGCACCATGCCCATAAATTTACGCAGGCCGCCGCGGGTAAGCTCGCTTATCGGATTTCCGTCCAAGCTGATTGTTCCGCCGTTAATCTCGTAAAACCGCATCAGAAGGTTCACAAGAGTGGTCTTTCCGGCGCCGGAAGGTCCGACGATTGCGAATATCTGTCCCGAATCGACGTGAAAACTGACGTCGTGCATAAGGATATTCTTCGGGGTGTAGCCGAATTTTACATGCTCAAAGTCAACAATGCCCTTCGTCTCGTCCATTTGCACCGAGGTCTCCGGGTTGTCCGGAGTCTCGGGTTCCTCGTCGAGCACCTCAAACACCCTCTCAGCCGCCGCAAGACCGGCCTGTACCTGATTCAGCATCGCCGAAAAGTGATTTATCGGACCGGAAATGTTGTTCGCGTAAATCAAAAACGCGCCGAGACCGCCGACGGTCAATGTCCCCTTAAGAATGGCCTGTGCTCCGAAAACGCAGAGCGCGATGTACACAAGGTTGTTCAAAAGCGTCATAATCGGGGAAAACAGTCCCGAAAGCGCGCGCGACCTGACATACGTCCTGAAAAACTTGACATTTATCGTCTCAAGCTGACGGTAGGCCTCTTCTTCATAGTTGAACGCCCGCATCGCCTCGTTGCCCGTCAGACATTCCTCGATATGCGCGTTAAGCTCGCCCTCGGCCTCCTGCTGCTTTTTAAACAGCTTCTTTGCGTTCGCGGAAATAAGGCGCATGGACAGGATGCTCAGCGGCATCATCACAAAGAATATCAGCGAAAGGCGGATATTCGTGACCATCATCATCGCGACCGTTCCGATTATCGTCAGAAGGTTTGTAAAGACGGCGGGCAGGTTTGTCTCCAATACATTCGTCAGCGTCACCATATCGCCGGTCGCCCGGGCAAGGATATCCCCGCGCTTATGAGTGTCGATATAATTCAGCGGAAGTACCTCAAGCTTTCTCTGCATCTTCTCGCGCATGGAAAACACAGTGTTTTCCGCCATATCGACCAGTAAATGCCTTGATGCGCCGGAGGTAATGCCCGAAATAAGATAAAGGGCGGCAAGCGCGAGCAGCTCCTTCCCCGGAAATTCCCAAGAAAACGCGCTCTTCCAAAGTCCGTTCTGCAGTCCGTCGGTCAGATATTCGACAACCTTCGGCGCAAACATTCCCGCAAGGGTCATGACGATAAGGATAAATGTTACGGACACAAGCTTTATGCGGCTGCTGCTCATATAAAGCATCAGGCGGAGAAACGTGTGCTTTTTCTTTGTTTTATTCATGACTCCGCCTCCCGTTTTTCCTCACCGCTCTGGCTGACCTGTGTCTCATAGATTTCCCGGTATACGCCGCAGCTTTCGAGCAGCTCCTTATGCGTCCCGGTGGCGATGATTCGCCCGTTGTCCAAAACGACAATCTTATCCGCGTTCATTATAGTGCTTATCCTCTGCGCCACCACGACTATCGTCTTTCCGGCGAGCTCCCGGCGCATTGCCGCCCTCACCGCGGCGTCGGTCTTGAAGTCGAGCGCGGAGAATGTATCGTCCAGAAGATATATCGGCGCGTCCTTGACGAAAGCGCGGGCGAGGGAAATTCTCTGCCGCTGTCCGCCCGAGAGGTTCCCGCCCCCTTGGATAAGCTCAAACTCCGGACCGGCGTTTTTTGACTCCAAAAATTCCGTCACCATCGCCATGTCGCAGGCCCTTTTGATGTCCTCCGGGGCTGCGTCGGGATTCGCCATTTTAAGGTTGCTCTCGACCGTCCCCGAAAAGACCGCCGCCTTCTGAGGCGCGTATGAAATCAGCTTTCTGAGCTCATGAGGCATCATCTCTTTGGTGTCAACGCCGTCGATAAAAATCGAGCCGTAAAACTGAGTTCCGTAAAACATCGGTATAAGCTTTAAAAGTGTGGACTTTCCGCTGCCGGTCGCACCGACGATGGCGGTCGTCTTTCCCGCCGGAATCGTAAGGTTTATCTCGTCGAGCAGAAGGTCGTATGCGCCGCTGAAACCGAAATGCACGTCCTCAAAGCGTATCTCCCCCTTCGGAGATTCGACCGTCCGGGGCTCTGCGGGACTGATGTCCTCGGAGTCGTAATCAAGCACCTCGCGTATCCTTTGGGCCGACACCTCGCAGCGGGGAAGGACGTTCAGGATTGTCATAACCGTGGAAAAACCGGCGGCAAGCTGAATACTGTACTGGATATAGACGATAAGTCCGGAAATGCTTATAAGTCCGCTCTTCATCTGTACCGGGCCCAGCAAAAGTATCACGACCACCACAAGGTTCATCAGCACCTGTACAAGCGGGTTGACGAGGTTCATCATGCGGTTGGCCTCGATGGCCTTATCCCTCACCTGACGGTCGGCGTCGGTCAGCTTTTCGATTTCATACTCCTGACGGCCGAACGCGCGTATCGACCGGGCGCCGGTCAGCTTTTCGTTCATAAGTGTGCCGACGCGGTCGGTCTTTTGCTGCAATTCCATAAATTTCGGCATACTCAGCCTGTTTGCGCGTCTAACAAGAAGGAGGGGTTTGCGTGCATCATCTTTTGCTCGACGAGGTCGCGGTATTCATCAAGCTTCTCGCGCGGGACCGTTCCCTCGGTCTCCATCAGGAACACATAGTGCCCCGGCTCGGTGTCGACATCGGCATATACGCTGTAATCCACGACGTTTTCGCCGCTCTCGCGCATGAATTCGTCCACCACCCAGCGGACGGCCTCTTCGTTCGTCTTCTCGCCGGCAATGCTCAGCATCCGGCTCTGCGGTAGACAAACTCTATAAGCGGTGCTTCGTTGTAAAAACCCGTGACGCGGATAACGTCTCCGATTTGATACCGATAGAAGCCGGAGACATTGGTCAGGACTATCTCGTATTCCTCGCCCTCTTCGAGCCGGTCTATAGTGAGGAGCTGTCCGGACTTTTCTTCGTTTATCGGGATAAACTCATAGAAACCGCTCTCGGGCACCAGCACATATGAGGAGTCCCCAAGATGCCGCGATGCGCCCATCAGAGCCTCGGACGCCGCGTATGTAAGATTGTTATACGGAATATTTTTACCCGTATATTTCCGCATCTTCCGCGCATATGTGGAAAATCCGCCCGTACCTATGGAAAGAATGACAGAGGTTCGCGGCCAGATTCGCGGGACGATGGGGTCGTCAAAACCCTTCTCGAATTCCCGCCGCAGCTCTTCCGCCCTCGATGCGTTCGGCCTCAGCAGTGCTTCAAGCTCTTCTCTCAGCTCACGAGGCATACGGACGTCGGGATTGATTGTGCCGAGAGAGATATCGTCACAGAGCTTTTGCCAATTATCTTTGAGATAGTCCATCAAATCCACAAGACCCGTCATAAACGCCGACAGTAGTACGGTGACGTCCCTCCGCTCGAGTCCGAAGCGCAGCTTAAGATATTTCATATCAGCGTCGCCGTCCGCGGTGATAAGCGTCCACGGGGAGGAGAAAATATACGGCATAAGATTTTTCAAAGGCTTTATAGCCGCCCCGGAGATAGGACCCTTCACTATCCCGCACTCAGTCTCAAGAAGCTTAAGCTCGATGGCGTTGAAAACCATGCCGCTTTTAAGGCCCTTTCCCGTTGTATTGCGGTAATATTCGTCGCTTACGGCAACCTCCAGCGAAACGCTGTAGGCGGAATATATGTCAAGCTCCCTCTGTGAGACAGGGATATGCTTCGGAACGCCGACGCTCCCCGAGCTAAGCGCATAGTGCTTCACCGGAGTGGCGGAGAGGAGATTTTCCTCGCCGTTACGAATCATTCGCTCGATATATGGGGCATAATCGTCATAGTGCGACAGCGGGACCTTTTCTTGGTACTCCGCGATGCTGTGGATATCCGCAAACCCGTATTTTTTCCCGTATTCCGTGTCCTTGTTTTCATCAAGAAGCTGCATCAGAAGCTGTTCCGAGATTGCGACCGCGTTCTTGCTGTTTTCGTCAAGCTGCCGCTTGGAACGCTTTCCCCTTTTAATCAATATCTTGAAGATTGCCGCGTTAATGGCGCGGGCGATAAAACCGTGCGGCACCGCCTTACGCCTCTTTTTCTCTGTTTTCATATAATCCTCCTTCGGCTGTTCCGGGATACCCCAAGCACGCCAGCCGTAAAAATTCAAACCTTTTCCTGTATTTTCATGTCCTCCCGGATTATCCGGAAGCGCCCGCGCTTGAGCGGAAAGTGAACGCGCACAGCGGCGCAAGCTCATCGGGCAAAGCGCTTTGTACCCGACCCGGTGTCATAGTCCGCTAACAGGCACTACTCCCTTTAATTATAATTGTAACACGAATTTGCCCCCTCTGCTATTGCCGTTTGCGATGAAAACGTGCTGTTTGCGAAGAGGGGGAGGGAAGTCAAGGAGAGTTTCTGCAACGAACGGGGGAAACTAAAGCAGGCGGGTTTCCCCGCCTGTCGCTTACTCCCCTTCCTCGAGGCCGAGTTTGCGGAGCTTCGCGAGCCGCATTTCGAGGTCCGCGGGGTCGAGCTTCCAAGCCTTGAACGCCGAAACGGTGTTGACGTTCCGGGCGTCCCATATCGGAGGATTGCCGTCCTTCACCATCTGCTCCCGCGCTTGCTTTTTCATCCGTGACATAGTCGTCGAACCCATCGGGCCGAAAATCTCCCGGACGTCGTCGCAGTTAAGCTCAAGCCGTTCATAGTAGAGTCTCAGAGCCGCCTCAAGGTTGATGGTGTTGAACATTCCTCTTCCGGTTTTTGTCATTTTGTTACCTCCTTAGTGATGACAAATATTCCGCATGCGAGTGATTTTTAACATTTTCCGGCTATCACCCTCTTTCAACGCAAATCCCTATTGTGAATTCAGACAACTTTCTTTCCTTATCGTTGTACATCATTCACAATAAAGTCGGTTGACTGTGGGCGAAGCCGGAGCTTCATCACTCGAACCCGCCGAGGTGCGCGAGGGTGCGGGAGGCGGTTCGTGAGGCGGCGGACATGGCGGAGGAGATGTCCGAGCCGGCGAGGAGCGAGCAGAGAAACGCGGCGTGGTAGCTGTCGCCGCAGCCGGTCGTGTCGACGACCTTTTCGACCGGCACGGCGCTGGTGCGGTACTCCCGCCCGGCGCGGTAGGTGACGCTGCCTTTCTCGGCAAGCGTGACGTTGAAGACGCCGCCGAAGCGCTTCGACAGCTCGCAAAATTCGGGCAAAAGTGATTCGTTTCCGCTAATCATAAAGTAGTCTATATAATCGAGTATCGGCGTAAGCGATTCAAGGTCGCGGAAGACGTTGAAATCCACTGCCAGAGCGAATTTTCCGCGCTTTCTCAGCTCTAAAACATCGGCGAAATTCGGCGAGTCATATGTGATGAAGACTGCGTCGGCGCGCATGATTCGCGAGCGGTCAGAGCCGCTGAGGCGGTATGTGTCGTGCACACCGCCGTTCCATGAATCCGGCTTGAAATACCTATCGCCCTCCGGCGTGAGATATATGCGGTGGGTCGCGGTATCGGCGTCCGGAAAGACATGTATAAAACTCCTGTCAATCCGCTTGTTTTCAATGGATTTGAGGATTGCCGCGCCGTATTCGTCGCCGCCGATTGCGCCCATAATTGAGACGCTTACAGCCGGAAATTCCGACGCAATCGCCGCAAAATTAAGCGCCTCTCCGCCCGGTAAAATCGCGCCGGTCGAGTCGAAAACATCGGCGCAAAGACAGTCCATCGCTAAAATGTCAACCACAATAATCACCCCATGAGTTTTAGTCAATTATATTTTGGCATGTTCGCTATTGATTATAAATCAGATAATCTCGCCGCTGACGAATTTTATCTCCCCGCCGGGGGATTGGACGAACGCGCGAAAGAATTGGCGGCCGTCGAATTCGAGGAGGTCGCGGACGACGGTTCTGATGTACGGCGACGTTATGATTCCGAGCGCGTCGCGCGGCTCGAACCAGCCTACCTCGCGGCTTTCGTCCGACACGGTCTCGGTGCCGCCGGCGTAGTCGCAGAGAAAAGCAAAGTTGACGGTCGGCGGAAGGGTCAACCCCTCTAAAGGGCCGTAGCCGGGTTTCGTCGAAAGGTTCTGGTAGACGCCGACGAAGCTTTTCGGCACGGCGATGATGCCGCTTTCCTCGAAGATTTCGCGCTTTAAGCCGTCGAGGACCGTCTCGCCCTGTTCGACAATCCCGCCCGGAATCTCCCAGCCGCGTCTGTCCGAGCGTATCATCAGCACCCGCCCCTCGCGCGAGACGAGACCCGCCGCCGAGACGTTGTGATACTGAATCTTCCTTGTTTCAAGCCATTTGTCCATAAGCTCTGCCTCCTTTTTAGATATTATAACATGGCAAATCGACGTTGTCTATAGAATTGTTTTCTCAGATGTGGCCTAAACGGCCGCATCAAGAAGATAGAGGTTAGAAGTTAGAGGTGTCGCCTTCGGCGACGTTCTTTAAACTTTGGATAATGACTGCGGAACGGACACTCCCCATGGGACAGATTGCTTGACATATCAGCGCGAATGATGTATAATAATGTCTTGTATTGCATTAAACCGAAAAACCGTCAGGAGAGTGACAGAAATGAGCAAAACCGTTGTTCCGAAGGGGTATTCGCCCCGTCTCGGACCTTATGAAACACAGACCGCAATCGGCCTTATCAAACACACATTCGAGCTTAACCTCTGCCGCGCGCTCAACCTTAAACGCGTGTCGGCTCCCCTTTTTGTCGACGGGGGACGCGGCATCAACGACGACCTTAACGGCGTCGAAAGGCCGGTTGTCTTCGACGTCAAGGAGACCGGCGAGAACGCCGAGGTCGTGCACTCGCTCGCAAAATGGAAGAGAATGGCGCTTAAGGCGTACGGCTTTCACGCCGGCGAGGGCATCTATACCGACATGAACGCAATTCGGCGGGACGAGGAGCTCGACAACCTCCATTCGATTTACGTCGACCAGTGGGACTGGGAGAGAATCATCACCCCCGAGGAGAGAAATCTCGGTTTTCTTAAGGACATCGTCCGGAAGATTGCCGGGGCGGTCTGCGACACCGCCGAGGTCGTCACGAGGATTTATCCGAACGTCGGCGCGAGCCTTGAGCGCGAGGTAAGCTTTATCACCGCGCAGGAGCTCGAGGACCTTTATCCCGAAAAAACGCCGAAGGAGCGCGAAAATGCGTATCTTAAGGAGCACAGGACCGCTTTCATAATCGGCATCGGCGACGTCCTTAGGTCGGGACAGAAGCACGACGGGCGCGCCCCGGACTATGACGACTGGGCGCTGAACGGCGACCTTTTGATGTGGAACGACACGCTCGGCTGCGCCTTTGAGCTTAGCTCGATGGGAATTCGCGTAAACGCCGAGTCGCTGCGCTCGCAGCTGAAAAAGGCCGAGTGCGAGTGGCGGTCGGGTCTTGAATTTCACAAAAAGCTGCTCGCCGGCGAGCTCCCGCTCACAATCGGCGGCGGAATCGGGCAGTCGAGGCTGTGTATGCTTTTGCTCGGTAAAGCGCACATCGGCGAGGTACAGGTTTCGGTCTGGGACGGCGGCACGAAAAAGGCGTGCGCCGAGGCGGGAATCCCGCTTCTTTAAAGGAGTTTCCGGAATGGTTTATTCAGATAAGTTTTATGTCGGATTTTCGGACGTCGACAGCCGTCTTTTGATGACGAATACCGCGATTCTGCGCGTTTTTGAGGACGTCTGCTGTATGCAGGGCGAGGCGGTCGGCGACGGCTTTTCGGACAGCGACGGACGCTGGTTCCTCACTGCGTATCACGTCAAGGTGTTCAGCCGTCCGAAATATAATGACCGCGTTTTTGCCGGAACATGGAGCCGCGGAATGAAGGGCGTCGCCGCTTCAAGGGAATTTGAGCTTCGCGACGCCGAGGGAAACCTTCTCGTTGCGGCGCTGTCGAACTGGGCGAGAATGAACATCAGCACCGGAAAGCTTGAACGCATGGACGCCGAAAGCTTCGCGAAATACGAGAGCGAGCCGGAGCGTCACAACTTCCCCGAGCTTTGGATTCAGAAGCTGCGCGAGGTCTCGGAGCCGCAGTCTGAGCGCGAATTCTATGTCGACCGCCGGCTTATCGACCCGAATATGCACATGAACAACATCCGCTATCTCGAGCTTGCCGAGCTGATGCTCCCCGACGAGGTCTTTCTTGCGGGCGGCGCGGACGAGTTCGAGATAACCTTCCGCAAGGCGACCGCCTGCGGCGAAACGCTTCTATGTCAATACTCCGAGGACGCCGACAGCCGCACCGTCGCCGTCGTCCCGAAGGACCGCTCGGACACAAGGGCGATAGTGAAGATGTACGTTTAGATAGAGATTGGAAGATAGAGGTTAGAAGATAGAAGTCTGAGTTCTGATTTTCTGACTTTCTGATTTTTCAAATGCGATGCGATGAAGTAAAAAGGGATTCGCGGAGCGAATGCTATTTTGAGTCACCCCTCACCTTGAAAGGAGAGGATTGAAAACATCTGCGCATGTTACAAAACACTGGCAAAGTTGCCGCCGCTGCTCTGTAAAAGGTATTCGCTGTGCTCATACTATCTTTAGTCACCCCTCCCAACTCCCTCCCCTCAAGGGGAGGGAGTTGGGAGGAGACTTGCGCAGGTTACAGATAATTTGCGGTGACACCGTGCTGCCGAAAATAAGGAATTCGCTGCGCTCATGCTATTTTTAGACTCTCTCCCCCTTCCCCCTCCCACATGGGAGGGGGGGTCTGCGTTGCTAAAGTTTGTATTGCCGCCTGACGGCGGGGGAAAATTGTGATAGAACGCACGTTGCTAAAAGGAGTCCGCCTACGGCGGACGGCTTATCACGTCACCCTTGCGGTGACATGATTACGCCATATCCCCCACCCCTGCCCCTCCCCGATGGGGAGGGGAACGTGAAGGTCACCTGCGAGCGGTACAGATAATTTGCGGTGACGCCACACCTTTTTAAAAGGAATTCGCTTCGCTCATGCTATCTATAGACTCTCTCCCCCTACCCTCTCCCACATGGGAGGGGGGTTCTGCGTTGCTAAAGGTTGTATTGCCGCCTGACGGCGGGGGAAAATTGTGATAAAACGCACGTTGCTAAAAGGAGTCCGCCTGCGGCGGACGGCTTATCACGTCACCCTTGCGGTGACGTGATTACGCCATATCCCCCACCCCTGCCCCTCCCCGACGGGGAGGGGAACGTGAAGGTCACCTGCGAGCGGTACAGATAATTTGCGGTGACGCCACACCTTTTTAAAAGGAATTCGCTTCGCTCATGCTATTTTTAGACTCCTATCCCCCTGCCCCCTCCCACATGGGAGGGGAAACGCATGGTTTCGTCTTCAGCTCCTATGAGGTCGCAGTCCGGCGCGCTGCGCGCGCGAACGAAATGAAGCAGGGAAACTCCCGCCGGAGTTTCCCTGCTTCTTTCGTTCCGGCAGCCTTCGGCTGCCGCGGACTGCGCTGCATAAGCTTGTTTTATAGCTGTTCACGCTTCGCAATCGTATACGATTGATTGCTCGCGTTCACAGATAAAACAAGCGTATGCTGTCAGAGAACAGAGGTCAGAGCGTCAGATGTCAGAGGTTAGATATTAGCAATCTGACTTCTGCCTTCTCAATTCTGTCTTCTATATGCCTTGACAGGCCGCTTTATCTAAGATATAATATTAACAAGATTCAAAAAAGGAGTGTGTTTTATGAAAAAAATCTTTAATATTGTATTGGCAGGTGCATTGGCGCTGATGCTCGGAATTCAGACATATGCCGCCTCGGACGAAGCGCGCGAAAAGGAGAGCGCGGCGTTCGACATCTACATGGCGATGCTGACGGAATGGTGCCCCGATAAAGACAACGTAAGCGACCTTAACGCCGTTTTTCCCGATTACTACGGAGGCTCGTATATCAATGACGACCACGATTTTGTAATCCAGATTGTCGGTTCGGTCGACGAGGCCGCCGCCGACCTGAGCCGCTTCATCGACACCGACAAGGTTATTTTTGAAGAGGTCAGATATTCGTGGAACGAGCTGAACGCGGAGGCAGACAGAATATCCGCCGAAATGCGCACCGCTGGCACAAAGGCCGCGGAAACGGTCTCGACCGTGGGAGTCGACGGGAAGAACAACGCATTGCTGATTTACACGTCCGGAGACCTCGACGGCGTTACGGATTTTGAGAATGTAACGGTGGTCAATACCGCCGCAAACATCGCGGAAGCGGCTGACGGCGAGGCGCAAAACGCACCCCAGACCGGCTTATGTCTTTCCGCTATCTGCCCCTTAGCGGCGGTAATTGCCCTATTCATGACGAAAGAAAGAGGGTAAACAGCACATCAGAGCGTCAGAAGTCAGATATTAGCAGTCTGACTTCTGACTTCTCATTTCTGTCTTCTGACATGGTCTTGACATATACGAAGTGATGGCGTATAATATATGTAAGAAAATTCGAAAATCAGAAACTGCACAGAAGGAGTGACTGACATGCTGGCAGAAATCAGAGGGCGTTCGCAGATTACAATCCCCGCCGAAATCGTCAAGAGTCTCGGCATCTCGGAGGGCGACAAGTTCGACGTCATCGAAAAGGACGGCGGCATTTTCCTCTGCCCCGTGGTGGTTTACCCGAAGGACAAGATTGCGCAAATCGCCAGAATCATCAAGGAAACCGAGACCGACGGCAGGTCGAAAAAGGTCTTCGACAGCGTCGAGGATTTATTCGCGGACATGGGAATCGATGTATAAGAACAGAAATCAGAGTGTCAGAAGTCAGATGTCAAAGATTATAAATCCGACTTCTGACTTCTCATTTCTGTCATCTATTCAGAACAGGTACAACGCGCCGGCGGAGAGGTCGAGGAGGGACGGCTGCTGTGACAGAATCTGCCCGCCGATGACGCCGTCGACGTCGGCTTTTGCGCGGATTTGCGAGATGTCGGTGAAGGCGGCGTTGATGTCGCAAAAGCTGCGCGTGCCGACCTTTATTTTTGGCAGGACATAGACCCCGGGCGCGCCTTTCAAGGGTGAAGCGTCCGTTTTTTCGGACAGATCAGCCGACAAAAGACAGGTGTTCGCGCCGGTGTCGAGGACGAATTTGTGCGCCCCGTCGGCGAGCTCAACCGTAATCACCGGAAACGCCCCGATTTGCATCGGAATTTTTTCGGCGCCTTCTGTGCTCACGGTCGGGTTGACGGTCATTTCGCACCGCCCGTAGTCGAGCAAAATCGGCGTCATTCCGAAGAAATCCAGACCGACGGAGCCGTAGAAGCGGACGTCGGGGTCGACCGCCCTAAGCGCGTCCTCGACGTAGGACATGTCAATCAACAGAGCCGGAAGGCCATGCGCCGCGATGTCCCCGACCGCGAATTCGCCGAGCACAGTTTCGGCCGCCGCCGTGTCGGACATGCTTTTGTCGAACACCGCGACCTCGGCGCTCTTCCCCTCGAATCCCGAAAAATACTTTTTATTAAGCGACGTCTGCATGGCGCCGGTGTCGAACGCAAACAACCCCTCGACTCCGTCCGCCCGCCCCATTACGAGGACGAGTCCGGCAAGCGGGTTGAATCTGATGATTGATGACATGGCGGGAGCCTCCTTTAGTGTAAAAAACAAAAACCCGTAAACAATGCGTTTGCGGGCCTTTTTCGATATGGTCTGAGTGACGGGACTTGTAACCCCAATGGAAGCGCTGCTTTCAGCCGCTCGACTTCCCTCACCCTGCAAAGCGTTAAAACTATCTTTTCACCTTTCCTCGCGATACCGAACCGCTTCGGTCGGCTCAGTCGGTCGTTTTTTTGTCGCCCTCTTCGCCCCCGCTTTCTTCGTCAAACTTTCTAACTCTCGGGTGATATTTTTCGCCTCTTGCTTTTGCGGCTTTCATATCTTTTAAACTGTATCCGTTTATTTCGTTTGCTTCGTAGATAGGTGTATTCGGTATAAACGGCTTTTTTTCTTCGTTAAATCCTGATATCCAATCTAAAGAAACATTGTAGAATAACGCCAGAAATGCAAGCTTGAATATGTGAGGACTATAACCGTTCTGTTCGTATCTCCAGTATTCTTTTTGAGATATATTTAACACATTTGCAAGGTCGTTCTGCGTTAACCCGTTTTCTTTTCTTAGTTCTTTAATTCTTTCATTAACTACGCAAATTATTTTGCCTTCCATATACTCGTTGCCGAGGTCTGGTAAAGTATAAAATGCTTCTTTTTCGCCGTCAGTTT
This sequence comes from uncultured Clostridia bacterium, assembly GCA_947625375.1. Lineage (GTDB taxonomy): Bacteria > Bacillota > Clostridia > Oscillospirales > Ruminococcaceae > Faeciplasma. The sequence goes on along the minus strand of CANQOC010000028.1, from coordinate 2,211 downwards.
TAAGCGCTTTTATATATCTTTCGTGTTGCTCCGGTGTTAATTCGTTTTTTAAAACTTCTTCGTCGATTGGCTTTACCATAAAAATTCCCCTTTTCAAAAAAAGCTCTTGACAAAACGGCAAAAATGCCGTATGATACTTTACGGCAAAAGTGCCGTAAAGTGATAGAGGCTATGTTAAAGTCAAGAACATTCTAACACGTTTACGGCAGATGTGTCAAGTCTTTTGCGATTGCCTCCGCAACTGCCACCCGCACGCGAGCGATTTCGCCGCCTGCGGGTGGCGGAAATCTCGAAATAGTTTTCTATTATGTCCAAAATTTCGGACTTTAGAGACTACTTGATTATAGACACAAATTATCATCACTTATATCTTTTAAACCCGCATAAATGCGCGATTTGACTTTGCACGAGGTGAAACAATGAAAAGTCTTTTCTCCGTTCCTGCAACCGACATTTTCCACAACTGCAAAATAAAAGAATACTCAAACGGCGATTGCAATATAACCGTCAGTTCCCGCCCCGTGTTCAAGGAAAGCGGTTGGGAGTTGTCAACAGATAAACCGAAAATATCAAAACCGAAAAGCGCAGACAGCACGGCAAGAGAGGACAGCATAAGACGGGCAAAAACCGCCGTGTCGGATATAATCCGAATGAATGATTTTGAATACTTCGTCACCCTTACGCTCTCGGAAAAGGAAATCGACAGGACAAACCCGAAAGTAATCACCCGCAAGCTCAAAATTACCCTTTCTAACCTCGTCGAGCGTTACGGCCTTAAATACGTTCTTATTCCCGAATATCACAAAGACGGCAAGGCGGTACATTTTCACGGCTTTATCTCGGGCGAAATGAAAACCGTCGACAGCGGAACGGTCAAAGCACCGAATCATAAAAAGCCGATTAAGATTGAAACCGCAAAGCGCAAGGGAATATCCCTCGAAAACTGCAAGACGGTTTACAACCTGCCACAATGGAAACTCGGATTTACCACCGCAATCCCGTTAAGCCGAAACGACCGCGACAACACCGCACTTGAAATTTACGTCACAAAATATATCACAAAGGACTTGCAGAAGATTTTCGGGAAATTCTATCTTTCGGGCGGAAACGGCCTTGTCCGCAAGCCTCCCGTTCTGCTCGATGATACCGACTTTTCGGCATTTGAAAGCGACGACGGAAAAGAACACTACTGCGCCGCGACTGACACAAGTTTTAAATATGCCGACACGCGCACCCAAAGGCTTCGCGGCATTGATTCAGAGGTCGCCGCAACATGAAAACACATGAATTTTTGCGCGAATGGCTCGCCGCTCAGGAAACAGCGGTCGAGCGGTCGACCTTTGAGGCGTATGAAGTTTATATCGGGCGGCATTTGATACCGTACTTTGAAAAGCTCGACGTCGACCTCAAAGACCTCACGCCGCGACAGGTTCAAAGCTATATCAAGGAAAAATTAACCTCGGGCAGACTTGACGGCAAAAGCGGCGGACTTTCGGAAGTGTCGGTCAGAAAGCATTTTTCAATTCTGAAACAGGCGCTCAACGATGCAGTTTTACAAGGCGAAATCCCGACAAACCCCGCGTTATTTGCCAAAATGAAGCGAAGAAAATCCACGCTGACGGAGCGCACCGTTCTTTTGACAGCACAAGAGGCGCAAAAGGTTATAAACGCCTTTAAAGGTCACCCGCTTTATCCCGCCGTCGTTCTGACGTTATATTACGGTCTCAGGCGTTCCGAAGTCCTCGGAATAAAGTGGAGCGCGATAGATTTTGCGAAAAACACTCTGACGATTCGGCACACCGTTGTAAAAAATACGTCTATCGTCTGCAAGGACAGCACCAAAACCGACGCAAGCCGCGCGGTCTTTGAACTCCTGCCCGAAGTCCGCGAAATTCTTCTTGAACTCAAAGAGCACGCGCCGAAAAACAGCGAATATATTTGCGTTTGGGAGGACGGCAGGCTCATGCGCCCCGACTATGTGACAAGAGGCTTTCAGCGGGTCTTGAAGCGGAACGGTCTGCCGATAATGCGCTTTCACGACCTGCGGCACTCGACCGCAAGTATCTTGTTTGACAGGGGTTGGAGCCTCGAAGATGTCAAAAACTGGCTGAGGCATACAGACATAGAAACGACCTCAAATATTTACCTGCACTATGGTAGAGGCCGAAAAATCTTGATGTCTCACGACCTCGCAGGCGTTTTGATAAGTAA
>CANQOC010000027.1 GCA_947625375.1 uncultured Clostridia bacterium | reverse complement strand
AGCGTCTTTTGGCTCTGCCGCTTTTTCTGTATCTGCTGGGCAAGTCTGTCCGCTTCTTTCTTTGAGGTATCGTACTTTTCATCAAAGGGCTATGAAATGCTCGACGATATTGAAGCGTATGACGGCATTCACGGCTTGTTCGTTCACGCAGGCGGTGAGCAGGGCTATTTTGTTAAGGTCGCATATCATGAGGGGCTTGTCCCAGCGGACACATGGCTGAGAGTTCAGGACAAGAAAAGTCATAATCAGAAATTCAACAACAATGGAGTAGCACTCAACTCATGGCTTGTGGGAATGATGAAGTGCGGTAACTGCGGATATGCTATGCACATCAATCACAGCACTAACAAGCAAGGCAGAACATACCGTTATTTTTACGATTACGGAAGAAAAACTATGACAGGGTGTTCCCATGATTACGCAACGGAGTTGAAGCCCGATCAGGTCGAAGATATTGTTTATATGGAAATGTGCAAGCGCATTGAACAGCTTGTTATCGCAAAGCACGAAAGCACAAAACCCGATCCCGACAGCGAAGCCGTGAGGACGGAAATTATCAAGGTCGATGAGGAGATTGGCAAGCTCATGGGCAGACTTGCCGATGCGGACGATGTGCTTTTCAGCTACATTCAGGACAGGGTGAGCAAACTCCATGAGCAGAAGTCGGCACTTGAAAGAAAGCTCCAGACCAAAACTCGTAAGCGTAAGGCAATCGACACGAAACCGCTGGAGGAGCCGCTGAAAATATGGGACAGTCTGACGGTGCAGGAGAAGCATAATATTGCCGTTATGATGATCGATGTGGTCTATGTGAGCGATGAAAACGGCGTTGAGGTCGTTTTTAGTATATGAAAAAACAGCGTATTTACGCTGTTTGAAGCTGTTGTGAAGGTGTTGCGTAGGGCGTCCCGAAAAAAAGCAAGAGCAGGCGAAAGCCGTCTGCTCTTTATATATATCAAAATGTGTCTTACTCCAGCACGCTTGCCTCCTCGGCGAGCTCGAAATAGGTCTGAAGCTCGGCCCTGAACTCGTCGCTCGCGGTGAAATAGCCGCTGTCGTTCCAGGTCCCGGTCGGGAGGCGGTAGGTCGCCGGGGTCTGCGCCTCCGAGACGATATACTCATATGCCTCGCGGACCTCGGTGAAGCTGCGGGTGGTGATGTCGGTGTCGGAGTTGTTGAAGATGACGTTGAATATCGTTTGAATGTTCCCGACGACGCTCCCCGAGTTATATGTGCAAGCCGAGTTTATAAGCGACGCCCAAAGCTCGCCGACCGCGCGGACGCGCGCCTCGCTTCCGCCCGAATACATCGGATAGGTCATTATTCTTCTGATGTCGTCGCCATAGAGCGTCCGGGTCGCCGACCCCTGTGAAAAGCTCGTGATTTCGCCGGTTGCCTCGTTTTTATAGTAGAGCTCCTCGGGGAAATAATAGTCCTGCGTCCCGCCGAGATAGTCGACGAAGCTCGACCAGCCGTCGTTCGATATCTTAATGTATTTGTCGCAGGTGATGCCGAATGCGTTTTCGACCGACTGCTTCAAATATGTCATTCCGCCGGTCTCGAAGAGCGAGTCGACCGTTCCCTCGACGCCGCTGACATACGATAGAGTATAGGGCGAAACGGGGAGGATTCTTATTGTTTTGAGGTCGGGGAGGACGCGTATAACCGCGATAAAGTTTATCTTCCCGCCGTCCTCGCCGGCAAAGAGGATTGTCTCCCGCGCGGCGGCATAGTCATATTCCTCGTCGGTGTCCTCCTCGACAGTCGACGCCGAATTCCGCTCGGCCTCGCGCCTGAGCTTCGGCTGTGTCACAAAGACGTTGAGCAGAACAAGCGCCACCGCGCCGAATATCGCGACGCTTATAAGCATCGACAAAACATATACGATGAGCACCGGAGTCTGACTCTGACGCTTGCGTGCCATTTTTTCTTCATTCCTTTCGGCAAAAGATATTGCAATTTTCGTCCCGGCGGTGTAGAATAGCTAATGTGCATAAAGCCAGCCGCCGAGCGCTTCAAGGTTGATGACGTCGATCGACGTCCCCCGGCTTTCGGCATACCTTAAGGTATTGCCTGTGCCGCTTCCCATCGAATAGACTGCGGCGATGACCCGCGTCGAGTTGTTGACCATGACGCGGTTGCGCTCGTGAAAGCTCGAATTGCTGTAGTATTTGCGGAGCGCGGTGAAGTAGTCACAGCTGTCCCGAAGGGTGATGTATTCATATAAATCGCGTCCGTGCCGCGAGGTGATTTCGGTCTCAAAGGGAGAGACGCAGTAGAGCCGGAGTCCGGGAACCGTCTTTTTCATCTCGAGGACCGTAAGCCCGGCGATGATGTCGGTCCCGCGCTGCATTCCGGTGATAAAGGTGTCATATCCGTCGCCGACGGCGTCATACACATGCTTCTGAAGGACCTTTTTAAACGCGGCGTAGTTTTTCGGGGAATAAAGCTCGAACGGGAACCCCTCGGGGCGGTGGCCGGTAAAACAGGCGGTCCTCGACAAATCGATGCCCGGGAGCCTAAGCAGACTCTTCCCTGTCGCCATAATATTCCCCCCACACCGGCGGACCGGTCACAAAAGTTAAACTATATTTTATCACACCCGCGCGGATTTTTCAAGTGCCGGCGGTATATTGTTACAGTTTTTTCATTTTTGGAGGTTTAGATGAGAGAATTTATGAAAGAGCCGTTCAGAAGGGCGTGGGCGGAGATTCACACCGACCGCCTTAAGAGAAACGTCGAAAAGCTTCGCGGACTTCTCCCGAAGGGGGTCGAGCCGTTATGCGTCGTAAAGGCGAACGGCTACGGTCACGGCGTCAGGAACATCGCGCCATTTTTAGAGGCCGAATGCGGCATAAACTGGTTCGCGGTGTCGACGCTTCCCGAGGCGGTCGAGCTCCGCGAAATCGGAATCTCGGGCGAAATCCTGATACTCGGGTACACCCCGCCGGAATACGCCCCCGAGCTTTTGGAATACGACATAATCCAGACCGTGACCGAGCCGGACTATGCCGCCGAGCTGTCGAAAAACTGCCCCGCCGGCGAAAAAATAAGGGTACATATCGCCTATGACACCGGAATGACCCGAATCGGACTCCGCGGGGACGTCAAGGACCTCGGGGAGCAGACCGAGCGAATCGTAAAGCTTCCGTCAATCTCGGCCGAGGGGATATTCACCCACCTTTCCGTTGCCGACAGCGACAGTCCTTCCGACATCGAATACACGAAGGCACAGATTGAAAAGCTTATGTCTGTAAAATCCGAGCTTAACCGCCGGCTTATCATCGTCGGGCACGTTCATTTTCTCAACTCCGCCGGCGCGGCCTATCACCCCGACCCGAGGGGCGACCTCGCCCGCTTCGGAATCATGCTCTACGGACTTATGCCGAACGCGGATTTAAAGCTTCCGGTCGAGCTCGAGCCGGTGATGGAGCTTAAGGCGACGGTGTCACAGGTCAAGGCGGTCGAGGCCGGGGTCGACATCAGCTACGGGCGGACCTATACCACCCCGCGCGACGCCGTAATCGCGGTCGTCACCATCGGCTATGCCGACGGATATCCCCGGGCGCTCTCCGGAAAGGCCGAGGTTCTCATCAGGGGACGGCGCGCCAAGGTCGTCGGGCGAATCTGCATGGACCAGATGATGGTCGACGTTACCGATATCCCGGGCGTTAAGACCGGCGACGTCGTCACCCTTTTCGGGAGCGACGGCGAGGAGACCATCACCGCCGACGGACTCGCCGCCCTCGCCGGTACAATCGGGTACGAAATCGTCTGCGGCATAAGCCGGCGTGTCGAGCTTCTGGGCGACGGCGGTGAAACCCCGTGAACCCGATTGACGAATACTCCCTCCCGCCGTTCATTATAAAGGAATATGCCGAGCTTCCGTCGACGAACGACTTTTTAAAATCAGAGGCAATAAACGGTGCGCCGGACGGTCTTGTCGCGGCAGCGCGGCGCCAGACCGCCGGGAAAGGCCGCCTCGGACGCTCGTTTTACAGTCCCGGGAGCGGGTTATACATGTCCGTCCTCCTTCGGCGGGACATTCCCGCGGCTTCGGCACATCTCATCACGCCGATGGCGGCGGTCGCGGTCGCCGAGTCCCTTGAAGCACTCGGCTCTGAACCCGCCGGAATAAAGTGGGTCAACGACATATACATCGCCGGGAAAAAGGTCTGCGGAATCCTCACCGAGACCGGACTTTCGGGCGATTGCCTCGACTATGCCGTCGTCGGAATCGGGGTAAATATCTGTGACCCCGAGGAGGGATATCCCCCCGAAATCGCCGACCGCGCCGGCTCTGCGTTTAAAGACCCGCCGAGCGGCACCGAAAAGCGCCTTGCCGCCGAAATCCTTAAGAGGCTCGACGGCGGACTTCGCGACATCTGCGCGCGCGGATTTTTGGACGAATACCGCCGGCGCTCGGTGCTCATCGGGAAGAGGGTCGAGGCGGCGGGGACGGCAGGCACCGCGGTCGGAATCGACTCTGACTGCCGCCTTGTGATAAAGACAGATGACGGACGTGAGATTTCGGTCGGCACCGGCGAGGTGAATACGCCGCTGACCTTTGACCGCTGACATTGGAGATGATTTTATGAAATTCCTGCGGCTTGCCGCGATTATTCTCGCCGCGCTGATGATGCTCTGTTCCTGCGGGTCGCCGTCGGAAGGGCTTTTCAGCGAGCTTCCCTATGACGAATCCGCCCCGGCGGAAGAGGCGGCAACCGCCGACACGGCGGAATCATCACTGCCGGAGACATCTTCCGAGACCGAGGCGGAGTCTGCCCCGCCCGAGACGTCCTCCCCCGAGGAGACCGAACCGCCCGAGACCGAAAAACAGCCGCCGGTGGAAAAGGGCGAGGCTTATTACGACGTCGAGAGCGTCGCGGTATATCTCGAGGCATACGGCGAGCTTCCGCCGAACTTCATCACAAAGGACGAGGCGCGCGAGCTCGGCTGGGAGGGCGGCTCGGTCGAGGAATATCTCGACGAAGCGGCAATCGGCGGCGACTGGTTCGGGAACTATGAGGGACTTCTCCCCGAGGGTCCCGAGTATCACGAGTGCGACATCGACACCCACAACTACCGTTCGCGCGGCTCGCGGCGGCTCATCTACTCCGACGACGGGCACTATTATTACACCTCCGACCACTATGAAAGCTTTACCGAGCTAACGGTCGGCGAGGACTACGAGGTGATTTGGAAATGACGGAAAGGATTATTTTAGACGGCGAAAAGCTTTTACAGCGCCGCGAAGCGCATACATACCTAAAGGAAAAGCTCGGCTTCCCCGAATATTACGGACGCAACCTCGACGCGCTTTCCGACTGCCTCTCCGAGTTTTCGGGGGAAATCGTTCTGACCGAGGTGCATCTTTTGCGCGAGACCGAGGGTTACGGACGGCGGATTTTGGGCGTATTTTTGGACTCCGCCGAAAAAAATCCCAATCTTTTCCTTGAAATCAGCGAATAAAAAATCCCGCTTTCCTCTCGGAGAGCGGGAATAATATTTTTATCAGAACCCGATTTTTTCGGAGATATAGTCCCCGACCTCGGCAATCGGCATTCTCACCTGTTCCATCGTGTCGCGGTCGCGGACGGTGACGCAGCCGTCGGTCTCGGAGTCGAAGTCATAGGTCACGCAGTAGGGCGTGCCGATTTCGTCCTCTCTTCTGTACCGCTTGCCGATTGAGCCGGTTTCGTCGAAGTCGGTCATAAACCTCTTCGACAGCTCCTCGCAGACCTTGTATGCGCCGTCCGAAAGCTTTTTCGACAGCGGCAGCACCGCGCACTTATAAGGCGCGACTGCGGGACTGAGGTGCAAAACTGTCCTGACGTCGTTCTTCTCGGCGTCGATGACCTCTTCGTCATAGGCTTCGCACAAAAGCGCGAGGACGGTCCTGTCGAGACCGTAGGTCGACTCTATTATATAAGGAATGAAGCGCTCGCCGGTCTCGGGGTCGAGATAGCTCATGTTTGTGCCGCTGAATTCCTGGTGGCGGGTGAGGTCGAAGTCGGTGCGGTTGTGCGTGCCGTTGATTTCGCCCCAGCCGAACGGGAAGAGGAATTCGATGTCGCATGCCGCCTTTGCATAGTGCGCGAGCTTTTCGTGGTCGTGGAATCTTAAGTGCTCGGCGGGGAGTCCGAGATCCTCGAAATATTTCTTTCCGTATTCCTTGAAGTATTCGTAAAGCTCGGCGTCGGTGCCCTCCTTGCAGAACGTCTGGAACTCCATCTGTTCAAACTCAATCGTGCGGAAGGTGAAGTTTCCGGGGGTTATTTCGTTGCGGAACGCCTTTCCGATTTGCCCGATAGAAAACGGAAGCTTCGCCCTCATCGTCCTCTGGACATTGAGGAAGTTGACGTATTCGCCCTGTGCGTTTTCGGGACGGAGGTAAATCACGCTCTTCGAGTCGTTCGTGACCCCGCGGTATGTCTGGAACATAAGGTTGAACTCGCGGATTTCGGTGAAGTTGTGCTTCCCGCACTTCGGGCAGGGAATGTGATGCTCCTTTATATATTCAAACATCTCCTGCTTCGTCATCGAGTCGGGGTGACTCTCGGGGTCAAAGGCTTCGATAAGATTGTCGGCGCGGTGACGGGTCTTACATTCCTTGCAGTCCAGAAGAGGGTCGGAAAAGCTCGCAACGTGCCCCGAAGCCTCCCACACCTTCGGGTGCATGAGAATATCGGCGTCGACCTCATAGCTGTTCTTTCCCTCCTGAATGAAGCGCTTGCGCCAAGTGTCCTTGACGTTGTTCTTAAGACGTGAGCCGAGCGGGCCGTAGTCCCAGGTGTTGGCGAGACCGCCGTATATGTCGCTTCCCGGGAAGATGAACCCGCGCCCCTTGCACAGCTCGACTATCTTCTGCATAGACTTTTGTGTATTTTCCATAAAACTTGCTCCTTGGGATTTTTCTATAATAATACCCCCGCTCGGCTCTAAAGTCAAGCATTTCGCCGATTTCTTTGGTAAAAATATATAACCCGGGAGGCAAAAACATTAAAAAATAACTAAAATTCAGAAAAGTGCTTGACAACTTCAAATATTTGTGGCATTATATGAACGTGGCATCGTGCCGATTTGGGCACGCACAATGAAAAATGAATCAGGAGGTCATATTATGACAAAGAAAATTCTTGCCGTGCTCCTCGCACTGGCAATGGTTCTGTCTTTGGTCAGCGTAAATGTCTTCGCGGCGGATGACGTCGAAGAAGTTTACACTTATACATGGAAAGACGGCACCTCAAACTGGCACAGCCTTAACAAAAAATGGAATGCCGATGAATTTCCTAAACTGCTTGCAGCGGTGGAAACCGAAGGCTCTGTTATTAATGTCGCCTACACCGGCGATGCCGGCTGGGGACTCCAGATTGGCTTTAAGAATGGCGACACTAACACCATGGTATCGGCAGAAAATGTAAAGCACGACAGCACCGCTAAGACCGCTTCCGTCTCCGGCTCCGACCTTATGGCTGCTGTAAAAGAAGCAGCTCCCGACCTTGACGGTTTGGAGAACGGCGAGTTCTATGTGAACACCGGACATTCTTCTGACGCTCATGATATGACTATTTCAGTAACCGTTCCCAAGGCTGCCGAACCCGAAATGGTTCCCACCAATGTCTTCAACCTCGTCACAACCGTTAAGAAGGGCACCTACGGTTGGTTCAATCCTATCATGACCAAGGGTTCCGACGAACTTCTTAAGTTCATGGCGGCTCTTAAAGAACCCGAGGCAACAGTATTTGTCGCAGTTTCGAGCGATCAGACTCCCTTTGTTCAGGTCGGTGTTCAGGAGGCTACCAACTGGGTGTACAGTGAGCTCGTCGACGAAAAGACCACAAGAGAAGATGTCGATGGCGTTTCTACTCTTGTTTTCTCCGGCGCCGACTTCCTTGCTCTTCTCACCGGCGGCGACTTCACTGAAAATAACGTACAGGTTGTTTTGAACGGCGACTGGTCGGCAGACTTAGACGAATTGGGTGTTATCGTAACGGTTGTTGCCCTTAAACCCGCTCCGTCGACTTCCGCCGGCAACAAGCCCGAGGGTTATGAAGAATCCGCAATAAAGATTGACGAAGACGACCTCTTCTATGACGAGTCCGGCTATGTTGGCGTAGGTCTCGATGCCGACAGAGACGCCGACAAGTATCTCTTTGAATTCGAGTCCGCTCCCGCACAGGGCGGTACCCTCGCCGTACTTACCGGCGGCATGAAGACCGTAAAGACCCCCGTTACTCCGACCCTCCCCGCCGAAAACTGGAACGGAAAGGTTACTTATGATAAGGAAACCGGAGTTATCGACTTCTCCGAGCAGTGGTCGAACATCGGCTGGTGGTTCAACGAACCGGCTACCTTTGATACCCTCGACATCGACTTCCCCAACGGCGCAGAGATTACCGTTGACGTCGTCGTCGAATATACCGACGACACCGAGAGATCGACCTTCGCCGTAGCTGCCGGCAACAAGAACATCACCTTTGAACCCGCAGGTCCGATTCAGCAGATTTATCTCAACTGCTCACAGGCGGGCGGTGGAAAGCTCACCGTCGGTCAGCTCGGCACTCTCAGCTCCCAGATTGTCCTCGAATGTGACGATTCAATCACCTATGAGGCAGGCAGCAAGTATGTCGAAGTCGACCTTTCCAAGTACAAGGGACGTTCGGTAGTCCTCTTGGCCGGCGGCGAAGGCACCACCACTCTCGACATCGGCGCGATGAAGGTCACCGTTCCGAACCCGAACCCGAGCCTTAAGGACATCAAGACCGTTAAGCTCTATAGGACCGCGACCCCGACTCTTAAGGCCCCCGGCCTCAAGTTTGCCCACGCTATCAACCTTGGCCCTCAGTACCACGGCTACCTCCTCGACAACGGCGCCATGGTCGTTATGCCGCATAAGTTCTCGGGCGACTACTGCACCGAGTGCGGCTATACCAAATAATTTTGACATCCTCGTAATTGTATAAACCACTTCTTGCAGCAGGGGCGTCCGTTGGACGCCTTTGCTGTTTTTGGCGATTTTGCCGAATATCACCGCTGTGTGTGCTAAATCTTTTTGTCTTTGACAGATTGACACTTGTGCGCCGGCGGTGTATAATCATTCCATAAAGCATATAATGCGTATAATGTAACAGGAGGACTATAAGATGAGAGTTTACAATTTCAGTGCCGGACCGGCAATGCTGCCGGAGGAAGTATTAAAGAGAGCTGCCGACGAAATGCTCGAATACGGCGAGACGGGGCAGTCGGTGATGGAGATGTCCCACCGCTCGAAGGAGTATCAGGCGATAATCGACTCGGTCGAGGCCAAGCTCCGCGAGGTCATGTCGATTCCCGACAACTATAAGGTCCTGTTTTTACAGGGCGGCGCGTCGAGCCAGTTCGCGATGGTCCCGCTCAACCTTATGAACGGCTCGGGCAAGGCGGACTATGTCCTCACCGGACAGTGGGCGACCAAGGCTTATCAGGAGGCATCGCGCTACGGCGAATGCAAGGTCGTCGCAAGCTCTAAGGACAAGACCTTCAGCTATATCCCCGAGCTCAACAAGGCCGATTTCACCCCCGACGCCGATTATTTCCACATCTGCTATAACAACACCATCTACGGCACTAAGTTTGCCGAGCTTCCCGACACCGGAAACGTCCCGCTCGTCGCCGATATGTCGAGCGCGATTCTCTCCGAACCCGTCGACGTCAGCAAGTACGGCGTCATCTATGCCGGCGCACAGAAGAACATGGGCCCCGCGGGTCTGACCGTCGTCATTATCCGCGAAGACCTCATCGGCAACGCCCGCGACATCACCCCGACGATGTTCAACTATAAGACTCACGCCGACAACGGCTCGATGTTCAACACCCCGCCGACCTACGGCATCTATATCCTCGGACTCGTCCTCGATTGGGTCAAGGAAAAGGGCGGCCTCGAGGCGATGGCGAAAATCAACGCCGAAAAGGCAAAGCTTCTCTATGACTTCCTCGACGGCTCGAAGCTCTTCAAGCCGACCGTCCACGGCAAGGACCGCTCGATGATGAACATTCCGTTCGTCACCGGCTCGGAAGAGCTCGACGCGAAATTTGTCTCGGAGGCAAAGAAGGCCGGACTCATCAACATCAAGGGTCACCGCTCTGTCGGCGGAATGAGAGCTTCAATCTACAACGCGATGCCGATTGAGGGCGTCAAAATGCTCGTCGAATTCATGAAGAAGTTTGAAGCCGAAAACGCATAAGGAGATTTACTATGTATAAGATTCTCACACTTAATAAGATTGCCGCCTGCGGCACCGACCTCTTTGACCGCGAAAAGTATACCGTCACCGACGCGGAGGCGGCTCCCGACGGGATAATGGTCCGCTCGGCGAATATGCTCGAAGAAAAATTTGCTCCCAACCTCAAGGCGATTGCGAGAGCCGGCGCCGGCGTGAACAACATTCCGGTTGACCGCTGCTCCGAAGAGGGAATATGCGTCTTCAACACCCCGGGTGCGAATGCCAACGCCGTTAAAGAGCTCGTCATCGCCGGTCTTCTGATGACATCGAGAAAAATTCCCGCCGCTATCGACTGGGCGAAGACGCTTAAGGGCAAGGGCGACGAGGTCGGAAAGCTTGTCGAAAAAGGCAAGAGTCAGTTTGCGGGTCCCGAAATCATGGGCAAGACCCTCGGCATCGTCGGCCTCGGCGCTATCGGCGTAAAGGTCGCGAACACCGCGCTTTCGCTCGGAATGAACGTCGTCAGCTACGACCCGTTCCTCTCGGTCACAGCCGCCCTCAACCTTAAGCCGGGCGTAAAGGTCCTTAAGTCGCTCGATGAAATCTATGCCGCCGCGGACTATATCACCCTCCACCTGCCTTATAACAAGGACACGAAGGACACCGTTTCGGCCGACAGCCTTGCGAAGATGAAGGACGGCGTAAGGATTCTGAACTTTGCGCGCGGCGAGCTTGTCAACACCGACGCGATTATCGCGGCGCTCGCGGGCGGAAAGTGCGCGGCATATATCACCGACTTCCCGAACGACGCGCTTATCGGAGTTGAGGGCGTTACCGCCATTCCGCACTTAGGCGCTTCCACCCCCGAATCGGAGGACAACTGTGCCGTTATGGCGGCTCAGGAGCTGATTGCATACCTCGAGCACGGCACCGTCAAGAATTCGGTCAACCTGCCCGACTGTGAGCTTGCAAAGACCGCCGACTGCCTTGTCTGCGTCATTCACAAGAACGTCCCGGCGCTTATCACCCAGATTACCGGCGTCATCTCTGCCGGCGGCGGAAACATCGAGAACGTCGCCTCGAAGTCGAAGAAGGACTGGGCATACACCATGCTCGACGTCACCGGCGTCGTCACGCCCTCGGACATCGAGAAAATCGACGGCGTCAGCGGAGTCAGGGTGCTCTGATAGGCCGTATATAAGTTATCAAGCCGTCGGCTGTGACCGGCGGCTTTTTGAGTGGGGAGAGTGACCGCCACGCAAAAAAAGAGCCGCCCCCGCGGCTCTCCATTATCAATTACACTCCGTAATATCTTTCCTTGATATTACCCTCAGTCTCACTTTGCGTCCTTGATATACTTCACTCCGACGGCAAAGCTCGACGCTGCGGCGGCAATGGCGGCGGCGCCGAGGAGCTTTTTGCCCTCGGCAATGTCGAGGTCGGCAATCTTCGCCCACGCTAACGCCGTCAGCACCTCGAGCGCCCCGAGCACCAAATACTTCCTCTCTCGCCGGCGCTCCAGCCGGTTTCTCGTCGGTGATATGCTCATAAAAAATCCCCCTCCTTGGTTATCTTGGATTATTCCCCTGTGTACTCGACCATCACGGCGCTGCTGACGCCCTCGACGGCGGCAAGCTTTGTGACGACGTCGGCGGTCTTCCTGCGGTATCTGATGTCGGCGGTGAGCTCGTTTTCACCCTTATAGACCGCCTTTCCGCGGAGCTTTGCCTTCGAGTCCCTGAGGAGCTTCTGAACCTCCTCGCCGGCGCTCCAGCCGGTTCCTCGTCGGTGATATGCTCATAACTATCCCCCTCTTCGGTTATCTTGGATTATTCCCCGGTATATTCGACCATCACGGCGCTGCTGACGCCCTCGACGGCGGCAAGCCTTGTGACGACGTCGGCGGTCTTCCTGCGGTATCTGATGTCGGCGGTGAGCTCGTTTTCGCCCTTATAGACCGCCTTCCCGCGGAGCTTCGCCTTAGAGTCCTTGAGGAGCTTTTGGACCTCCTCTCCGGCGCTCCAGCCGGTTCCTCGTCGGTGATATGCTCATAATTATCCCCCTCTTCGGTTATCTTGGATTATTCCCCGGTATATTCGACCATCACGGCGCTGCTGACGCCCTCGACGGCGGCAAGCTTTGTGACGACGTCGGCGGTCTTCCTGCGGTATCTGATGTCGGCGGTGAGCTCGTTTTCGCCCTTATAAACCGCCTTCCCGCGGAGCTTCGCCTTCGAGTCCTTAAGGAGCTTCTGGACCTCCTCCTCGGCGGCGTCGCTGTATTTTATGACGACGACAAAGGTCCGTCTCCCCCTGCTGACGACGGTGAAGATTATGTACAAAAGCGCAATCGCGAGCGTCGCGATGACCGCAAAGGGATACAGCCCCGCGCCCGAGGTGATTCCGACGGCAATCCCCCAGAAGAGGAACCCGACGTCAAGCGGGTCCTTGACCGCCGACCTGAACCTCACGATTGACAGCGCACCGACCATACCGAGCGAAAGGACGAGGTTCGAGCCGATGGTGATGGTGATGAACGCGGTGATGACCGTCGTCAGGACAATAAGGAGCGCGAAATTCTCGCTGTATACCGCCCCGCGGTAAAAGAGCTTATAGACGAAGTAGATTATCAGCGCACAGACCGCGGCGCAGCAGAGCGACACCAAGATATAGGCGACGGTGAGGTGCTCGACGAGTCCGAGCTGTTCGATTGATTCCTTTAATACGGAGCGTATTGATTGCATGGCGATATTCCTTTCTTTTTTCAGAATTACGGTTTAAAGCGGGACATCGCGTCCCGGCAGAGTGTAAACTTTGAAAGCGCGAGCTTCGAGCCGTGCGAGTCGGCAAGAATAAGCTGGAGGTGCTTCGGAAGAACGTCGTCATATTTTATCTCAAAGATGACCTGTTCCCGCTCAAAGACCGGCAGTGTCGGAAGATTCGGGTCGAAGACGTCGGCGCACGAAAACCCCGCGTGAAGCGCCTTGTCGAAGGTCAGGCGCACGTTCGAGACCGGATAAAGATATGCCTCGCGGTCATAGTCGACGACAACCGACGGCATAAGTCCCTTTCCGGTGTGAAGCGAAAGGACCTCTTTCGCAAGCGCCGAGTCGTATTCGCGGAGCGGCGAAAAATCGCCCTTTATAAGCGCGTCGGCGGCATCGCGGCGGATTCCCAGTGAGCGCTTTCTGATGAGCTCTCCGCGCTTTTCTTTACATTCAAGCTTTATAACGCTGTCCGACAGGCCGTAGACCCGAAGGCGGTATTTTTTTCTGTCCGCGACGCCGGCGAGCTTTTCAAAGTATGAATGCTTCGCGAGGTCGTCGAAATAGAGGCTGCGGATAAAATATTCACCGTCGGGACCCGCGTTCGGGTCGGGTTCAAGGAGCGCCCGAAGCCGCGTCCTCATCGCGAAATAGTCCGGCTTTTCGAGCAAAAGCTTTATTTCATGGCGAAAGCCGTTCACCAGCCGTCACCTCCACAGTCCTTGCGGCTTCCTCCTTCGCCAAAAGGTCGAGCTTATGAAGCTCTTCCGTCGCGAAGTGAAGCTTTGTGAGCACGTTTCTCGCGGTCAGCGGGAAGACGAAATATGTATCCTCAAGGGTGCAGAGGTCAATGGCGTCCCCTCTCCCCTTGAAGTCGTATTCAATGTGCACCGAGCGCATCGACGCGACCGAGCGGTTAAACTCAAAGTGCCCGTCTAAAATGTCGCCCTCCATCGTAAAGCCGTTTTTATCGTGGACAAGCTTTACCGTGCCGAGGTCGGTGAACCCGATTTTTCCGTTCACAAGCCTTTCGAGACGCGCGGTGTCCTCAAAGTGATACCGACCCTCGTCGACCTCTTTCCTGACGTTTTCGCGCTCCCATCTGTACCAATCCGGGACGTGGTTAAAGATGTCCGGTCCGTTTGTGCGGTGAAGCTGACAGAATTCGTCCATCTCCCAGTTCGCGCCGCACGCCGAGCACCATATCCTTGTGCCCTTCGAGTCGGTCATGAACTCTGTCCCGCAGACGGGGCACTGATAGAGAATCCTGTGAATGTTATGCGCGCGGGAGTCACAGGTTATCCGGATTTTGTTGTCCCGGACATATGCGAAGTCGTCATAGACAAAGGCGTCCTCAATCCTCTTCTGGATTTCCGCCGCCGAGAGCGAAAGCACCTCCTCGCGGGTGACAATCTGCCTGAATTCGCCCTCAATCGGGACCTTGCGGTAGGGGTGCTTGTTCCACTGTGGCGAGCGGATAAAGTTCCCCTTTGTGATGAACACCGCGACCGGCACCTTCGCCTTCTTCGCGAGCTTTCCGAGAGCTCCGTCAATCTGCTCGTTTATTCCCGCAAGGGAATATCTCGCCTCGGGATAGATTGTACAGCAAATCTTCTGCCGCGTCAGGGCGTTCAGAATGTGCCGCACGACGGTCATGTCGGCGGTGAATTTTCTCTTATAGATGCCTCCGATGCCCCTCATCAGCCATTCCTTGCCGATAAACTCTTCAATCGAGATGACCCAGCTTGTCCGATAGGGGAATATCGCCTTTATTACGAGCGGGAAGTCGATGAACGACGCGTGATTGCAGAGTATCAGAAACGGCGGCTTTAACCCCTTGCAGTTCACCTTGGTGATTTCCGCGCCGCCCGCAATCCGCGAGAAATACGACGTCCCGCCCCACTCAATCGGCATCAGATAGGGCTTGGGCTTACAAGGCTTGCGCTTTGTATCGAACGACTTTATCTCCGACAACTTCTTCCCGCCTTTCTTCCTGTTATTTTGTCTTATAGAACATTATACCGAGCGTCCCGGCGCCGCAGTGGCTCGAGATGGTGCTTCCCGCGTCGGTTTCATATACTTCCCTGAATCCGTAGTCTTCCTTTACTATTCTGACGGTCTCTTTTACCGCTTCCTTGTCCGCAAATGAGTTTACGACAAAGACCACCGATTTATCGACGTCGTCCCGCCCCTCAAGTCTTCCGCGGACATAGTCTGTTATCGACTTGAACGCGCTTCCGCGGTACTTTTTCCCGACGTCCATCGAGCCGTCCGGCTGAAGGACAATCTCGGGTCTGAGCTTCAGTAGATTCGCGCCGAACGCGAGCACGCTCGAACAGCGCCCGCCCTTCTGGAGATATTCGAGCGTCTGGAGCACAAAGCTGACGTCGAGGCGGCGGCGCCATTCGTAAATCTGTGCGACGATTTCGGCGGCGCTCAGACCCTCCTGTGAAAGCTCGAACGCCTTAAGCGCGAGCATGCCCGAGCCGCTCGACAGGGTCAGCGTGTCAATCGGGTAGACGTTTCCGAGCTCCTCGGCGGCAATCCTCGCGTTCTGGTGACATGCCGATATTGAGCTGGATATGTTGAAGTGGATAACGCTGTATCCGTCCTCGACATAGGGACGCCATTTTTCGAGATATTCATACTCGGATATCGCCGACGTCTTCGGAAGGACGCCGGTGCGGTCGACATAGTCATAAAGCTCCTGTACGGAGACGTCGACGCCGTCCTTTCTGAGCTCGTCGCCCAAGAGTACGCCGAGCGGGATTATGTCCGCGTTTATCTTTGAATAAAGCTCGGGGGTGAGGTCGCAGGTTGAGTCGCAGGTGATTTTGATTTTTGCCATGAAAATTCCTCCGGGATATTATTTGCGCAATGCCGCCGCCCTATCTTCCCCATCTTCCCCAATCGGGCACGGGGATTTCGGAGGGCAGAATTCTGTCCTTATAGTTACAGCTCACCTCGATATAGCGCGGCGTTTCGCCGGAATATGTATCGAGGCGCAGGGCGGTGCGCCGGTGCGCGGGCCTCAGCAAGACCTCGGATATAACCTCGCCGCCGTCGCCGTAAAGTGTGACGGTTTCGCCTTCTCTGAGGTTAAAGCCGCACTCCACCGTTCCGAGAGCGTCGAACTTCGAGTAGTTCTTGCCGATAATTTTTATGCTCTGTCCCGCCGCTAAATTCAGGACGGGAAGGATAAACTCGTTTGAGCCGTCGCTAAGAGTCATTCCCGAGGTCGAAAGGGTCTCTCCCGAGAAGTTCTTAAGGGTGACATAGTCGCCGCCGGCGGTGCCTTTATAGGCGGTCTCATAAATTTTTATTCCGCCGCCGCGCTTTATTACAAGGCGAATGTCGATGTCGTCGCCGGTGTGCACGGTGAATTCGGTGCTCGGGTCGAGAGAGATGTCGTCGCCGATTTCCCAGCGCTCAAACCTTGCGCCGTCCTCAAGCTCGCAGGACAGCCTTACAGTCGTCCCGTCGAAGAACCAGCCGCTGTATCCGACGTCGCCCTCGACGATTTCGGCGGCGCCGAGCGTGATTTTTGCGCCCTCGGTCGGCGGACAGCTGACGGTTCCGTATGCCTCGCGGTCATAACAGTCGGGGAAGACCTTCGCCATCTGCATCCTTGCGGCGACGTCGCGCTTCGACGCCCACTGTTTAATCTTTTCGAGCTCGTTGTTCACTCCCCAGACCATCGCCTTTCCTTCTTCCGAGGCGGCGACAAGCTCGTGCTGACGGAGCGCACAGTATTCGTCGAAATACTTCGCGACGCGCTCGGTGTTGTAGTAATAGCCGGATATCCCGCAGAGGATTTCGATGAACCTCTCGCGGACGTCGTCCCGCTTGCAGAGCGAAATAAGCAGGTCGGAGCGCTTATAGTACATGTCTCCCTTGTCGTGGACGTCGTCCCGCCAGTCCTCGGGGAATGTCCCGAAAAAGTCGTCGTTGAAAAGCTGCGCCATATGATTCGAGAGGAAGTCGGTGTTATAAAGTCCGAATGCAAAGTCGGTGTCATAGAGCATATAGCGCCATCTTCCGTCGAAAACGCTCCCCTCCTCGGCGGGAATCGAGCCGGTATAGCGGAAGACCTTGTAGTTGTTGTTCGGCCAGTCGCCGTTGCCGATATACGAGTTCAGGGCATAGTAGGTCAGGAAGTTGTCGACGTCAATCAGCTTTTCAAGCTCGGCATACACCGCGTCGTCGGTCAAATCCTTATAGGCATAGTCATACATCTCGCGCCATGCCTCGTTTTTGCGCGCCCAGTCGGGGTCGTCCTCGTCTTCAATCATCATGTACTCACAGCCCTTGACGATGTCCCAACAGTCCTCTTCCTCGGGATTTGTCTCCCGGACGCAGTATTTGTGGTCAAGAAGGTCGGTCGAAAAGACCTCTTGGCACCAAGCGAAGCCGTAGTATTCGCCGTTGAGGAAGACCGCGGCGGGCCGCGAGTGCTTCGACTCGATTCCTGTCGCCTGTGCCATCGCCGAGATTGCGTCGTCGCGGGCATAGAGATATCCCGCGTCGTTTGCGCACGCCCTCAGCGCAAGCTTTTTATATGAGACGATTTTGTTGCCGCTCGAATCGAGCTCGTCGGGGAAGAATTCATATCTGAAGCGGTTGTTTTCGGGGTCATATTCACTCCGGGCGTAGAGCTTAAGGTTCTTTTGGTCGTTCGAGCGGCTCCACCCGCCGAAAATCCTCAGTCCGCACTTTTGCGATATGACACAGCTGCCGTCATACTCGAATACCTCGACATATGCCTCGCGCTCGCCGGCTCGCCCGCGCTGGTTCCAGTTTGCGGGGTCGGTCGGCTGAATTTCGCGGACCGGGTCGGACGCAAGGTAGTCGTCGCGCATCTTTCCGGCGATGAAAATTCCGCCCTCATAGTTATAGAGGTCGTCGGGGTCGACCGTCACCGAGAAGACGATGCAGTCGAAGCGGTTCGCGATTCCGCTTCCGATTAAAAACGAGCGGGTCACGGGTTCGGACATCGACCCGTCGGGGTATACCGCGCAGGCGGAGATGTTGTGAATGGCGACGCTGTCGCCGCCCGAGCGGAGCGAAATCTGATTCCGGTACTGCTTGCCGCTGACGCGCGGGTCGGAGCCGTCGCGGGTATAGAGGATTTTTTCGGCGCCGTCCGCCCCGAGGTTGAGGTATTGCCGGGAGTCATAGAAACCGGGGTCAAGCGAGAAGTGCACCGCGGCGCTGTCCGTCGAGCCGACGGCTTCGACAACGTCGGCCGTCTCGGAGACTTCGACGGCCGGCTCGGGAGTCGGATTTGCCGCAACCGCGTTTTCAAAGTGAACGGTCAGAATCGCTGCCGCCGCAAGCAGCACCGCGACCGCCGCCGCGAACGCCGTTTTTTTCAAGGTCATGCCCCCACCTCCCGATATAACAATATACAGACATTATATCACATTTTTCGGGAGTTGTAAACAGCAAATTGGAGGTTGGGGATAGAAATTAGAGGATAGAAGATAGAAGAGCACACGGGATAAAATGTGCAAAATGTGCAAAATCCATGAAACTTCAAAAGAAAAAAGTCAGAAAATACTTTTGCGATATAATGTATTAAAGTGCAATTTGGCTTTTACAGTTTATGAATTATAGACATTTTAAGCACAATAGGGCCATATGCGTCCATATTTGCCAAATACTAACAACTAATAACTATTCTCTAACAACTACATGAACTTTGCGCATTTTGCGCACTTTGTGCACTATAGAAAGACAAAATCATAAAGCTGTCCTCCACAGGTGTACACAAAATATTTTTTCATGGATTATCGACATTTTCGACACTATCGAAAGACAACTCTCCAATTTTGTCCCCCGCAGGAAGACACCTACCCCGCCTCTATCCTCCAACCTCTAACTATCTACCGGGTGTGTCCATTCCACCCGCATTAAAGGAAATCGACCAAGCCGAAAGGCAGGTCGCCTTTAGGATAGCGCTCACGATACATCAATTTTGCAATACCGAACTTATTATAAGCATCAAC
>CANQOC010000026.1 GCA_947625375.1 uncultured Clostridia bacterium | reverse complement strand
TCAAAGGAAATTTTGAAGCTGATCGAAGAGATCAATCGGAAATACAAAAACACCGTCATTATGGTTACGCACAATGAGGCGATCAAAAATATGGCGGATCATGTGATCAAGCTGCGTGACGGCAGGGTGCGTCTGAACGAAAGAAACACGCACAGGATATCTGCCGATGAGATTGAATGGTGAGGAGCGTGGCGGCATGAAAGGAAAAACAAAAAATCCGCTTACGAAGCGCATTTCAAGAGAGCTTATCGGAGACTGGCGGAAGTATCTGGTGGTCAGCCTTTTTCTGATTCTTACCATTGGATTCGTATCGGGAATGTATGTGGCGAACGAAAGTATGCTGTCAGCACTAAACAGCGACGCAGAGAAATACAAATTGGAAAGCGGACATTTTGAACTTGATGAGAAAGCGAATCCTGAGCTTTTAGATGCGATTGCATCGGGAGAAAAAGCGGACGTCAAGGACTACTATCTGAAAACGGCAAAAAATGAACTTGACGCAGCTTTCAGTGACGCCCACGACGAAAAAGCTTACGACGAAGCGTGGAGCAGGATTCTTGCTGAGATTGATGAAAAATACGCCGACGCGGAGGAAAAATACGAGCTTAACGATGCAGAATTCCGCCCTGTTCCCGTCATGCTCTATGAGAACTTCTATCGTGACGAAGAGGAGGATAATAACAACGACGGCGTGACCGACGGCTCTGTTCGCGTATACGTTAAAACGGATGATGTGAATTTAGCCTGCCTGATGGACGGCCGTTTCCCCGAAAAAGAGGACGAGATCGCCATCGACCGTATGCACGCCGACAACGTAGGTTTGAAAGTGGGAGATACAATTACAGTCGGCAAAAGGGAATGGAAGGTCGTGGGTCTTATCGCCTATGTCAACTATTCCACGCTTCACGAAAAAAGCACGGATATGATGTTTGACGCACTGAAATTCAATGTGGCGATGACGACAAAGGAGGGCTTTGACAGCCTTAAAAAGCCGATACATTACGTCTATGCGTGGCAGTATAAAAATTCCCCGAAAGATGAAAAGGAAGAGAAGAAGCTGGCGGACGATTTTCTGAAGGCTTTGCTCACCCAAACCGTTACTGCGGAAAATGAGCTTGCCGATTATATAGCTCTGGAATACAAAGCCTATCGAGTGATTGCGGTAGGCGTCCCAGTCGCGGTCTTTGAAGTCCTTAGTCGAGCGGCCGTTGATGATAAGGTCGCCCTCGGTGTACTGGTCGAGGCCGCCGATGATGTTGAGCATTGTGGTTTTTCCGCAGCCGGAAGGACCCAAGATTGAGACAAAATCGTTGTCCCGAAATTTCAGGGATATACCCTTCAGCGCATGGACAACGCCGTCGCCCGCAGGGTAGTCCTTTTTGATGTTTTGAAGTTCAAGCATAGTTAAGCACTCCTTTCGCTCAAATTATATCACCTTAAATTCCCAAAGTCATTTTACAAAATCAAACGCGTGTCAAAAAATGCGACACACGTCAAAAAATGATAAATAAAACAGATACAAGGCGGGGTGCATAAAATGAAAAAACAGGCGAAAACCGCCTGCTTTTCGTATAAAATTATACAATTTATCCACAGCCGTCCAAAAAAGCACCTAAAATCTCTTTTCCATCAAAAAGAACCTTCCTTTTCGCCAGTCGGCAAAACCAACCTTCGAGTAGCCCAAAGATTTATACAGCTTTCGCAGGATACAAATTATCCCATTGATAAATTTTATTTTGCTCCATAACATCTATGGCGTCGCGAACTATACAGCAGATCTCTTCAATATCGTCGGCCACGGCTTTTCTGTATTTTATTGTCATTGATTTTTCCTCATAACTCCCGATTTACTGTTATATCGGCAAACGAGCCGCCCGTGCATGACCGTTTATTATTCGCCCTCAATCATTTCCCGGCATATCTCGACCGCGCCGCTTTGGATTATGCGCTTAATTTTCGCGACAAACTCCTCTGGCGGCATACAGTGATTATCCAACAGCCACCGCTCGATGGCGCTCAGCACCGCGTCGGCAAAGAAGTTAGTCGTGAATTCGTCTGCCACGTCCTTCCCTACAATCTTTGCGATGCGCATTTTTATCAGCGGCAACAGGTGCTCGCGAAGATGATCCGACAGCGAATTCTGCCCCCTGACGGCGAGCGCCTTGCGGTAAAAGCCGCGGTTTTCGTAAAAATGCTCGCAGGCTCGCTCGATGAGCCCCCAGCGGTCGTCGGCGGGCAGGTCTTTTGTCCACGCCACCGCAAACGTGATAAATTCGGTGTCGAAAATCCAGTTTACGAGGTCGTATTTATCCTTAAAATGGTAATAAAAGCTCTGCCGGTTCATTCCGCACCGCTCGCAGATCTGAGCAATCTGGATTTTCTCGAACGGCTGCTCTTCCATAAGCTCCCGCAAAGCAGTTGCTAAGGCTGTTTTTGTGATTTTTGAATCTGCCATGAGACCGCCTCCTAAGGATATTATAGCAGAAATCGCAAGTATTTTCAATGGGGCGAGCGAATTTTGTGCCGGCGGCGAGTCGGGAGAGGTCAGAGGCTTTTCCGTTTGAGACAAATAAGGTCATAACCCAACACATCTGCCAATTCCTTTGCTTCGCAGTATCTCAAACTCCCTCGTTGAAGTTTTCCTGAGAAGTTGGGAACGCTGGCATTCCAGCCGTGTTCCTCGACAAGCCTTTCCAACACCTCACTTATGGTCATGCCCTCGCGGACAATATAAGACTTGATTTCGTTTCTGATGTTCATATTACCTCCTGATTTTTGTACTCGCTTGACAGCATACAACGTTTGCATTTCCGAGAACGTATATATCTGTCAAGCGTATTTTTCTGTTTTTTATTATCTTTTCAGTTTTTCTTGGTGCGTATACCTGTTCAAACTTGGCATAGCCGATTTCGCTGCTTTGTGTGGTTCTTCACCGAATTGAAAATATTCACGCTGTATAACAGACACCGTTCGCTATACGGCGTCACGCGGTTTGATACGGTTATCCATACTGGGTAGATAACAAATTCGCCCTTTCGCGATTGCTCTGTTTTTGCCGCTTCCCTGAAAGCCGTTCCTGACCCGGTTTTCGCTTCCGAATCGTTGCCGCCCACCTTGATTCGCTCGGTCGTTAAAACTTTCATCGCAAACTTCACCGATGGGCATATCCCTTTCTCGCGGTCATTCAATTTTCAAGCTGCTTGCCTTTCGACAATTACAGTATAGCGTAAAAACGCCCCTTTTCCCGTATGTCCATAAAGATGGAAATTTGCTCAAAAATCAAAAAATTCCACGCTCTTGGAAATTTCAGTTTTTTGTGGTATAATTGGAATGAGGTGATATTATGTATGCAAAACTTACAATTCCCGAAAGATTAAAAGATTTAAGAGTAATGCAGAAACATTTGACATTAGAGGAACTGGCAGAGCAGACAGGCTTGTCAAAATCTGCCCTTGGAAAGTATGAGACCGATGATTACAAGGACATTAGTCCGTTTGCAATTGTAACTTTGGCAGAGTTCTACGGCGTATCTACCGATTACCTCCTCGGTTTGACCGAAACAAAAAATCACCCAAACACAACTCTTGGTGAGTTGCATTTGAGTGATACGGCGATAGATATTTTGAAAAGCGGGAAACTGAACAACCGACTAATTTGCGAAATCCTTTGCCACGAGAATTTTAGACGGCTGCTTGTTGATTCCGAGGTGTTTGTTGACAGAATCGCAGAAATGCATACTGAGGAATTTACCTCGATCATGAATGTCGGCAGGCTTAAAGTTTTGGAAAGGTCAGGTGACGAGAATGCCTTGGATGCACGGACTCTGGAAATTGCGGAAGAAGTGGATAAGCATTATATTGAGGGCGTTTTGATACAGGATTTGCTTTCGATTCTTAACGATATTAGAGAAAAGCATTTTACAGACAACACGACTGCGGACGCGCCGTACACTGCTGACGAAGTGCAGAAAAAGATTGATGAAGTAATGAATTTTAAGGGGAGCGACCGAGAAAAACAGCTGTTTCTCGTCTGTAATCAACTGCAAATTCCATACAATACTTTGAAACCGGACGAAAAAGCTGCGCTTTTAAGCGCAATATCAAAATCAAAGATTTTGGGCAAGTTGGGAAAGCACGGTAGGGGTAAAAGAAAGCATAAAAAATAGGGCAAGGATTATCCTTGCCCTATTTTCGCCCTAAATTCCGCTTGACGGGTGCCGTAAATTGAATTTTTTGATTGAAAACTTCTTTATGAACACCCGCCTGACGGCGGGGGAAGCTTGAAAAGCTGCCGCATCTTGTAAAAAGGAATCGCTGCGCCCCCATACCCCCGCCAAAGCCCGTATGCCCGTCATCCCCCTTTCCCTCAGCTTTTTCAAAAAATTTCACAAAACCTATTGAAAATCGGGAGGGTATCATGTATAATGTTTCTATAGTAGCGGAGAATTCCGCGGCTTTAAAGAATTATACTTGGAGGTATTAAAATGGTAAACATTCCCGAAGTGAAGCTCGGCATTATCGCCGTTTCGAGAGACTGCTTCCCGATTGCGCTCTCGACCGCCCGCCGCGAAGCCATCGTCAAGGCATACGGAGAGGGCATTTACAACTGCAAGACCACTGTTGAAAACGAAAACGACGCCCTTAAGGCTGTCGCCGACGTTACCGCCGCCGGCGTAAACGCCTTGGTCGTATTCCTCGGCAATTTCGGACCCGAGACCCCCGAAACCCTTATCTGCAAACACTTTGACGGCCCTGTGATGTACGTCGCGGCGGCCGAGGGCGACGGCGACATGATTAACGGCAGAGGCGACGCCTATTGCGGCATGCTCAACTGCTCCTACAACCTCGGAATGAGGCACCTTAACGCCTATATCCCCGACTACCCCGTCGGCACCGCCGAGGAGTGCGCCGAAATGATCAGGGAATTCGTCCCGATTGCCCGCGCAGTCATCGGCGTAAAGAACCTTAAGATTATCACCTTCGGCCCGAGACCGCAGGACTTCTTTGCCTGCAACGCCCCGATTAAGGGCCTCTATGAGCTCGGCGTCGAAATCGAAGAGAACTCCGAGCTCGACCTCTTGGTCAGCTATAAGGCACACGCCGGCGACCCGAGAATCAAGGACGTCTGTGCCGACATGGCGAAGGAAATGGGCGAGGGAAGATACTATCCCGAGCTTTTGGAGAGAATGGCGCAGTTTGAGCTGACTCTTCTCGACTGGGCCGAGGCGCACAAGGGCGCAAGGAAATACGTCGCGTTTGCCGACAAGTGCTGGCCGGCATTCCCGGAACAGTTCGGCTTCGAGCCCTGCTATGTCAACTCCCGCCTTGCCTCGCGCGGAATTCCCGTTTCCTGTGAGGTCGACATCTACGGCGCGCTTTCCGAGTACATAGGCGCATGCGTTACCGGCGACGCCGTCACCCTTCTCGACATCAACAACTCCGTGCCGAAATATATCTATGACGAAGACATCGCCGGAAAATTCGACTACAAGATTACCGACACCTTTATGGGATTCCACTGCGGAAACACCCCGGAGTGCAAGATGTGCGACAGCCGCGCGGTCAAGTACCAGCTCATTCAGCACAGGCTGCTTGAACCCGAGGGAAGCGAACCCGACTTCACAAGGGGAACTCTCGAGGGCGACATCGCTCCTTCGGAAATCACCTTCTACAGACTCCAGTGCGACTCCGAGGGCAAGCTCCGCTCGTATATCGCCGAGGGCGAGGTTCTTCCGGTCGCGACCCGTTCGTTCGGCGGCATCGGAATCTTCGCCATTCCCGAGATGGGAAGATTCTACCGTCACGTTCTCATCAAGAAGAGATACCCCCACCACGGCGCCGTCGCTTTTGCGCACTGCGGCAAGGCGATGTTCGAGGTCATGAAGTACCTCGGCGTCAAGGACGTTGCCTACAATCAGCCCGCCGGCGTCCTCTATAAAGGCGAGAACCCGTTCGCATAAGCGGGCAAATTGAATAATAGGAAAGGCCCGGAGATGTCCGGGTCTTTTTATGTCGGTATGAAAGGATAGTGTCCGTTCCGTACTGCTCTAACTTCTATCTTCTCCCCTCTATTTTCCCTTCCCCTATTGAATTTTCCCGCGCATGGGTGTATAATATCATCTCAGAAAAAAGGAAAAGAGGATAAACATGCTTATTCTTATTGAGATTTCAATATGCCTTATCGCGGGGTTGATGATGTCGAGGATAGCGAAGCTTATGAACCTCCCGGCCGTCACCGCCTATCTCGTCGCGGGACTGCTCCTCGGGCCGTTCTGCATCGGCGCGCTCGGTCTTTCGGGAATCGGCGTCGGCTTCGGCTCGCTCGAACAGGTCGCCTCGCTCGATATCATCAGTCAGGCCGCGCTCGGCTTCATCGCGTTCACAATCGGCAACGAATTCCGCCTTGAACAGCTCAAGCAGATGGGCACAAAGGCAATCATCATCGGCATTTTACAGGCCGTAATCACCACCGTCTTCGTCGATGTCGCCCTTTTGGCGCTCCACTTCATAATGCCGTCGGTCATCTCGGTGTCCTCGGCAATAACCCTCGGCGCAATCGCCGCCGCAACCGCCCCCGCCGCAACCCTTATGGTCGTCCGGCAGTACAAGGCCGACGGACCTATGACAAAGCTCCTTTTGCTCGTCGTCGCGATTGACGACGCCGTCGGACTCGTCCTCTTCTCGGCGTCGTTCGGAATCGCAAAGGTCATCGAAAGCGGCGAGATAAGCCTTGTGACGGTAATCCTCGAGCCGATAATCGAGATTGTCCTCTCAATAGCGCTCGGCTCCTTGGTCGGACTCGCGCTCTTCGGCGTCGAAAAGTTCTTCCACTCGCGGAGCAAGCGCCTTTCAATCTCAATCGCGTTCGTGTTCCTGACGATAGGTCTCTCGATGCTCGAATTCGAGGTCGGCGGGATTCACTTTGGCTTCAGCCTCCTCCTCGTCTGCATGATGTGCGGGACGCTTTTCTGCAACGTCTGCGACTTCTCGGAGGAGCTTATGGGAAGGATTGACGGCTGGACCGCTCCCCTGTTCGTGCTCTTCTTCGTGCTCTCGGGCGCCGAGCTCGACCTCGGGATTCTCTCTAACCCGCTTGTGCTGCTCATCGGCGCGGTGTACATTGTCGCGCGGTCGCTCGGAAAATACTTCGGGGCATATTCAAGCTGCGCGATGACCAAGTGCTCGAAGACGATTCAAAAGCACCTCGGGATAACCCTTCTGCCGCAGGCCGGAGTCGCCCTCGGAATGGCGCTCACCGCACAGCAGCTCGCCGACGGTCACGTCGTGCGGAATGTCGTGCTCTTCTCGGTGCTGATTTATGAGCTCGTCGGACCCGCGCTCACCAAGCGCTCACTTATTGCCGCCGGCGAAATCATTCCCGAAAACAAGACCAGCGCGCGCACACCGAACAACCCCGTCAAGAAGATTTTCCACATCGGGGAACAGCAGAAATAATTGATTAAAGTCGGTAAAAGAGGATAGGGCAGGCGCTCTATCCTCTTTTTTGTTCATCTAAAATTTTTCCTCAATCCTGACCAGGCTTGCGATTGCCTCGACGTCAAAAAGCTCCGAAATCGACGCATAGATATCCCGCTCGTTCTGCGGGGTCTGCGGGTCGTATTCGCCGAACGACACCGCCCCGACAGTCTCGCCGCCGTCATTGCTGATTCTCCACCTTCCGTTCGGCATTGCGTCGGGATAGGGACTCTCGCCGTCGCTCTGTGCAACCCTCATTCCGTCGTGGAGAAGGAGTCAGGGCGTTTTCATACCAGCCTTTTATACGCCCTCGGCTTTCTGTATTTTCCCAAATCCTCGCGCTCTCTGTACGCCCTGATTTTCTCGATGTCAAAATCGGCGTAGTATACCGTTTCCGCGAGCTCATCTCCGACGAAAACGGTGTTGTCAAAGTCCTCCTCCGTCCACACCATGGGATTGAACGCGCAGGAATTGCCCATTCCCTTTCCCGGGGGATTTGCCATCGCAATGCCGACCATATTTTCCATCGCGCGAACGGACAGCTCCTTGAGCCTCGGCGGCATGTCTCCGCAGCAGTTGGGGTGCATGATAAGCTCCGCGCCGTTGAGCATTAGCTCCCTCGCACTCTCCGGGTACTCCCGGTCATAGCAAATCATGCACCCGACTGTGATTCCGTCAAAATTGCACACCGGGAAGGAGTCCCCGGGTTCGAGATATCTCTCCCAGTCGAAATCGCAGGTATGCACCTTTGAATATTTGAGAATGACCTTTCCGTCACGGTCGATTATCCACGCCGTATTTTGCGGATATTTCTTCCCTTTGGAAAAGCCGGTTATGACAACGCCGATTTTAAGCTCGGCGGCGAGATTTTTTATCCGGACAAAATGCTCCTCGTTCTCCGTAATCGCGCTTTCGCACCATTTTATAAACTGCGGGTCGCCTTCGATATCCCGCACCGGCAGCAATTTCCCGCAGATATCCGGCGCACAATACGCGGTCAGGAAGCACTCCGGAAACAGCACCAAATCCGCGCTGTTTTCACTCGCCTCGCGAATCAGCTTCACTGCCGCCGCCGTGTTCTTCTCTATGTCGGGCGCAACGGCGCTGTGCTGAACAATAGCTATTTTAAGGGGTTTCATAATGACCTCCGTGGTGATGAGAGTGTTGTCAGTATAGCATATTTTTCGAGGGATTGCAAGCGGATAGTTGTTAGCTGTTTAGTTGTTAGTTATTAGTAATCCCCCGCCGCACCTTGCAACTAACTACTAACAACTATTCTCTAACTACTATTTGCTGTCCGGATTTTTGGACTCCACGCCCGATTTTCAAAATATTTTCCCCGAAGTTGTACGTCCGCGTGCAACTTTTTTAATTTTCGCGCTGTAAGTGAGATAGTTGTTTAGTTATTAGTAATCTTCCACCGAGCCTTTCAAATCGCCGCCACGAGGCGGCACCTTGAAACTAACTACTAACAACTATTCTCTAACTACTATCAGGAAAGGAGTGTACACCGTGACCGCAGAAGCAATCATCGGAATCATCGTCGGCGTCGGAGGGCTCGTCTTCGGGATTGTGACGTTCTTTCGCAACAAGAAGTCGGACGACAGCTCGGAGGGGCGCAAGGACGGCACGATTCTCACCGAGCTCGGGTACATAAAATCGGGCGTCGACGACATCAAACGAAAACAGGAAAAACAGGACGAACAGAACCTCAAATTCGCGGAGCGCCTTACGAGCGTCGAAGCCTCGGCAAAACAGGCGCACAAGCGGCTCGACGCGATGGAGGGCAAAACGGAAAGGAAATGATAAAATGAAAAATCTGCTTAACCCGAAGTGGTGGGCGGCAGCGACCGTCCGCGCACTCAAAACCGCGGCACAGACCGCAATCGCGACAATCGGCTCGGCGGCCGTAATCTCGGCGGTTGACTGGCGCGTCGTCGCCTCGGCGACCGCCCTCGCGGCGCTGCTGTCATACCTGACGAGTATCGCCGGCCTGCCGGAAGTTGAAGAGGAGTGAGGTGGTCAAAATGCCGGAAATCAAGGGAATTGACATATCCAAATATCAGGCGCACAGCAACGGTCAGACCAAGGTCGATTTCGAGAAGCTCAAAGCCTTGGGTTATGATTTTGTCATGCTCCGGGCGGGTTACGGAAAATATCTGTCTCAAAAGGACAAGGCTTTTGAGAGTCACTACGCCGCGGCAAAGGCGGCGGGGTTGCACATCGGGGCGTATCACTATACATATGCGACGAATATTTTTGAGACCTACATGGAGGTAAAATGCTTCCTCAGTTGGATTGCCGACAAGAAGCTCGACTATCCGGTGGCGCTCGATATCGAAGACAAGTCCCTTAAAAAGCTCACGACGCGGGAGCGCACCGACATCGCGCTCACGTTTATGCACGAGGTCGAACAGGCGGGGTATTACACCATGCTCTACTGCAACGCCGACTGGGCGAAAAATTATCTCGACATGGACCGGCTCAGGCACTTCGACGTCTGGCTCGCGTGCTATACCAGCGAGGCGCGGCGCAGGGAGCTTTATAAGCGGGACATTCTCGGGATTTGGCAGCACACGAGCAGCCTGAAGCTCAAAGGGGTCTATCCCAAGGGCGGACTGCTCGCCTCGAAGCTCGACGCGGACATCGCTTATAAGGACTACGCAAAGATAATCCGGAACGCCGGACTTAACAACCTCTGACAGCTTCATTCTCCTTATTATAATACCCCCGCAGGAGGGGAAGACCTGCGGGGTATTTTTTACTACACACTTTACTACACATTTTCGGGCGCGATTTTGTCTCCTTTTGCGTAGATTTGCATAGTGGATAATCAGTGAAAAAAGCCGCAATAATAGGGCATTTGCGCCTATTACTGCGGCTTTTGCTTTTGGCGGAGCAGGAGAGATTCGAACTCTCGGACGGCTTATCACCGTCACACGATTTCCAGTCGTGCTCGTTATGACCGCTTCGATACTGCTCCGTATGTGCGCTCATAGCTCAACTGCAACAAACGGTATTATACCAGATTCCTTCGGAAATTGCAAGACCTTTTTGAAAACTTTTTTCTTTTGTTTTCAAAAACTTAAGAATTTATTAAGATAATCGGGGTTGTTTCTTAAGAACTGTCATGCTATTATATAAATACCGACGGGGAAATGCCCCGCGGGAAGCGGTTATACAGTTACTGAAAGGAGACGTTTAAGTTGTACAACATTCTGATTTGCGACGACGAGCGCGACATTGTTTCGGCGCTCAGAATCTATCTCAAGGGCGAGGATTACAATATCTTCGAGGCCTACAGCGGCGCCGAGGCGCTCGAAATCCTTCGGTCCGAAAAAATCCACTGCGTCCTTATGGACATAATGATGCCGGGGGTCGACGGAATCGCGGCGCTCGCCGAGCTTCGCTCGTTCACCAATGTCCCGGTCATCTTTCTGACGGCAAAGTCGGAGGACGTCGACAAAATCGTCGGGCTCAATCTCGGCGCCGACGACTATATCACCAAGCCGTTCAACCCGATTGAGCTTATCGCGCGGATTAAGTCGCATATAAGGCGGTATGTGATGCTCGGAAGCCTTGCCGAGTCGCCCGACACAATAAGAATCGGCGGAATCGAAATCTGCGGCGCGGACCGCTCCGCCACCGTCGACGGAGAGCCGATAAAGCTTACGGCAAAGGAGTTCGAGATTCTCTATTTTCTGATGTCAAACGCCGGCGCCGTCTATTCCCCCGCCGAAATCTACCGCAAGGTCTGGGGAAACGTCCCCATCGGGGTCGACAACGCCATCGCCGTACATATCCGCCATCTCCGCGAAAAAATCGAAATCAACCCCGCCGAGCCGCGCTACCTTAAAGTCGCGTGGGGACGCGGATATAAGTTCGACAAGGGCGCGGAATAAGGCATAATCCCGAAAAAAAGGAGGTCCTTCGGCATGAAGAAGAGAGAGCTTAAACGAAGCATAGGTCTTAAAATTCTCGCGGCGGCGGCCGCGGCGCTCTGTTTCTTCGCGGTGTTCGCGGGAGGGGTGCTGACCGTAATCTGCGTACAGAACAACGTATATTTAGAGGACGACAACAAGACTTTCCTTAAAAACACCTACCATAAAATGTCGATGAACGACGTCTTTGAGAGCACAAGCGTTTTAATCAGTCTTTCCGACGAGGCAGCCGCCGCGGGGTTCATCAGGTACAACGGCACCGACGCCGCCGGCAACGACACCGTCGTCATCGACCAAGACGGAATGGACGGCTATCTCTTCTCGCGGTATCCCGAAAGGTTCCAGCCGGAACAGACCAACTGTGCCTACTGCATCTACGGCGATAATCACGAGCTTTTATACAGCACTCTGCCCGGCTATGCCGGCGGGAAGGCCGAGGGATATACCGACAGCGACGGCAAACAGAGCTTCGTCCTCCCGATAACCGGCGAGGATACGCCGTTTACGTCCGAGGACACCGTCCCGGCGTATTCCGTCTCCGACTGTGAAAGCTTTATCTACAGCCTTCAGGAGCAGGCTTATGAGAACAAGCTGACCGGCATCTTCTACGGCGCTGTAAACTTTATCGACGGGCGCTCGGGATATATTCCGCTGGCGAGCTGTGCCTATTCAGACATCGACGTCGACTGTGTATTCAAGGAAAACTATACCAACTGCCTCGCTTTCTTCGATTCGATGAATATCGTCTGGGGCGGCGGCGAGCCGGTATATATGGACCCGAAGACGGTCGGTGTGACCGAGGCCCCCGACAGCGGCGAGCGCGAAACCGACGCGTCACTTATCCCGGGCGGCGTGGTGTTTCCGTCGCTGAAGTTCGAGGGAAAAAGGCGGGAGACGCACGACGTAATCCTGACCGTCACCGCCCTCGTTTCGGACAACCCGACCGAGCGGGACGGCTTTTATGCCGCGGCGATGGCGGCGAACACGATTGCGAAGTATAAAAACGCATACCCGGCGGTCTGCGCGGCGTCGCTTTTGGTGTTCATCGCGCTGACGGTCTGGCTTATATGCGCGAGCGGCTGGAAAAAGACCGCCGACTCCCCCGCCGTCTGTTGGTTCGACAGGATTCCGATTGAGCTTTTTGTCCCGGTCGGCGTCGCGTGTGCGTTCGGCGTCGCAATGAGCTACTATTTCCTTGTGTACGACATATGGCGGACACTGAGATACGGAATCAGGCTGAGCCTTCTCTGCGCTTCGGCGGTGATTGTTCTCGCGACGGGCGTATTCGCGGTGCTGTTCTTGATGACTCTCGCGACGCGGATTAAGACCGGTACATTCTGGAAATACAGTATTCTCGGATTCATCGGAAAGCTTGCAAGGGCGGTGATGAGGTCGTTAAGACCCGCCTGGAAGATTGCCGTTTTCATGGTTCTCTATTCGGGCATGTTCCTCTTCATAGAATACCTTGCGCAGTACGATCCCGAAATAAGGGCGGTATTGATGACCGTATGCCTCGGCGCTCTGACCTGCGGAATGTTGATTTGGGCGGAGGGGTTCACGAGGATTCGGAACTATGTAAAGCGGATTGCCGACGGCGAGCTCGACGCAAAGATTTCGAGAGATTTTCTCTTCGGCGAGCTTCGGCATACCGCCGACGACCTCGAACGGGTCGGCGACGGCGTTAAAAAGGCGGTCGACGAAAGGATGCGCTCGGAAAGGCTTAAGACCGAGCTTATCACAAACGTGTCGCACGACCTTAAGACCCCGCTGACCTCGATAGTCAACTATGTCGACATTCTTTCAAAGGACGACGGGATTGAGTCGGAGAGCGCGAAGGAGCACATCGACGTGCTTAAGCGGCAGGCGGCGAAGATGAAAAAGCTGATCGAGGACCTCGTCGAAGCGTCGAAGGCTTCGAGCGGGAGCGTCGCGGTGAACTTTGAGCGCACCGACGTCAACCTCCTTCTGACGCAGTCGGTCGCGGAGTATTCCGAAAGGCTTTCGGCGGCGCAGCTTGAAACGGTCGCGAGAATTCCGGAGGAAAAGATGACCGCGATGCTCGACGGGCGGCTTATGTGGCGCGTCACCGACAACCTTATGAACAACATCTGTAAATACGCGATGCCGAACACACGGGTATATATCACCGCCGAGGACTGCGGGGTGTTCATAAAGGTCAGCTTCAAGAATATCTCGAAGTGCCCGATTGACGCCGACGGAGAAGAGCTCACCGAGAGATTTGTCCGCGGCGACCGCTCGCGCAACACCGAGGGAAGCGGTCTCGGACTGTCGATTGCAAAGAGCCTCTGTGACCTCCAAGGGGTCGGGTTCGGGGTATCGGTCGACGGAGACCTCTTCAAAGCCGAGCTTATTATCGCAAAGGCGCCGGACGAGCTGCCGGAAGGAGATGGAAGCGTTGAATAAAAAGCGGGTGATTATTGCCGCTGTCGTGATTGCGGCGGTGGCTGCCGCTGCGGCGCTCCTTTATTTCGACGATACCTTAAGATACGAGATTAAGGACAGCATTTCGCGCATCGGCGAGTCGCTTGAAATCGAGGAGAGCGATGCCGAGACCGTGACCGTTTCGTTCGATGACCTTACGGAAGACGAGCGCGTCATATTCGACCGGTCGATGATGCTTATAAACGCCGACTTTCAGCTCGAAGACGGCTTTGTCCCCGACATCGTCGAATACAAGGACACCGGGGTTTATCTCAACTCCTGCGCGAGCGAGGCGTTCGCCGACCTCTCGGCGGACGTTATGAGCCGGTTCGGCGAAACCCTCTATGTGTCGAGCTCATACCGCACCGCCGAGGAACAGCGTCAGGAGATTGAGGAGGCCGGCGACGTTGCGCAGCAGTTGGGCGCAAGCGAGCACCAAGCGGGACTTGCCCTCGACGTATACGTCAAATTCTTTGCCGGAGAGGGGTTCCTGAAAAGTGAGACCGGGCGTTGGGTCAACGAAAACTGCGACCGGTACGGATTTATCATCAGATACCCCTATTACGGCACCGCCGAGACCGGAATCGGCTATGAACCGTGGCACATAAGATACATAGGTCTGCCGCACTCCGAAATCATCGCCGAGAATTCGATGACCTTGGAGGGGTACTATTCTTCGCTTGAAATCGGAAAGCTCTATTCCTGCCGCGCGGGCGGGAACAGCTGGATTATAACCCGGCAGTCGGGCGGGACCTTCGATATCCCGAAAAAGTTCAAAAGCGCCGTCGTCTCGCCGGACAACACCGGAGGATATATCCTCACCTTTAATTTAGGATAAATTTTCCCGCAGGAGGAACAAAACCGCCTGCGGGTCTTGATTTTTTCGGCGGCGGGGTGTATTATGTTTTTGTATGATTATCTTTGAAAGGATGTTTTTAAAAATGAATCTTGTACTGGTAGTAAACGCGGGAAGCTCCTCCTTGAAGTATCAGCTTCTCAACATGGACGACGAAACCGTCATCACAAAGGGAAACTGTGACCGAATCGGCGTAGATGGGCACGTTTCGCATAAGGTCCCGTCGAAAAACTATGTTCTCGAACAGGACGCCCCCTTCCCGACTCACACCGAGGCCTTCGAGAAGCTTGTCGAGGTCCTTACGACCGGCGAAGGAAAGGTCATCGACTCGATGAGCGAAATTCACGCCGTCGGGCACAGAATCGTTCAGGGCGCCGAAATCTTCGACCGCGCCTGCATGGTCACCGAGGACGTCATCAACCGGATTGACGGTCTCTCCGAGCTCGCCCCGGTTCACAATCACCCGCACGCTCTCGCCCTCCGCGCCTGCACAAAGGTCCTCCCGGAAGGCACGCCGCAGGTCGTCGTCTTCGACACCGCCTTCCACCAGACGATGCCGCCCAAGGCGTTTATGTTCGGACTCCCCTATGACGACTATAAAAAATATCACGTCAGGAAGTACGGCTTCCACGGCACATCGCACCGCTTTGTCTCCGCTGCCCTTGCCGAAGCGATGGGAAAGGACATCAAGGACCTTAAAATCGTCTCCTGCCACCTTGGAAACGGCTCGTCAATCACCGCTGTCGACGGCGGAAAGTCGGTCGACACCTCGATGGGATTCACCCCGCTCGACGGTATCCTTATGGGCACCCGCTGCGGCGCAGTCGACCCGTCTGCTGTGACCTATGTCATGGATAAGCACGGCTTCGACGCCCACCAGATGTCGGAGTATATGAACAAGAAGTCCGGATTCCTCGGTCTTTCGGGCGTCGGCTCGGACAACCGCGACATTCAGAACGCATGCCTCGAGGGCGACGAAAGGGCAATCCTCACCTCGGATATGCTCCAGTATCAGATTAAGAAATATATCGGCGCATATGCCGCCGCGATGAACGGTCTCGATGCCGTCCTCTTCACCGGGGGCATCGGCGAAAACTCGTGGGAGGTCCGCGAGGCGGTATGTCGGGATATGGAATACTTCGGCATTAAGATTGACTATGCCTATAACAAGACGATTCGCGGAAAGCTGACGAAGATTTCGACCCCCGACTCGAAAATCGAGGTCTGGGTCGTCCCGACGAACGAAGAGCTCCTTATCGCGCGCGATACCCTTGCGGTCATCGCGGAGAACAAGTAAGTGCCGCTTCGGATAATCCTTGTCTGGCTCGCGGCGCTGTCGCTCATCACCTTTATCCTCTACGGCGCCGACAAGCACAGGGCAAAGCGCGGAAAATGGCGAATCAGCGAGAAAACGCTGCTCGTTTTCGGCGTTCTCGGCGGGGCGGCGGGCGGTCTTCTGGGAATGAAGGTCTTCCGCCACAAGACCAAGCACCGGTATTTTTGGGTGATTAACTTCCTCGCCCTTTTCGCACATATCGCCGCCGCGGCTTATATCCTTTTGCGCACTATCAGCATCATCTGAATTTTCGCCGAACGCGGCCGAAGAAAATCCGTTTTCTGTCTGCCGCTTCGGCATCGGCGGCGCTTGCTCGGTTCGGGCTGCGCCGCTTTACGTCTTATTGATGTGTCCGAAACGGCCCCATCAATGAGACAGAGGTCAGAAATCAGAAGTCAGAAATCGGAATTTCGGGGTGCCGCCTTCTGCGGCGTATTTTGAATTACAAATTATGCGCTCGGAACGGGCGCTCCGAAGTATTATGAGCACGAGGGGGGAAATCATGACGAATCAAAGGTTTTTCGAGGCCGCTATAAGGCAGTCGGCGCGCGACGTCGGGTGCCGTCCCGAGGATTTTCTTCTGCGGGAAAACTCGTTTTTCGCCTCGGTGCGCCGAAAGGGCGCAAAGGTGTTTTATCCCGAAACGTCCGACTTTTTCGCGGTGAGATACGGTCTCGGGAACGCCGTCGCCGTCCGGGCGGATAAGCTCGGCGAGGTGTCGGAAGCGCTCGGGGACTCGGATTTGATTCTTCCCGAAGAGATTGCTTCGCTCGGGTTTGTCCCGCAGTTTGAAAGCATCTGTTTTCTGCCGGCGGGCGATGACGTCGCGCCGCTTGAATGTCCCTTTAAGACGCGGCTTTTGGCGCCCGGGGATTTTTCGGAGCTCTATCTTCCCGAGTGGTCGAACGCTCTATGTGAAAAGCGGCGGCAGTGCGACAAAATCGCCGTCGGGGCATATGACGGGGAGAGGCTTGTCGGCTTGGCGGGTGCGTCGCAGGACGCCGAGGAGATGCTTCAAATCGGGATTGACGTCATTCCCGAATACCGCCGAAGGGGAATTGCCGCGGCGCTGACCTCCCTGCTTGCGCACGAGATTATAAGACAGGGGCAGACGCCGTTTTACAGCTGTCATTGGAGCAATCTCCCGTCATTCAAAAACGCCGTCAGGGCGGGATTCGTTCCCGCTTGGACCGAGATACAGGCAAAATATGCAGATTGAGGAGGAATATCACATGTCAGAGGAAAAACATCTGGTCGACCTTTTTTATCCTTCAGAGGAAAAGCGCCGGGAGCACCTTGAGCGCGGCTCGAAGCTCTCGAAGCTGCCGCAGGATTATATCACAAGCCTCGAGCTTGAACAGCTTTCGCGGCTTATTTGCCCCGAATATTCCGCCGGCGCGCTCAACGTCTTCACACAGCTTTCGACCGACCCCGAGACGCTTGACTACCGCCTCGACATCTTAGAGGACTTCTTAAACGTCCCGTCGCTCGAAGCGGTGCTCTATGAAAACGTCCACAAGCTTTATATAAACGAGCACGTCAACGTCCAGAAGCTCGGCCTTGCGGACAGCTTTTTCGCCCTCAATCAGCGGTTTGAGAGCCTTAAGACTTATATAGACTGCATAACGAAATGTCACGAATTCTGTGACAAGAACAAGGACAGGTTCCGCTCGGCGGCGCTTAAGGGTCTTGCGGAATATTTTTCGTCGGTCTATAATTCCGAATACTTCGACGAGGTGAAGCGCGAGACCGACGAGTGCCTTAATATTCTCGCAAAGGGCATCAGAAGCGTGACCGTCGGCATCAACTTCGACGACATGCTCCGCCCGACCGAGGCGATGCTTATATCCGTCTCGACCGATAAAATCAAGAAAAAAGGGCGGTTCGACTGGCTTTTCGGGCGGACCGGCGATTCGGGGCGCGCAATCGGGAAGACTCACTCGCTCTATAACGAAAACGGCGGCACAAACGACCTTGAAGCGCCGCTTTTCCGCGAGCTTAAAGAGGTCAATTCCGAGTACATCAGTCACCTTGACACCGCGATTCGGGCATATTTCAAGAAATCGACCGAGGATATCCTGACATTCGAGAGTCAGATGAGCTTTTACATCGGCGCAAAGAAGCTTGTCGAGGCGGCGAGGGCGAGGGGTCTCGGAATGTGCCGCCCGAAATATCTCCCGATGGAGGAGAGAAAGATGAACGCAAAGGGAATTTTCGACCTTTCGTTCTATATCCAGATGGTCGGGTCTGACCCGATGGGAAGCCTTAAGGACAAAATCATCACCAACGACTGCCGTTTCGACGGCGACGGGCGGTTCTTCGTCCTGACGGGCGCGAATAACGGCGGAAAGACGACCTTTACCCGCGCAATCGGGATTATACAGGTGTTCGCGCAGGCGGGACTCTATGTCCCCTGCACCGAGTGCGAAATCTCGCCTGTCGACTATATTTACACGCACTTTCCGAAGGAAGAGGAGGTCGGCCTTAACACCTCGCGCTTCACCCAGGAGTGCAAGCAGTTCAAGGAGACCGTCGACACCGCGACAAAGTACAGCCTCTTGCTCCTCAACGAGTCGATTCAGTCGACGACGCCGACCGAGTGCGTCTATATCGCGACCGAGCTGACGAAGATTTTCCGGTGCATCGGCGTCAGGGGGGTCTATGCGACTCACCTTCTGGAGCTTGCGAAGAGTCTTGACCGGCTTAACGAGGAGGTCGAGGGGGACTCGAAGCTTGTGAGCCTTGTCACGACCGTCGACACGTCCGACGGCAACCGCCGCCTCTACCGCATCGAGCGCGCCGAGCCGCAGGAGTTCGGCTATGCCCGCACGATTTATGAGAAGTTCGGGGTGAGCTTTGAGGAGGTTAAGAGGAGACAGGGGAGATAGAAGATGGAAGTTAGAGGTTAGAGGTTAGATGATAGAAGATAGAAGTCTGATTTCTGACCTCTCATATCTGTATTCTGAGCTATAAGGAATTCGCTTCGCTCATGCTATTTAATAACCATCCCCCGGCAGAGCCGGGGGTATTTCAATAATCGCCCCAAAGGGGCTCAGATTACAAGCCACGCCTTGAAAGGCGTTCTGAAACAGGGCGCTTCGCGGCTGCGGTCTCTTGCGCCCCTGCTGTTACTGCTTACCCGTTGAACGGGTCGGTGTCGTCCATCGTCAGCTGCTCTGATGTTCTATCCTCTTCCAACTGCCTTTGGATATACTCCGTTATTGCCTTTGTGTTCTTGCCTACCGTGTCCACATAGTATCCCCTGCACCAGAATGAACGGTTCCTATACTTATACTTCATATCTCCCCCACTTGTTGTAGATCATGATGCTGCTCTTCCCTTTCAGGTACCCCATGAAAGACGATACCGAATGCTTTGGCGGTATCTCCACAAGGATATGTATATGGTCGGGACAGGCTTCTGCCTCCAACAAATTTACTCCGTACCAATTGCATAGCTGTCTCAGCATCTGACCGATTTCCAACCTTTTGATGCCGTAAAACACCTTTCTACGGTACTTTGGCGCGAATACTATATGATACTTGCAATTCCACTTTGAATGTGATAAACTGTGTATGTCATTCACGTTGTAATGACCTCCTTTTGACTTTCGATGCAGTTCGCAGCCGCAATCTTAGTATAGTCAAAAGGAGTTTTGTTTTCAAGACTGATAGCTATAAGCTTTTTTGAACCCCCGGCCGAGCCGGGGGTTTTCGAGATACAAAAATGCCACTGTACCGGATTTGATACATTGGCATTTTTTCATATAAGCAGGGTTTGGGGAAGGCTACTCCCCAACAAGATTCCGCGCAAGACAAAATTGAGCATAATGCAAGCTGGTTTTGTTGCTGCTCGTACGTCGCGGTCATAAACGTCCGACCGCTCGTGCTTGCAGACAAAACCCCGCGTGCATACGCGAAATTTGATTCAGCGGTAGAATCTAGCTCTGAGAAAACATATCTGCATTATATTTCAAATATAATATTTTACTTTAAGAGTCGGTACTGTCAACCTTTTTTCGCAAATTCCCATAGAATGAAGTAAAATTTTTGGATTATCACCCTCGGCATGCCGAGGGTCGCTTTAATGATGTGAAGCGATGCAGCGAAATTATTCCGCGGTCTCATAAATATATTTCATACACAAATATCTCTTGCACCCCCAATCCTTTCCGGCAACATAGCGCAGCCTCGCACAAACGAGCATTAAAGCCGAGTTCCCGTCAGGAAATGCGCCGACCACCCTCGTCCTGCGCCGGATCTCGCGGTTCAGCCGCTCAATTACGTTGTTCGTGCGAATTTTCAACCAATGCTGCGACGGAAAATCCATATATGTAAGCGTTTCTTCGATCCCGTCTTCAAGCTTTTTCGCAGCGGCGTTGAGCTTCATTTCTCGCAGCTTTTCAACGACCTCTCTCGCCTTTTTCCTCGCAGCTTCTTTGCTTTCTTGGGCATGGATTGCTTTCAACATCATCGTGACTTCCCGAATCCTGTTTCTCGGCACGCTTGA
>CANQOC010000025.1 GCA_947625375.1 uncultured Clostridia bacterium | reverse complement strand
ACCGGACACCCGCTTCTCGGCTGTCGCCTCGGTCGGCGCTTTTGCGCTTTGCGCAAAGGTGTCCGCCGGACACCCGCGCCCCTTGACGGAGCGGAGCGACGAAACCTCTCGGACGGCGAATTTCTGCTGTCTTGATTTCCGCGTCGATTGCAGACAAGCCAAAAGGAAATACCGTTTTGAACAGTCCCGTAAGTCTGCTTTTTCCTGCATAAAACCTATCCCCGCGAGATAAAATGCTTTATCGGTCCGTCGAGGCGGTATATTTCCTCTTTGAGAAATTCGGGGTATACGGTCGTGTTCTTAAGCTCGGCGACGGGCAGCCACCCGATGACCACGCCGCTGTTGTCCTTCTGCGGGACAAACCCGTCCCCGGGAATGTCGCCGCACGGCTCAATCAGATAGTAAAACGCGACCGTGTGCGCCTGCCGCCCGTTCCACTCCCAAAAGCTCTCTTCGCTCCAAAGCAGACGGGTGCATTTTACCGCGAGTCCCGTTTCCTCCGCAATTTCGCGGATTAGGCCGTCCTCGAGCGTCTCTCCTATTTTAATGTGACCGCCCGGCAGGGCGTATTCGCTCCCGCCCTTGTCCCTTTGCACCAAAATCCTGTTATCTTTGACAAGGACTCCCGCCGCCCTCAGACCGCAGGTATAGCTGCCTTCGGAGAATAACCAGTCTTTGCCCATGCGTCACCCCGCGTATTTCCCCTCGAGCTCCTTGAGATAGTCGAAGCAGAGTCCGCCGGAGCAGCGGTAGAAGAACGGGTCGGCGCGGACGGTGTCGTCGCTGTTGATGATGAATTCGGCGGACTTTCCGGAGGAATAGCCGAAGCCGAGCCTGAAGCCGTAACCGGCATACGCGAGGGAAATCTTTCCGCGGCGGAACTCGGTGTTCTGAATGTTCTCGACGATGCTCCTGATTTCGTCGGCGTCGTCGATAACGAAGCTCTTTCCGGTGTTGCCGTCAAAGACGGACACCGACTTGATGTCGGACGGGTCGACGCCCTTCAAAAACGTCTTCGGAATGAAAAACCACACGGCGAAAATCACCGCCGCGGCCGCGATTGCCAAAATCACCGACAGTACAATCTTTTTTGTCATAAAATATCCCCCAAAATATAATCAGTTGCCGCCGAAGAGCCTTGCGAGCGGGCCGAGAATCGAGGCGAGCTCTTCAATCGACTTGTTGAGCGAATCGACGTCGATATCCTTGACGCGGCCGAGAGCCTCGCTGACCGAGTCGGTGTTGTCGACGACGACCTCGTTGAAGTTCTTGACGAGGGTGTTCACCTCTTCGAGCGAGTCCTGTGCGCTGATGACGACCTTTTCGGCCTCGTTGAGTGTGCTGTAGACCTTATTCAGCGTCGACACCGCCGTGCCGACGAACGACGCAAGCGTCACCGCGAGGATTATCACCAAAACGACAATCGCTATCGCCGAAATCCGCCCGCTTCGCGCCTCTTTCCGCTGTCCCTTCGCAATTTCAATGAGCAGCTCGCTGTCGCTCATGCTTTCAAGATTCTTAGCCATATTTTACCTCCGTTTTTTCTTTAGTTTAACATACTTTCGGGGGAAAGTCAATCAGGGGGTGGAAGATGGAAGATAGAGGATAGAGGCAAGTACGTTTGTGAGAGATTTGGTCAACATTAAAAACCGCCCGAATCGGCTCGGGCGGGTACTATTATTTTGGACTTGACAAAGGTTATGACGTGTGCTATAATAAAGACACAAAGAGCCGCACGGCTCACCAAAATGTATTGATTAAGAAATAATCGCCACTTTTAGCAGAGCGGGCGGTTATTTTTTATTTATACTTGACAAAGTCAATGCCGCGTGTTATAATAAAAGCACAGAGAGCCGAACGGCTAACCGAAATTTTTACAAACTACAAAAAAGTAATCGCTCAGATTTCGAAGCTCGGGCGGTTACTTTTTTATTTCACGGATGATTGCTAAAGCAATAAGCATTATAATCACAACGATGTATAAAGTCTCATTCATCACGCATACCCCCTTTCGGGGTTTCGCCGCCTCGACTCTCTGTATAGATAATTATACCATACCGCTCGAAAAATGTCAATAATCCCCGCCTACCGCCCGTCAGGCGCGTTTTTGTCAAATCTTTATCCTCTATCATCTAATCTCTAACTTCTGACTTCTGTCCTCTCACCTCTGCCCTCTAACCGCCCCTTGACACACCCTCTCCGATATGATATATTAAAACCGTAAACTATCTCACCGAGAGGGAGGTTCATCATGAAATTTCACTACATGGGAAAATTCGACGGAAACTACGACGCCTTGCCGACGCGGGAGCACGAGGAGGGGTACGTCCCGTTCAGGGAACCCGACGCTAAAAAGCTGCCGCTGATTATGAATATCTTGGCGCTGGTCATCGCGCTCGCCCTTATTATCCCCGTTCATGTGGTAAGCGCGGAATATATCGGCAAGTTTATAAATTCCCACAGCGTGTTGGTATATACGGCACTGTGGGTCGGACTCGCCCTCGGGACTTTGGTGGTAGTCGTTCCGCACGAATTCCTCCACGGTCTCTGCTTCAAGGGCGATGTCTATATGTATACCAATCTCAGCAAGGGTCTGTGCTTTGTCGTCGGTCCCGAGCTGTTCTCAAAGACCCGGTTCATTCTCATGAGCCTCCTGCCGAACATCGTTTTCGGACTGATTCCCTATATCGTCTGGATAATCTTCCCGAACCTCTGGTACGTCGGGATTTGGGGAGCCCTCGGCATAAGCATGGGCGGGGGCGACTACATGAACGCCTTCAACGCGCTTTTCCAGATGCCGAATGGCTCGAAAACCTACCTCCACGGCATGAACAGCTTCTGGATTAAATAGGGGACTTTCCGCTTATCCGTCGGATAAATTCATACGCAAAAAGCAGGTGAATTCGCCTGCTTTTATTTTTGACGTTCGCGTCCCGATTTTTTCCTCAGAGGCGTACTCTCGGATTGACTTTTCCTGCGCACAGTGCTATAATAATAACCGATTATAG
Organism: uncultured Clostridia bacterium; assembly: GCA_947625375.1. Lineage (GTDB taxonomy): Bacteria > Bacillota > Clostridia > Oscillospirales > Ruminococcaceae > Faeciplasma. The sequence goes on along the minus strand of CANQOC010000025.1, from coordinate 19,172 downwards.
ACATCAAGGAGGGGCGTGTATGCTGTTCCGGAGAATTTTCGGCGTGATTACCGCTGCCGCGGCGGCTGCCGCGATGCTTGCGGCGATGGCGCCGACCGCTTTTGCACGCAGTCTGCCGACGTTCACAGACGAGGAAAAAAGCTTTATCGAAAAGAAAAATACCGTCAGAATCGGCTTTGTACAGGACCGCGTGCCGGTGTCGTTTTCGGATAAAAACGGCGACTTGGCGGGCATTTCCCGATATATCTTCGACCGCGTCGCTGTTCTCACGGGTCTGACCTTTGAATACGTCCCCCTGCCGGCCGGCGACGTCACATATGACTACCTGATTGACGGCGGCTACGACCTTGTTTCGAGCGTCGAATTCAACCGCGAGAATCAGAACGCGCGCGGAATCCTCATCAGCGAGCCGTATCTTTCAAGCCGAAAGGTCGTCGTCGCGAGAGAGGGTCTTAATTTCAGCTTTGACGCAAACCTCTCAATCGCAATCTCCACCGGGTCGCAGACTATAAGGAAGGTCCTCGGCGCGCAGTACCCCAATTTCGAGATTGTCGACTACCCGTCTATCACCGACTGCTTTGACGCAATATATTCCGGCGAGGCCGACCTTCTGATGCAGAATCAGTATGTCGCCGAATACTGGATTTCCAAGCCGATATACGAAAAGCTCAGCGTTATTCCCGTCCTCGGTCTCGACGACCAGCTCTGTTTTTCCGCCGTGGTCGCTTTCGGCGGCGGCGAGGGGCCGGCGGAGGAGACCGGCGAAATTTTAATCAACATTCTCAACAAGGCAATCGAATGTATGAGCGAGGACGAAATCGGAAGCTATATTATCCGCGCGGTCTCGGAGAATAAATATGTCTACAACTTCGGCGACGTCCTTTACCGGTACCGCTATGCGTTCACCGTCCTCGGCGTTTCGGTCGTCGTCATTCTGATTCTCACCGCGATACTCGCGCGGCTTCACGTCAATATCGCCGAGAGCAAGCTCGACGCAAAGGTCAAGGAGCGGTTCATCTCGACGATGAGCCACGAGCTTCGGACGCCTCTTAACGGCATCGTCGGACTAAACGCGCTTATGACGCGGACGCTCGACGACCCCGAAAAACAGCGGAAGTATTTAAGGCAGTCCGACTCGACCGCAAAGTATCTTCTGTCGCTTGTGAACGATATGCTCGACATGTCGGGTCTTCAGTCGGACAAGACAGAGCTCGAATTGAAGCCGGTCGACCTCCGGCTCGTCGCAGATACGGCGGCGTCGATTGCCGAAAGCGCCTGTATGTCGAAGGGTCTTCACTTCACGTCGGGCATAAACCTCGAATATCCCTGCGTCATGGGCGACGCCGTCCGGATTCAGCAGATAATGCTTCATCTTCTCGACAACGCGAGAAAGTTCACGCGAAAGGGCGGAAAGGTCGGATTCGAGATAAGTCAGACCGCCGACGGCGACAGGGTCACGACGACGGCAACCGTCACCGACACCGGACGCGGAATGAGCGAGGACTTTCAGAAGCACATTTTCGATACCTTTGCGCAGGAAAACGACGGCGTCTCGAAAGGAAATCAGGGGACAGGCCTCGGACTTACCATCAGCAGCAGACTTGCGAGGCTGATGGGCGGCGAGCTGAGCTTTGTCAGCAAAAAGGACGAAGGCAGTACGTTCACCTTTAAGTTCACCGCCGACCGCGCCGAGCTGCCGAAGGAGTCCGGCGAGGAGGACGAGGAGCCGGAGGCGCAGATGAGGGTGCTTGTCGCGGAGGACAACGAGCTCAACGCCGAAATCGTCACCGAAATCCTCGGCGGAAGCGGATTTGTGACCGACCTTGCGGTGAACGGCGCCGAGGCGCTCGAAATGTTCCGCCGCTCGCCCGTCGGGTATTACGGCGCGGTGCTGATGGACCTTCTGATGCCCGAGATGAACGGATTCGAGGCGTCGCGGGCGATTCGTTCGCTCGACCGTCCCGACGCGGCGTCGGTGAGGATTATCGCGTGTTCGGCGAATTCTTCGCGCGAGGACCGAGAAAACGCCTCGCTCAGCGGCATGAACGACTTTCTCACCAAACCCCTCGACTTTGAAACGCTGACACGCCTGCTCAAAGACGAAAATGACGCAAGCGCGGAGGATATCAAATAATAAAAGTTTTCGCTTGAGCCTTTTCCAAAAGGCTCACAGGGGTCTCGGGGACAGAGTCCCCGAGCCGCGACCGCAGTCGCGGAACCCCTTACGAAGTGCGCTCCGAAATGGGTGAATTGCAAAAATCTGTCCACAGGACAGTTTTTGCAAGAGGGAAAGACCTGCAAGAGAGGGCTGTCCCTTATGATTCCGTCGTGCGACAGCATGACGGCACCTTGCCTCGGCAAGACTTCGTCACTACTCCCCGTCTTCATTCCCTCCCGAAAGGAGTCACCTATGTTCAGAAAAATCATCTCAATAGCGCTTTGCGCGGTAATGCTTCTCGGCCTGTTCGGCTGCGGTGAAAAGCCGGAGAGCGGCTCGGTCCCGCGGACCGGCGAAGCCTCGGGCAGCAGGATTTATGTCGACGGAACTTCGTTTATGCTCGACGGAAACGAAATCTGGTTCAACGCCGCGAATACCCCTTGGCAGCATTGGAACGACTTCGGCGGCGATTTTGACGAGGAATTCTGGGACGAACACTTCGGACAGCTTGAAGACGCCGGGGTGAATGCGACGCGAATCTGGATAAACTGCAACGGACTCGTCGGGGTGAATGTCAACGAGGACGGCTCATTCGGCTCGGTCAGCGAAAAGCACTGGGAAGACCTCGACCGGCTTTTTGAGCTCGCCAAGGAGCATCATATATACATCATGGCGACGCTTATGTCATTCGACCACTTCAAGAAGAGCAACGACGGGCACGAGAACTGGCGGAACATGATTAAGAGCTCCGAGAACATCGACGCTTTCGTCGCGGGATATGTCGTGCCGCTGTGCGAAAGATACGCCGATAACGAATATCTCTTCTCAATCGACCTTATGAACGAGCCGGACTGGGTCCACGAAAACGAGGAGAACGGAAAACAGAGCTGGGACGACCTCTCGAACCTCTTTGCCTGCGAGGCGGCGGCAATCCACGAAAACTCCGACATTCTTGTCACCGTCGGAATCGGCGTCATCAAATACAATTCGGACAAGTACGAGGGCAACGTCGTCTCGGACGAATACCTTAAAAAGCTCTCGGGGAACGAGGAAAGCTATCTCGACTTCTATTCTCCGCACTACTACGACTGGCAGAAGCAGTGGTATGGCTATCCGTTCGACCAGTCCCCGACCGATTTCGGACTCGACGGCACCAAGCCGGCGGTCATCGGCGAGTGCGCCTGTATCGACCCCGAGCCTCTCTCGGACAGGTATGAGCACGCGTATCAGAACGGCTGGAACGGCGTATTTTGCTGGACGTCGAACGGCGTCGACTCCTGCGGCGGGTATGAGGACATGAAACCCGCGACCCTCCGTATGCTCGACGTCGCGCCGGATAAAATCCGACCGGATGACGGAGGGGAGTAAAGCATATATAAAAGAGCCGCCTCAACCGGCGGTCTTTTTTATGTATATCACCGTATCTTAAAATGCTTCTTAATCCTGTCGGAACATATAACCTTGCCTTTCACGGAAATGCTTTCGACGTTTTCTGTCACCAAGTCGTCGAGCTCGCTGTCGATGCCCAACAGTCCGTAACCCTTGATTTTTAACTTCGTCCGGTTTTCTTTCGCCTTAATGAGCTCCTCTTTTTCGAGGGACATCACGCCGATAAACCACCTGAAATCAAGCTCGTTTTGCTGCCTGCCCGTCTCTTCGATGACCGATTTTTTCTCATTGAGCGCCTGCCTCACGGACTGATTGATAAAATCGCTTCGGTTCGAGTAATACCCTTTGTCGACCAAAAGGTCAATCTGGGACAGCGTTGCGATGTTCATGTTTACCGACACCTTTTCACTTGTCTCCACGACTATGCCTCCTTCTATATATGCTCCAATCAGAGCATATATAGAATATCATACTTTTTCCGCTTTGTCAAGAGCTATTTTAAAAAATCCGCATTTCAATGAATCCGGCGCGGAAGGACGTGCATAAAACAGCAAAAAGCAGGCGTCTCCGTCTGCTTTTCTTATATCAAAGCGAATTCGCGAATTCTATCATTCCGTGCTGGAGGTCCTCGTAGTATTTGCGGCCGACAGGGATTCTCTGGCCGCTTTCGAGGATTATGCCGTCGGTGCGGGATATCGACTTAATCCGCCCGAGGTGTACGGCATAGGACTTGTGACAGCGGCAGAAGCGGTCCTGCGGCAGCATCTCGAGAAACTGTGTGAGGGTAAGTCCCGAGACGACGTCGCCGTCGCGCGAGTGAATCGTGAGGGCGTGGTCCATGACCTCTAAATAAATAATCCTCTCGACCGCGAGCGCCTTAAGACCCTGTCCGCACTTGACGGTGACGGTCTCGCTGCGGCGGCGGCGCTCAAGGTCGACCGCAATCGCGTTTTCGAGCTTTTCGCGGGTGACCGGCTTAAGGAGGAAGTAAATCGGCTGGACGGTATATCCTTCGAGGAGGTATGAGCTGTCGCTGCTCATCAGGACGATTGAGGTGTCGTAGCCCTGTTCCCGGAGGGACCTTGCGAAATCGATTCCGTTGCGCTCGCCGAACTTTATATCAAGAATAAGGAGGTCGACGGATTTGTCGTTTTGGAACGAATGGGTCAGCTCGTCGAGGGAACAGCTGATGCTGATTCGGAACGGCACTCCGCTTGCGGTCATTATCTCGGAACAAAGGCTGTAGAGCGAGAGGGCAAATTCGCGGTTGTCGTCGCAGACGGTAATTGAGTACATATTGCCCTCCCCCGGTGAAAATATACCTCTATTATACATTCATTTTAACCGAGTTTCAATCTCAATTCCATGTCGTTTGCGTAAAATCTCGGGTGCGAACGGGACTTACTCATCTCCGCAAGCGGCTATGATGATTATGACGTCCGCCCTCCGACCGGGCGCAGCCGAGGTCGACCAAAGGTCGACCTAAACGAAAGCAGCAGGAAAAATCCCTCCGGATTTTTTCTGCTGCTTTCGTTTGCGCGCTTCGCGCGCCGGCTGTGCCATCAAGGGAGCTGAAGCCGAAGCGATGCGTTTCCCCTCCCATGTGGGAGGGGGCTGGGGGAGGGAGACTCAAAATAGTATGAGCGAAGCGAATTCTTTTTTAGCGGAGTGCGGAGTCATCGCAAATTATCTGTAACGCGCACATGTTTCCTTTCAACTCCTCCCCTTTGGGGAGGGCCGGGGAGGGGTGACTCAAAATAGCATGAGCGGAGCGAATTCCTTTTAAAAAGTGTGGCATGCGCCAATCTTACTTAAGCGTATCAAAGGCTTCCTTCCATCTCCCGCCCCCTTGAGGGGCGGGTCGGGGTGGGGTGACTAAGATAGCATGAGCGAAGCGAATACCTTTTTGGCGGAGTGCGGAGTCATCGCAAATTATCTGTAACGCGCACATGTTTCCTTTCAACTCCCTCCCCTCCGGGGAGGGTCGGGGTGGGGTGGCTTCAAATAGCATGAGCGCAGCGAATACCTTTTAGCAAGGTAGGTCGCCGCTCTCAGAATTTTACAACGCTACATAGCTTCCTCGCCGTTCCCCTCCCCGTCGGGGAGGCAAACGACGCAACACGCATTGATATGGCTATTACTTTTAGTGAGCGTCGTTGTGTGTTTCGCTTCGCTCACACCGGACTAAGGCATAAAGGAAACAAGTGGGGGAACAGGCGTAAACGCGTCGCCGCTAAGGTGACGCGATTAGCCGTCCGCCGTAAGGCGGATTCCTTATTAACGAAGTGCAGCATGTCACGTCTTTTCCCCGCCGTCAGGCGGCAATCAAAGTCTTAGCTATGCACAACCCCCTCCCATGTAGAAAGAGGGAAGGGTGTGGGAGTCTATAAGATAGTATGAGCGCAGCGAATTCCTTATAGCAAGGCATGACGCCGTTGCAATTTTCCATAACGCTCGCAAGTGTTCTTCACGCTCCCTCCCCTCGAGGGGAGGGCCGGGGAGGGGTGATTTTCGATAGCATGAGCGAAGCGAATTCCTTTTAGTAAGGTGTGGCGCTTATGTAAGTTATCTGTATCGCTCGCAAGTGTCCTCCACACTCCCTCCCCTCGAGGGGAGGGTCGGGGAGGGGTGACTCAAAATAGCATGAGCGAAGCGAATTCCTTTTAAAAAGTGTGGTATGCGCCAATCTTTACTCAGCGTATCAAATGTTTCCTCCATGCCCCTCACCGCTTTTGCGGATACGGTGCCGCTGACATAAATCACCGTCCTCCCCCCTCAAATCCCTCCGGATAATCCGCGATTTCGGGGATAAACGCCTTGGCGATAACTCCGTCGTTCCGGCCGATTTCATATGCCTTTCCGTCCTCTATGAGCACCGTCGAGTAGTAATTCCGGCGCGAGCCGTCTTCGTCCGAAATATAGCTGTTGATGTTTATAATCCCGATATCACCCCGCCAGATTATCTCCGAGACGGTCTCCCCGCGGCTTCTGATTCCGTCAAGGATATCCGCCGCGCCGTCGACGGCAAGCAATTCGTCCTCCGAAATCTCAATTCCGCCGTATTCGCGGAACCCGCCGTTGTAATAGAAATAGTATGTCTTATAGGTGTGACCGGTGCCGACTCCGTCCGGGTCGATGACGGCGTCATATCCGCCGCTGTCCTTTCCCTCGGCGTTATAAGTCCCCGTCTGGACGATGTCCGAGACCTTGCCGGAAAACTCGTGTTCAAAGGGTTTGCCGTCCTTAACGCCGAAGATTCTCGAAAATCCGACGGTGCCGTAGCTTTCCTCTATCGTATATAAGACCGTCTCGCCGAAGTCCAGAATATGCCTCGACATATCCTCATACGCGAGATAGAATCCGTCCTCGGCGACCTCGCTCACGCCGTCGCTGTTGACAAACCAAAGCGTACCGTCAAAATATGCCTCGCCGGTCGCGCCGAATGCCTCATAGCTGCCGTCGCGGTCGAAATCCGCCGCGGCAAAGGCATATATCTCCTCGCCGCCGACGGCCTCGCTGAGCTTTTCGAGAAGCGCACTGCTCTGCTCGTCGGCCTCGGTGCTGTACCCCGGCTCCTCGCGCGTTATCGGGAACGCACAGATGCACTCGGGGTCGTCCCGCTGTGAGTTCGGGTCGATGATTTTGTCGATTTTCCACTCGCCGCCCTCTTCCTTGAGGACAATCTCGCAGTCGCTGTTCGTGCCGTCCTGCCAGACGAATTCTGTCTTTGCGGTGATTTCGTCCGACGCGGTCTTTTCGGCGCTTCGGAACGGATAGACGAACATATATCTCAGCGGCTCGCTCGCCTCGTAATAGAGGACCCCGTCGACCACGCGGCAGGTCTCGCTCTCTTCAAAGAGGCTCTCCCGCTTCTCGCACGCCTCTTTTGTGAAGACGTTCCCGAGCGCGTCCATACAGCTCTTTTTGGTGTCATAGGGACTCTTCATCGGAATGAAAGTCGACATATATGTCTCGCCGTCCCGCGTCACCTCAAGCTCGGTGTCCTCATGCTCCTGCTCCTCGTCGGCATATGGCGCCGAAACGGAAAAGGTAAGGATTTCGTTCGCGAGCTCGAGCGAGCCGTCCGCCATCAGCCTTGAAAGAGCGGCGTCGGCGGTTCCGGTCGGGTCGCCGTCATAGTCGCGGACCGCGCTTATCCGCCAGCAGTCATCTGTGAGAACCGCGCTGTAGTCGGCAATATGCTCCTCGCCGACAGCCGTATATACCGCGCGGATAACCGTTCCGCTGCCGTCGGGAAGGAGTCCGACGACCGTGACGCTCTCCAAGGTCATCTCCGGCGAGCCGAAGTCCTCTGTCCCGCAATAGGGACTGCCGCTATCCCCGGGCCACATGAACGGACTCTCTAAAACGCGGTCCTCGAGCGCATTTCCGGTATATACCGACTTCAAAAGTCCGTCCCATTCGTCGGCGGAATACTCAAAGCCGCCGGTAATCCGGTAATATGTCCCGTGAAGCGAGCCGGCAAGTGCGACCGAGTCGTCAGGGTCGTATTCCGGAGGGTCTACGAACATCAGCCGCCTGATTTCAAAGTCGCCGTTGACAAGCTCTTCAGCGGTCTTTTGCGAAATGCCGCCGTCCGGCGTCTTTTTAAGGTCGGCGGTGCAGCCGATAAGCGCTCCCGCCGCGACCGTAAGAATAAGCGCCGCCGCGAGAATCATCGCGCCGTTTTTTTTGTTGAATATTTTAAGTATATTATAAAACCTCTTCTTTAAAACCTTCTTGCTGCCGCCGAAACGGGTCGACAGCGCCCCGTGTGCCGCTCTTCCCGAGCTCACCGACGCGAAAAGCGCCTCGGAATATTCCTTCCTGATGTCCGTGCCGCAGCTTCCGACGACGCCTTCGTCGACCGCAAGCTCCATGTCGATATCCGCGCGGCGGCGCATCAGCCAGACCGCCGGATTGAACCAGTGCACCGAGACGGCAGCGGCAAAGAGGAGCTTTGACCAGACGTCCTTGCGGGAATAGTGGGTCAGCTCGTGGCGGATTATGTATTTAAGCTGTTCGCCGGTGCAGCCGTCGGCGGGAATGACAAGCAAAGGCCGCAGATACCCCATCAGCATCGGACAGTCTGCGCCCGACGAGCGCATAAGCCGCAGACTCCGCCCCGCCCCGAATTCCGAAGAAAGGCTTTTAAAGACGTCATCATCCTCAAAAGAAAGCGGAACGGCGCACTTTATCACCTTTCGCTTTGCGGCCGCGAAGGCCGCGGTCTGTGCAAAAAAGACGGCCGCCGCGCCGATTATCCAGACCGCCGCCGCGACCCCGAGGGGCGTAACCTCGCGGCGCTTTTCGGCCGCCGGCGGACTGACCGTCACCGGCTCGCTCATTCGCTCGGGGATTGAAATTTCGATGCGCGGATAATTTACCGCCGGCGCGGGTGCGGGCGCCTCCGCCTGAATGACGCCGCTCGGCCCTTTCGCGGGTTCGGTCCGTTCGGGAAGACCGTTAATCGGTATCAGAAGCCTTACCGCGATTATCACCCATGCCCAAAAAATCCACTTTGAGGCATAGCGGCGGTTGAAGACCGGGGCAAGGAGGAGAAGCGCAAGAATCAGAAGTGCCGACGACAGCGAGACGCTCAGCACCGTCACAAAAATCTCAGTCACGCCGCTCACTCTCCAATCCGTCGAGATAGTCCCTCAGCTCCTTGATGTCGCTTTCGCCGAGCATTCGGTTGTCGTAGAGGGTCGCGACGAGGCTTTGCGCCGAGCTGTTATAGAGCTTTTTGAGGAAGCTCGCGCTCGCCTTTGCCTTGTAGTCGTTCTCGCTGACCGCTGGGAAATAAAGGTTCGTCCCGCCGTTCCGCTCGCAGACGAGATAACCCTTGTCCTCGAGGCGCGAGAGCGAGGTCATCAGCGTCGAGAGCGGCCAATCGCGCTGTCCCTCGAGCTTTTTGCGGATTGCCACCGACGTCAGCGGCGGCTCCTCGGACCACACCGCCTGCATGATTTCGAGTTCGGCATCGCCGAGCCTTTTTAGTGTACCTGCCATATAATTCACCTCTTGTTATACTATTGTATAAGTATTATACCATGGTATAATAGAGATGTCAAGAGGGAATGGGAGAAAATTTTTGGGGGATATTTTTAAGCAACGCTGCACCTTGATAATAAGGAGTCCGCCGTTGGCGGACGCTCCCCGCGTCACTTGACCGTGACGCGTTTCGACAGTTCCCCACCCCTGCCCCTCCCCGACGGGGAGGGGAGCATGGAGGAAGCTTAGTTGCGCTGTAATAATCTGAGAGCGGCGCCATACCTTACTAAAAGGTATTCGCTTCGCTCATGCTATTATTAGACTCCCCACCCCCTGCCCCGCCCACATGGGCGGGGGTTCTGCGTCGTTAAGGGTAGACGTGCCGCCTGACGGCGGTGAAATTTTCAGCGACGTCACGCGTTGATAAAGGCGTTCACTTTGCGACATACGCTAAATACAACACCTTTGTCGGTTTCTCCGAGCTCTTTCTTCCACACCCCCTGCCCCCTCTCCCTCAATGAGAGAGAGGGGGTTCCACCCCACACCCGGCCGTTCACGTTCGTGAACAGCGCGACCACTCCCCTCGAGGGGAGTGGTACTTGGCATGGAGGACACTTTGGCAGGCTTTAGAAAAATTGCGCGCCGGTGCCGCACCTGCTATAAGGAATTCGCTGCGCTCATGCTATTTATAGACTCCCACCCCCTGCCCCCGCCCACATGGGCGGGGGTCTGCGTCGCCAAAGCTTGGAGAGCCGCCTGACGGCGGGGGAAAATTGAACGGCAAAACAGCTTGCTCAAAGCGGCTCTGTTGATTCTGACATCTGACCTCTAATTTCTGTTCTCTAAAACGGCGCAGCCGCGACCGCCTCCGGCGGTCGAAACGAAATAAAGCAGGAAAATCCCGAGGGATTTTCCTGCTTTATTTCGTTTGCGCGCTTCGCGCGCCGGCTGCGCCCGGCCGGAGAACAGAAGCGAGAGAGTCAGAAATCTACCCTCTATCTTCTAACATCTGTCTTCTGATGCGGCCCGGCCGCATCAATGCCCCATTTTGCAGAACAGCCGTGTATCCTTGAAGAGCTTTCGCGATACCACGCAGTTCCTGCAAAACTGACACTGACGGGTCGCGATTGACCCCGCCGAAAAGTCGCCGCAGACGTCCGCACGAGCGGTGACGTCGGTATAGCCGAGGTCGGCACATTCTTCGGCGGACATTCCGCCCGACGCCGCCTCAAGCTCGCTGTCCATGAGTTCCGTCATAAAATTACCTCCCGTCAAAGGCTCGTAAGGCCCGACCCCGATTTTCCCGACTTTCCGCCGCTGCGCTGTACAAGGTCGTCAATCTTAAGGCCGCCGGTTCCCCCGTGCTGCACGAGGTCGCCGACCTTAAGTCCGCCCGAGCTTCCGCGCTGTACAAGGTCGTTCGCCTTTGTCCCGCCGCCGAAAGCCGACGGCGACGACCCGCCCTGGTCCGAGGTCCTTTGGAACACCGACGAAAGACCGCATCCCCCGACCGCGTCGATTTCGTCGTCCGAAAGCTCGCCCGAGCGGTGGACATAGTCATAAATCTCGCCCGCCTTTTCGGGCGGAAGTTCAACTCCGTTTTCTTTTGCGATTGCGGCAAGCTCATCTGCCGATGCTGCCTTTTTTATTGTGGACATAATTTCTGCGCCATTCATGATATTGCCTCCAATCTTCCGCAAAAGCGGCGCATTTTTTCCGGCGGGACTCCCCCGCCCTGTCTATATTGTAGCACATATTTGACCGCTGTGCACTGTCATTTACGTCAAAAAAATGTAATCTGCGTCACATTCGGTCATTCGCGGTTGAATTCCGCGAGCTCAAGACCCTCGTTTTTTTCGAGCGCCCAGCGAATATTCCACTCGCTTGTGAACAGGAGAAGGCTGTTCCCCTTGAAGTCCTCGACAATCTTTGTGTCCGAGCTGAGGTTCAGCGCCTTCGGGTCGGTGTCGGAGTCAATCCAGCGGATATACTGATAGGGCAGCGGCTCGTTGATGATTTCGACGTTGTACTCGTTCAACATTCTGTGCGCGAAGACGTCGAACTGCAACATTCCGACGACGCCGACGATGACCTCCTCCATTCCGGTGTCGGGTTCACGGAAAATCTGTATAGCTCCCTCCTGCGCAATCTGCGTCGCGCCCTTGACGAACTGCTTGCGCTTCATGGTGTCCTTGTGCCGTATTCTCGCAAAGTGCTCGGGCGCAAAGGTCGGGATTCCCTCGAAAGCGATGTTCATTCCCGGGGCACAGACCGTATCGCCGATGGAAAAGATTCCCGGGTCGAATACGCCGATGATGTCCCCGGCATACGCCTCTTCGATTACCTCGCGGCTGTCCGCCATCATCTGCTGCGGCTGCGAAAGGCGCATCTTCTTCCCGTCGCCCTGTACATGAACAACCTCCATGTCCCGCTCGAATTTTCCGGAGCATATCCTCATAAATGTGAGCCGGTCGCGGTGGGCCTTGTTCATATTTGCCTGAATTTTAAAGACGAACGCCGAAAATCTCGGGTCGGTGGGTTCAACCGTCCCGCCGACGCACTCGCGCGGAAGCGGCGACGGACCCATCTCGAGAAAGCTCTTCAAAAACGGCTCGACCCCGAAGCTGTTGAGTGCGGAGCCGAAGAATACCGGCGAAAGACGCCCCGCGGCGACCTCGTCTCTGTCGAGCGCGTCGCCCGCGCCGTCGAGCAGCTCGACGTCCTCCAAGAGCTGGAGGCGGTTTTTCTCGCCGATAAGCGCGTTGAGCGACGAATCCGAGATATCCGCCTCGACGGCCCTGACCTCGTGCTGTCCGTCGCCGCGCTCATAGCAGAGAATCCGCTTTGCCGTGCGGTCATAAACCCCCTTGAAGTCGACGCCGTCGCCAATCGGGAAGTTCATCGGATATGTCGATATCCCAAGCTCGTCCTCGATTTCCGAGAGGAGGTCGAAGGGGTTCTTCGAGTCGCGGTCGAGCTTGTTGATAAAGGTGAAAATCGGGATATGCCGCATAACACAGACCTTGAAGAGCTTTCGGGTCTGGTTCTCAACTCCCTTCGCGGCGTCGATTACCATTACCGCCGAGTCGACCGCCATAAGCGTCCGATAGGTGTCCTCCGAGAAGTCCTGATGCCCCGGCGTGTCGAGGATATTTATACAGCAGCCGCCGTATTCAAACTGCATGACCGAGCTTGTCACCGAGATTCCGCGCTGTTTTTCAATCTCCATCCAGTCGGACACTGCGTGACGGTCGGTCTTTTTCCCCTTGACCGAGCCGGCGAGCGCGATTGCCCCTCCGTATAAGAGTAGCTTTTCGGTCAGGGTTGTCTTACCGGCGTCGGGGTGCGATATTATCGCAAAGGTCCGCCGCCGGTTGATTTCGTTTATTAAATCAGCCATGTGATGTCTCCTTATTAAATAAGTTTTTTGCGCAATTCCGCGCCAAGCATTGACAATGACTGTTTTTTACATCGGTATAAACCCCCATATCAGATATCGGAAAACAGAAGTCAGATGTCAGAATATATTTCCCGGCTTCCGTGTTGACAGTCAGAACCTTCCGATTGCGCCTGCCCGCGCACAGCGCGAATACTTTCCCGGCGACATTCCGACGATTCTCGTGAAACTCCGTATAAAGTTGGTGTAGTCCAAAAATCCCGAGTGCTCACAAGCCTCCGAGACGTTTCCGCCCTCTCTTAAAAGTCTCTTCGCGAGCATTATCCGCTGTTCGAGGATATATGAGCGCAGCGTCATGCCGGTGTACTTCTTAAAGGTCGCGCTTATGTATTTCCCGTTGAAGTAAAACTCGCGCGAAAGGTCCTCGAGCACAATCTGTTCGGTCAGATGCTCGAAGATATAGTTCTTGACGTCGTTTATAAGGTCGGGGACGTTCTGTGCGCCGTCGGCGTCGCGGCTGTCGTTGAGCACCCGGCTTATGCTGACGAGGATTTCGGTCAGATACGAGTCGACAAGAAGGTCGTCGCACGGCTTTTTAAGGTACACCGCCGCCGAAAGCTTTTCGGCAATCCGGCAGTAGTCGTCCAAAAGGTCGCTCGAAAGATGGACCTTTCTCACCTGCCGTCCCTCCTCGACCGTCCCGAAGCAGAGCGACAGCTCAGGGTCGAGCGCGGCGAAGTCGTTGATTCTGTCCCGCCTCAGGTTGATGATGAACCGCTCATATTCCTGCGGCCCGCGGCTTATCGCGCGGTGGCTTATCTCGGGTTCGATGATGAAGAGGTCGCCCCTCACCGGCGAAAATATCGAGTCGCCGACAAAGAAGCTGACGCTCCCGTTGAGGAAGAGATAGAATTCATAGCCGTCGTGCATATGAAACGGACGTCGGCGTCGCCCTGTATACCGGGCTGGGTGTTCTTTGAATAGCACATCACGGGATAGCTCATCGACACAAGCGAAGCTTCGGTCATCGGGCACTCCTCCTTTTTTCATTTTTTCGGCGCAGAGCAGGCAATAACGCCCGCTCCGCGCTGATGCTTTGCTGAATATGATTTGTTGTTATCCGAGGACGACGCGGACGTCGTTTTTGTCCTTAAGCTTGGCCGCGGGGACGGCGTCTCCGTCGAGCTTTTCGCCGTTGAGCCAAAGCTCCTTAACGCCCGAGGCGACGTGCCCGGGATTTTCGACGCTGATATTCAGCATCTTTCCCCTGAACAGCTTTTTCATCTTCATTCCGTCCCAAGACGAGGGGATTGCCGGACTGATTACAAGTCCGTCGGCGTTCGGCCTCATTCCGCAGATGCCCTCGACACAGCCGACCATGACGGTCGAGCCGGTGCCGGTGAGCCAGTGAACGTGTGCCCTGCCCTCGTAAGGCGACCTTGTCGACTCGACAAACTGCCCGTGGACATAGGGCTCGATGACCCTGATTTCGGCCTTGTCGTTCATCGTCGCGGGGGAGCTTTCAAGGAAGTATTCAAAGGCTCTGTCGCCGTTCCCGAGGAGGGATTCGGCAAGGATTGCCCACCCCTGTGACTGACTGAAGATTCCGCCGTTTTCCTTTGTGTCGGGGTTGAAGATGTGCATAAGCGCGCCGTCGAAATAGTGGTCGACATAAGGCGGTTCGAGGAGCTTTACGCCGTACTTGGTGTTGAGTATTCTGTGGACGCTCTCCATCGCGGTGTTTCCGCGGTCCTTTCCGGCAAATCCCGAGATTACCGACCAGCTCTGCGGGTTGAGCCACATGCTCGCCTCGGGGTCGGCCTTTGCGCCGACGACGACGCCGTCCTCGCGGATTCCGCGGATAAATCTGTCCTCGTCCCAGCACTTGTCGAGAGACTCGCCGAGCTTGGCCTGTACCTCGTCGATGTATTCGACATAGTCGACGTCGTTTCTCTGTGTCGCCCAGTCTCTCATAAGGCTCATCGCATAGTAGAGCTGGAACGCGACAAAGGTCGATTCGCCCTTTGCGCCCATTCTCAGGCAGTCGTTCCAGTCGGCGTGAAGTCCGGCGGGCATATCGTGCGCGCCGAGGCGCTCCATCGAGAACCTGATTGCCCTCTTAAGGTGGTCATAAACGGTATCCTCGCCGCCGTTGGCGTATACGATGACTTCGTCGAGGAAGCCGATGTTTCCGCTCTCGCCGATGTACTTATAGACGGTCGGGAAGAGCCAGAGGGCGTCGTCCGCGCGGTACGACGGGTGCCCCGTAGCCTGTACATACGAAGGCTGGTCGGGGGTGTCCTCGTGACCGGCGTTGTGGTTGAACTTTACGAGCGGGAGTCCGCCGCCGTTGTCGACCTGTGCCGAAATCATGAACCGGATTTTTTCGAGAGCCATCTCGGGGTCGAGGTGGATTATGCCCTGAATGTCCTGAACGGTGTCGCGGTAGCCGTAGCCGTTGCGGAGTCCGCAGTAGATGAGCGAGGCCGCCCTTGACCAAGTAAACGTGATGAAGCACTGGTATGCGTTCCAGACGTTCACCATGTTGTTGAACTCCTCGGACGGGGTCTCGACCTCGAATCTTTCGAGCTTTTCGTGCCAATAATTCTTAAGCTCGTTTACTTCGGCGTCGACGACCGAGGCGTCCTCGTATTTTTCGATAATTTTCTTCGCGGCGGCGGTGTCCCTCTGCCCGAGGATATAGGTGAAGGTCTTTTCTTCGCCGGGTTTAAGGGTGATATCCGACTGGAGCGCGCCGCAGGCGTTGGAGTTATAGTTCATCGAGCCGTCGCAGTGTCCGTTTTCGACGGCAATCGGGTTTGAATATGTCCTGTAAGGGCCGATGAAGCTGTCGAGATTGCCGCAGGCGGCGTCTGCCTTCTGCCCGGCAAGGCCGAGGAAGCGCTCGCGGTGGTTCGAGCCGGAGGCGTCTCTTCCCGAGTTCTCGTTTATGTGCTGCACAACGCAGTTGCCCTCGAACGACGTCCTTGTGATGAAGAGGGTATACTGCAGGTTGACCTGGTCCTGTTCATAGTTGTTGTCGTTGGTGAATTCAAGGAAGCCGAAGACCGAGAGCTTCTTTTCGGCGTCGGTGAGGTTTTTGACCTTTGCGCGCCAGACCTCGTAGGTACAGCCGTTGGGGACGTAGTATGTAACCTCGGAGGCGATGCCCTTATATTCGGCGGACATCACGGAATAACCGGTGCCGTGCCGCACCTCGGACTTGTATTGGTCGAGCGGCTTGCCGACAGGCTGCCACGTCGCGGACCAATAGTCGCCGTCGGCGTTGTCTCTAATATAGATGTATCTTCCCGGAAGAGCCATCATCGAATTAAAGCGATAGCGGGAGATTCTTCCGTTTGCGCCGCTCTGCACAAAGCTGTATCCGCCGGCGTTGTTCGAGATGATTGCGCCGTATGCGGGCGAGCCGAGGTAGTTGCACCAAGGCGCGGGTGTGTCGGGGCGGGTGATGACGTATTCCTTGTTTTTAAGGTCAAAGTGTCCGTATTGCATGATTATTCCTCCTGATATAAAATCTCATCTTATTTTAACATTTTATATCACATTTGACAAGGGGGTTTGGAGAAAAAATTGGGAGGGGAGGAAAGGGCAATTCTGTCCTCTGCCGTCCGAGGAAGACGTAACAGCATGTAAAAGGAGTCCGCCTGCGGCGGACGCTTATCGCGTCACCTTAGCGGTGACGCGATTACGCCAATTTCCCCACCCCTGCCCCTCCCCGGCGGGGAGGGGACGCGGAGGAAGCTTAGTTGCGTTGTAAAAAGCTAAAAGCGCGCCGCACCTTTCTAAAAGGAATTCGCTTCGCTCATGCTGTTTTTAGACTCCCACCTGTCACAAATCCGACGAAATTCCGGTGTGAGCGAAGCGAAACACGCAACGACGCTCACCAAAAGTTATAGTCATATCAAAGTGTATTGCGTCGTTTGCCTCCCACATGGGAGGGGGTTCTGCGTTGCCAAAGTTTGGAGTGCCGCCTGACAGCGGGGAAAATTTGCAGATTCACTGTACGTCGCTAACAAGGAGTCCGCCTGACAGCGAACGGCTTATCACGTCACACTTGCGGTGACGTGATTACGCCAATTCCCCCACCCCGACCCTCCCCGACGGGGAGGGGTGTGGAGGACACTTTCGCAATATAATATAACAAAGCGTGCACCGCACCTTGCTATAAGGAATTCGCTTCGCTCATGCTGTTTTTAGACTCCCACCCCATACCCCCTCCCACATGGGAGGGGGTTCATGTTGCTAAAACTTTTGATATCCGCCTGACGGCGGGGGAACTTTATGCGGCGTCATGCGTTGCTAATAAGGAGTCCGCCTGACGGCGAGGGAAATTTTGACGACGCCGTACGCCGCTAAAAAGGTGTCCGCCTGACGGCGGACGGCTTATCGCATCACCTTAACGGTGACGTGATTACGCCATATTCCCCTCCCCCTGCCCCCTCCCCGACGGGGAGGGGTGTATAGGACACTTTCGCAGGTGTATTAAAGCATAAGCGCTGCGACCTACCTTATTATAAGGAATTCGCTTCGCTCATACTATTATCCCCCCTGTCCCCTTTCCGCATGGTAGGGGGTCTTCGTCGCTAAGGCTTTGAGTGCCGCCTGACGGCGGGGGAAGTTTGTGTGGCATCATGCGTTGCTATTGAGCGTCAGTCTTGAAGCGAGCGGTAAAATTTGGTACCTTTGCCCGTTTCCCCACTCTTTTTTCTTCCACACCCCCTGCCCCCTCTCCCTCAGTGAGAGAGAGAGGGTTCCACCCCACACCCGGCCGTTCACGTTCGTGAACGGCGCGACCACTCCCCTCGAGGGGAGTGGTACCAAGCAAGGAGGACACTTTGGCAGGTTTTAGAAAAATTGCGCGCTGACGCACTACCTTACTATAAGGAATTCGCTTCGCTCATACTATCTTTAGTCACCTCTCCCCAACCCTCCCCTCGAGGGGAGAGGGGTGCAGTACTACTACTTTGCAGTACCGCCTGACGGCGGGGATATTTTTGGGCAGTGCCACACTGACATTTAAACTGTGTCCGTCAATGGTGGATGGTGAAATGCTACACCTTTGCCGATTTCAACGTTCCTTTTTCTTCCACACCCCCTGCCCCCTCTCCCTCAGTGAGAGAGAGAGGGGGTTCCACCCCACACCCGGCCGTTCACGTTCGTGAACGGCGCGACCACTCCCCTCGAGGGGAGTGGTACCAAGCAAGGAGGACACTTTGGCAGGTTATAGAAAAATTGTGTGCTGATGCACTACCTTGCTATAAGGAATTTGCTTCGCTCATACTATTTTTAGTCACCTCTCCCCGACCCTCCCCTCGAGGGGAGGGAGAGTGGAGGAAACTTTGTAATGATGCTTTAGACTGAGAAGTGCACCGCACTTCTAAAAAGGTATTTGCTGCGCTCATGCTATTTTTTGGTAACTGCCACAGCAAGGACACCTGCGCACGTTTATTAAAGAAAATTATCGCCGAACTACCGCTAAAGGGTATTCGCTTCGCTCATGCTATTTATAGACCCCCCTGCCCCCGTTTAACAAACTTAAAGACGTGCGTATGTGCTTTAATCAATTTTGCCTACGAATCGGTAAAATATCTCTATTTCTTGAGTTCTGGTGCCGTCATGATCTTTAACTACTTCATGCACGACTATCTTTTCAATCAGCGTGTTAAGCATCTCTGCAGTAAGTTCCGTGGGTTCGGAGTATTGCTTGATTAGGGCAATCCACTTTTCAACATTGGCAGTAGTCTGTTTTTCAGATGCAAGCTCCGTTTTGAGTTTATCAATCTTTTCAGATAACTCTTGCTGCTCTGCCTGATACTTATGCGACAACATCTTAAAATTGTACTCCGTAATGCGTCCGCTTGTCCAATCCTCAGATAGCTTTTGTCAAGGGATAAAATGCAATTTCTAAAAATTCCGAGCAAAATCTTCATCAGCCGGCATTTATTTATAATTATTATCTCAATTAAATAACTTACGCGTAACATGTAGTTATAGTTACCTGCCCCGAGATTTCTCGGGGCTTATTTATTTAGGGCTGCCTGCAAATATCTTTTCCACCACAATATCCGCCATCTCCTGCGCTGACTCTGCATACCCTTCCCTTGCCCATTTCATAAAAATGCCGAAAAGGCCGTAGGCAAGATAATAGCTTTCGTAGGTATCCTCAGACTGCCCGGTGTCGCTGTCGGTCATTATCATCTCGTAGGCAGTCAG
>CANQOC010000024.1 GCA_947625375.1 uncultured Clostridia bacterium | reverse complement strand
CGCACATCTATGCTATGCCTTTTTATCTCCTTGTAAAATGCCGGCAGTGTTCCGGCGTAATCTGTATCAATCAGTAATTTGGCAGCATTCCCACACAGTAAAAATGTATTTGTATTCCCGTATCGAAGTTTTATCATGCGCGGTGTTCTCCTAAATCCCGATTTATCCCCCTGCCTCAGTTTTTTAGCTCCCCGAAGATTTCGACGGTGACGCCGCCGTCGCGAGGAGTTACGGACGAGCGCAGCGAAGCGGGGTCGATGCGGCGGAGGAGGCGGCTGTCGGTGACGAGCGTCGGGACGAAGCCGTTTTCAAAGCTGCCGTTGTTTTCGACAAAAATCCGGCAGGAACAGCCGTCGGCGTCGATGCCCTCGAGCATGTATCTTGCCGAAAGAATCGCGCCCGAATCGGCGACGCGCTGGGTGTCGACGCCGGTGCCGATGACCTTTCCGCGGAAATAATCCCCCTCGGCGGCGCCGTCAAAGCTTATCATGCAGACGCCGCCCGACTCGCCGGCGACGTATTCCGAGCCGGTGATTCTTACATCTACGGAAAAAAGCTTCACCGGAACACCGCCCTGAAATAGTTATAGAGGTGCGGCCTGACGCTCGTGTGGTCGTGCCGGCAGCCGTGCAAAATCTGCCACACATGAGCGACGCCGTTGCCCTCGAGGATATCGTGATAGCTCTTCGGGAAGAGCCCGACGACAGAGTCGCTGTCCGAGGCGCTGATGAACATGCGCTTCGGAGCAACGCCGTCAAAACGCATCTCCGCCTCGGTCATCTGTCCGGGGTGGTCGGCGTTATTCGGAATTTCGACAAGTCCCGGTGCGGGGCAGACCGCGCCGACATAGCCGAACAGCTCGGGGTGTTTGAATCCGATAAAAAGGGACTCGCGCCCGCCCATCGAAAAGCCGGTGATTGCGGTATTTTCGCGGCCGTTCTTTACCGGAAAGCTCTTTTCAACAAAGGGCATCAAATCGGTGAGCAGGTCGTTTATGAAGTTGTCGTAATTAAGGGAGTTTTTGAGGTTCATGCCGGTGACGGCCGGCATGTCCTTGCTGCAATAGATATAGGGCAGGACAACCGCCATTCGCTCGGCTTCGCCGTCGAGACAGAGGTTCGTCAGGATATGCCTTATTCCGACGCAGTCCCGCGCCAACCAGTCCTCGTTGTCAAAATAACCGTGAAGAACATAGAGCACCGGAAGGCGCTCTCCCCTCTTTATGTCGTTCGGCAGGAGGATATTCACCGGAGTGTCCCTCCCGGCGGTGCGGGAAAAATAGGTGTACTTTTTGAATTCGGGATATGATACCCCGGCGCGGGGATTTTCGACGCTTGCGGGGATATCCTGTGTCGGCTCAAAGGGAAGCGCGGAAAGGCTTTTGTCCATATAAATCAACCGTCCTTGAGCTCTCTGACGGTGCGCTCGGCCTCGGGGGTTTCGACGCACTCAAAGACTTTTTCGAGGTCGTCCGAGATGACGTAGAGGTCGGAGCAGTTCCCGCGGATAAAGTTTTTGGCTATCGCCGAGTTCATCGTCTCGTGAAGCTCGTTATAATAACCCATGATGTTGTAAATCGCAATCGGCTTATTGTGCCGGCAGAGCTGTTTTAATGTCAGTACCTCAAAGAATTCCTCGAAAGTGCCGATTCCGCCGGGGACAACGATAAACGCGTCACAGCTGTCCTCCATGATTTGCTTGCGCTCTCTCATCGATTCGGTGAAGATGAGCTCGTCGCAGAAATCGCAGATTGCCTCGACACTTTCTTCATCAAAAAATTTCGGTATTACCCCGACAATCTTTCCTCCGCCGTCGCGGACTCCCCTTGCGGCGGCGCCCATAAGACCGTTTCCGCCTCCGCCGAACACCAGCGAATGACCCCTTTTTGCCATTTCGCGTCCCATTTTTTCGACGGCTTCGATGTACCGCGGATCAATCGTCGGAGAAGCCGCTCCGAATACACAAATTTTCATCTTATAACCTCCGTTCTGATGATTATGTTTATTATTTGGATTGACTTATATTAAGTTTTCCCCTGTTCGCCGTCAAGCTGTTTTGCGATGACTTCGAGGAGGCGGCCGATGTTTATCGGCTTGGCGATGTGGTCGTTCATGCCGCTTTCGATGGCGAGCTTTCGGTCCTCGTCGAACGCGTTCGCGGTCATCGCGACGATAGGCACCGACGCAAGCTCGGGGTTGTCGAGCGCGCGGATTTGCTTCGAGGCCTCATAGCCGTTCATGACCGGCATCTGTACGTCCATGAGCACGAGCGAGTAGTACCCCGCCGAGGAGTTCTTCATCATGGTCACCGCGACCGCGCCGTCGACGGCTGTGTCGACGACAAAGCCGCTCTCTTCCAAAAGCTCCTGCGCAATCTCGCGGTTGAGCTCGTTGTCCTCGACGAGAAGAAGGCGCTTTCCGCGCAGGTGCTCGACGGGGTCGGTCTTCTCCTCCTGCGGAATGACGGTCTCGGCCTTATTCAGCGCGCTCACGAGGGTATCGCGAAGCTCGGAGAGGAAAATCGGCTTGTTGACGAAGGCGGTGACGCCGGCCTCCTTTGCCTCTTCCTCAAAAGCGGTCCAGTCGTATGCCGTAAGAATCACAATCGGGATGTGCTCGCCTACAATCGCCCGAACCTGCCGCACGACCTCGAGACCGCTGAGGTCGGGGAGCGCCCAGTCGATGATATAGGCATAGAATTCGTCGCCCATCTCTACCGCCTGTTTTGCGCGAAGGACCGCCTCTTTGCCGTGCATCGTCCACTCGGCTCTCATTCCGATTTGGGTCAGCATTTTGGTGACGCTGTCGCAGGTCGCAAAGCTGTCGTCGACGACAAGTCCCCTTACGCCGGCAAGCTCTTTAATGACCACTGTCTGTTTGGTCTCTTCCTGAAGCCGGAAGTTGAAGTTGAGGATAAATTCGGTCCCCCTGCCCTTTTCGGTGGTGAGCTCAATCGTTCCGCCCATCGTGTCGACGATGTTCTTGGTGATTGCCATACCGAGACCGGTTCCCTGAATACCGCTGATGGTCGAGGTGCGCTCGCGCTCGAAGGGTTCAAAAATGTGTTTCGCGAACTCCTCGCTCATGCCGATGCCGGTGTCGCGCACTCTTATTTCATATGAGCCGTAGCCTTTCGGCGCACCCTGTTTCTGCCGAATCATAAGGGAGACAGAGCCGCCGGCGGGGGTGAATTTTATCGCGTTTGAAAGGAGGTTCAGCAGGACCTGATTGACATGGAGCTTGTCGCAGTAGATGTTTTCGTCGATGACGTCGAGGGTGTCCATGAAGAAGTTGAGCTGCTTGGCCTGCATCTGTGTCTGAATGATGTTTCGCATGTCGCGGAAAATCTCGGAAATCGAGCACGGCTTTTCGTCGATATTGAGCTTTCCGGACTCGATTCGGCTCATGTCTAAAATGTCGTTTATAAGGCTTAAAAGATGGTTGCTCGAGGAGAGAATTTTCGCAAGATATTCCTGTACCCGCGGCTTATTGTCGATGTTCGTTTCCGCAAGGGTCGTGAAGCCGATAATCGCGTTCATCGGCGTCCTTATGTCGTGGGACATATTGCTCAGAAACGTCGTCTTCGCCTTTTCGGCGGCCTCGGCCTTCTTGAGCTTTTCCTCGAGGACAGCCCGCTCGACCGCGTTCGAGACGATGAGCTTTGTCTGCCTGTTAATATAAAGGTAATAGACGAGGAGGGCGACGAGGAGGAGTCCGACGAGGACGAGCGCGATTTTCTGTATCGCAAAGACGCTCGAAAACGCCTCGCTCTCGGGCACATCGACGATGATGGACCATTCGTTTATGTTGGACGGAGCGTAATACATATACTGCCAGCCGGGGGTGTCCGGCGTCCGGTATATGACATATCCGGAATTGAGATTTAATATGTCAGCGGTGGATTCGTCCCAGTTCTTTTTGCCCTTTGTCCTTCTGCCGGGATTAGAGCTGTTGTATTCCGAAAGATTGCCGAGCTTGTTGTGCCAAGTGTCGACGAGGAAGTCGCCGTTATGGGTGTCGACTATGTATATCTTCGCGCTCGCGTTATAGATGTTGTCGATATTGAGGACGGCGGGGAGGTCTTCGAGAATCGTCGTGCCGTAGAGAATGGCGACGGCCTCTCCGTCCTGTATAATCGGGACAAAGTGCCGCAGGACATACTGCCCCGCGGAGTTTACCTCGCGGTTCGAGACGTGTTCCCCGAGGGCGGATTCGCGCTCGAAGGAAAGGGTGGTGCTGTCGAAGAGATCGACGATATTCGCGGACGAGGTTATAACCTGATTATCCGGCAAAAGCACGCGGATACTCATTGTCTGGAGCAACGGCGTGACCTGTTCCATTATGCCGCGGGTCTCCTCGGGGTCGAGGTTGTTGACCGAGGAGATGATGTCGGCGGTGGCGTTGAGGATTTCGCTGTCCCTCTTGAATTTATTTGCGACCTCTTCGATGACGGTGTTGACGCCCTCTTCCATTCTCGATATTGAGCGGTTGGTCAGAACGCGGTTGATGATGACGTATGACGCAACAAGCATCGCCGCAATTACGACTATGAGCACAAAAGTCGCGAGCATTCGGTTGTCGCGGAAAACGCGTTTTTTCATATTTTACTCCTCTCGTTCGGGACTGTATACATATATTACCGAGTTTATTATAGCACAAAGAAAGAGCGATTGCAAGGGAAAGTTGTAACATTTGCGGCTGTTTTTCAAGATGACAGAAATGAGAAGTCAGAAGTCAGAGATTAGATGATAGAAAATAGAAGATAGAAGTCTTACAATTCCGTTTTATTTGCGCCCAATTCTGCAATCGTGAATACTCTTATTTTCTTAGAATTATGACGTCGGAATTGTGAAAACCGGATATGAATTTCAGAAGGGTGAAAATAAGCTTTTGATTATCAAAAAATAATTATAAAAATTCCGGATTTGTATAAATGAAAAACAAGGGTTTATTAAATTCGCGGCAGCGGGGCGGAAATTTGACGCAAATTATGCCCGAAATCGGGAAAAAATAATGCAAAAATGACGCCGGGAAAATAAATTTTGAGCAAAATTCAAGCTTTTTTTATTATTTGGGTTGACATATTCGGAAAAGGATAGTATAATAACAGTATAAAAAATTTTTTTGGAGGTAATTACAATGGCCGCAAGAAAGAAAACCGAAGCCGCAGCAGAAGTAAAGACAGAAGCTGCGGTTGAAGCAGTCAAAGCAGCAGTCGAGGCGCCCGCCGTCAAGGCAGAAAAGAAACCCGCCGAAAAGAAGGCCACCGGCGCAAAGAGAGGCCCGAAGCCGAGGATGCATCCGAAGCAGACCGTTAAGATTCAGTTCGGCGGCGACGAGTTCGACATCGCCGTTATGCAGAAGGCGGTCGAGAAGGACATCAAGAAGAAGTACAAGGGCGCCGTCAAGACGGTCGACGTTTACGTCAAGCCCGAGGACAGAGCCGTCTACTATGTCGTCAACAACGACTTCTCGGATAAGGTTGAGCTTTGATTTTTGCAATAAATACGCCCTGAGCGATTTGCTCGGGGCGATTTTTATTCCCTTTAATTTTCTCAGAAAAATTCGCTGAAGCCGGTGGTCTTGAGGACGTCGGCGACGGTGTCGTTTACGCCGAGGAGGGTCATGTTCCCCTGCCCCACATGCTTATACATCATCAGCATTACGCGGAGACCGGCGGACGAAGTGTATTCGAGATTGGTCAGGTCGAGGGTGATTTTGCCGACGGTGCTCTTCGAGATAATATCCCTGAAACGGCCGAGGAGCTCGGGGGCGCTGATTGAATCGAGGCGGCCGGTGAGCGCTACGGTGAGCTTTTCGCCGTCGAGCCGCTCGCCGATTCCGAGACCGCCGTCGTTTACGGCGGTGTATGTCTCCGCCGCGGTCTTCGGGGTCATAATCCAGACGTTGACCTTTTCAAGCGCCGCGGTAATCGCCGCGCGCTGTTCGGCGGTGAGGGCATAGAGCGTCCTCAGTCCGAGGGTCTCAAGTCCGGTAATCGGGCGGCGTTCGACGCTCAGTCCGAGGCTTTCAAGGAATTCGGCCTTTTCGTCGAGCGATTTGAAGACAGGCGCGTGCGCGGCGTCGGCGGTCTTATTTATAACCTGTGACTGCACGATTTCGCTGAAGCGCGACCCCGCGCCGCCCGAGACCGCCTGTGCGATGACGAAGAAATAGCTGTCGCTCTCGAAGTCGGTCGTCACCCAGCAGCCGCCATGCTTCCTTAAAAGCGTGGCGATATTATTTACGGCCGCGGTGATTTCGTTCTTGTCGAGATAGCTCATCAGACCCTCGCAGTCGACGGTAATCGGGCCGGCAAATCCCTCGGCGGCCTTTTCGATGCTCGCGCCGTTGGTTACGTCGACGACGCAGTATTTCGCCTTTGAGTCCAAAAGCTCGCGCGAGACGCGGGTCATGTCCTCGGCGACGGCGGGAAGGTCGCCGCCGACATAGTTATATCCCTTATCCATAAGGTACTTTGCCTTCGGGGTGTATCCGCAGGCAAGGTCGAGGACGTTTTTATTCCCAGCCTGTTCAATCATGCGGTTTGCAAGGGCATATCTCAGCTCGATTGTTACCGCGCCGATTTTCCCGAGAAGCTCGATTTCGGCTGACTGCCCCTCGACGTGAGGCTGTTTTTCAAAGCCGAGGACCTTTGAAAACTCGGCGGCGTCGGTATTGCCGACCGAGGTCAGAAGGTTAAGGGTCATCTTCGCGGTGTTGAAAATCGGGTTTGTCGCTTCATAAAGCTCGTTCATAGGGTTTCCTCCTTCCGGCTTTCGCCGTCGGTTACGGTCGGTGTGCTGATGTCGGGATAACCCGTGAGGCCGAGAATCTGTTCGCGGGTCCAGAAGTCGTTCTCCCAGACAAAAATCTCGTCCTTCCGCTTCTTGAAGATGCGGTACGGGATATCGGTGTTGTCGTAGATGTGACAGATGTCGCAGACTTTTAGCAGTTCGGGAATAAGTCCGAGGGCGCGGGTGTATCTCGACCTGATTTTTTCGACCGGAACATCGTGCCCTCCCGAGACAAATCTTCTCATCACGCGGTGGATATTGATGTTCACGTCGGAGGTCAGGACGTATATACAGCGGACGAAATACCCCTGTTCCCTTGCCCTTCCGAGAAATCTGATGTTGCGGTCGGTAGACATGACCGTCTCGAAGGTGAAGCTCTTTTTCTGCTCAAGGACATATTCCCTCATGTCCTCGGCAAGCTCCGCCGCTTCCAGGTCGGTGCACTGTGTCGCGCGCTTGATGTCGTCGGCATTTATGTACGGCGCGATGATTTTCGCCGTCTTGGTGACGGTGCTCTTTCCGCTGCCGTTCGGCCCCGCGAAGACGATTATTTCAGGCTTCATCTCCATAGACACGCCTCCCGTCGGGGTATTCGATATATGACGCCTTTTTTTCGCGGTCATAGCCGGTGACGGGGAGACCGTTAATCTGACTCGCCTCGTTTTCCTGCTCAATCGCCTGTCTGAAGCGCTTTACAAGCTCGTCGTCGGTCACTCCGCAGGTTGAGTCGAGCTCGTTCGGCTTCGGGGGCATCTTATCCTGCGCCTTAAGCGCCTCGTGAAAGCCTTTCATGATATTTTTCGCCCTGTCGTCAGAAAAGAGTCCGGAGCTGTCTTTTTTGTCCATAAGCTCCCCTCCCCTTATCCGCCGATTTTCGGCGCGCTCTTCATTCCGCAGTAAACCGTCGCGCCGCAGTATGCCGCAGTCAGGACGCCGGCGACCGAATAGCTTATGACCCAAGGGAGGTTAAAGCCAATCGCGGCGTTTAATATGAAGCTTGAAACGATAAACATATAGAACATTCCCGGGACGAGCGCCATCACGAACGGACGGCGGTTTTTCATCATATAGACGGATATCATCGCGAACGCGAAGACGGCAATCGTCTGATTTGCCCAGGCGAAATATCTCCAGAGGACGTTAAATCCGCCGGCGTTGACCTTTGCGAAGACAAGTATCGCCGCGACGAGCGCAAAAATCACGAGCGACACCGCGAGGCGGTTGCGCTTTTTCGACTGGTCGATTTTAAGGGCGTCGGAGACAATCAGGCGGAGCGAGCGCAGCGCCGTATCCCCCGAGGTTATCGGGAGGACGATTATTCCGATTACGGCGATGATTCCGCCGACGCGCCCCAAGAGGTTGTTGGCGATGATTCCGACGACGTCGGTGGTCGCGGTGGTGGCGTCGGCGAGTCCGAGCTTCATTACGCCCATCGTCGCGGCCGCCCAAATCATCGCGATGAACCCTTCGGCAATCATCATGTTATAGAAGGTCATGCGGCCCTCTTTTTCGCTCTTCATCGTGCGGGAAATAAGGGTTGCCTGTGTCGAATGGAAACCCGAGACGATTCCGCAGGCGACTGTGACGAAGAACACGGGGATAAAATGGAGTCCCTGCGGGTGGACGCCGACGACGCCGGTGTCCCAGATTTCGTCGAGCGGATACCCCTTGATGAACAGTCCCGCGAAAACTCCGACTGCCGAAAGCACCAGAAGCATTCCGAAGACGGGGTATACCTTTCCGATGATTTTGTCAATCGGGAAGAGGGTAGCGACGATGTAATATACAAAAATCGCGCCGTATACTATCCAGACGACGGGGTTTTTAACGCCGTTGTCTGCGCCGAGTATCTGGGTGACGAAGAGGTCGCCGGGGGTATAGATGAAGACCGTTCCGACGAGGAGCATCAAAAGGCAGACGAAGACGTTGTATACCGGATAGGCGAATTTCCCGAGGTATTTTTTTATGAGCGCCGGCATCTGTGCGCCGTCGTCGCGGACCGAAATCATTCCGCACATATAGTCGTGAAACGCGCCGCCGATTACACAGCCTATCGGGATTGTGATAAACGCAATCGGGCCGAAGAGAATCCCCTGTATCGGGCCGAGAATCGGGCCGGTTCCGGCGATATTCAGAAGCTGAATAAGCGAGTTCTTCCACTTCTTCATCGGGACATAGTCCATTCCGTCGTTCATTCTCACTGCGGGGGTTTCGCGGTCGTCCGGCCGGAAGACCTTTTCACAGACCTTTCCGTATACCGCGCCGCCGACGGCGAGCAGGGCGAGTCCGATAATAAAAGTTACCATTTATATCCACCTTTCAAAAAGAGTCTTTTAGCAGAAAAACCCGCACCTTTCGGTGCGGGCGGGCATGTCTTATCAGCCTGCTGCCGAGACAGAGGTGATGTGCGGGTTGACGCCGTTGTACCAGTAGAGGAAGCCCTCGAGGTCGATTTTGTCGCCAATCGAGAGGTTCTTTACGGCGCTGTATACCTCGGTGGTGTTGTCGCAGAGATAGGACTCGACGGTGAAGGTATAGGTCTGTCCGTTATAAGATACGTTGAAGTAGAGGTCAGAGCCGTCCTGTCCCGAGCCGTCGTCGTTATAGAGGAAGGCAACGTCGTTTCCGTCGGCGTCTTTAGAGGCCTCGACGGTCATTCCCTTGAAGGTGACGAATTCGTTCTGGTGGTTGATGAGGTCGTCGCTTCCGAGGAGCGAGGTGACGTCGGTCGCCTCGGCGGTGTAGCTTCCGTCGATGATTTCAAAGGTCGCGTCGATTATTTCGACCTCGCCGGACCACTCGGACTTGTAACCCGAGACCCTTATTTTAGTGCCGGTGGTGAGCTTTGCGTAGTCCTCTTCGGAGCAGGCCATGTTATAGAGGAAGTATGCGCCGTCCTCGGACTGTGCGTAAACCGTTGCCTGATTCTCCCACCAAGACTGCTTTGCCTGTACATATGTCTCGACGGTGACGGGGGTGTCGACCGCGGCGGCGACATATTCGTCGTGAGTCATGACAGCGGCGGAAGCGTCGCCGTCGGTGTTTGCGCCGTCGGCGTTATCTGCGGCGGCATTGTTGCCGTCGGCAGCGGGAGTGTCGGCGTCATCACCGGAGCCGCAGGCGACGAATGTCAGCATCATCGCGGCGGCAAGAATGAGCGCTAAAAGTTTTTTCATATCAATAATCTCCTTTCGGTATCGGTATCCGAAGATACAACGTAATTATACTCATTTTTGAAGAAGTGTCAAGTGGTGAAGCCAAATTATTTGCCCCCGCCGGCGTTTTTTAGTCTATCCGTCACAAAACATATGCCGATTATCACCCAAGCTATGGCCAAAGAGCCGATAAGAATCTTCGCCGTTGTCGGCAGTTCGCCGAATTCGACCTTTGAATCGGCGTCGGCGGATATGCTGTCGAGGCGGTAGAGCGAGGTGATGTCCCCTCTCAGCTTCTTAAAATACTCGTCGTCGACGGTCTCGCGGCGCCTCACCGACTTGGTGACGTTTTCAATCATCTGTCCCGCGGCGGAGCGAAGAGAGGCCGAGCCGTTGAAGACCGGGGTGACGAACGTCTCGCCGACATGGTCCAAAAGGAGCTTCGACGCCTTTATCTTGATGTCGTAATGCAGCCCGTCGTCCTCGCCGCACTTAGAGAGGTAGTCGAGGTATTCCGCCGACTCCTGCGCCTTTTTCGTCACGGGGACGTATCCCTCTGTCTGTGAATACGCTATCTGTACGTCGTTGGTCAGAAGATACTGCGCGAACAGCCACGAGGCGAGCACCTCCTGCGGGTCGTCCTTGTTGAAGATACATACCGACGGGCCCTGTGAAATCATCGCGGGGTTATCGGGGTCAAACTGCGGCACGGGGAAGACCTCGGTCTCGAATTCGACGAAGCTGTCCTCGTCGATGTCGGAAAGAGGCGCGTGCGAACCCATCCATGTCGCGCCGGCGGTCGAGTCGATTGCGAATACGCACTGCCCCGCGTTGAGGAAGTTCGCGGGATAGCTCGATATTTTGAAGGTGGAGAACGCGCCTGCCTCGACGTGCTCGGCGACGGTTTTCAGAATTTCGTCGGTTGTGTCGTTGAAGATTTCAATCTGTCCGGCTTCGGTCGAATAACCCGCGCCCTTCTGCCGGAGCATCTGTATCATCATGTTGTCGGTCGACTTATATATAAAAGGAATCATTACCTTCTGCCCGTTCAGGGGGTATGTCCCGTCGGGGTTCTTTTTCGCTGCGGCGTCGGAGACCTCCCATACGAAGTCCCACGTCAGGACGTCGGGAAGAGTATAGCCGAGCTTTTCGACAAGCGTCTTGTTGACGTAGCACGCCTCGGTCGAGCGCATGAACGGGACGGCGTAGTATGTCCCGCCGAGGGAACATTCGTCGAGGAATTGGGGAATCATCTCGTCCTTTTTGGGCGACTCGAACCGAAGCTCGGTTCCGCCGAGGCCGTATTTTTCGTCGTCAAAGAGCGCGTCGAGCGGCACGACGACGTTTTTGCCGGTCTTATATGTCGCGATGTGGTCGGGATAGGTGATACAGACGTTCGGTGTGGTGTTTGTGGCGATATTGGTGATGACGTCGTTATAGATGACGCTGTAGTCGGTGTAAAGCCTTAAATTGACGCTGATGTTCGGATAGAGCTTTTCAAAGTCGGATATCGCCTTTTCATAAATCCGCGTCTGTGTGACGTTGGTGTCGTTCTTTGCCCAGAAGGTGATTTCATAGTCGCGCGAGGCGTCGAATTCCTCGGGCACCTCGAAGACGGCAATCCCGCGCGAGCCGTGACACCCGCAGAGGGAAAGCATCATCATTGCCGCGGCAAGCAGCAGAGCGGCCTTTTTTACCGTTTTCATCCCTTTGTGCCCCCTCTCGCGACGCCCTCCATTATCTTCTTGCGGAAAATCAGGAACAGGACAATAAGCGGTGCGGAGATTACGACGACCGCCGCCATCATCGCGGGGATATTTTCGCGTCCGAAGCCGTTTTCGCGAATCTCCTGTATGCCGTTCGAGACGAGAAAATAGTTTTGGTCGTCGGTGATGAGTCTCGGCCAGACATATGAGTTCCAGCACTCGATTACCTTGAGGACGGTCACGGTTATGACCGTCGGGCGGCAAATCGGAATCATCACCCGGAAGAGATATTTCAAGTCCCTTGTGCCGTCGACCTTGGCGGCGTAATAGAGCTCGTCGGGAATCTGTGAAAAGTTCTCTTTTAAAAGATAGATATAGAACACCGACGTCACCGACGGGAGAATCAGTCCGGTAAAGGTATTCCGCAGTCCGAGGTCGGTTATTGTGACATAGTTTGTTATGACGACGAGCTCATAGGGAATCATCATAAGCGAGAGAAACAGGGTGAAAACGGCGTCGCGCCCGCGGAATTCAAGGCGGGAGAACGCGAATGCCGCGGGGATTATCACGACGAGCATAAGCGCGGTCGTCGCAAGGGTGAATATCACGGTATTCATGAAATACCGCGCGAGCGGGACGGCGGTGAACGCCGAGGCGTAGTTTTCAACCGTCGGGGCAAGGGTGAAAAACTTCGGGATATACTCGGAGTTATACGAGCCGTAGTCCTTGAGCGAGGTCAGAACCATCCAATAGAACGGGAAGAGGACGACTATCGCCCAGAACGTCAGGATTACATATGTGACGGCGGTGCGGACGGCCTTTCTTACCGCCGCGGAGCGCTCGGATTTTATTATGTCGCGGTTCAAAATCATCACCTCGCAGTATCAGTAATAAACGTGCTTCTTGCTGATGAGAAGGTTTATGCAGGTTATGGTCAGGACAATCGAGAAGAGAACGATTGCGGCGGCCGAGGCATATGACGGGTATCCCCCGCTGTTGCCGTAGAGCATGTCGTAGACATATCCGACGATTGTGTTCATCTCGGCGGCGTTGAGGTTTGTGCCGAAAAGGGCGACGGCGTCGCTATAGGCCTTGAACGCGCCGATGAAGCCGGTGATTATAAGGTAAAACAGCATCGGGGATATCATCGGGAGGGTGATTTTTCGGAAGATGCGGAACGGACGCGTCCCGTCAATCCTTGCGGCGTTGTAGTAGTCCTCGCTGACCGAGGCGAGGGCGCTCGTCAGAATCAGAATCTTGAACGGAAGGACGACCCAGACCGTATAGAAGCAGAGTACGAACATCTTCGCCCAATAGGGTCCGTCGATAAAGTCAATCGGCGAAACGCCGAAGAGACCGAGAATAAGGTTTACGAGGCCGTCGGTATAGGGGGTCTTTCGGAAGAGTATCATAAAGACAAGTCCGACCGCGAGGGTGTTGGTGACGTATGGCAGGAAGAAGACGGTCTGGTAGAGCTCCCTCAGCGGCTTGATTGACGAGAGTCCGTATGAGATTCCGAGGGCAATCAGGGTCGACAGAGGGACCGTCACGACGACGAGGATAAAGGTGTTCTTTACGGCCTGTAAAAAATAGGGGTCGTGGAGAATGTATGAATAGTTATAGAGACCGGTCCCGAAAAAAGTCTGCGACGCGGAGTTATATCCCTCTTCAAAGGAATAGACGAAGACGTCTATCAGCGGATATACCATGAAGACGCCGAGAAAGATTATTGCCGGAAGAAGATAGAGCCAGCCCTTGGCGCTTTTGTTTTCCATTTTGCCCTCCTATCCGATGTCGAAGAGGATTCGCTCTTCGGTGTCCTTCTTGAATAAAAAGACCTTTTTCGGCTTCAGCGAGAATTTTACGGTCGCGGAAGCGAGGTCGATTTTGCTCTCGGAGCTGATAATGGAGCGGATTTTCTCGTTGACCGAATAATCGCTGAACGAGACGACGCTGACGTCGCGCCCCATGACCTCGAGCTCGCCGAGCCGGCAGGAGAGAGGTCCGTTTTCGTCGGGGATAAATCCCTCGGGGCGTATCGCCGCCCAGACCTCGCCGTCCGGCGCGTTCGGGACATCGAGGACGGCGCTGCCGCCGATATGAAGCTTTTCGCCCGAGACGCTCGCCGAGAATACGTTAATCGGCGGAGTCCCGAGGAAGTTCGCGACAAAGAGGTTTGCGGGACTGTCGTATACCTCCTGCGGCTTTCCGATTTGCTGAATAACGCCCTCTTTCATGACGATGATTCGGTCGGAAATCGACATTGCTTCGTCCTGGTCATGGGTGACGAAGACGGTGGTGATACCGGTCTCGCGCTGGATTCGCTTTATCTCCTCGCGAGTCTGGAGCCTTAAGCGCGCGTCGAGGTTGGAGAGAGGCTCGTCGAGAAGAAGGACGCGGGGCATTTTTACGAGCGCACGCGCGATGGCGACCCTTTGCTGCTGTCCGCCCGAAAGCTCGGAGGGGCGGCGGTCCATAAGTCCGTCAATCTGTACGAGCTTGGCGATTTCGAGCGCCTTTTTCTGCATCTCAGGCTTCGACATTCTCTCCTTTCCGCGAAGATTTCCGAGCGGGAAGATGATGTTGTCCATAACGGTGAGGTGCGGATAGAGGGCGTAATTCTGGAACACAAGGCCGACTCCCCTGTTCTCGGGAGGGAGGTCGGTGACGTCGTCGTCGCCGAAGAAAATCTTCCCCTCGGTCGGCTTCTGGAGTCCGCTGATAAGGTTGAGCGTTGTACTCTTCCCGCAGCCTGACGGTCCGAGCAGCGCGATAAGCTCGCCGTCGGGGATTTCAAAGTTGAGGTTGCTTGCGGCGACCGTCCCCGCCGAACCCCGCCCCCTCGCGGGAAAGATTTTTGTTAGATGACTCAAAACTACCTTCATACCTTCACGTCCTTGTCGATGATATATACGTTGTTATTATAACATAGGCGGAGGAGAAATGCAAGCATAAGAGAGAAGAATGGCAGAGGTCGGAGGACAAAAGGGAGATTTGCGCGCATTTTTCCTGCTTGCTTTGTCAATCGCGGGGATTACCGTTCGCAAAAAGCACTGTACATCAGCGGGGTTTTGTGCTAAAATTTCAGTGTCCGGTTTTCGGATAATATAATCAAGGAGAATAATAAGAATGATTAAAAAAATAACAGCATTGATTCTTGCACTGCTTGTCGCGGTGACATTTGTCGCCTGCGCAAGCACAGATGAACCCGCTGACGGCAACGACGGCAACAACACGGCCGCCGACAACATCGTCACCGACGAGGTCGAGGCACCTGTCGCCGACAGAGAGACCGCTCCCGAGGCAGGCGGTGAAAACGTCAATCAGGAAATTCCCGACATCACTCTTCAGCAAATCCGCGACAGCAACTATCTCGGAGACCTTATGTACGCGAATCAGACCATCAGGGTCGTCGACACCGTTCTCTCCTCCGACCTTGTCGCCACAAACACCAACACCTATGAGTTTTCCTATAATCAGGAAGGCTACCCGATTATGCAGGGTCTTTACAAGAGCGAAGAGACCGGCGACGCCGAGACCTATTACTATGCCACCGACGGTCTTGCCGCAAGCTTTGACGTTTACGTCGGCTTCTCGAAATCCGTCACCCTCTTCCCGACCAATCAGTACACCATGAACCTCGAAAATAATTGGGATTGGTTCCTTCCGAATGTCGATTACGAGGAAATCGTCGACATCTCGCTCCAGGACGGCGCGACCATCGTCGAAACCCTCGATTATGACGAAGAATACGGTCAGAATTACCTACGGTCCCTTTACTATCTCGACAAGAATATGCACATCGTCTACAAGGAAACGACCTATTACCTCGTGACCGAGGGCGCGACCGTCTCGAAAGACGTCCCCTACGGCATGGACACCGCCCCCATCGTCTCGGTCGACCGGATTACCTTTGAATACGGTACCGAGCTCAGCCTCGACCTCTCCACCAAGGAGACCCTTATGACCGGCGACGTCTGTGAAGTCACCGTTCACATCGTAAACGGCGAAGAAACCGAGACACAGGTACTCAATGTCGCAAAGGACGCCATGCTTATGGTTATGTCTGCGGCACCGGACACTCAGGAGTCGGACGTCGTCGTCTATAACTTCTATGCCGACGAAGGCCTCACCGAATTCATCGACCTCGTCGACCTCAGCGGCACCACCGCAGAGGTCTGGGCGGCTCCCGCCTGGTCCCCCGACACTGTCGGATAATCAGTTAATCATCACACAAAAACGCGCTCGGGCCGAGAGGTCCGGGCGCTTTGGTTTTCAGGGTTTTACATGTCGATTCCCGAGTCGGAGCCGAAGCCGTTTGACCACGGGAGGAAGCCGAACGGGTCTTGCTGTACGCTGTCTTCGTCGCTGTCTTCGTCATCGGCGAGCGCGGATTGGGTCTTGATTCCGACGGTCACGGTTATTTCGAGCTCCTCGCCCTGCCTTGTGACCGAGAGCTTTAGGCTGTCGCCCTCGGAACACTTCGAGACCGCTGAGGTAAGGTCGCTGTTTTCGTCGACCGGCTCGCCGTTCGCCGCGGTGATGATGTCGTCCTCCTTAAGACCGGCCTTTTCGGCGGGAGAGTCCTTTTCGACGCTCTGTACGACGACGCCCGAGAGCCCGAAGCGCTGATACTCGCTGCCGAGGGCGGATATCGTCACGCCGATATAAGGCTTGTCGACGGTGCCGTCGGTGATGATTCCTTCGATAAGGTCTTTTACGCGGTCAATCGGGATTGCGAAGCCGATGTTGTCGATTGACGCGCCGGACGAGCCGCTCGAAAGCTTTGCGTTGGTGATGCCGATGACCTCGCCGTACATGTTGAAGAGCGCGCCGCCCGAGTTGCCCGAGTTGATTGCGCAGTCGGTCTGTATGAGGTCCATGCTCCTTCCGTCGACGGTGATGCTGCGGTCAAGGGCGCTTATGACCCCACCGGTCAGCGAAAACGTCAGCTCGCCGAGCGGGTTGCCGATTGCGACGACGCTGTCGCCGACCCTTGAATCCTCGGAGCTTCCGAGGACGACCGGCGTGAGTCCGTCGGCGTCGATTTTAAGGACGGCGACGTCGTTTTCGGCGTCATATCCGACGACCGTCGCGGGATAGGATTTTCCGTCGTAGGTCGCGACGGTGACCGAGCTTCCGTCCTCGATGACGTGGTAATTAGTGACGATATAGCCGTCTGAGGAGAGGACGAATCCCGAGCCGGACGCCGCCGAAGTGGTCCTGTATCCGAAGAAATTGGTACTGATTGAGGTGGTGATGCCGACGGTCGAATTGACGTTCGCGGCATAAACCTCGGCGGGCGTGAGCTCGGTTCCGCCGTCGACGTGAAGGACGTTGAGCGCGGCGGGCTCGCGGCTGCTCTCATATACCGAGGTCGGAGCCGCCTCGCCCCTGATTGCCGACGCGGCTTTTGTCAGCACATATGTACCGCCCGCGCCGAAGGCTCCCCCGACGAGCGAGCAGCAAAGCGCAAGCGCGACGACCTTTCCCGCGCCGGAGCTCTTTTTTTGTCCGTTATAATTGGGCATCTGATTCGGCTGATACATGCCGTTCTGATAGTTTTCATACATATTAAACACTCCTTTTGTCATAGGGCTTCCGCCCTTTTTTCAGACATCATTGTAGCAGCGAATGTTTAAATATATTTTAAATCTGTGTGAAAAATTCTGAAACCTGCGGGACGTTTTCATGGCGAAGTTTTCAGGCGGGGGACACTTTTTTCTTCACTTCTTGACATTCCCCTTTTAATCTGCTATACTATCGCGGGAGAAAAAGGAAAGGAAAGTTTTTAAAATGTGGTTGATATTCACTCTTTTATGTACACTTCTCTGGGGTTTGGCGGACCTGTTCTATAAAATCGGCGCGCGGCACGGCGAGGAGAAATACAGTCACCTTCTCACCGGCATAACCGTCGGACTTGTGATGGGCGCGCACGCGATTTTCGTGCTCCTCACCTCAGACGTCGGGTATGACCCCGTGAACATTCTCATATATCTTCCGGTGTCGCTGTTCTACATAATCTCGATGGTGGTCGGATATCTCGGTCTTAAGTACCTTGAGCTGTCGATATCGTCGCCCGTCGAGAACAGCTCGGGCGCGGTCGTCTGTATCCTCTGCCTGATATTCCTCGGTGAAAGCCTCGACCTCCTTTCGGCGGCGTCGGTTGTCGTCATCACCGTCGGCATCGTCCTTCTCGGCTGGAGCGAGCGGGTCAAGGCGAATGAGAT
Organism: uncultured Clostridia bacterium; assembly: GCA_947625375.1. Lineage (GTDB taxonomy): Bacteria > Bacillota > Clostridia > Oscillospirales > Ruminococcaceae > Faeciplasma. The sequence continues at coordinate 10,749 of CANQOC010000024.1, read as the reverse complement.
ATCGCCCGAGGACAAAAAGTACCGCAAGAGCGCCTTTGCGCTTGTCTTCCCGCTGATTTACTGCGTACTCGACGCGCTCGGGACCTTCTTCGACGCGTTCTATCTCGACGACATCGAGAAGACGCCGCTCGTCGGGGTCACCGAGGAGAATTTTGAAAACGTCGCGAACATTTCGTATGAGCTGACGTTCCTGATTGCCGCCGCGGTCATGCTCTTCTATATCCTCGTCATCAAGCGGGAGAAAATCGAGGTCCCGAAGCAGGGCACGAAGCTTGTCGCCGCCGTTTTCGAGACCGCCGGTCAGTTCTTCTATGTCTACGCGATGAGCGGAAACGCCGTCGTCGCCGCCCCCGTTATCTCCGCCTACTGCGCCGTTTCGGCGCTCCTCGCGGCAGCCGTCCTCAAGGAAAAGCTCAAGCCGCTCCAGTATGCCGCGATAACCGCGGTAATCGTGGGAATCGTGCTTTTGGGCGTGGTTGAAGGATTGGCGGAGGCGTGAGGAAAATTACTTCCCGCTCCCCTGCCATTGTTTAATATTTTCTTGCTACTAATTATATATTGACATACAGCCGGTCATGATGTATAATTATATTATCAAAGTACACTCCCGGAGTGTAGAAAAATAAACCGCGATAATAATTCAGCATCAGATTGAGAGGAACAGTATGTCTTATTTGACGATTTCGGGCAAGAAGATTTATTATGAAGAATACGGCGCGGACAATGCGCCCACCCTTGTTTATTTGCACGGCGGACCGGGCGAGAGCTGTCTTACATATTCATATCAGGCCAAAAAGCTCGGCGAGACTTTTCATGTCATCAGCTTCGACCAGTACGGCGTGTTCCGTTCCGACGCGGTCGGCGATGAACCGCTCGGCGTGAACGACCTTGTTCGCATGACCGAGCAGATGAGGGAGGCTCTCGGAATAGACAGCTGGATACCGCTCGGACATTCCTTCGGAGGAATGGTCGCGCTTGTATATGCCCACACTTATCCCGACAGCATCGACGCGGTCATATACGATTGCCCGATGTGGAGCGCTTTGCACACGGCAAGGGCCATTGCGGAAGCGACTCTGCCCTGTTTTGAGCGCGACGGAAATTCCGGACAGATTGCGCTTTGCAAGGAAATACTTGACGGTGAAATTTCTCCGAGAGAAGCCTTTGAAAAAGCGATGTCGATAGATATGAATGAAAGTGTTCAGCGGTACTGTCATGTAATAGAAAACAGCAGATATAACGACTATATCAACACGCATATCAGCGACCCGATGGTCCCGGAGGAATATTGGGGCAGATTTGTCGGTTTCAGGAACAAGATTTTTGAATCGGAGGATTTCTATGCGGACTACCTCCCCTATCTTGCCGATATTGCGAAGCCGCAGCTTCTGCTTGTCGGCGAGTATGATATGACCTGCGGGAAATTTGAGCAGCAATTTTTTGCGGACAATGCGACAGACGGGAGGACCGTAGTGCTTTCGGACTGCGCGCATCTGACTTGGTTTGAACAGCCTGAGAAATATACGGAGATAATTATAGAAAGTTTTTCTGAGGATAAATAATACATCAAAAGCAGGGGAATCCCTGCTTTTTTGTTACCCCCTCCACTTGTCCCTCGCACACTTGAGCGTCCGCAGTCTCGAAATCGCCTGCATGACCTCCTCACGTCTCGGCAGGTCGATGAAGCGGTTCATGTCCGGGAAATTCCCGGAATAAACGCAGTCCAACCCCTCGGACTCAATCCTTCCGAAAATTTCGTCAACCTCCCGTTCGATGTCCAGCTCCTTTTCGGGGTGCGAGAACGAATCCGGCGCGTTTTTCGCCATGATTGCGCGCAGAATGAACCCGAGGGCGTGCAGCTGACGCGGCGAAACGATGTTGTGCAGCCCCCGTAGGTCGAGCTCCTCCGCGCCGACAATCATCACCCCGAGGTCAAACACCCGCAGCACCTCACGGCCGTACCCGCCGGGGTGCGAGTCGAACCCGCCGCAGCGGTAAATCTTTCCCTGTGACCAATCGGCCGGGGGGATTTTTTCTTTTTCGGGAGGATTATTCGACATACCTTTTGCGTACGCCGTCACGTCGACCGGCTGAATCATTAACCTTGTGAAGTCGAGCAGGTTTTTGCCGTCCTTGCCGACCTCGACGCCGGGCTGACCGGCGACTTCCATGACGCCCGTGATCTGATTCTTTGAAGATGCCGTTTCGGTCGACATCTGCTTGATGCCGTCAGACAGCTTTTTGAAGTTTTCTTCGGTGGTGTCGACTGTTTTTCTGACGCCTGTGAACGCTTCTTCAAAGTCCACTGCCGCTTTTGTAGACGCAACACCCAACCCGACGATGGGAACGCTCAAAGAAGCTGTCATCAGCTTTCCTGTCGAAGCAATTGATTCGCCCGCTGTTTTGAATGACGATGCAAGCTGTTCGGCACTTGACGCACCCGACAAACCCATGTTTTCGGTTTCGTTCTTAAACTGTTCGACATTTCCCTTCAGCTTGCTAAAAATTGCAGAAACCTTGCCAATAGCTTCTATGTTCACAAGCAGCGAATAAATCAGCCATTTAATTTACTCCCTTCGCAGTCGCCGTAATTGACGGATATGACCGCATTTCTTTGAATGTTCCCAAGGGATTTATCGAGAAAATAAAAAAGTGCGCCGATCAGAACGGCACATCGGTCAACGAATATATCATCAGGCTGTTGGAGCAGGACATCAGCAAAGAAGGCTGTTCAAGAATCGCGGAACAGTCGCGGTTCGACGAAAAACAAAATGACCTGCTGCAAAAATGGCAGGTTGCAAAAAAGTATTATGATATGATTGAAGCCGCCGACGATTCACAAGGCTATTATGTTCTTCTGAAATCGGGATACATCAACGACGTCAGCGGCAGCAGAACAATTCAAACTGAATCCATGCATGACATCAGGCTTGCAATTACCAAGTCGCACGCGGTGAGAACAGGCACCCTGACCGACGGACTTGATGAACAAACGGTCGAGCAGCTGAAACGGTGGCAGGTTCCGCGCAAATATTATAAGCTCATCGAATCGGTGGCAGTCAAAAAGTCAAACGGTCACACGATTATTTTGAAAGAAGGCTGCATCAACGACTATACAGGCAGCAGAACCGTTCACGTTGAAAAAGCAAATTATTTCCGCACGGTTATGAATACTCTCACGAGCTGCCGCCGACGGTCTGACCAATACCCCCTAAAACGGCAATATGAACTGCTTTAGCTGTCTTACGCAAGACAGTTCTTCTTTAGCTAAGTAGTTATTGAATTTTGTGTGCAGCGTGTATAACTGCGAGTGCCGAATAGGCCGGAATTATGAATCGGACATAAAAATCCCCCGAAAAACAGGCTTTCGGGGGAAGTTTTGTAATATGGCGGAGAAGGATTAACGCTTGCTGAACTGCGGAGCGCGACGGGCGGCCTTGAGGCCGTATTTCTTTCTTTCCTTCATTCTCGGGTCGCGGGTCAGGAAGCCGGCGGCCTTGAGCTGGGGTCTGAGCTCGGCGTTATACTGTAAAAGCGCCCTCGACAGACCGTGGCGGATTGCGCCCGCCTGTCCCGAAACGCCGCCTCCGGCGACAGTGCAGACGATGTCAAACTGTTCGGCAGCGCCGACAAGGTTGAGCGGCTGGCGTACAATCAGCTTTAAGGTCTCGAGTCCGAAATAGTCGTCGATATCGCGGCCGTTGACGGTGATTTTACCGCTTCCCTGGTATACGCGGACGCGGGCAACCGAGTGCTTTTTTCTGCCGGTGCCGTAAAAATAAGGATTCTTTGATTCGTACATAATAACCTATACCTCCCTCTCTCAAAGCTCAATCTCGATGGTCTCGGGCTTCTGTGCGGCATGGGGATGCTCGCTGCCCTTATAGGCGCGGAGCCTTGTGAGCGAATTTGCGCCGATGGTGTTCTTCGGAAGCATACCCTGAACGGCATAGGTCATTGCCTTTTCGGGTTCGCGGGCCATCATGTCGGAATATTTATATTCCTTGAGATGGCCAATCCAGCCGGTGTGCCACCTGCGGACTTTTTTCTGAAGCTTTGAGCCGGTGAGAACCGCCTTGTCGCAGTTGATGATAATAACGTGGTCCCCGCAGTCGACGTGCGGAGTATAAGTCGGCTTATTCTTTCCGTTCAAGATGGAAGCAGCCGCTGCCGCAACTCTGCCGAGCGGCTTTCCGGCGGCGTCGATAAGATACCACTTGCGCTCAACATTCTGCGGGTTTGCCATGAAAGTTGACATTGATGTTTCCTCCTATAATATTGGTACTGATGCCGGCGGTCGCCGCCGACGCAACGTATTGTATTATATTACCGGTTTTCGGGTTTGTCAAGCGGTTTTCGGACGATTTTTTAAAAAATATGCCCCGTTCTCTTGATTTCGTGCGATTTCTCTTGATTTTTCTTTAATTCTCGTAAATCATTTCAGATTGGGGGAGGGGGGAAAGGGGCGAAGTGTTAATAAAATAGTTACGGCGACGAAACAGCTCTTATAAGGAATTCGCTGACGCTCATACTATCTAAAATCACACCTCCCCGTCCCTCCCCTCGGGCAGGTGTCCATAAAGAAGATTTCAATCAAAAAATTCAATTACGGCACCTGTCAAGCGGAATTTAGGGCGAAAATAGGGCAAGGATTACCTTACTCTATTTTTTGTGCTTTCTTTTACCCCTACTGTGCTTTCCTAATTTCCCCAGAATCTTTGACTTTGATATTGCACTCAAAAGCGCTGCTTTCTCATCCGGCTTCAGAGTATTGTATGGAATTTGCAACTGATTGCAGACCAAAAACAGCTGTTTCTCCCTATCGCTCTCCTTAAAATTCATTACCTCATCAATCTTTTTCTGCACTTCGTCAGCCGTGTACGGAGCATCGGCAGTTGTACGGTCTGTCAGATGCCTTTCCCTAATATCGTTAAGTATTGAGAGCAAAACCTATATAAAAACACCCTCGATATAATTCCTATCTACAGCGAAGCTAAAGAATTAGCAGATGTTCTCGGCTATGAACTTGTATGGCAGAAAAGGGGACGTAAATGGTAAAGACTGGATATAATCGCAACTTCTTGCGAAAAATATCAAAAAAATCAGAAAAATGTATTGACATTCTGTCGAAAGAGGTATATAATATGCTCAGCAGACCTGAGAGGAGGCTTCCGCTTGAAAATCAGTTATAAAAAGCTCTGGATCAGGCTCATCGAAAAAGAAATTTCGCCGGCGACGCTCCGAAAGGATCTGAACATCGCAACAGGGACGATGACGAAAATGCGAAAGAACGAGGAAGTCGCGATGTCGGTCCTGCTGCGGATATGCGAGTATCTTGACTGCAATATCGGGGATATATGCGACGCGGTGAAGACGGAAGAATAAGTTTGGAGGGATAAAAATGGCGTATTGCACAAACTGCGGCAATCAGCTGCGCGAGGGCGCAAAGTTTTGCGACAAATGTGGATATCAAGTCGGCGCATATGACGACGGCTCCAAAAGGCAAACCGTCTTTGAGGGAAACATACATAAGTGTCCTAATTGCGGAGAAGTCATAGATGCATTTGAAGCGGCTTGCCCTTCTTGCGGTTACGAAATTCGTAGTTGTAGTTCAGTATCTGCTGTAAGAGAATTATCCTTAAAATTAGAGAAAATTTCAGAAAGAAGAATGCCCGAAATAGAAGAAAAGCGTTCATTGGTAGATGCCGTTTTCGGCAATAGTTCAAAGCGTGCAGAAAGGGCTGAAGAAGCCAAGGCACAATTTGCTTTTGAAAAAGAAAAGGAAAAGGCCTCTTTGATAACGAATTTTGCTGTTCCAAATACAAAAGAGGACATAATGGAGTTTATGCTGTTAGCGGTTTCAAATGTAGAATCTATAAATAACTTAAATGATGAGGTTTCAAAGGCTTGGATTACGAAAGCAAATCAAGTATATCAAAAGGCGAAGCTGTCTATGCAAGGCATTCAAGAACTTGAAACTGTTCAAAGTCTTTATCAGAGATTGAAGAAAAAAGTCAAGACCAAAAAAATAAAAGATACATTGTTGATTACTGTTCCTATTTTGTTATGGTTTTATATGATAGGTATATTTTGGCATACTAAAACCACTCTTATTGCAACCGGAATTGTTTTAGCAATTATAGCGGTTATTGCAATTATTATAGCAATTGTCAAATTAAAAAAGCGTAGGAAAAAGGAGGATTAGCATGAGTATCTTTAACAAGCAATCCCATGCCTTTATGGACGTCATTCGCTGCGACGAGCCGTCGTATCTGATCTGGAAATGGCGTCCTGCAGGCTCGCAGGCGGGCGGCAACAGGGATAACGCGATCCGCTGGGGTTCTTCACTTCGCGTAAAGGACGGCGAGGTCGCGGTTTTTGTTTATAAGCAGAAAAACGGCGTGGCGCAGGATTTCATCGTCGGTCCGTATGACGAGATGATCAAAACCGCCAACTTCCCTATCCTTGCGAGCATCGTCGGGCTTGCCTATGACGGCGGTTCTCCTTTTCAAGCCGAGGTCTACTTCATCAACCTCGCCCGAATCGTTCAAGTCAAATTCGGCGTTCCGTATTTTGAGGTATATGACCCGCGCTTCGGCGATTTCGGCGTTCCCGTCGCGGTAAGAGGCACCGTCAGCTTCCGCATTGAGGATTATCGGGAATTTATCAAGCTGCATAGGCTCAGCGAGTTTGATCTTGAAGATTTTCAGGCGCAGATTCGCGACGCCGTTTCAAGATATGTAAAGGACGCGGTTGCAAACGCCCCTGCCGCACATGATATTCCGCTTGTGCAGATCGAAACAAAGACCTCGGAGATAAATGACGATATTGAATATAACATCAGCGAGCGGTTCAAAGAGAGCTTCGGCGTGGTAGTGTCGGGCGTTGATATAAGTGCGATTGAGCTTGACAAGTCGAGCGACAGCTACCGCCAGCTTATGGCAATCACAAAAGAAGTCACCGCAAAAAAGGTCGCCGCCGAAACCTTGGATTACACCGAACGGCTAAGGATTCAGCGCGAGGAGGGTCAGTATGCGCAGCATAAGCAGACCCAGACCGCTAACATCGGCGCGTATCAGGTCGAGAAGCAGGCAGAAGTCGGAATCGCGGGCGCGCAGGCTTTGGGACAGATGGGAGCAAACGGCGCGGGCGGTGTTGAGCTTGGCGGTGCGGGATTTAATCCTGCGGCTATGATGGCAGGCATGGCTCTCGGAGGAGCTGTCGGTCAGAACATCGCGGGAACGATGAACGGGATAATGTCGGGCGCGGGCAAGTCCGCGGAAACGCCTCCGCCTGTTCCAAACACGGCTTATTATGTTGCCAAAGACGGAAAGCCCACGGGTCCTTATGATATGGCAGTCCTTGCACAAATGGCGGTATCGGGGCAGATGACTTCCGACAGCTTGGTATGGCAAAGCGGCATGGAAAAATGGGCAAAGGCGGGCGCGGTAGATGAACTGAAAAAGATGTTTGAAACCGCAATACCGCCGATACCGAGCGAGGAGTGAAAATGGTTCCCGCTAAGATAAAATGCAGCAGCTGCGGAGCAGATATTGAGGTCAATACATACAGAAAATTCGCGGTATGCCCCTACTGCTCCGAAAAAATCCCGTTTGAGGGATTTGAATACAGAGAAATCGACCGGAGCGGAAGTATGTATTCGGAGGTCAGGCTTTGGACCGACTGCCCCGCATGCCGAAGTGGGAATATGTATCTCGGCTCAAACGGCAAGGTTTGGAAATGCCCCGACTGCGGTTACAGCATTTCCGACAGGGACAAAAACCGGTCGGTTTTCTGGTTCTGCGACGAGTGCGAAACCTATCTCAATGTCCAAAAGGGATTTTCGGACAAGACAGGTATATGGAAATGCAGAGAATGCGGCTGCGTCAACGACGTGAGCAAGAGAAATATAATTTGATTTTCGGAGGGATATGAATGAAAAGGGCGGCGGTTCTTTTTGTTACATTTGTTTATTTGGCGGCATTTCTGACAGGCTGCGCGGGCGAGCGGGAAAACCTGCCCGTCGGCGGGACGTTTGATCTGCCTGCGGATACGCTTGCACCCGAAACATCTGCGACCGTGCAGACTACCGAAGCGGTAACGACCGGGGAGGCCACCGTGACGGAGCAGACAACCGAAACTGCGACTACCGAGGTCACGACCGTTTCCGAAGATGCCGAGCCCGCCATGGCTGAAAGCGAAATAAGCGATATACCCGAAGAAGATGACGAGGACGAGAACCTGATTTATATCCAGGAAAATTCGATCGCTTGGCTTAATTATCTTGCCATGCTGTCGCAGGAGATAAATTCCTCTAAAAACAGCAAAATGTTTTTGGAAGAAGCCTATGCCGCGCTCATCAACAACACTAACCCCGCAAACGTGAATGAGCTGACCGAGAGCTATCTTGTGAGCCTGCTTGATAATATCGAAAAATACAGAATGATTGCCGTAAAAAGGGAACGTTTGCAATATATCTACGACCAGAACAAGGCTAAAGCTATCCGCGAGGCTATCCCGAATCCTATCGGGTTATTGAGCGCGGCAGGTTCATTTGACATAAAAGGCCTTGTGCTGTCAGTCGCATATATGGCGGTGGACTCTATCAGCAGCTATTCAAATTACAATGATGAAATAGAGCAGGATTATTTAAAGGACGGCTGGGAGCTTGACGATGAAGAAGCGGAAACCCTGCATGACAGCAGAAAGCGCGCCTTTACATATATGATAGATATTGTCCGTCAGGATAATCTCCCGGGCGAATTAGCTCTTAATGAAAGCGCAATCGAAAAGTTTGTGCAGATCAAAAATAACGACAACACTCATCAGCAGATACAGTTCCTTGAATCGGAACGGGAAACATATAAATCTTTCGGCAACTACTGGCTGCTTCTTGCGGAATGTTATTATGACAACGGGCAGTATGATAAGTGCCTCGAATCGGTTGATGAGTATGAAAAGCTGAGGGCGGGGATATTCCGAAAGGACTATTATCTTGCAAAAACTCTGCCTATCGCTATCGCGTCGGCAAAAGAGGAGTTGTCGGAAAGCGACTATGTTGAAACGGCTTTGAAATATCTGCAAATGATTGAAGACAACACCGAAAGCGATGAATGGTCTTTGAGATATTTCGCCGCGGAGATTTATGTCGAACTGTATTCGATTACTCAGGACGAGCAGTATCTCAAAAAGGCGTATGATCTGGCACTCAATAACGTCAATTACCTTATCGGAAAGCAAAACAGCCTGAATGCTGAATATATTTCCGAAGTCAAGGAAATTCCGACCCCAAATGACGCCGACAAAAAAGAGAAAAAGCAGATCAAGGAATATAATAAGCTGCTCAAGGAAAGCAGGAAGACCGCTTTGCCCGAAATTTATGAACCGCTCGCGCTGAACTGCGAACTGCTGTTTTCGGTCGCGGAAAATCTTGATTTGTCCAAGGCAGAGAAACAGCGCATCGACGGAATTCTCTACGGCTCGGAAAACGGCGGCTTTATGAATGAATCAATCAAAAATTATTTTTCGTTCAGCAAAGACGATGCGGATATAACAGCCGAGTATGACAAAAACAGTCTTGTCCTGCCCGTTTCCTGCGTTACAGACGGCGCGACCGTGATTGTCACCGTAACAAGCGGAACAGACACCGAAGTGTACGACGACTGGACGGTTGACGAGGTCGTTCGCCCGTCAGATGATTTTTCGGAATTCACGGTCGTGTATACAAGCAAAGCCGCAAAAGATTGCGAGTGGACCGCCGACAGCAAGGTGCGGGTCGATATATTCAACGGCGAGTATACCGACGGCAAGCCTATAGTCCTAAACTTTAAGGTCAGCAACTATAAAGAAAAGAAATTTTTGATTCCCGCGTCGTTTGACTTTGAGCAGGTAAAATGAAATGAAGCGTTTTAAGAAATTATCCGCGGTGCTGCTGGCGTTGGTTCTGCTGCTTTCGGATATTCCGACGGTGAGGGCTTTTCCTCGAGATGAGCATGACCGAATGACCGAGGACGTTTTATTCAAAAATTTTAAGGTAATAGATAACGACCCTTCGGTGTTGGACGAGATAAATGCTCTTGAATCTGCCGCCTACCTGACTATTGACCAGTTTAACGAGAACGGTCAGGGCGATCTGACTGCTTTAAAAACCTTTGGAGTTAAAAAGCTGCCTAAGCTAAGAGATATTGATTATCCCTCGTCGGGAGCATATCACAGACGAGTTACGCACAGAGGCTGGACTGCCGAAATCGGTGTATACGACGGCGAGGTTCTGGAGCGGTGGCTGCTCAGAAAAGAGATTCTCATCAGCACCGTTGAAAAAATATTCGACTTTAAAGGCGACGAAACGAAAAAGGACAGCTTTTGCGCGCTGATATACTATATCCACATTCTCGGCGACCGCATTGATGATACAAAATACTACCCAAACGCCGAAATTATGGAGCTTGGCGGCAGAACCGACGAGCAGGATATTGCCTGCGAACTGCTGAAATATATTGAGATCCTTTTTGAAGATCAAAAGCATACGCATAAATATCAGCATGTCGTTTCAAAGCTTGAAATTTTGGATAGCGGGATAAAAGAATTGCTGAAAAGCCAACCCTCGGGACTTATGAGCAGCGAAGCGTTTGCAAGGTATCAAGAATATGCCGAGGACACGAGAGATGTCCTGACTTGCAACCTGCCAGAAATGCTGAAAGATGAGGATTTTTTCAGCGAGGTATTTTACAGAAAGGATTGAAATAAGCA
>CANQOC010000023.1 GCA_947625375.1 uncultured Clostridia bacterium | reverse complement strand
CACTTTTGGAGGTGCAGCTAAAATATGGCTCGTATAGCAAGTATCGACCTTCCCAGAGATAAGAGAATCGAGGTTGCGCTCACCTATATCTACGGTATAGGGCAGCCTACCGCGACCAAAATCTGTAAGGAAACCGGCGTCAACCCCGACATCAGAGTAAAGGACATGTCCGAGGACGACGTTGCAAAGCTCCGCGAATATATCGACCATCACCTTATTGTCGAGGGCGATAAGAGACGCGAGGTACAGCTTAACATCAAGAGGCTCATCGAAGTCGGATGCTATCGCGGCATCCGCCACAGAAGAGGTCTTCCGGTCAGAGGTCAGAGGACAAAGACCAACGCGAGAACCCGCAAGGGACCCGCAAAGACCATCGCCAACAAGAAGAAGTAAAGGAGGGATATAAACCATGGCTCAGCAAAAATCCGGCAAGAAGACGGTTATCCGCCGCCGCAGAGAAAGAAAGAACATCGAACAGGGACAGGTTCATATCCAGTCCTCGTTCAACAACACCATCGTCACCATCACCGACATGCAGGGCAACGCTATCTCGTGGGCATCTGCCGGCGGACTCGGCTTCCGCGGCTCCAAAAAGTCCACTCCTTTCGCGGCGCAGTCTGCCGCCGAGACCGCGGCAAGAGCCGCCAAGGAGCACGGCCTTAAGACCGTCGAGGTATATGTGAACGGCCCGGGTCAGGGACGTGAAGCGGCAATAAGAGCGCTCCAGTCCGAGGAGTTGGAGGTAAGACTCATCAAGGACGTCACCCCGATTCCCCACAACGGATGCCGCCCGCCCAAGCGCCGCAGAGTATAAGATTTTAACCCGAGTTTTAAAGTTTGCTCGGAGTCGGGGGGATTAGCATAAATCGGACCCGATACTATATTGAAAACGGAGGAAATATTTTATGGCAGTCAACAGAGAACCTATTCTCAAGAGATGCAAAATGCTCGGCATAAGCCCGATGGTCATGGGCGTCGGCAAGGAAACAAAGCGCAACGCCGCCGGAGGCTTCAGAAAGAAGGAATCCGACTATAAGATGCAGCTTAAGGAAAAACAGAAGCTTAAGTTCATCTACGGCCCGGGCGAAAAACAGTTCAGGCATATCTATGAAAGAGCCGAAAAGATGGAAGGGCAGGCCGGTGCAAACCTCCTCACCCTCCTCGAGTGCAGGCTCGACAACGTCGTCTTCAGAATGGGTCTTTCCATGACAAGACGTGAAGCAAGACAGCTCGTTTCTCACGGTCACTTCGACGTCAACGGCAAGAGGGTGGACATTCCGTCCTACCGCGTTAAGGTCGGCGATGTCGTCTCCCTTCGCGAGAATTCCAAGAAGAGCGTCAAGTTCCAGGAGATAGTCGAAGCGACCAACGGAAGACTTATCCCGACATGGCTCGACGTCAACAAGGAAAACCTAACCGCAAGCGTTGTAAGGCTCCCCGTAAAGGACGACCTTGACTATGAGGTCGAAGAGCACCTTATCGTTGAGCTTTACTCCAAATAAGACCGATTCCCGGTTTTGTTTCATTCGTCTTCGGACTTTGGGCTGTCCCGAAGCCCGGACAAAAAAGGGAGGACGCCTGTTTTCGCGGCGTTTCGCCATTCTGCCCGGGGTATAATCTCTGAGGCGGCGATGCCGCACCAAAGGGTGTCACAAAAGAAATGGAGGCTTGCAAATGCTTGAAAAAATCGAAAAGCCGGACATAGAAATAGTCGAGCTGAAATCCAACGGGACCTATGGCAAATTCGTCCTCGAACCCCTCGAAAGAGGCTACGGCACGACTATCGGCAACAGTCTTAGACGCGTATTGCTTTCATCTCTCCCCGGTGTTGCGGTCACATCGATAAAGATTGACGGCGTACACCATGAATTATCAACCGTTCCCGGCGTTAAAGAAGACGTCAGCGAGATAGTCCTTAACCTTAAGGGTCTCACCGCAAAGCTTTTCTGCGACGGTCCGAAGACGGTATATATCGAGGCGGAAGGCGAGTGCGAGGTCACCGCGGGCGACATTAAAACCGATTCCGAGGTTGAAATTTTAGTCCCGAGTATGCATATCGCAACGCTCGACGCCGATGCAAAGCTATATATGGAAATCGTTTTGGACAGAGGACGCGGATATGTCTCGGCAGAGAAAAACAAGTCCTTAATGACAAACGCACCTATCGGCGTTATCGCCGTAGACAGCATTTATACACCGGTTCTTAAAGTGAACTATACAGTTGAAAACACCCGTGTGGGTCAGATTACCGACTTTGACAAGCTAACGCTCGAGGTCTGGACCGACGGAGTTATCTCCGCAAAGGAAGCCGTCTCGATGGCAGCCAAACTCCTCAATGAGCATCTTAACCTCTTCGTCAATCTCTCCGAGGACACCGGAGTTGACAAGATTTTGGCCGAAAAGGACAACAAGTCAAAGGAAAAAGTGCTCGAGATGACCATTGAAGAACTTGACCTGTCGGTACGTTCGTTCAACTGCTTAAAGAGAGCCGGTATAAATACCGTCAACGACCTCATCGAAAAATCCGAAGAGGAAATGATGAAGGTAAGAAACCTCGGTAAAAAGTCGTTCGACGAAGTCAAGGAAAAGCTTCGCTCGCTCGGCTATGAGATGAGCTCGTCCGAGGACTAAGAGCAACAAATTAAAGATGGCGGACAAAACCGACATCTGACTTCCAACAGAAGGAGTTGAATACTATGCCGGGCGCAAGAAAATTGGGCAGGACCACCGACCAAAGAAGAGCGATGCTCCGCGCTATGGTCACCTACCTCTTTGAAAACGGCAGGATTGAGACCACCGTTACAAGGGCAAAAGAAGTATCTGCTATGGCGGAAAAAATGGTCACTCTCGCAAAGGCCGGAGATTTGCACTCTAAGAGACAGATTTTCGCTTATGTCACCAAGGAAACCGTCGCAAAGAAGCTTTCCGACGAGATTGCACCTAAATACGCCGACCGCAAGGGCGGCTACACCAGAATCGTAAAGACCGGTCCGAGACGCGGCGACGCCGCAGAAATGGCCATCATCGAGTTGGTGTGATAAAAGCCGAAATTCCCCCATCGCCCCGCGACGGGGGATTTTTTTGTCCGAAAAATCGGTATATAACCGCGCCGCGCGGGAAAAATAGCTTTAAAATTCAGTTAAAAGGAGCGGTTTATATGAAGCTGACAGACGCGGAGTACGGGAAAATGGCCGAGGAGGCGAGCGCGCCGTCGAAGTCTTGGCGGAACATTCCGAAGGCGTTTCTGATTGGCGGACTGATTTGCCTCGCCGGACAGGGTCTTCTCGACTTCTTCGGCGCGGTCGGGTTCCCGCGCGACGAGGCGGGGGCATATACCTCGGTGACGCTCGTCCTCTGCTCGGCGATACTGACCGCCGTCGGACTATACCCGAAGGCCGCGAAGCACGGCGGCGCCGGGACGCTTGTCCCGATAACCGGCTTCGCCAACGCGGTCGTATCCCCCGCAATCGAATTCCGCACCGAAGGCTGGGTGCTCGGCGTCGGGACAAAGGTCTTCGCGATTGCCGGACCCGTGATTCTCTACGGCACCGCCGCGAGCATACTCTACGGTCTCATCTATTGGTCCTGCGGATTGATTTTTTAGAAGCTGAAAGACAGAGGATAGAAGCGCGTACACCGTATTCCCGTTTCTATCCTCTAATCATCTATCCTCCATACTCTAACTTGACAAATCATCTCCGATGCTTTACAATTACACTAACAACAGGAAAGGAGATTACATATGGACTACAAAATATATTCTCTTCACATGGGCAAGGCGGGGTGCGCGGTCGACCTCGGCGACGGAAGCGAGCGCGGCGAATATGTCTCACAGGACTATATCCTCCGAAAGCTCGGACGCCCCCACCGCGGAATCAACCTTATGTACTGCTACTACCCGCTCGACAAGGGCTGGCCCGAGCGCGCGTCAAAGGCGTTCCCGCCGACAGATAAGACGAACGCCTGGGGATACCCCTATGACGACTACTTCCCCTATCGCGGCGGTCTCAACGGCGACAAGAGCGCCGAGGTCTTTGAACAGATGCGGGATATCCGCCGCCATGGGCAGGACATTGTTTTCACACTCACCGTCGACCCGCATGTTTCGGACGAGCACCTTATCGCGATTGCCGAAGACCTGCGCCCGTTCGGCAGGGTCTTAATGAGAATCAATCACGAGGCGACCGGAAGCTGGTTCAGCTTCAACAAGCGCTGTTCATATAAAGAGGTCGCCGACTTCTTCACCCGGTTCGCGAAAATCCTTCATAAATACGCGCCGAACGTAAAGACAATACTCTGCGCCGGCTGTGTCGAAAAGCACACCGACGGCAAAATTGAGATGGAAGACCTCTTCCTCGAGGCCGCGAAGGAGACGGATATCTGGTCCCTCGACAAGTATTTCTCGCTCCACTACGGCTATCCGAACGACATCGCCGAAAAGGGCGGCGGGTCTTATACATACAGCGGAAACGGCCCCGTCTGGGACTCCGCAAAGGCGACGGTTGAGCGCTACCGCGAAATCACCGGACAGGATAAGCCGCTTGTGATGAGCGAGCTCAATACCGACGGCGACGTCACCGGGCCTTATGACCAAGCGAGGATGGTGCGCGCGTTCTGCGACCGCCTCGCCGATGAAAAGGCCGACTGGCTCTCGGCGTTCACCTTCTACCAGTTCCGCGACCAAGGCCGCCTCGGTCTCGAGTGGGAGGACCCGAACAACAAGGACGTCGGCGTCGAGCTCCCGATTTTAAAGGAATATAAAGAGCTCATCAATAACGACTGGTTCAAGCCGAAGATGACGCTCGGCGGCGAAGTATCGCTACCGATAAAGCTCCGCTGGGGAGGCGCCGAGGACGCCGAGGGAATCGCCGTCCCGCTTCATTTCGACGGCGACCCGGTCTTCTGTGAGCTGTTCTTCAAGGGCGATGACAACCTGATGATAGAGCTAAACGGAATGTGGTTCTATAAAGCCCCAGAGACGAGGTTTGTCGACCTTATGCCCGCGTTCTTCGAGAACCGCCTGAGCGGTCCCGCCGACCTGACGATGAAGATATTCGCCCCTCCGGCGAGCGGCGAGAACGACGTCCCCGGCAGCACCGACACCTATTCGACGCTCAGCGAGCTCCCCGAAATCCGCATCCGCACCGAAGCAATCATACCGTTCACATACTGACGCAAAAACAAAAAGTTTTCGATTGAACCTTTTTCAAAAGGTTCACAGGGGTCTTGGGGACAGAGTCCCCAAGCCGCGACCGCAGTCGCGGAACACCCTACGAAGTGCGCTCCGCAAGGGGTGAATTGCAAAAAACTATCCTGTGGATAGTTTTTGCAAGAGGGGAGGCCCTGTAAGAGAGGGCCTCCCCTTGTGATTCCGTCATGCGACAGCATGACGGCACCTCTGCTTGCCGAACGATGAGTGAGGCAAGTGAAAAGTACGGCGATATGCAAACTTTCCCCCGCCATGCGACAGCATGACGGCACCATAAAAAGAGCACCCCGCGGGTGCTCTTTCCTTATCTTTTCTATCAGGCCTTTCCGATGCAGCCGAAGATTTCCATCTTTTCCCTGACGGTCGCCTTGATGGCCTCGCAGCCGGGCGCGAGAACCTTTCTCGGGTCGAATCCCTTGCCGACAAGGTCCTTGCCCTCTTCGATGTACTTTCTGGTCGCGGCGCTGAACGAAAGCTGACACTCGGTGTTGACGTTGATTTTCGCGACGCCGAGCGAAATCGCCTTCTTAATCATATCCTCCGGAATACCGGTGCCTCCGTGGAGAACGAGCGGCATGTCCCCGACGGTCGCCTTGATGTTTTCAAGGACGTCGAACCTGAGCCCGGGCCAGTTTTCGGGGTATTTGCCGTGAATGTTGCCGATGCCGGCGGCAAGCATAGTCACTCCGAGGTCGGCAATCATCTTGCACTCCTTCGGGTCGGCACATTCGCCCATGCCGACAACTCCGTCCTCTTCGCCGCCGATGGCGCCGACCTCCGCTTCGAGCGAAATACCGAGAATGTCGCAGGTGTTGACCAAAGCGGTGGTGAGCTTAAGGTTTTCTTCGATGGGATAGTGCGAGCCGTCGAACATAATCGAGCTGAATCCCGCGTTGATGCAGGCCTTAGCGCCCTCAAAGGTGCCGTGGTCGAGGTGAAGGGCGACCGGAACGGTAATGTTAAGACCCTTTAACATTCCGTTGACCATTCCGACAACGGTGTCGAATCCGCACATATACTTTCCCGCGCCCTCGGATACGCCGAGGATAACCGGAGCCTTAAGCTCCTCTGCGGTCTGAAGAATGGACTTTGTCCATTCAAGGTTGTTGATGTTGAACTGACCGACGGCATAGTGACCGTCGCGCGCCTTGTTGAGCATTTCCTTTGCCGAAACGAGCATTGTTATTACCTCCAAGAAATTTATTGATACCATTATAACCCATGCGCCGCCAAAATGCAATAATAATTGCAAATTTTTTTGGCATAACTTAACTCGCGTATTCTTCGGGCGGGCGTGGAAAAATATCTGTGAAAAACTTCTTGAAAGGATGATTTTTTTGAAGACAACTCTTTCGCGGCGCGGACTGATACGGTTTGCGTCCTATATGCTCGCGCTCGTCGCGGTTCTTGCGGCGGCGAATTTTGTATATATGAAAAAGCTGAGCCGCCTTGAAAACGCCGTTGAAGCGGGATATATGAACGCCGTCGAGGAGCTCGCACAGAACGCCGACACGATAAGCGCCGTTCTCACAAAGGGACGCTTCGCCTCGACTCCCGAAATGATGACCCGCCTCAGCGCCGACCTCTGCGGAAAGGCGTCGGCCGCAAAGGCCTCGCTCGAAGCTCTTCCGATATACGGCCGCAGCGTCGACAACCTCGAAAAATTTCTGTCACAGGTCGGGAACTATGCACAGTCCCTCTCACGCCGCGCCGCCGCCGGTGAAAAGCTATCACAAAGCGACCGCGAGGCCGTCGACCGCCTCTCCGACTGCGCCGAAGGACTCAGCGAAAGCCTCTGGCAGCTCCGCTCGCGGCTGATGTCGAGCGACAGCAGCATCACCGAGCTCTTCTCCGACCTCGACGGAAGCCTCGGCAGCGTCGTCTCCGACGGCTTCACCGGAATCGAGGACGGACTTAAGGACATGCCGAAGCTGATTTATGACGGACCGTTTTCCGACCATATCCTCGAGCGCAGTCCGCTGATGATAAAGAACGCCGACGAAATCACCAAGGAGGCTGCGGCCGAAAAGGCGGCGCTCGCGCTCGGCGTCGACAGCTACCGCGTGCTCTCCTGTGACGCCGACGAAGAGGGAAAGATGCCGTCATACTGCTTCTACTGCGAGGGCGGGCGGTGCGCCGTCACTAAAAACGGCGGATACACCGTCTATTGCCTCAAAAGCCGCGCCGTCAGCGATTCGACCCTGACCCCCGAGGAGGGGATTGAAAAGGCGGACGCCTATCTTAAGTCCCTCGGGATATCCGACATGGAAAAGACCTATTACGAGAGCTATAACAACGTCCTGACCGTAAACTACGCCCATAACGACTCGGGCATCACCTGCTACACCGACCTGATAAAAGTCGCGGTTGCGCTCGACGACGGCGAAATAATCGGCTTCGACGCCCGCGGCTATCTCGTCAACCACCATTCGCGCGACTTCGGCGACCCGAAGATATCCGAAGAGGACGCCGAAAAGACCCTCTCCGACGCTTTAAGCCTCAAGAGCACAAAGCTTGCCGTAATCCCGACCGACGCCGTCGAGGAAAAGCTCTGCTATGAGCTGAGCTGCACCGCCGACTCGGGCGAAGACGTCCTCGTCTATATAAACGCGATGACCGGCGGCGAGGAGGACATTTTAATCATTCTCGCCTCCGAGAACAGCGTCCTGACCGTCTGATGTCGTTTTTCAACCGGGTACCGTGATTTCGGTACCCGTGTTTTTATGTCAATTATTGCCAATCTGTTACCGGATAGATAATTTTTTATACAATATATACAATAGTGTTGCCGAAAGTTTGGTATTGCCTTTTGTGCCAAAATGATATATAATTAAATCTGGCGTTGGATTTTCTTGTAGAATTCCAATAAAACCGACTAAACCCGATTGGAGAGATTTAATTGAAAAACTATGACAGCTCACACATCAAGAACATAGCTTTGGCGGGTCATTCCGCTTCAGGTAAAACCTCGGTCGTCGAGGCTCTGCTTTATAAGGCCGGAGCGACCGACCGCCTCGGTAAAACGCTCGACGGAAACACCGTTTCGGACTATACTCCCATCGAAGTGGCAAAAAAGTGCTCGATATATACCTCGCTTTCCTTCTATGAAAGAAACGGCATCAAGGTCAACATTCTCGACACCCCCGGTCTGTTCGACTACGCGAGCGGACTTGTCGAGGGCGTATTTGCCGCCGACTGCCTTCTTATAACCGTTTCCGCGAAGTCGGGAATTCACGTCGGCACCAAAAAGGCTTATGACGCCGCCGTCGCGCACAAGACTCCGCACATGTTCGTGGTCACCAAAATCGACGACGAAAACGCCAACTTCTCTAACGTCCTGACCGACCTCAAGACCCAGTTCGGCTCTTCGGTCTGCCCGCTCGTCGCCCCGATTATCAAGGACAGCAAGATAGTCTCTTATTACGACCTCCTTGCCGGCAAAAACTATAAATACGACAGCAAGGGCAACCGCGTCGACGCCGGCGAGCCCGACCCGACATACCGCCTCGACGGACTTATGGAGGCTATTGCCGAAGCCGTCGCCGAGACCGATGAGGAGCTTATGATGAAATTCCTCGACGGCGAAGAGCTTACCCACGAGGAGCTCGTCAACGGCGTTCACAACGGCATCATCAACGGCGACATCACCCCCGTAACCTGCATCTCCAGCGTCGGACTCGAGGGAACCGACCTTCTGATGGATATGATAGAAAAGCTTCTCCCGTCGCCCCACGAGACCGCCGGAATTGTCGGGAAAGACGCCGACGGAAACGAGGTCAAGGTCGCATATGAAGCCGGCGACCCGCTCTCGGCGTTCGTCTTCAAGACCGTCGCCGACCCGTTCGTCGGAAAGATGTCCTTTATAAAGGTCATGAGCGGAAAGCTTGAAAGCGGAAAGGAAATCGTCAACGCCACCACCGGCGGCACCGAGAAGGTCGGAAAGCTTATCGACCTCGTCGGCAAGAAGCAGATTGAGGTTGCATACGCCGGAGCGGGCGACATCGTCGTCGCCACAAAGATGTCGGTC
The DNA here is from genome assembly GCA_947625375.1 of uncultured Clostridia bacterium. Classification (GTDB taxonomy): domain Bacteria; phylum Bacillota; class Clostridia; order Oscillospirales; family Ruminococcaceae; genus Faeciplasma. The sequence goes on along the minus strand of CANQOC010000023.1, from coordinate 19,579 downwards.
AACACCAACGACACAATCTGCGACGCCTCCCGCGTCATCAGCTTTGAAAAGCTCGTCTTCCCGCGCCCGTGCTATTCGGTCTGCGTCAAGGCAAAGTCACAGGGCGACGAGCAGAAGATTTCCGGCGCGATGCAGAGAATTCTCGAAGAGGACCAGTCGCTCAGCTATGCGCAGGACGACACCACCTTTGAACAAATCCTCTCCGGCCTCGGCGAGCAGCATATCGAGTCCACCCTCGCGAAGCTCAAGACAGGCTTCGGCGTCGACGTCGTAACCTCGACCCCGAAGGTATCGTATAAAGAGACAATCCGCAAGAAGGTCAAGGTTCAGGGCCGCCATAAAAAGCAGTCGGGCGGTCACGGCCAGTACGGCGACGTCTGGATTGAATTCGAGCCCTGCGACTCCGACGAGCTTGTCTTTGAAGAGAACGTATTCGGCGGCGCGGTCCCGAGAAACTTCTTCCCCGCGGTCGAAAAGGGTCTTCAGGACTGCATGAAAAAGGGCGTCCTCGCCGGATTCCCCGTTGTCGGCGTAAAGGCGACGCTTGTCGACGGCTCCTATCACCCGGTCGACTCGTCCGAAATGTCCTTCAAGCTTGCCGCGTCAATCGCATTTAAAGAGGGCATGAAGCAGGCGCAGCCGGTCCTCCTCGAACCGATTGACATGCTCGTCGTAACCGTCCCCGACGCCAACACCGGCGACATGATGGGCGAGCTCAACAAGCGCCGCGGACGCGTCCTCGGAATGAATCCCGCGAAGAAGAAGGGTCTCACCACCATCGAGGCCGAAATCCCCGAGAGCGAGGTTCACGATTTCGCGATGCTCGTCCGCCAGATGACAAGGGGCGAGGGCGAATTCACCCTCGAAAAGCTCCGCTACGACCAGCTGCCGCAGATGCTTGTCGACGACGTCATCGCGAACTACAAGACCGACGACGAATAATTTCACAACGCAATAATCTCTCAGTATCATAATAAAGTCCGTCCGCGCCGAAAGGTTCGGGCGGACTTTATGCTATTATGCACAAAATATACATAGTCCATGGCAATTTTGCCCTAAATATCCGGAATTGCGCTTGAAAAATGAATATTATACATAAAATTCACAAAATTGCCGTCCAAACCCTTGACAACGTCCGGCAAGCTGATATAATAGTTTTGACTAACCGACGAAAAGAGGACCGATGTGAAATCAAAGGTATTCATAGACGGCGCCGAGGGCACCACCGGACTTCAGCTCAGGACGCGTCTTTCGGCGCATAAAGAGGTCGAAATCCTCGACATCGCCGAGGATAAGCGCAAGGACCCCGACGAGCGCCGAAAGCTCATCAATAAAAGCGACATAACTTTTCTCTGCCTCCCCGACGCGGCGGCAAAAGAGGCCGTCTCGCTCGCGGACGATAAGGTTCGGATTATCGACGCCTCGACCGCGCACAGGACCGCCGAGGGCTGGGCATACGGCTTCCCCGAGCTCAGCCGGGAGCACAGGCGCGCAATCGAGACCGGAAAGAGAATCGCCAACCCGGGGTGTCACGCAACCGGGTTCATCGCGGCGGTCTACCCGCTGATAAAGCTCGGAATCGCCCTGAGGGACTATCCGTTCTGCTGTCACAGCATCACCGGCTACAGCGGCGGCGGAAAAAAGATGATTGCACAGTACGAAGACCCCCTCCGCCCCGCCGAATTCGACAGTCCGCGCCAATACGGCCTCTCGCTTTCGCATAAGCACCTGCCCGAGATGCAGGCGGTCACCGGCATATCCGAGCCGCCGGTCTTCAACCCGATTGTCGCCGACTTCTACAGCGGCATGGCGGTAAGCGTCCCGCTCCATAAGAGACTTCTTGATAAGGACATATCCGCCGCCGGAATAGCCGAAGAGCTCGCCGAATTCTACCGCGAAAGCGAGCTTATATCGGTAAAACCCGCGCCCGAGAGCGGATTTTTGCCCGCAAACGGAATCTCGAAGACCTGCCGCCTCGAAATATACGTCTTCGGCGGAGACGAAAGAATCACCGTCACCTCGGTGTTCGACAACCTCGGAAAAGGCGCTTCGGGCGCCGCGGTACAGAACATGAACATCGCCCTCGGTCTTCCCGAGACCGCTTATCTATCGGAAGGAGATTTGCTTTTATGACAATAAAAAGGACAGCCGGCGGCGTTTGCGCCCCAAAGGGATTTACCGCCGCGGGAATGCACTGCGGAGTGCGCAAGAACCGCGATAAAAAAGACATCGCGATGATTTTTTCCGACGTCGAATGTACCGCCGCCGCGGTTTATACACAGAATAAGGTCTACGGCGCGCCGATAACCGTGACCCGGCAGAATATTGCCGACGGAACCGCCCGCGCGGTCATCTGCAACAGCGGCAACGCCAACACCTCGAACGCCGACGGCGTCGAAAAGGCCGAGGCAATGTGCCGCATGACCGCCGAAGCGCTCGGCATCAAGAGCAGCGACGTAATCGTCGCCTCGACCGGCGTCATCGGACTCAGGCTCGACCTCGAGCCGATTGAATACGGCATAAAAGAGCTGTCGAAGAATCTCTCGAAGGACGGCGGAAACGACGCCGCAAACGCAATCATGACCACCGACACCAAGGTCAAGGAGATATCCTTCGAGTTCACTCTCGGCGGAAAGACCGCCAAAATCGGCGCAATCGCCAAGGGAAGCGGAATGATTCACCCCAATATGGCGACGATGCTGTCGTTCATCACTACCGACGCCGCGATATCCGCCGAAATGCTTCATAAGGCGCTCAAAGAGGTCGTCGACGTGACGTATAACATGATAAGCGTCGACGGCGACACCTCGACCAACGACATGGTCGCGGTGATGGCGTCCGGTCTCTGCGGAAACGCCCCGATAACCTCCGAGGGCGAGGACTATGAGGCGTTCAAGGCCGCTCTCGGCGCAGTCGGAAGCTATATGGCGCCTATGATTGCCGGAGACGGCGAGGGCGCGACCCGCCTTATCACCTGCAGCGTCACCGGCGCGCCCGACGAAAAGACCGCAAAGACGGTCGCCCGCGGCGTAATCGCTTCGAGCCTTGTAAAAGCGATGTTCTTCGGCGCCGACGCAAACTGGGGACGTCTCCTCTGCGCGATGGGTTACTGCGGGGCCGAGTTCGACCTCTCCCGCGTCGGAATTTCGATGTCGAGCGCGGCGGGGAGCATCAAGGGCGTCGAGGGCGGATTCTGTATCCCGTTCAGCGAGGAGGACGCGAAGAAGATACTCCTTGAGAGCGAGATAACCGTCGACATCTCGATGAATCAGGGCGAAGCTTCGGCAACCGCTTGGGGCTGCGACCTGACCTATGACTATGTAAAAATCAACGGCGACTACAGAAGCTGATATACAGGGGGCGTCGTATAAATCATGAACAGCAATATTTCAACCAACATGCAGGCAAAGGTGCTAATCAGCGCCCTGCCATATATCCAGAAGTACACCGGAAAGGTCGTCGTCGTAAAATACGGCGGCAACGCGATGGTGAATCCCGAGCTTAAAAAGGCGGTAATGAGCGACATCGTGCTCCTCTCGCTGATAGGAATCCGCGTCGTTTTGGTGCACGGCGGCGGTCCCGAAATCACCGACACCCTTAAGGCTCTTGGGCGCGAAAGCCGCTTTATCGGCGGACTCAGATATACCGACGCCGCGACCGCCGAGGTCGTACAGATGGTGCTCGCCGGAAAGACGAATAAAGACCTCGTCTCCCTGATTGGGCAGTGCGGCGGAAAGGCGCTCGGCTTCTGCGGAATCGACGGAAGAATGATAAAGTGCAAAAAGCTCGACAACGGCACCGACCTCGGATTTGTCGGCGAAATCACCGACATCGACCCGCAGCCGCTCGCAAACGCGCTCTATAACCGCTATATCCCCGTAATCGCGACCGTCGGCACCGACGAAGGGGGACAGGTTTATAACATCAACGCCGACACCGCCGCCGCCGAAATCGCGGCCGCTCTCGGCGCCGAGAACCTCATCACCCTGACCGATATCCGCGGACTTATGCGCGACGTCAACGACCCCGACTCAATGATACCCGAGGTGCATCTCGGCGAAGTCCCCGAGCTTATCGAGAGGGGAATCATCTCGGGCGGAATGATACCGAAGGTTCAAAGCTGCGTTGCCGCGCTCAAAAGCGGCGTAAAAAAGGCAGTCATGATTGACGGCCGAATCGAGCACTCCATTCTGATTGAGATGTTCTCGGACGAGGGTATCGGAACCTTGTTTACAAAGTGATATAATTTGAGGTAAATTTACAATGAGTAATTTTGATATCATCAAATCCCGCGATGAAAGCTATGTCGCGCATACATACGGGCGCTTTCCCGCGGCGATTGTCCGGGGGCATAACGCGACCTGTTACGACGCCGACGGAAAAAAGTACATCGACTTCACAAGCGGAATCGGCGTAAACTCGCTCGGCTTCTGCGACAAAGGCTGGACCGACGCCGTCACAAAACAGCTCGGACTTTTACAGCACATCTCGAACCTCTATTACACCGAGCCTTGCGGAAAGCTCGCCGAGCTCCTCTGTGAGCGCACCGGAATGAAAAAGGTCTTCTTTGCCAACGGCGGCGCCGAGGCGAACGAGGGCGCAATCAAGTGCGCAAGAAAATATTCCTTCATGAAATACGGCGGCGGACGCTCGAAGATACTGACGCTGAAGAACTCCTTCCACGGCCGCACCGTCACCACCCTCTCCGCCACCGGGCAGGACGTTTTTCACAACTTCTTCTTCCCATTCACCGAAGGCTTCGACTTCATCACCCCAGGCGACATCGCCGAGCTTAGGTCGAAGTCCGAGGGCGTCTGTGCGCTGATGATTGAGCTGATACAGGGCGAGGGCGGGGTTCTCCCGGTCGACAGGGAATACGTCAAAAGTGCGGCGGAATTCTGCGCCGAAAACGATATCCTCCTCATCGTCGACGAGGTACAGACCGGAATCGGACGCACCGGAAGCCTCTTCTGCTTCGAGCAGTACGGAATCCGTCCCGACATCGTCACCGCCGCAAAGGGAATCGGCGGGGGACTGCCGCTCGCGGCCGTCCTCTTCGGCGAAAAGACCGAGAACGTCCTTGTTGCGGGAGACCACGCCACGACATTCGGCGGCAACCCGATTGCCTGTGCCGGCGGAGTCGAAATCATCAACCGCCTCGACGCGGAATTTCTCGCCGAGGTCAGGAAAAAGGGCGACTATTTCCGCGAAAAGATTTCAAAAATGCCGAACGTCGCCGGAATCGCCGGAATGGGCCTTATGATAGGCATTGAGCTTTCGGGCGGAATCGCCGCCGCCGACGTCGTAAGGGCGGGACTTGAAGCCGGAGTCCTTCTTTTGACGGCGAAGTCGAAGGTTCGCCTCCTCCCGCCGCTGACGGTGACATATGAAGAAATCGACGAGGGACTCGCGGCGCTCGAAAAGGCGCTTTCGCGCTGAGCCTCCATTCGCAAAACGCCCAAAACCGCGCCCCAAAATCCCGGTTGTTTGACGCATTCGGAGAATGTGATAAAAATCGGCGCGGGCGGCGGCGAATAAGCTTGAAATCGAAGGAAACTTGTGATATTATTGCGTTGCTGTCGCACGGCGGCAACGCTTAGTTTTTTTGAAAAGGGCTGATTTCTTGAGCACCGCAATTTCTCGCCGGTCGTCGCACACGATGGACATGACGACCGGACCCATCCTTGGAAACATCATCCGCTTCACCATTCCGCTGATACTCACCGGTACGCTCCAGCTTCTTTATAACGCCGCCGACATAATCGTCGTCGGGCGCTACGGAAGCGAGACCTCGCTTGCCGCGGTAAGCTCAACCGGCGCGCTCATCAACCTCATCGTAAACGTCTTTATGGGACTCTCAATCGGTTCGAGCGTCCTTGTGTCACAGTGCTTCGGCGCAGGAAAGATGAAGGACGTTAGCGAAGCGGTCCACACGTCAATCGCAATCGCGGCCATAAGCGGCGTCGCCGTCGGAATATTCGGGTTCTTCGCCTCCCGCGAAATGCTTGTGCTGATGGATTCTCCCGACGACGTCATCGAGCTCTCGGCGCTCTATGTAAAAATCTTCTTCATCGGCACCCCGTTCAATATGCTCTATAACTTCGGCGCGGCAATCCTCCGTGCCGTCGGGGACACAAAGCGTCCGCTCTATTTCCTGATGCTCTCGGGCGTTGTGAACGTCATTCTCAACCTCGTTTTCGTCATCGGCTTTAACCTCGACGTCGCCGGCGTCGCGCTCGCGACGATTGTTTCACAGGCGATATCCGCGGTGCTTGTCATCATCTGCCTGATGCACACCGACGGCCCCGTCCGCTATCACATAAAAAAGACGCGGATTCATTGGGATAAGCTCAAAAAAATCCTCGGCGTCGGACTCCCCGCCGGGATTCAGGGCTCGGTCTTCTCGATGTCAAACGTCATCATTCAAAGCTCAATCAACGCTTTCGGGGCGGCGGTTATGGGCGGAAACGGCGCCGCCGCGAACATCGAAGGGTTTATCTATACCGCGATGAACTCGGTCTACCAGGCGGCAATCACCTTTACGGGACAGAATTTCGGCGCGCGCCAGTATAAGCGAATCCGCACCGTCGCGCTCGAGTGCATCGGAATCGTTTTCACCGTCGGCTTCGGACTCGGCGTCCTCGCGAAGATTTTCTCGGTGCAGCTTCTGAGCATCTATACCGACAACCCGTCCGAAATCGCGTTCGGCGTCGTAAGAATGAACGTAATCTGCCTGACCTATTTCACCTGCGGCCTGATGGACGTAATGGTCGGACTTTTAAGGGGAATCGGGCGGTCGCTTATCCCGACAATCGACTCGATACTCTGTGTCTGCGGCTTCCGAATCATCTGGATATTCACCTATTTTGCGCAGTACAAGGCGACCGGCGCCAGTCCTGAGGACTGCCTGACCGTGCTCTATGCCTCATACCCGATTTCGTGGGTCATGGCGTTCTTGGTCCACGGCATCTGTTTCATCGCTTTCTTTGCCTACGCCAAGCGCAAGGCACGGAAAGAGGATGCTGCTCAAGCCGGCGAAGCTACTGCATAGCGGACTATTGTTATATTAAAAAGCAGGGTATTTTCACCCTGCTTTTTATATTTCCCGGCGCGTCAGCCGCGCTCACTGCTCCTCCCCGCCGGTCTCGCCCGTGCTCTCCGCCATTCTCGACTGCCTCGACATATAGCGCGACAGGTCGGGGTCGAGGTACCTGACGGCGGTGGTGGTCGCCTCGGTGGTCTCCTCCGAAATCTCGGAATCCGGCGACGTCTCCTCCTCCGAGACCTCGGTCGGCTCGGTGACCTCTTCTTCGGTCTCCTCGGTCGTCTCCTCGGTCTCTTCGGTCGTCGCCTCGGTTATCCTTATCTTCGTCTCGCCCAGAAGCTCGGACGAAACATATGCAATCATGTTGTTGTACCAGATGCTCGCCCAGCCGTCGTCGCCGATTTCGACGACCTCGACCCGCTCGTTAAGGTCGAAGTAACCCATAATCATCGAGTCGCTGTCCGGCGCAAGCCTTACGTCGAGCGTCGCGTTCGCGTACATTCTGAAGGTGTCCGGCTTGACGATTTCCTCGGTCTCCGTGCTCGGCGCGCTCGTCGGAAGATTCTCCGTCGTCGGCGCGGTCGTAATCTCAGGCGTTGATACGGTCGCTTCGGTCACAGCCGGCTCGGTCGCTTCCGTCTCCTCCGGAATGATGTCCTCATCGGGATATGCTTCCTCCTCGGTCTCGGTCGGCGCGTCGCCGAGTCCGATTGCCGCGCCGAACGCCCTTATTCCGCTTCCGAACGGCAGTCCGTCTTTATAATACGACGACATCTCGCGGCCAAAGCTGCCGTCGCCGAGCGTCTTTGCCGAAAGCTTCGGCGGAGTCCCCTCGCGGGAAAGAAGCGCAAAGCTCAACGCCATAAAGAGCATCAGAAGCGCCGGCACCGCGAGGTTGAGGAGGTTATATCCCGCGGCGGACGTCTCCTTCGAGAGATTTTTCAGGAGGCTGTCGGCGGTCTTTGTCTTCGCACCGGCGGCGCGGGTGTATTTTCTGTCAAATTCGTCGCCCTTGACGCCGATTTCAAACTTCGGGACAGAGCTCTCCGCCGGCGTCTCTTTTCGGTCGTTTTTGACCTGTGCCGCCGGGTTTGACCCCGCCTGTCTCCGCTTTTTCGATTTTCCCACCTTCGGTCCCTCCTTCCTACATCGCCGCCGCGACAGTGCCCAAAATAAGGAGCAGGACGCTTAAAACCGTCTCCGATGTCCTTATTGCGGCATAAGCTCCGCCGCCGTCGTTCATCTTCCGGCGGATAATCCCCGAAAGAATTCTCGGGAGCGGCGACGCGGAAATCACCCCGATTATAAGCCAAGGCGCCGCCTTTAAAAGCTCGTCATACAGCGCGAATGTAATGTCATATTCATATGAGGATATGTTAAACCCACTTAGAAGCGTCATCAACCCGCAGGGCGCGCCGCAGGACAGCGACAAAAACGCTGCGGCGGCGAGTATGACCGAAAATGCGGTGTCAAAGGCGGTCTTCTTCCCGCTCATGCTCTCAAGGGCCGCCGAAATCATGAGTATCCCCATGAACGCCCCCGCGCCCGAGCCGAAGCCGAGGAAAATCCCCGACATCAGCGATATAACCGCGAGCGCCGCCGGAGCGTGCCCCATAAAGCACCCCGAAGCCGCGCCGGAAAAGCCGGACCAAATCTCCGAGATATGCCCCACGAAGGTCTTTTTCGGGATAAACGCGGGCACCGCGCTTTCCGACGATATCCCCGACATCAGTCCGAGACCGCCGGTCATTCTCACGACCCCGCAGGCGCAGACGTAGAGCTCAAGCGCCGACGCGGCGACGTATACGGCCGAATTCGCCCACGGCATTTTTCCGTATTCGACCGCCGCAAGCCTCACCCGCTCAAACGCGAGGCCGCAGACCGCGGTCATCGCGAACCCCTTTATGAACAGGGACAGCCCCGACGACATCTTTGAAAGCGTCTGCCTCCGGGTGCGGATTCTCTTTCGCTGTCCGCTTCCGTCGGCCAATGGCGGGAGGAGGAACGTCTCGGGCGCAAGGAGCCAGTAGGTCAGCGCGATAAGGTCGCGTTCCGGCTCCTCGCCGCCGCAAATGTCCGAGGAATATATTGCGACGCGGAGCGCAAAGGCGATGAACCCGACGGTCCAGAGCGCCGAGGAAAGCGTCTGCTCCCCGGCGAGGTCAACGGAAAAGAAGACCGCCGCCGCGGCCGCCGCGATTTCGGGAACCGCCCAGACAAGCCTCAGTCCGGACTTTTTATAAACAAATCCCGCCGCATAGAGGAGGAATACCGGGACGAGCACCAGGGCATAATACCACTGACGCCCCCAGAGAATAAAGACGAGCGAGCCGGCGATGCCGACGAGGTTTTTTGCCCACGGCTCGCGGCAAAGTCCCTGACACACAAGATAGATTGGCAGAAACGCGAACACGAATATCAGGTCCGAATAAATCATCGCGCGGCTCCTTTCATAATTTTCCTACAGCCTATATTGTATCACATTGTTTCAAATATATCAAGTCGGATATTAAGACTTCTCTGTCCGTTCACCGACTTCTAACGTCTCTTCCGCTTTCGCGCGCGAAAAATTCTGCTTTCTGTCATGCAGTTTTCACAATCGGCGGTATAATAAAAAATAAAGAACCAGAGCGGCCATGTGCCGACCTTTTCCGAATGCAGGACTGCACGGAGGTAATAATAATGTCTGAATTTGATATAAACGAAGCCGGACAGCTTGAGAACGGCGAAGCCGCCGACGTAAACGGCGAGGCTTCCGAATCGGTTTCGGCCGACGAACCGGCGTCCGCGGAAGAAGTCTCTCCCGCCGTTGAAGATGCTTCACCCGTTGCCGAAGAAGCGTCACCCGTCGAAGAGGTGTCGCCCGCGCCGGAAGAGGCGCCTCACGCCGAAGCGGCACAGCCGACTGCGCCGCAGGTTGAACAGCCGTCATCATACACCTATCAGGGCGCGCCTTCGCAGCAGCCGTCATACGGATATAACTACAGCTATCAGCAGCCGCCCGTACAGCCTCAGTATCAGCCTTATCAGCAGTCGCGCGGTTATTATCAGCCGTCGACAAACGAATATGTCTACAGTCCGCAGCCTCCGAAGAAGAAAAAGGGCCGCGGCGGAAAAATCGCCATCATCGCGATTGTGTGCGTCCTTGCCGCATTTGTGATATCAATCGGCTCGGTCTCGGCATACAACTTCTATAACATATATTTCGGAAACCGCCTCGGCACCAACCCCTATGCGAACGACCGCGGCGACTCCCTCTCCGGCGACAACAACTTTAAGCTCGACGACTACCGCAACGAGGACGACGACGTCCAGGGCGGTGCGGACGACATTGAGGTCGACGACAGCGGCGAAGAAAACGCCGCCCCCGTGACCGCTCCGACCGTAATCCGCGACTTCCCGAGCCTTGAACAGCTTGCCGCCCCCGACGACGCGATGAGTATCCCCGACATCTACGATAAGGTCAGTCCGGCGGTCGTCGGCGTCTCCTGCTCCGTCAGAAACGGGACACAGGTCGGAACCGGCTTCGTAATCAGCGACGACGGCTATGTCGTCACCAACGCACACGTCATTGAGGACTATCTTTCGGTGATGATTGTCGACGCAGATATGAACGAATACGAGGCCGAGGTTATCGGCTACGACTCAATGACCGATATCGCGGTGCTTAAGGTAGACCCCGAGGGTAAGGACATGGTCGCCGTCGAGCTCGGAAAGTCGTCCGAACTGAGAATCGGCGAGCTCGCAATCGCAATCGGAAATCCGCTCGGCTTCGACCTCTACGGAACGATGACGACCGGAATCATCTCGGGACTCAACCGAACCGTCACCATCGATGACAACACGATGAACCTCTTGCAGACGAGCGCCGTCATCAACAACGGAAACTCGGGCGGCCCGCTTATCGACGCATACGGCCGCGTTATCGGAATCACCTCCGCAAAGGTCTCGACCCAGTACGGCGAGGGTCTCGGATTTGCCATTCCGATTGACGAGGCAATCCCGATTATAGAAAATCTCATCAAATACGGCTATGTCCCCGGACGTCCGAGTCTCGGCATCACCGTACAGAATATCAACGAGCTTATGTCGCTCTATTACCGCATGCCCCAAGGCGTATATGTCTTCACCGTGACCCCCGATTCGGGAGCGGATAAGGCGGGAATTGTCGCCGGAGACATCATCATCGCCATCGAGGGCGAAGAGGTCACCACCAGCGACGAGCTCAACGAGATTAAGAACAGATATGCCGTGGGCGACACCGTAACGCTCACAGTGTACCGCGGGGGAGAGAACTTCGACGTCAAGGTCGTCCTCTCGGAATCCACCCCCGACACCGGCTCTCATTCCCACGAATGACGCCGCGGCAGAACCGTCAGAGCTGAAATTTCTGACTTCTGATTTCTGACTTCTGTCATCTGATTTGCCCTCTTCCAGCATTTTTTAGTGCGCTGTTTTCATTTTTTCCCTCTCGGAAGCAGCCGGTCTTCAAAAGGCCGGCTGTTTTCCTGTCTATTCGATTCCGAACGCCCTTGCGGCGTTGGCGTAAAGGATTGCGTCGTTTTCGGCGTCGGTGAGACCGAGGGCATAGAACCGCGCGATTTCGTCGCGATAGTCCCACATCGGGTAGTCTGTCCCGAAGAGGACGCGGTCGGCGCCGTAGCTCCGGATAATCTCCCGCGCCTCCTCCGGCTTAAGGAACGGAAGCGACGACGAGCAGTCCACCAAAATGCTCTTGAACTCCGAAAGCTCGGCCGCAGCCTCCTTCCAGACGCCCCAGCCGCCGAGGTGCGCGCCGATTACCGAGAGTCCGGGGAAGTCCTTCATCACCCGAACGAGCCGGGCGGGACTCGAATAGTCATAGCGCGGGTCGCCCATATGTATAAGGACGGTCAGATTCCGCTCGAGGCAGAGCTCATAAATCCGCCGGCAGCGCGGGTCGTCGATAGCGAACCCCTGAAAATCCGGGTGAAGCTTCACCCCTTTAAGACCGAGCGCGGCGATTTCGTCGAGGTCGGCCTTTTGGTCCTCGCTGTCGGGGTGAGCGGTACCGAGTCCGACGAGAGACGGCTCGGCGGCGGCTTCCTCGGCGATAAACCGGTTGATGCTCCCGACCTGTGACGGCTTGGTCGCGACCGAGAAAATCACGCTTCCGGTGACGCCGGCGGCCCGGCTTTCGCGAATCATCTCGGCGGCGGTGCCGTTATACCTCATCGGCAGGCTGTAGAAATTCCCGATGCTCTCGACCGCCTTCGCGGCAATCTTCTCCGGATACACATGACAGTGACAGTCAATAATCTTTTGCATTTTCATCATCCTCAAAGGTTTTTTACTATGATAGTACGAAAAAGGGAGAATGTCAAGAAAGAAGACAGAAGTCAGAGGTCAGAATTTAGGGGTGTCGCCTTCTGCGACGGGTTTTTAAACCGGAGAACAGAGAATAATGCGTGCGGAATGGGCGCTCCCGATAGAAGCTGGAGGGTGGAAGATGGAGACTGACAGCTGTGGTCTGACAGCAACTGACGCTAACCTCGGGAGAGTGGTATCAGAACCCTCAAAATCAGGTAAAGCGGGTCGCCGGTGCCGCTCCGCCTCCCGGGCGCAGCCGGCGCGCTTCGCGCGCAAACAAAAAGAGCACAAAAACTCCCGCCGGAGTTTTTCTGCCGCTTTCGTTCAGGTCGACCTTCGGTCGACCTCGGCTGCGCCCTATCAGAGAGCAGAAATGAGATTGTCAGATATCAGAGCCAACAGACCCGCCTTGAGTAAGTCTTGTGGCCGCTCAAATTTTTCCCCCGCCGTCAGGCGGCAATCAAAGTCTTGACGCACAGACCCCCTCCCATGTGGGAGGGGGCAGGGGGCAGGAGTCTATAAATAGCATGAGCGAAGCGAATTCCTTATAGCAAGGTATGACGCCGCTCATGAATTTTAATATATCTGCGAAAGTGTCCTCCATGTCCCCTCCCCGTCGGGGAGGGGCAGGGGTGGGGGATATGGCGTAATCACGTCACCGCTAAGGTGATGTGATTAGCCGTCCGCCAAAGGCGGACTCCTTATTAGCAACGTGCGACGACACACAAATTGTCCCCCGCGTTAGCGGCAATCAAAATTATAGCTATGCGTTCCCCCTCCCATGTGGGAGGGGGTAGGGGGTGGGAGTCTAAAGATAGCATGAGCGAAGCGAATACCTTATAGCAAGGCATGACGCCGCTCATGAATTTTAATATATCTGCGAAAGTGTCCTCCATGTCCCCTCCCCGTCGGGGAGGGGCAGGGGTGGGGGAACAGGCGAAACGCGTCACGGTCAAGTGACGCGGGGAGCGTCCGCCACCGGCGGACTCCTTTATAGCAACGTGCGGCGACTTGCAAATCTTTCCCCGCGCCAGCGGCAAACGAAATTATAGCTATGCGTTCCCCCCCTCCCATGTGGGAGGGGGCAGGGGGTAGGGGTCTAAAGATAGCATGAGCGCAAGCGAATTCCTTATATCAAGGTATGACGCCACTCATGAATTTTAATATACCTGCGCAAGTTTCCTCCATGTCCCCTCCCCGTCGGGGAGGGGTAGGGGTGGGGGAACAGGCGAAACGCGTCACAGTCAAGTGACGCGGGGAGCGTCCGCCACAGGCGGACTCCTTTTAGGCAAGGTATGACGCCGCGCTCATGCTTTTATATACTTGCGCAAGTGTCCTCCCCGCCAAGTACCACTCCCCTCGAGGGGAGTGGTCGCGCCGTTCACGAACGTGAACGGCCGGGTGTGGGGTGGAACCCCCTCTCTCTCCCTGAGGGAGAGGGGGACTGGGGGTGTGGAAGGAAAAAGAGCATGTTACCGCAAAGGCGACGCATTTTACCGTCCGCTGCAAATGGATGCCTTTAGCAACGCATGACGTCGCCCAAAATTCCCCCGCCGTCAGGCGGCAATCAAAGTTTTGACGCACAGACCCCCTCCCCTCAAGGGGAGAGCCGGGAAGGGGTGATTTAGATAGCATTTGCTATTTTCTCCCGGCGGCTCGGACAGGACTTCCTGCGCTTCGGGAAACTCGACTTCGCCGTCGCTGCCGAAGAGGTAGATGTGCGCTTTTTTGCCGTCCCAGACGATTTTTTTGATAACGGTCCGAATCGCCGCCCGCTTTTGTTCAACGCTGAAGCTGTCAATGCCGCTGCCTATCCCCGAGAGCGTTTGAACAATCAGGTCAAACTCAATATCCGAAAGTCGGTGCTGCTCGGTCATCGCCACAAGCTCGGAAAGCCGCGTTTTAAGGTTCTCACCGTTTTCATGAAGTCGGTTTATCTCATCGGTGATGTAGTTTTCCGCGGCGGTTCCCTCCGCCTTAATAATCGACGAAACAAGCGCGCGAATCTGCTTTTCATTATCTTCGATCTGCTCTTTAATCCGCGAAATCTCGCCGTCCAAGCCCTCGGCGGATTTCGTGATTTTCTTTTTCGACTGCAAAATCATCTCGGCAAGTTCATCACCGTTTTTGCCGAAGTCTTTCAGCACCTTGACGACATTTTTGTCAAGCATATTCCCGCTCGGATTGCTGATATTGCACACCCCGCCGCGGCTGCGCTCTTTGGTGTTGCAGAGATATGTATAAACCTGCTCGCCGTCGGCGCTTACGCGGTCGGTCAGCTTCGGGCGCATATAATCCCCGCAGCTCCCGCAACGCAAAATCCCCGACAAGAGCGCAACATTGCTTCGCGGTTTGCGATAGCTCTTTGACTTGTTAATCCCCAAAATTTTCTGAACTTTAATCCATTCCTCACCCGAGATTATCCCCTCATGTTTGCCGACTGAAACAATCCACTCGTTCATCGGGCGAAGTTGATTAGACTTTCCCGCCTTCTGCAAGGTGCGGTTATACGCCATAATTCCGTGCATGCCGTCAAAATCCTCAGCCGCCGCAAAAAGCTCAACGCCGTTCTCACAAAGATAATTATAAGCCTCGCCGTCGGCAATCATATATACAGGATTTGTCAGAATATTTTTTATCGCAAACCGCGTAAAGCTCTTGCCCTGCCTGGTTTTATATCCCCCGACGAGCAGGAATTCGTCGGTTTTCGTGAGCGAACCCGTTTCGGCAAATTTCGCAAAAATAAGCCTGACAAGCTCCGCTTCCCGAGGGACAATTTTGAGCTTGCAGGCTTTTCGCGTTTTTCCGTCAAGAGTGACCGTAGCGACGCTTTCGGATTCATACCCCGTGGGCGTTATCCCGCCGAGCCAGCGACCTGTTTTAGCAAGTTCGCTCATGTTGTCGCGAATCCTCTCGGCAATCGTTTCGCGCTCAAGCTGCGAAAAAACCGACGCGATATACATCATCGCCCGACCCATCGGCGAGGATGTGTCAAACTGCTCGCGTATCGAAATAAAGTCAATCCCGCGCTCGCCGAGATCTTCTATCAGCTTCGCAAAGTCGCCGATGTTTCGGCTGATTCTGTCGAGTCGATAGACGACGATCGCCGCAAAATTCATCTCCCGCGAATCCGCCATCATCTTTTTAAACTGCGGTCGTTCGAGATTCCCACCCGAAAATCCCTCGTCCTCATAAACAAGAGCCGACGTGGCAAAATCCTCTCCGAAGTGCGCAGCGATATACCCGCGGCAAAGCTCGATTTGGTTCTCGATGCTCTCGCCCTTGCCTGTGAATTTCGACTTGCGGGAGTAGATGACGTATTTTTTATCAGAAAGGGAAATTGAGGGCATGGAAATGTCTCCTGCGTTTTGTGGATTTGTAAATTAAACTATTATATCACGGATTCAAAGAGAAATAAGAGAAATTTTCAGAGATATTATTATTGATATGCAATTTATTGAGCTTTTAGTTGATAACTATTTCGATTTGTGGTATAATATCATTAAATCGGTGCTATAAGTACTCTTGCTTGGGAACAGCGGAAGGTTGGAGAATTGTTAGAAGAGCGTAATGAATTAGCACCCAAAAGTGATGAATATCCGCTTATGGCTTTTATTGCAAACGAGGGCGTTGCCCCAAAGGGAGACCGTTACGACCGAAGTGCTTTAGTCAACGATACCGAAAACAAGCCATATAAGAAAACAGAATACGGAGATTTTATTTATAGTTCTAATAATCTTGAAACTGGCTCAATAGGCTTAAATACTTATGGAAAAGCCTCTATTTCTCCTGTTTATAGTATTTTCCGCCCTACTGACTTAGCTGATTCCGATTTTATAGGACGTAGATTAGTCCGAAAAGATTTTATAAATGAAATGGTAAAGTGGCGTCAAGGGGTTATATATGGGCAGTGGAGAATACATGAATCAGATTTTATCAAAATAGATGTACTTGTTCCATCGGTGTCTGAACAGCAACAAATCGGTACGCTTTTTAAGCACCTCGACGCCCTTATTACCCTTCATCAGCGTGAGTGCGTTTGGTAATCAGCTCAATCCAGAAAGTGAGCGCATAACCAGGTCAACGTCCTGATTTTCGAGCTCCTGAATAATATGAAGATATGTCTTTTGCGTCGTGGTCATGCTTGAATGTCCGAGCCTTCGCGCAACGCTTGCGATAGAAACTCCTGCGAACAAAAGAAGCGACGCGTGAGTATGCCGAAGCCCGTGGACGGATATGACCGGGATATTAGCTTTAACGCAGTGCCTCTCCAGAATGTCGTTCACGGTTGAATTGTAGATTTTGTCCTTTAACACAAAAATCGGCTTCTCGGGCGGCAGCTTCTTCACAAGCTCCGAAAACTGAACAACGGTCTGCCAGTCAATCTGAATCTTCCTTACGGAGGATTTATTTTTTGTGGGCAGAAAACCGCCGCCGCCCTTATAATCCCAAGTTTTGCTTATGGAAAGCGTCTGATGTGCAAAGTCAAAATCCTTTGGGGTCAGTGCCAAAGCCTCGGAAAATCGCATACCCGTCTTTGCAATCAAGAGAATCAGCCAGTCCCAATTTATCTCGCCCTGAAGGTCAAGGCTGCTGAGCAGGGTGTGCAGCTCGAACTGATTGAGATATTTGATTTTCTTCGGCGACGGCGTTTTGCCTTTGATGATCGCCTTGCGGGTAGGGTCTCTCGGGATAAGTCCCTCGTCAACCGCGTCGACAATCGCGCCTTTCAGCTGATGGTGAAAATCCATCGTCGTCTGTTTTTCATGACATACCGCATAATCGTTGAGAATTTTCTGGTATGTGACCCTTGAAACGTCGCAAAGCCGTAAAGTCGGCGCGAGGCGTTTTAGCCACGCGTGGGTCATGCGGTATTTGTCCATAGTTACCTTTCTGACGGCGCCCTCTTTGTACACGCCTATCCACTGTGCGTAGTAGTCGCAGAATAGGTCCGTCTCTTTGTTTGTACTTGTCATTTTTGTCCTCCGATCTTTTATATTTGCACTCACGCTGATGAAGGGTGATGAGGGTGTCAAGGCATTCAAAAACGCTTGATATTCGCTCCCGTTCCTCTTGCTTCGGGGGTATCATAATATCAATATCCGCCATGACATTATTCATCAATTTGGGATTGCCCACATACGAAACGTATCCTTTTGCAACGTTATTTAGAGCCTCTGCTATCATCTGATTTGCCGTAACTTTGTCTGAGAGCAGCACTCCGCAAACATTGGTACAATAGAATTTTCCCGCTCTATAATTAACCGTACCCGCATTTGCGCCGTCCGTTGTCCAAGTGATTGCGTTTTCGTAAAGGTAATCCTTATAATATCCCATTAGACCATTATCTTTTGTCTGAGATGAATATACTGGATATGGCATATTCTCTGATTTGTCATCAGCCGTCAAAGTCGCAGCAAGTACATATCCGCGAGTCACTTTAAACATTTCGGAAACTTTCCGCTGTTCCCAAGCAAGAGTAAAGAGCCAAGGGAATACCCTTGACTCTTTTAATAATAATTTTCTCTTCATAGCTACCCTTACGGAGTCTCGTCGATGTCAAAACCGCCCGTCAGAATAAACTCGCGGAGCAGTTTATCAATCTTCATCGGCACTTTCGGCGGAATTATCGCCGCTCCCTCAAGTTTTTCAAAATATTCCTTTGATTTCTTTTTGTCGGCGGTCGCCTTCAGCGCGTCAAATCTCCCGAATTCGTTTATATTTGAATCTGTCACCCGAAGCGCCATCATGCTTCTCAGCTTTGATTCATCAATTCCCAAAACGACGGCGACGCGGTGAATTTGGTCGTTTTTCGCCCTCGTCATATACTCGGTGATGTAATCGCGCAGAGTTTTGCCTTTTTCGGGCGTGACGTCTCCGCGCTGAATGTCGTGGAGAAATAAATTTGCAAATTTCTGTTCTTCCTGAGATAGCGTCGCAAAGGTCTTATGAAGCTCGTCCTCAGCCTGCTTGACCGCTTCGGCTGACGCGCCCTTATCGAAAAGCGCTTTGATGTATTTTTCAAAACGAGAATTCATATAGTCGGCGTCGATGTCATCGGTATCGATGGCAGTGAGATAACCGTTTATATCATACGGAAGGTCGGTCCCGCCATCTCCGCCATTGCCGAAGAGTTCTTTATATCTCAATGCTAAAACCTTATACGTTTTTTCGTCTATCAGAACATCGACCGTGGATTTTTCCTGCGTATTCTCGTCGATAAAATCGTATGAAAGCATATCCCAATAGAAACCCTGAACCTTTGCGGCTTCAAGATACTCGTTCAGGATATGGAACAGCTTTGCAAACTTTCTCTTTTCCGCGACCTCATCGGGCAGCCGCACAAAATCATATACTCCCGAGCTTTCAAACAGATCGCGAATCTGTTCAAAATAGAAATTGAGGTTTTCAAGGTTTTTGTCGAGGCGTTCCGCGAAAAGTCCGAGCGGCTTATTCCCCGAATACAGCTTTACCGCCTCCGAGATATATCTCTCCATGGTGTGCGGTCGCCTATAATAGCGGATCGTTCCGAACGGCTTCTCGGGCCCGAAAAGTCGGTTTGTTCGGGAGAACGCCTGGATAATATTCTCATATTGCAAAAGCTTGTCCATGTACAGGGTATTTATCCACTTTGAGTCAAATCCCGTGAGCATCTGATCGACCACTATAAGCAGGTCGATTTGCTTTTCGGGAGTTTTTTCGATTCGCTCATACGGCTTTTTATGCGCAAGCCTTGCCGCAATATCCTTTTTCATTTTGGCAAATGTCGGAAGACCGAAATCCTGCCCATACCGCTGATTATAATCATCTATAATCTCAACTAAGCCGTCCTCTTTGACAAGTCCCGTGCCGTTGTTGTCTATATTCGGGTCGAACAGCGCGGCAATTTTAAGCTGCGGGGCGGTTTCTTTGAGGAGGCGGTAATACTGAATCGCTTCAAAAATGCTTCCCGTTGCAAAAATCGCGTGGAATTTCCCGCCGCGGCTTAACATCATAAAGTTGTCGGCGATGTCTTTCGCAACCATTTTCTGATGCTCTTCACATTCATACTGGCTGTTGGGAAGATAATCCTCAATGCCTTTTGTGTAAATTCCCGTGTCTTTATCATAGCTCCCCGCCATGGGAAGATTCATATATTCATAGAAAACCTTGCTCTTTTTGGAATCGGAAATCGCCTCTGAAACG
>CANQOC010000022.1 GCA_947625375.1 uncultured Clostridia bacterium | reverse complement strand
TCCACTGTTATCGGTCGAGCCGTCGTCGACGAGGATAACCTCAAAGTTGTCATAAGTCTGCGCGAGGACGGATTCCAAGCAATTGTCGAGATACTTTTCAACGTTGTAGACCGGTATTATCATACTGATTAAAGGATTCATTTTATCACCTTAAAGACACTTATTTCAAAATACAATAATCTTTATATGCGGACTATACATCTGTTATCAGAAAGATTTGTTATTGAACTAAATGCAATAGAAGAATCATAATCTATATAGCTCTGGCTATATCCAATCTCCACTGCTTTCCTAAATTCCACCAACTCATACCTGATCCCCTCGCCATCAAGCTGATAGAAGTACCTCTTATTCTCAGCAGGATTCTCGTATCTGACCTCGAAATAATCGGTTTTCCACCATGGGGCAGGGACATAGATATAGCCTTTTGTACCGGAAATAATAAGCTCGCCCTCGGATTTTACGCCGTTGCCAACCTTAATTGATGCCACGGCATGTTCGTAATGAAAATCAATTTTTGTAAATAGGTCTTTGCCGGATTCATCAAAATGCGTATAAATTGTTTTATCAATATAATTAGTTCCCAAAATGTCAAAGACCGGAAGCATCGCCGTCGGACCCCATGCACAAATGCTGTTCCAGGAATACTCATCTGTTTTCTGAAGGCTCGTGCAGGTCGCGTCCACCGAATAAACATCGCCTATTTTCCCGGCTTTTACAAGGAGCAGCAGCCGCGCATATGCCGTCGAGAACGCCGTTTTCAGCGAGTCCATCAGCACCAATCCGCGCTCCTTTGCAAGCTCGAAAAGCTCCTTACTTTGCTTGACCGAATTCGTTATTGGCGACTCGCAAAGAACGTGTTTATCTTTCATCAGCGCCGTCTTGACCTGTTCATAGTGAAATTCCGGGCGGGAGATTATGTAAACTGCGTTGGACATCGACAGAATGCCCTCAAAGCTGTCTTTTAGCAGTTCTTTTGGCACATCTGCCTTGACCGCGTCGCTTTTTGTATATATTCCGCTGATTTCGAGACCGTTTACAAATTCATGCTCGCGAACGAATTTCTTAATCATTGGCGATTCGCCGACAATCCCGAGCCTGAGCTTTTTCTGTTCCGCTCTTATCTCCGAGCTCGAAACGCCCTCCGTCCTCGGCAGATAAATGACCTTGCAGTATTCGTTGAGATAGTCAAACTGCCCTTCCCAGTCGGTGCCGACAGTGAAGATGTCGATGTCGTAGCGGCGAATGTCGTCTATCTTCTGACCCTCGTATTCCTCGACGATTATTTCATTGGCAAGACCTGTCGCGCGAACCGCCTCGATGCGTTCCATGAGAGATTGCTGAACATTTATCTTGCCTCTGGATTTATCGTAGTCATCCGCTGTTACGCCGACGATGAGATAATCCCCGAGAGCCTTGGCACGCTCCAAGAGGCGGATGTGACCTCGGTGCAGGAGGTCGTAGGTGCCGTATGTAATTACTTTTACCATTTAATCATTCCTTATTTATCCAACTCAACCAGTGCCGAGATAAATATCTCCATAAACCTTTTCTCCCCTATCGTCACCCTCAGACAATCGCCAAACTCGCCGACGTTGGGGTAGGTTTTTATGAGAATTTTCTTCTCCTGCTTCATGCGCTCGACAATCTTCTGCGCGTCGGTTTTCGGCTTTATAAAGAGGAAATTCCCCGCCTCGCCCTTATGCGGATAGCCGAGCTTGTCCAGCTCGTTTATGAGATAACTGCGACCCTCGTTAAACCCGCTAATGAGTCCGTCGAGTACGCCGGGAGTTTCCAGAATTTTCTCGGCAAACAGCATAGCAAAAGCGTTTGTGTTATGCGGGGTGCAGAGCTTTTGCACCATCTTAATCCCATCAGGCCAGCCGGCGACGTATCCCAAGCGGCAGCCTGCCATTGAAAAGAGCTTTGAAAATGTCCGAGTGACGAAGATGTGTTCCTGCGTCAGCGCGTACTTCATGAACGTTTTCGGATAGAAATAGTGATACGTTTCATCAATCAACACGGTTATCTGCTTTTGCTTTGCTGTCGAAAGAATTTTTTCAAATTCATCAGCTGTATAAACATTTCCCATCGGGTTATTCGGATTCAGCAAAATCAGCAGCTGCGTGTCGTCGGTGAGGGCGTTTATGATGTTATCAACGTCCATCGTCAGGTCGTCGTTGTAGGGCACCTTTACGAAATTTCTGCCGTACATTTCGGAGTAGACCTGGAACATAAAGTACGACGGTACCACGCCGACTATTCTGCCATTTTCCGAAGTGAATGCTTGGATTATGTAGCGTATTCCCTCAGACGAGCCGTTGACGAGACAGAGGTGCGCGATGTCGGTACCGAGATGCTTTGCCAAAACTTCTGTAAAATGAAGAGTTTCGGGGTATTGCGCCACAAGCTGCGGGGTGACGCCACTCAATACCTCTTTGACAAATTCCTCCGGCAAACCGCCGGGGTTTTCGTTAAGGTCGAGGCGAAGATAGTCCTTTCGCTCGTTTTGATCGAAAATGCGATATAAATTTTCAATATTAGGGTTTAAATAGTACATTGTTTCTCCTTCCATGCCGCCGGCATGAATCGGAGAATCCGTCTACAGCAAACCTCTTCTGTGCATATCGTAAAGCGCGTCAATCAGCGCCTGATTGTCGGCTTTTGTTATGTACCCGATATGCCCCACTCTGAACACCTTATCCGCCATCTCCCCGCCGTTCGGACAGACCCAGATTTTGTATTCATCTTTAAGAATTTTAACTATTTCCTTTGCGCCATTGTTGAGCGGGCGAAGAGCCGTCACTGCGTTCGACATAGATTCCGAAACGATTTCAAGCGGCAAATCCTTTATTTTGCTTCTGAAATCGTCAGCTATGTCTGCAATAATTTTTCTCTCTGACAGTACCCCCCCCCGCTAAAAATTGAGCGGAGACGTGTATTTATCTGCAAAAGCGTTGCGACTGCGGGAGTATACGGGGTCTGTCCGCGCTCACCGTTCTTAAGCGCTTCCTTAAGGCTGAGATACATACATTTTTCTTTATTTGATTCGACACGCGCAAGTGCCTCGGGAGATAGTGCAACCACCGAAACTCCCGGCTGGACTGCAAGCGCTTTTTGCGAGCCGGTGATGACAGCCGCAGCGCCGAGCGATGACATATCCAAATCGTCCGCCAAAAACGCGCTGATAGCGTCGACGATAAGCAAGATTCCGTTTTCGCGGCAGAACCGCGAGATCATCGGCATATCATAGAGCACGCCCGACGACGTTTCGTGCATATTCACGAGCAGCGCGGTATAGCCTTTTCCGGTGTATTCGTAGAGCCGCTCGCGGCGAAGCTGCCTGCCGAATTCAAGCTTGATTTCGGTATAATTTCTTTCGTGCAGACGGCACAAATCCACGAACCGCTGCCCGAAACTGCCACCGTTTATGACGATAACTTTATCGCCGTCGTTTAAGATGTTCATGACGCAGGATTCCATCGCTCCGGTGCCGGAAGACGTCAGAAAGACGCATCTGCTCCCGGACGGAGCGTTCAGGAATTCGAGCATCAGGCGCTCGTTTTCGAGCATGACCGCCGAAAATTCCAGCGTGCGGAAATACGGCACCTGTTCCCCGCCGATTGCGCGAATTTCGTCACAACTCATTACAGGGCCTACTGTGAAGTTAAGCATTGGTTTCACCTTTACCTAAAATTATATTAGAGCTACATCAGAAATCTATCTCATACTTTCCCCACTGTTTAATATTGAATACAGGTATTAATCAGTGAATTCATTTCATCATTCCTTTATTACATTAACCGTTTTCTTTATCCCCGCGTTGATATCCGTCCTCGGCTTCCAGCCCAAAGCGCTAAGCTTTCCGCTATCCAGTCTCGCCATGGTCGCCTTACTATACCCCTCAGCCTCGCTCGCGTCGGGAATGTCAAAAACGACCTTTGTCCCTGATGCTTCGGCGCAAAGCCTCGCGAAATCCTTAAGGCGGATATCCGAATTCTCGTCAGAGATGTTATACGCCTCACCGCTTATACCTTTAAGAAGCACGGTCAGAATTCCCGAAACCGCGTCGGCGACGTATGTGTAGGAGTAAAACTGCTCGCCCGCGCTTTTGAGAACAATGTCCTCGCCGGCGGCCGCTTTCAGAATAAACTGGGACGAGGCTTTTGTGTCGCTCATCAGCATCGTAGGACCATATACCCTTGAAATCCGCGAGATAACGACGTCGAGTCCGTACTGCTTTTTGTACGCCTGACAAAGCGCCTCGCCGCAGCGCTTGCTCTCAGGATAGCCGGCTCTTAGGGTGTTGCAGTCGATGTATCCCAAATAACTCTCGTCGAATTTTTCAACATCCCCGCGATTTTCACCGTAAATCTCAACCGATGAAGCGAATAAGAACCGCTCTGTCTTGTGTTCGACGGCATATTTAAGCAGATTGTTCGTGCCGATGATATTCGTAGTTATCGTGCCAATCGGGTCGCCGGAATACGCGACCGGGTGGGTGTTGCTGGCAAGGTGGAGTATGTAGTCTACACGACCGAGGTCGCGCTCTAAAGGCTTGTTTATGTCATACGGGATAAACTCGAAATTTTCGCTGTCATAGCAGTATGCAAACCGCGATTTTGCCTTTTCTGCATTCCTGCCGAGGGCATAGATTTTGCAGTTTAATCCCTCTTGATTTTTTCGCATGATCACGTCAATCAAGCAGCTGCCTATCATTCCGCTTGCGCCGGATATGAGCATTGATTTGCAGGATAATTTGTTCCAAGGCAAATTAATGTTGCAAATTTGTTCAACATCGTCGAGATAAGTTTCGGACTGATAAATCATCAATTTCTTTCAGACTCCTTACAGTCCTCTCAACCCCGTCCGCTAAGGAAACCTTTCCTATCCAGCCAAGTGCTTCCAGCTTATCGGAGGTCAAAGAGGAATTTGACATCAGATTGTAGCTGTTAAGCTCCTTGTTTGTAGGAAGGGTATTGACAACCGTACCCCCCCCGCACTTTTTGGAACGCTTCCGCGAGTTCTCTTACCGTACAGAGGGATTTCGGATTTGAAATATTATAAGCTTCACCGCATTTGCCTTTCAACAAAACGGTCAGTATTGCCGAGGCGCAGTCAATGACATAGCAATATGAACGGAGCTGAGTGCCGGCACTTTTCATAACTATATCCTCACCGTTTACGACATTTCTTGCAAACAGTGCCGAAGCGCGGCTGTCACTTTCGGTCATTGTCGGACCGTAGATATGTCCCGGCCGCACCGTCACATAATCAACACCGTATTCCGAAGAATACGCTGCACAAAGCGTTTCGGCAGCTCTTTTCGACGACGGGTAGCATGCGCGCGGGTTAAGTATATCCACATAGCCGTAATCGGTTTCGGAATAGGGTTCATTACCCTCTTTTTTACCGTAAACCTCACTTGATGAAATATACAAAAATCTCTCGGAATTATTTTCAGCCGCCATTTTAAGAAGCGCGTTTGTACCCAAAAGATTTGCGAGCATTGTTTCAACAGGCTGCTCCGAAAACGCGGCAGGATGTGCATTAGAAGCGCCGTGGATTATGTAATCAGACTTTATATCAGTCTCAGGGGCATTTCCGGATACGGCATCAAAATAGGCAAAGGAGTAATCCCTTCCTTCTTCAAAAGGTTTAAACCGCTCAACAATTTTTTCACGGCTTCTACCGGCCAAAACAAGCCTGATATTCGACTCAAACCTGTTGTTCCTAATCAGAAGAATATCTGCTATGCAAGAGCAGATAAGACCGGTAGAACCGGTTATAAGAACGGACTTATCCGCAAGCTTTTGCCACGGCAAATCATATTTACAGACATTTTCGATGTCATTTGTGTAAACTTTACTTGTCAAAACATTCATCATTCATTCCTGCCTTAAGATAGCCTTTGAACAGCTCCAAGTCGTCCTGGGTCGTTAGCTTTATATTCTTATCCGAACCGGCGGCAAAGTAGAGCCGCTCGCCGAGTTCGACCATCATCGTGTTTGTGTAGGACGAACCGTAAATTCCGATTTCCTTTTCAAATGCCTCGTGGTACGCCCAATCGAGTTTGCCGAATTTGTATGCCTGAGGGGTTGCGACGCGCCGAAGCGTCTCGCGCGGTATGTATTTCACAGTTGAAATCTCGTCGTCAATCACAAAAATCTGCTCGTTATAAGGCATCGACGTGACCGCGTTGCCGTACTGCTCGCATTTGACGATTACGTCGGACAGGACCTCTTCCTCGACAAGCGGGCGGATTCCGTCGTGGATTATGACGGTATCGTCGGACGACAGCTTGTTCTCTAAAAAGAATACTCCGTTACGGATTGATTCCTGCCCGGTTTCTCCACCCGGGACTATCCACCGAAGTTTTGTGATGCCGAACTGTTCGGCATACGAGCGCAACACATCGTGCCAGCCGTCGATGCAGACTACTTCGATTGCATCAATCTGCGGGTGCCGCTGAAAGCTTTCGAGGGTGTATATTATGACGGGTTTGTCATAGATATTTATGAATTGTTTGGGGATTGACTGCCCCATTCGGCGGCCCGAGCCGCCGGCGATTACTATTGCGGTGGTCATGATACTATTCTCGCTTATTTTGTATTTTAATATTTTCCGAAATCTATTTTCGTGTAGAAATGCTTCTCTCTTTTCTCTACTGGTGGGATTTCCATATAATTTCCATATAATGCTCTTAAATAAGTATCGACATTATTCGGTATTTTGGCATGAAGTCCTTCAAACTCACAATTTACCAGAGGATAAAATACAGATTTATGATGTCTTTCTCCATAATATCTTTTCCTGCCGGTAGGAATTGTACAATAATCAGTAGAATGTTTTGCTTTCACAAATCTATCATACCTTTCGAACCACCACTGATAATTCTTAAATGAAAGCAAAAATCCTATAGAACATCTTAAGAAATATATCAATTTAGATTTAATGCTTGTATCAAAAAAAGCTTTAATGGTATCATTTCTGTTTTGATAATATAGTACAGAAACTACAATATGCAGATACCAATCTGAGATACATCCTTTTAATATTGATGCAATATTGCTATTTGGCGCATCATCCAAAGCAAATATATCAACAGATATTCCCGAATTTGACTCATCACCCACATGAAAGACATCTTCAAGAACTGTGCCTTTCAAAGCTACTCTCATATAAGAAGTAGTTGCAATATGCATGCCATCAGGAACAAATACATCATATTTCTCACGCATTGCTTCTGAAAAAAGTTTTGAAAACTTATCATAATCTTCGCGAGGCATCATAAGGTCTGCGTCATCATCCCATGGAATAAAGCCCTTATGCCGCACGGCGCCCAATGTTGAACCTCCGCAAAGCATACATGTCAAGTTGTTATCGTCGCAAAATTCGATAATATCTGAACAAATTTCAGTCAGTATTTTTTTTAGCTTTTTTAGCTCGCCATCGTCAAGTTCTTTGAAATCAACTTTATTGTTTACTCCATTAAAAAACTCTTTTGAAGTCTTCATAATTTCTCCTGCAAACAGTAGCTATATATAAACTACTACTTTGAATTTTTACAATAATATTTGCCCTTATATTTTAGGTAACTATTTTCCAAATCTATCAATACTGTTTTGTGGACTACTCTTCTTTTTTCAACAGCGGGTAACTTCATATAATCTCCATACATCGCCCTACAATAATCTTCTGCTTTTAAAGGGATATTGGCTGTTATATCTTCAAATTTTGACGTTCTTGTACCTAACCACTCCATTGGAAAAGGAGTCAGTAATTCATGTAAACTGGCAGTTATGCAAATGCATTTTTTGGATTTGTACCAATCGTATTTTGTCATTCTACGTTCGGCTTTCTTCCATATTTTATTACGAGTTTCATCTTTCTTTATTACATTAAGCATTATTGAAGTTATTATTCTCATAATTCCAGTCAATTTGCCACCGCTATACTCCGGCATACATTGAATATTATAAATTGAAAAAATAATTGCATTTAATTTTTGAACTGCACAACTAATAAAATTATCCGGACACGCATCAAGGGGAATTATATCAATGTATACTCCATGCTCAATGTCCTCATCTTTACACCTTTCATGAATAAAAGTTGTATTTAAATCCACTAACTGAATCACTCTATGATGATAATTTTTATCATCTGTTGTACGACAGAACACATATTTTCCGTCATTATTATCTTTCATAATACTCCAGAGTTTTTCATAATCCGGGCGAGGCATAAAGACGTCCAAATCATCATCCCAGGGGATAAAGCCCTGATGACGAAGAGCTCCTATACAAGTACCGCCTGCAAGATAATACTTAAACCCATATTTCTCACACACAGAAATAAAATGCTTAAGAATATCAAGCATCTTGTCCTGCAACGGCGCAATGCCGTATGAATTGTCCTTTACCATCTACTTCGCTCCCTCGTGGTCAAACACCACCGCCACGGTCTTGAAGAGTATCTTAAAATCCATCAGCAGCCCTCGGTGCTTTATGTACTCAATGTCCCAAACAATTTTCTCCTCCGGCTTCAGGTCATACCCGCCGTTGACTTGTGCCAAACCTGTCAGTCCCGGCTTGACCTTTAACCGCTCGTGGAAACCGTGCACATATGTCTCGAACTCGTCGTAGAAAATCTCGCGTTCAGGCCTTGGACCAACCAAACTCAAATTGCCTTTTAAGATGTTCCAAAACTGCGGAAGCTCGTCCAGTCGGAATTTTCTCAGCGTTCGCCCAAGCGGGAAAATTCGCGGATCGTCGTCGCCCTGCGACCACTGTGCGCCCGAAGCTTCTGCGTCAAGATTCATTGTCCGAAACTTGATTATATTGACTTTTTCTCCTCTGTAACCGAGGCGTTCCTGCTTGTAGAACACCGGCCCAGGCGACTTTATTTTTATCATAGCCGCGATGATGAGCATCGGTATAGCTAAAACGATTAACGCGATTAGTGAAGCAAAAACGTCGAATGTACGCTTGATAAAGCTGTATAGCGGTTTTTTCGGGATTTCTCCAACCGATTCAACGAAATATTCGCCTTTCTTTTCAAACG
This sequence comes from uncultured Clostridia bacterium, assembly GCA_947625375.1. Taxonomy (GTDB): domain Bacteria; phylum Bacillota; class Clostridia; order Oscillospirales; family Ruminococcaceae; genus Faeciplasma. The sequence goes on along the minus strand of CANQOC010000022.1, from coordinate 22,054 downwards.
GAAGGACGACCTTTTGAGGCGGCGCTTCTTCCCTCACCGCCGTGCTTTGCGGCACCTCCACCGGCTTGTCCATCACCGCGACTGCGTTCATCTCTTCACTCATTTCCTCACCAGCTTTAACGTATTCTAATCTACATTTTTAGACATATACAGCTTCCTGAAACACTCCCGGCACAGCTGCCCCGCGCCCTCGATGTACCTTTCTCGCTTGTCAATCGGGACATCTTTTCGGTACTCCGTCGGCTTGCCGCAGACGACGCAACAGTCATACTGCTTATCCTGCTTATCCTGCTTATCCATTCAGCGCTCCAACTTCCCTCAGAAGCGTTTTTCTCCTGTCGCTCAGCTTCCCGGCCTTGGCGCTGACCTTCTGATTCGTCAGCCAGACGTAGAGGTTCTGACCGCTCGAATCGGTGTAATCGGTCGGCAGCTTGATGTCTCCGTGCTGGTCGTAGTAATGCTTCAGCTCGTCATACCTCTGCTGCCAGCGGATATCCCTCGGCTCTTCGGAAGTTAAGCCTATTGATTTAAGCTTCTCTATCTGCGAATCCGTCAATTTTAGACCGCTTCGCCTGCCCTGTAAAATCAGCTTTTGCTCGTTTAGCCACTTGTTAAGCCAGATTCCGTCCGAAACAAAGTTAGACGGGACATTTAAGTTGCCATGCTTTACAAAGTAATCTTTTGCCAAGTTATAGCAATCTTCCCAATCGTTTCTGCGGGATTTATTCCAAACGATTTTGATACTTTCTAACTGCTTTATCTGCGAATCCGTCAAGGTGCCTTTAGCATACTTCTCGCGGCATTTACTAAGCCAAATGCCCAATTTATATCCATCTTCGCAAACATAATTAAGAGGTGCATCAGCCGAACCATGCTTATCCGCATACGCTTTTGCATGATTAAAACCGTTCTCCCAAGCGATGTCGTTCTTTGACTGCCACCGCATTCCGATGGCGTTAAGCCGCGCTATTTGTTCCTCGGTCAGCGTTCCTCGCCTGCCGTTTGCGCCTTTGTAAAGCTTCCGCAAGTCCGCAAGCCAGTTGTAGAGCTTCACGCCGTTCTGAACGAATCCGTGAGGAACATTCAAATCGCCGTGCTCATCAAAATAAGCTTTCGCCGCCTCGAAGTTCCTCTCCCAGAGGTAGTCAACATTATCCCAAATAATGCCAAGCCTTTCAAGTTCTTTCTCGCGCTCGGGGGTGAAGTAATCACTGCGGATACCGCTGCTATGGTATCTCCTGATTCTCGTCAGCCACTTGCCCAGCTCCACACCTTTATATATAAGGTCACCCGGCACCTTCAAGGGGTTGCCGTCCTCGACGTATTGCTTATACGCGTTAAAGTTTTTGTTCCACGAAATGTCGTCAAGGCTCTCCCAGCGCATACCGATTTCATCAAGAAGCGAAATCTGAGAATCCGTCAAAAGTCCCTTCTCGTGATTCTTGCGCTGAGTGCTGAGCCAGCTGCTCAGCATGTTGTTTTGATTTCTCGGGATTGTGAGGCTGCCGTGCTCGATAAAATACTGCTTCGCCTCGTCATACATGTAGTCCCACGTCGCGCTGAGCGTTTTCTCAAGGTTGTTAAACAGTTTAAGGCAGTCCTTAACCTCGTCAATTATCCTGAAGTTCTCGGTCACAATCTTGTCCGGCTCGCAGTTATAGCGGTAATAGGTGATTGCGACCTGCATTTCCTCTTTAATGGAGTCGATGCTGTAGAGGTTTTCGATGTTGTTTACTATGTCAAAAATTACGGGATTTTTTGTTGATGATGCCGAAAGTGCACGGCCTATTTGCTGTTTATAGACTATTGGTGACACGGTCGGGCGGAAAAGAATGACGCCCGAGATGTCGTTGAGGTGTATGCCCTCGTTCAGCGCGTCGATGCAGTAAAGAAGTCTCAGATGAGATGAGTCTTCGTCATTAGTGAAGTCAATAAAAGATTGGCTTGACGACGGGTCGCCGGAGTAAACAGAGTAAATTTTCGGACTCGAATCCACCTTCGCAAACCAGTCATTTGCGAGGGACATGCACTCGTGCATAGCGTCGAAATTCGAGCAAAACACGATGTATTTCCCGTGTTTTTCGGACATATGCTTCTCGAAGATTACGTCCAATCCGTCCGCCTTTTCGATTGCACGGCGAAGCTTTTCGAGGTACTCCCCCGCCTCGTCACGGAGGCGTTTGTTGTGTGTCCGACCTAACTTTTGTTCAATCCTCTCGAGGTCGCCCTTGAACGAGTAGACCGACATGACGTACTTAGGCGGATTAAGTATTCCGCGTACGATTGCTTCGCCGAGGGTCATTCGGCTTGCGATATTGCTGTCGAAGAGTTCGGCCGCCATGTCGCGCTGATTGTCCAGATACCTTATATTAGTGGCGGACAGGCCGAGCATGGGGACGTTCGGGTACTTCGCGAGCAGCTTCAAAACTGCCTCGTTCCAAGTTTCAGCTCCCGCACGGTGATACTCGTCGCAGATGATATAGTCGGGTTGCAAGTCTAAAAGCTCATCATCAGTAAGCAAAGTGAGCTTTTTATATGTTATGAAGGTGATATTTTGGGGAACATCGGCGCCGGTCTTCGCGAGGTTCTCAATTTGCGTCTTAAAGATGTATTCCGACGGCGAAAGCCACAGCACATTTTTTGACGGATTCTCATCACAGAGTTTAAAGGCGATGAAGCTTTTTCCAGTGCCTGTAGGGTGGATTATGGCGGCTTTTCCGGTGTCACGGAGCATGGCAACGGCGGCGTTATACGCCTGCTGATTGTGCGCAAACAACTGAATCACGCGCTCACCTCCGTACAACAACAGCGCCCCCAAGTTGTTGAGAGCGTGCCAAAAAATGGCTGTTTTAAAGCCTTTTGCCTATCTTTTTGCTCTCATTCCCGCGATTTTAAGCCTTTTCGCAAAGTTAGTACATTTGCGAAAGAATTCGGCATGACGCGCAAAAAGGCGCAAAAAAGCCGTCTTTTTGATGATTTCTCATCTCAAAGACGGCGGGTGACACACTTTTGTGACTGCGCAGATTTATCTTAAAATTTTGTACAGATGACCAATTTTCGGCATAACACTTCGTCAATTTTGACTGCGCTCTGACTGCGGAGGCGTCCGAAAATGCTCAAAACGGGTCAAAAACCGGAATTTACTTCGTATATTTTTGCTGAATTTTTAGAAATTTCGCTAAAACTATTGCATTTCTTTTGTGTATGTGCTATAATACCCTCGTGATTTGGCTCTTTCGCAAATGTACTAACTTTGCGAAAGATTTTTTGTACCCAAAACGGCCTTCGCCGCATATAAGGCATATCTTGCGCTCAGCCCCCATATACATTACTAAAACGTTTTGGGAGTGAGCATATGACAATACCGAGGGACTGCGAACGCCCGGTAATTTTGGGGGAATACATAATCGAACACAAGGCTACCGTAAGACAGACGGCAAGCGAGTTTGGGATATCTAAGAGTACGGTGCATAAAGACGTCAGCGAGCGGCTGAAAAAGGTGAAACCGTCGCTATATAAAGAGGTTCGGGTGATTCTCGACATCAACAAACAGGAGCGGCATATCCGCGGCGGAGAGGCAACAAAACAGAAATATAAGGAGCTTTCGGAAATCAAATAACAACTGCCCGGGTTCACCGCCCGGGTACTTTTTGCGGCCATGCCCCGCTCTTGTTTCTGATGATATATCAATAATTATGCTATACAACCGCCTGAAGACCGGTGATTTTTCTGCCCGAGACGATGTGGTAAAGACGTTAGAGATTAGATGATATAAGGCAGAATTCCGACCTCTGACCTCTGACATCTGTCTTCTGAATAATTCCCCGCATAGTTTCCCCTCGTGCGAAATAGAATGTACAAGACTATCGTGGAGGTGGGCGAAATCAGGAGACAGGGAGTTATTCACAGCTCGATTATACTGATGGCGGCGGTGTTCTTCGGCAAGGCGGCGGGACTCGTCTTCAAAATCTTTCTCGCGAACATGCTCGGCGGGACGGGAATGGGCTATTTTTCGAGCGCATACGCCGTCTTTACGCCGCTCTATGCCCTCTGCGCGGCAAGCGTGACCCCGGCGGTCGCACAGCTTGTGTCCGAAAATGACGCACGGCGGCGGTATGAAAACGTCCGTGGGGTCAGAAAAGCGGCGCTCGGGATTTTCGTTATTCCGTCGCTGCTCTGCTCGGTAATTCCGGCGCTGTTTGCGGGATTCATCACCGAAAAGTTCATCGGAAACGGCGGCGCCGCGCCCGCTGTCGCCGCAATCCTCCCCTGTGTCTTCCTCGGGACGGTCACGGCAATCTGCCGCGGGTATTACGAGGGCCTTCGGAACATGCTCCCGACCGCGGTTTCACAGATTCTTGAATCCGCCGTGCGGGTCGCGTCGGGAATCGGGTTCGCCTATGCCGCGCGGCTGTACGCTATGGAAAGATTTGTCAACGGTTTTGACGTCTTCGGGGTGCGCTGCGCGACAATGGGCGAGGTCTCAGACGCGGCGCTCCCCTATATCTCCGCGGCGGCGGTCCTCGGGGTGACGGCTTCGGAGCTCGCGAGCTTTTTATACATGATTATCCGCACCCGCTTCGGGGACGGCCTGCCGAAAGACATCGCGCCGGACCGCGCAACTGTGAACCTCGAAAAGAAGCGGCTTCTCCGCCTTTTGGCACCGATTACGACGGCGGCAATCGTGTCGAGCCTCGCCGGGACGGTCGACCTTTACACCATCATCGTCAGCATCAGGTCGTCGCTCGCGGCGCACCCGAATCTCTATGCCGAAAAATACGCCGACGTAATCGCGAGCGGGGTGTCGCTCAAGGAGCTTCCGAACTACCTCTACGGCTCGTTTACGGGTCTTGCGGCGACGGTTTTCGGACTTGCGCCGTCGCTCTGCTCGGTCTTCGGGAAGAGCGCGCTGCCGAGCGTTTCGGAGGCATGGGCGCGGGGCGACCTCTTAAAAGTGCGGCGGGAAATCCGGCGGGTGATGTCGGTCGTCCTCTTCATCTCGATACCTGCGGGACTCGGTCTTTTCGCGATGTCGGGCGAGATTCTGTCGCTGCTGTTTGCGTCGCGTGCGGAGGAGGCCGCGATATCCCGCGCTCCCCTTGCGGTGATGGCGCTCGGGACAGCGTTTGCGACAACGTCGGGCGCGGCATGCTCGATGCTTCAGGCGGTCGGAAAGCCGAACACTCCGGTCGCGGTCAGCCTTTTCGGGGCGTTCGTCCGCCTCGGTCTCAATATCCTGCTCGTGCCGGTGCCGTCGCTCGGACTGACGGGGGCGGCGGTTGCGTCGCTCATAAGCGGCGGGGCGATGTGCGCGTGGTCGGTGGTGTCGCTCTACCGCGTCACGGGTACAAGGCCGAAGCCTTTAATCTCGACGGGGATTCCGGCGCTCGGCGGGGCAATCTCGTCGGCGGCGGCGGTGTGGTGTACAAGGGCATTTTCGGGGCATATGGGTGAACCGGTGCTCGCGGTGTTTTCTATTATTTTTGCCGTTATAACGTACATATTTTTTGTTATTTTGTTGGACATTTCTACTAAAAATAATCTGAAAAAAGAAATAATGGGCAAATAGGCTTGATTTTTGCGTTAAATCGGTATAAAATGTTTATCGTGTTGAGTCCGCGGGGACCCGCGGGACGCAAAAACGATTTATGCAACAAACAGGAGGAAACAAAAATGACTAAAGTCGAACTTGTAAAGAAGATAGCCGCCAAGGCTGAGTGCTCCAACAAAGACGCCGAAAAGGCTCTCGGAGCGGTTGTTGACACCATCACCGAGGCTCTTGCCGCCGGTGAGAAGATAACCCTCGTCGGTTTCGGTACCTTTGAAGTCAAGGCCCGCGACTCAAAGGTCGGCATCAACCCCAGAACTAAGGCACAGATTGTCATTCCCGCAAGAAAGGTTCCCACCTTTAAAGCCGGCAAGGCCCTCAAGGACGTTGTCGCTAAGTAATGACGAAAACACCGGCCGGGCCAGACCCGGTCGGTTTTCTTTTTAAGGAGAAGCTATGAGACTCGACAAATATCTTAAGGTTTCGCGCCTGATTAAGCGGCGGACGGTCGCGAACGAAGCCTGTGACGCCGGAAGGATTCTGGTGAACTCGAAGCCGGCGCGCGCCTCATACGACGTCAAGGTCGGCGACGTAATCGAAATCTGCCTCGGACAGACCCCGCTCAGGGCGAGGGTCCTGTCGGTACAGGAGGTAGTGAGAAAAGAGGAAGCCGGAGCGATGTATGAGGTGGAGGGGTAGGAGTCCCCTGCCCTGCTTTCGGACTGCGTATAACGAAAAGACCGGATTTAGCCGGTCTTTTTTAAAGGTGCCGCCATGCTGTCACATGACGGTATCTTAAGGGAAAGTCATTTTCACGGACTTCTCCTGTTTTATTCACTTGCCTCACTCATCGTTCGGCAAGTAGGGGACCCCCGGCGAGTGGTCCCAAGGCGTCGCCCGAATGGCTACAGTGTCGTACTTTCGTCAGCGACGCCTAAGCAAAGCCGTTCCGGCTTTGCCATAATTCGAGAGTATGACCGTCCACCGGACAGTTTTGACTACCCTCCTGCGCTTCGCTTCGCAAGTATTCCGCGACTGCGGTCGCGGCGGGGGCGCTGCCCCTCGACCCCGCACGCCTTTTGAAAAAGGCGTGACCGAAAACTTTTGATTTTGATACTCTATCCTCCACCCTCTATCTTCTATCCTCCATCTTCCACCCTCTAACCCCCTACCTCTTCTTCATCCAAACCGACGGACTGAGCAGGAAGATGACCGGGTAGATTTCGAGGCGGCCGAGGAGCATGGAGACCGAAAGCACAAGCTTTGAAAAGACCGAGTAGTCGGCATAGCAGCCGGACGGGCCGACCGCGCCGAAGCCGGGGCCGACGTTGTTGAAACAGGCGACGACCGACGTCACCTTTGTCTCGAAGTCGAACGGCTCGAAGCTTATCAGTATGAACGCGAGGAGCTGGAACGCGATGTAAAACGCGAAATAGACGCCGACGCCCGAAAGCGTCTTGTCGTCGACGGTCTTCCCCTCGAGCCTTACCGCCGAGACCGAGCGCGGGTGGAGCATCTTCTTAAGCTCGCGCGTCCCCGACTTAAAGAGCATCACCGCGCGCGAGACCTTGAGTCCGCCGGCGGTCGAGCCGGCACAGCCGCCAATCAGCATCAAAAGGAACAAAAGTCCCTTCGAGAACGGCGGCCAGAGGTTGAAGTCGGCAGTGGCGAAGCCGGAGGTCGAGATTATCGTCATGACCTGAAACGCGGCGTGCCTTACTGTGTCGCCGATTGCCGGATATAGGTGCCGGATGTTGATTGCGACGGCGGTTATCGAGAAGGCGACGATTCCGAGATAGACCCAAAGCTCCTCGCTCGAGGCAATCGCCCTGAACTTTCTCATCAGCATCAGGTAGTAGATGTTGAAGTTTACGGCAAAGACTATCATGAACGCGGTCATGACCCACTGAATATACGGACTGTAGCTCGCGATGCTGTCGGCGCGGATTCCGAAGCCTCCGGTGCCCGCGGTTCCGAAGGCGTGAACCGAGGCTTCAAAGAGGTCCATTCCGCCGAAGAGGAGCATTGTTATTTCGAGGAGGGTCAGTCCGATGTAGATGATGTACAGAATCTTCGCGGTCTGATTGACCCGCGGGACAAGCTTGCCGACAATCGGCCCGGGCATTTCGGCGCGCATTATATGTATCGACCGGTCGGTCATCTTCGGGAGGACCGCCATGACCATGACGAGGATTCCCATTCCGCCGACCCAGTGCGTAAAGCTTCGCCAGAAGAGGAGTCCGCGGCTCATCTCCTCGACGTTTCGGAGGATTGACGCGCCGGTGGTGGTAAAGCCGCTGACGGTCTCGAAGAAGGCGTCGATGTATGACGGTATTTCCCCGGAAAAGACAAACGGGAGCGCGCCGACCGCCGACCAGACGAGCCATGACAGCGCGGTTATAATAAATCCCTCGCGGGAATAGATTACCTTTTCCTCGGTCTTTGTCAGGAGGAGTCCGAGTGAGCCGAGAACAAGGGCAATCCCGATTGTGCCAAGAATTGACCAAGCACAGCTTTCGCCGTAGATTATCGCCGTTATAAGCGGCAGCACGAGAAGAAGTCCTTCGGCAAGGAGCATCATCGCGCAGGTTCTGAATACAATTCTAAGGTTCATATCTTCCTCGCCGCTTTTATTTCAATATGTCGATGATGTCGCTGATGCTGTTGTTTGACGAAATGATTATAACCCTGTCCCCCGGGAGGATTGAGTCGACGCCGGACGGGATTATCGTCTTGTTTCCGCGCACTATTCCGCCGACAAGGAGATTATCCTTAAGCTTAAGGTCGCGGAGCATCACCCCGGTGAGCTTCGACTCCGCCGAAACGGCGAATTCGAGCGCCTCGGCCTTTTCGCCGAATATCTTATACAGCGTTTTGACGTGCGACGAACCGGAGGAGTTTTCGAGCGCCCTTGCGTACTGCTCAAGAATGTTCGCGGTGATTATCCTCGGGGAGACAAAGCTCCCGATGCCGATGTTTTCCGCAAGCTTTACAAGCTCGTCGCGGTTGATTTTTGCGATTGTCTGCGGGACGTTCTGAGTTTTCGCGTATGCCGCGACAAGAATGTTCTCCTCGTCGATACCGGTAAGGGCGACAAAGGCGTCGCAGGTCGAAAGTCCGTATTCGTTCAAAAGCTCCTGCTCCGCGCCGTTGCCGTGGATTATCATAACGCCGGGGAGCTCGTCTGCGAGCTCTTCACAGCGCTTTTCGTCCTGCTCGATAATTTTCGCGGTGCCGCCGGTCGCCTCGAACATTCTCGCGAGATAGACCGCGGTCTTGCTTCCGCCGAGGATAATAATGTTCTTCGCCTGCTTGCGGTGGTTCTTAAGCTCTTTCATCAGCTTCTGCATCTCGCTGCGCGACGCGATTACGCCGATTTTGTCGTTCTCGGCAAGGGTGAAGAATCCGCCCGGAATAGTGACGTCCTCGCCGCGCTGCACACAGCAGATTAAAAAGTTAGCGTCAAATTTCTTTCTTATCTCGATGAGGTTTTTCCCGATAAATTCGCTCTCGTGCTCGAGCCTGAATTCAATCATCTCGATGTTGGGGCGGGAAAACGTCTCAATCTTTAATGCCGACGGAAATTTAAGGATATTATAGAGCTCGTTTGCGGTCCTGTACTCGGGGTTGATTGCCATCGAAAGCTCGAGGTTCTTTTGTAAAAATCCGATGTCGACGTTGTATTCGGGGTTTCTGATTCTCGCAATAGTGTGCCTTGCGCCCATTCTCTTCGCGATAAAGCAGCTCAGCATGTTCAGCTCGTCCGAGTCGGTCATCGCGACAAAAAGTCCGCAGGACGACACCCCCGCCTCGATAAGTGTACTCTGGCTGACGGCGTTTCCGCAGACTCCCATTATGTCATAGCGGTTTGTCATATCGTCGATGACTTCCTGTTTGATGTCGACGGCGACGACGTCGTGCACGGCGACGCCGCGATTCTTCTCATCTACGAATCTTGAAAGTACCGAGGTGCCGATTTTTCCGCACCCGGCAATAATAATCTTCATTTACGAGAATCTCCTTTTCGGTATAAATCATCATCTATAATACCACTGTTTTTCAAAACTTGCAACCTTTATTTTCAAATTCACTTGTTTTTCGGGAGAAGATGGTTTATAATCATAATGAAAGAATATATTTGAAAGGAAATGACGGAATTGAAAAAATCCTCTCTTCTCATAAAATCCGCGGCATATCTCCTTCTGAGCTGGCTCACGGGGGTTGTAATCGCGTTCTTCTTCCCGATGTGCTACCAGAATTTCGGACCGGTGATGTGCTTTGTGTTCGGGTTCTGTTCGCTCGGCGCGGCGGTATGCCTATATGCCGACCTTTGCTATAAAGCCGGCGGAAGGATGAACACCCGCTCGCGCACCGAGCCGGTCCTGCCCTCGGATAAGCATTTTGGGGCGGTCGTCGGCGCGGTTCCGACCGGAATAAACTATGTCTTTGTGATAATCCTCTGGCTCTCGAAGCTCGGGGTGATAAAGACCGACTTCTTCCCTTGGTATAAGACTCTCACCTTCTATTTTATGCCGTTCACCTATCTTTTTGCACCGAACACCCTCGTCTATGACGAGACCGGGCGGTCGTTTTCACAGAGCGTCCCCGCGAGCGAGCTCTCCGCCGGCGCGATGATACTCGTGACGCTGCTGCCGCTTGTGTTCCTCCTGACCTGCTGGGCGGCGTATTATATCGGCTTTGAGCACATCGACCTCAAGGAAAAAATCCTCTACGGCGGCAAACGCGATAAATAAGGTTTGATTTATCACCTATCCCCTGCCCTCCGACTTCTAACCTCTATCCTCTAACCTCTATCTTCTATATTCTGCCCTCTGACAATCTGATTTCTGACGTTCTAATCCACGGACTTGCCTCATAGTCTTTAAAAAACGGACAACGGAGGTCGGTCTGAATGTTAAAAAAGCTTTGGATAAATCGGGTGGGAGCGCTTATTGTGCTGCTTTGCACCTATTTGCTGGTATTCGGATTCATCAAGACGGCGAATATGCCCGAGAGCGCTCTCGAGGTAGACGCCGAGGCGGTTCCGCAGCTGCCGGTGATTGTCCTTGACGCGGGGCACGGCGGGATTGACAGCGGCTGCCTGAGCGTTACGGGCACGGAGGAAAAGGACATCAACCTGAGTATTCTCCTGAAGCTCCGGGATATGCTTACGGCGACGGGGTTTAAGGTCGAGGTCACGAGGGACACCGACCGCTCAATTCACGACACCGGCGTCACCGGACTCGGGAATCAGAAAAAGTCGGACATGAAAAACCGTCTTGATATCATCAACTCACAGGAAAACGCGGTTTTCCTCTCTATCCATCAGAATCAGTTCACCGATTCGCAGTATTACGGGGCACAGATGTTCTATCCCGCCGACAGCGCCGAGAGCGAGCGGCTCGCGCAGATTATCCAGAACAGCTTTGTCGAATATCTCCAGCCGGACAACAGGCGGGAAATCAAGCCGGTCGGCGACGAAATCTATCTTCTTGACAACTCGAAGTGGCCGTCGGTGATGGCGGAATGCGGGTTCCTCTCGAACGAGGACGAGGCAAAAAAGCTCGACGACGACGGATATCGCTCGAGGGTCGCGTTTACGCTTTATAAGGGACTCTGCGAATTCATCTTCTCGGAGGGTGAGATTTAGCGGAGCCGGTTGAAAGGATGTCGAAAATGGCGAAGTCTAAAACAGTTTTTGTCTGCCGCAGCTGCGGCTATGAAAGTCCGAAGTGGAACGGACGGTGCCCGGGGTGCGGCGAATGGAACACCCTCGAGGAGACCGAGCCTGTCGCGCAGAAGAGCTCGGCGGCGGCGAGGAGCGCGGTGAGGCACGCCGAGAGGATTGTCAGCTTTAAGGACGTCGACCTCAGCGAAAACTCGGAGGTGCGGTATAAGACCGGTCTTGCCGAGCTTGACCGGGTGCTCGGCGGAGGACTCGTCAAGGGGTCGCTTGTGCTTCTCGGCGGCGAGCCGGGAATAGGAAAGTCGACGCTTTTGCTCCAGATTTGTGAATATCTCGGCGCGGAGCACAGCGTGCTCTATGTTTCGGGTGAGGAATCGCTGAGGCAGATTCGGCTTCGTGCCGAGCGCCTCGGGGTCGGCGGCGAGGGGTTGTATCTCCTTGCCGAATCGGACGCGCAGGCGGTTGCCGACGCGGTTTTGTCGAGCAAGCCGGACATCGTCATCATCGACTCAATCCAGACGATGTCAATCAGCGAGATAAGCTCGGCGCCGGGCAGCGTGACGCAGGTCAGGGAGTGCGCAAACCTGTTCATGAGGCTTGCGAAGTCGGAGGAAATCCCCTTCTTCATCGTCGGGCACGTCAACAAGGACGGCGCGATTGCGGGGCCGAAGGTTATGGAGCACATTGTCGACGCGGTCCTCTATTTCGAGGGCGACCGGAACATGAGCTACAGAATACTCAGGGCGGCGAAGAACCGCTTTGGCTCGACGAACGAAATCGGCGTCTTCGACATGCGCGACAACGGACTTGTACAGGTCGAAAACCCGTCAGAGATGCTTCTTTCGGGGCGTCCGAAGGGGGTTTCGGGGTGCTGTGTCGTCTGTACGATGGAGGGCAGCAGACCGATTCTCGCGGAGGTTCAGGCGCTTGTCTCGAAAAGTGGAATGAGCGCGCCGAGGAGGGTCGCGACGGGGTTTGACTTCAACAGGGTCTGGATGCTCCTTGCGGTGCTCGAAAAGCGGCTCGGGTTCTATTACGGCTCGCTCGACGTCTATGTCAACATCATCGGCGGACTGAGGATTCAGGAGCCTGCGGCGGACCTTCCGGTGGCGATGGCGCTTTATTCATCGCTGACGGACAAGCCTGTCGGCGACGACGTCATCGCGTTCGGCGAGCTCGGACTTGGCGGGGAAATCCGCTCGGTCTCCCACATTGAGCAGCGCATCGCCGAGGCCGCCCGCCTCGGCTTCTCGAAGTGCATCGTCCCGAAGCACTCGCTCAAAAACGTCAGAAAGCCGGACGGCATCGAGGTCGTCGGGGTGACGAACCTGAGACAAGCGTTTGGGGAGATGGGGTAGGGGGAGCTTCGGCGGATGGCAGAATGGCGTCACGTCCGTGTAAAAGGTATTCGCTGCGCGAATGCCATTTTTAGTCACCCCACCCCGACCCTCCCCTCAAGGGGAGGGGGTTGGGAGGAAGCTGTGTAGCGCTATAAAAATCTGAGAACGGCGTCCGACCTTTTATAAGGAATTCGCTTCGCTCATACTATTATAGACTCCCACCCCCTTACCCCCTCCCACATGGGAGGGGGTTGTACCATAGCTAAGGGCAGGTGTGCCGCCTGACGGCGGGGAAAATTGCGCGGCAAAACAGCTTACCAAAGGCGCTTCTTGCAATTCTGACATCTGACGCTCTGACTTCTGTCTTCTGACAAGGGCGCAGCCGGCGCGCTTCGCGCGCTAACAAAAATAGGCATAAAAACCCCCTCCGGGGTTTTTATGCTTATTTTTGTTTCGGCAGCCTTTGGCTGCCGCGGCTGCGCCCGGGGCGGGAGCGTCATCACACTACCCCCCGTACTTGATTGCGGGGCGCCCCCTCCCCAAAGAAAACGCGGAGGGGTAGCCTCCGCTTTTTCCGTCTCAGCAGCCGCAGCCGCAGTCGTTACCGCAGTTGTTGCCGCAGCCGTTGTTGCAGCCGTTTCCGCAGCCGTTGCCGCAGGTATTGCAGCCGTTGAAGCCGAAGAGAATGATGAGGATAAGAATGATTATCCACCAGTAGCCGTTGCCAAAGCAGTTCATATCATTGACTCCTTCATGTAGATTTCTGAAGCAATTCATACTTCATGCTACATTTTATGCCCCGGCCGAAAATGTGTTACTGATTCGCGGCTTTCGGTCGGGGCACCTTTTTATAAACCCGGCGCCGAAACGCCCCGCTCCTTAAAAACTGCAGTCTTTCATTCCGGCCTTCGTTCCGCGTCTTCCCGAAAAGGACACATCAAGGTCAAGCGCCGTTTTGCATAGTATTATATAACCGGCGGTCGCCGATTGTGATTATATCTTAAAAAACCGGCGATAATTCATATCAAAGACCTTTACGAAAGGACTGATTTTAATGTATGAATTCGGCGAAATCGGGGCGGATGGCTTCACCGAGTCCGCGCTCTGCGCAATAAGCCACGCTATCCGGCGGGCGTCGCAGATGGGACACACCTATGTCGGCACCGAGCACCTTCTTCTCGGACTCCTGAGCGACGAGGGTTCGGCGGCGGCGTCAATCCTGAAAAGATTTTCGGTGGACTATTCCGGCGTCGAATCGCGGATTTCCGAGCTAATCGGCTCGGGCGAACCGACCTCTCTCAACGGCTCGATGCTCACCCCGGCGGCAAAGCGGTGCATAAGATTCGCGAAGCGGACCGCGGCCGACGTCTCGAACACAAAGGCGGGCACCGAGCACCTTCTCTGTGCAATCCTGAATCAACAGAACTCGACCGCACGGAGCATTCTCTATGACCTCAACTGCAACATCTCGCTGCTGTCGGCAGGGGCGGGCGAAGCGGTCGAAAAGAGCGCCGTCCTCGGCCAGCGCGACCGTCCGAGGCTCGTACAGCTCGAAAAATACGCGTTCGACATGGTTGAGCACGCGCGAAAAAAGGGCTATGACCCCTGTGCAGAGCGGGACGCCGAGATTAACCGCGTCATCGGAATACTTCTGAGGCGTCAGAAAAACAACCCCTGCCTCGTCGGCGAGGCGGGAGTCGGGAAGACCGCAATCGTCGAGGCTCTTGCCTCTAAAATCGCGGCGATGGACGTCCCGCAGGCACTTTTGGGGAAGCGGATTTTTTCGCTGAGCCTCACCGACCTTCTTGCCGGCGCAAAGTACCGCGGCGACTTCGAGGAGCGTCTTAAAGCCTGTGTCGAGGACGCCGGGCGCGGAAGCGATGTGATTCTCTTCATCGACGAGCTTCACACACTCGTCGGTGCGGGCGCCGCCGAGGGGGCAATCGACGCCGCGAACATCTTAAAACCGATGCTCGCGCGGGGCGAGCTCCGGGTCATCGGCGCGACGACCTATGACGAATACCGAAAGACCGTCGAGAGCGACAAGGCGCTCGAACGCCGCTTCTGCGTCGTAAAGGTCGGTGAACCGTCGGAGGAGACGGCGGTGAAGATGCTCGAACGCCTTAAGCCGAAATATGAGCAGCACCACCGCGTCACCATCGAAAGCGGCGCAATCGAGGCCGCCGTGAGCCTCTCGGCGAGGTATATCACCGACCGATTCCTGCCGGATAAGGCGATTGACATCATCGACGAGGCGTGCGCGTCCGTAAAGCTAAAGGACTTTACAGAGCACAAATCCGGCGGGAAACTGTCCTCGGCGTTCAACGACTATGTATGCGGGAAAATCCCGAAAGAGCGTTATTTTGAGGAGCTTTTCCGGCGGACGTCCGCCGAAGCCGCCGAGTCGGTCACGCGGGCTGACGTGGAAAGGATTATCACTTTACAGACCTCGGTGCCGCAGGAGCGCCTCATCGCCGGGCGCACCGACGGAATCAAAGAAGAAATCCTCTCGCGAATCGTCGGGCAGGACGGGGCGGTCGCCGCACTGACCGACGCACTCAGGCGCGCGGGCACCGGTCTTAAGAGCCGGACGGGTCCGATGGCGGCGCTGATGTTCTCGGGTCCGACCGGCGTCGGGAAGACCGAGCTTGCGCGGGTGCTTGCCGAGCTTCTTTTCGGGGCGGACTCGCTGATTCGGTTCGACATGTCGGAATTTTCCGAGCGTCACAGCGTCTCGCGGCTGATTGGCTCGCCGCCGGGGTATATCGGCTTCGGACAGGGCGGCGAGCTCACCGAGCGGGTGCGAAAAAGGCCGTCGGGGGTCGTTTTGTTCGACGAATTCGAGAAGGCCGACCGCGAGGTCGCGGCGCTTTTGTTACAGCTCCTCGACACCGGTTTTCTCACCGACTCGAACGGGCGGCGGGTGTCGTTCGGGAGCACGGTTGTAATCCTGACGACGAACGCGCTCGCGCGGGAGGGTCAGTCGCTGGGATTTGCGGGCGGTAAACCGCGCGACAGCGCCCGAGGCGGTCTGTCGAAGGTCTTCTCGTTCGAGCTGATGAACCGGCTCGACGCGGTCTGCTGCTTCAGGAGCCTTTCCTCGGACGACTGCGTTAAAATCGCGGAGATGAATATCCGCGGACTTGTCGGGCGCGCCGCCGCACAGGGCATCGACCTTGACGTCGCGGACGGCGTTGCCGAGGCGATTGTCGCCGCCGCGGACTACAAGACCTTCGGCGCGCGGGAAATCGCGCGGGTCGCGTCCGAGAAGCTCGAAACGCCGCTCGCCGACCTCCTCCTGTCCGGCGTCACCGGGCGCGTCCGCGCCTCCGCCGACGGCGGTGAAATCAGACTCCGCGCCGAACAGACGCTGTCGGCGTAGGCATTTAGTGGATAGATGGTCAGAGGACAGAGGACAGAGAGGCGGGAAATGCGAACCCTTTTCCCGTCAGGGAGGGAGGGGGGTGCGCTCTAAGCCACGTCTGTTCAAAACCACACGCCATGGGAGCATACGCTTGTTTTATCTGTGAACGCGAGCAATCAATCGTATACGATTGCGAAGCGTGAACAGCTATAAAACAAGCTTATGCACGCAGCCGGCGCGCTTAGCGCGCAAACGAAAGAAGCAGGAAAATTCCGAGGGATTTTTCTGCTTCTTTCGTTTCGGCAGCCTTCGGCTGCCGCGGCTGCGTCCTCATAGGAGCTGAAGCCGAAGCGATGCGTTCCCCCTCCCATGTGGGAGGGGGTTGGGGATAGGAGTCTAAAAATAGCATGAGCGCCAGCGAATCCCTTATAACAAGGTATGGCACCAACACACAATTTTTCTAAAACCTGCCAAAGTGTCCTCCTTGCCCGGTACCACTCCCCTCGAGGGGAGTGGTCGCGCCGTTCACGAACGTGAACGGCCGGGTGTGGGGTGGAACCCCCTCTCTCTCCCTGAGGGAGAGGGGGACTGGGGGTGTGGAAGAAAAAATAGTATGTTATAGCAAACTGACCCCGCCGCAAGGCGGCAATCCAAACTTTGATAACGAAGACCCCCTTTCCATGTGGAAAGGGGGATAGGGGGATAGGAGTCTAAAAATAGTATGAGCGAAGCGAATTCCTTTTATAAGGCAGTGCGGAGCTTTTTCAAGCTTTTTGTAACGCTCAAAAGCATCCTCCCAACCCCCTCCCCTCGAGGGGAGGGTCGGGGAGGGGTGACTAAAAATAGTATGAGCGTCAGCGAATTCCTTTTTAGCAGACGTACGGAGCCATTCCCACTTTTTAAGCGTGCGCAATTATCCTTAATGCGGCAGCTACTAAAGATAGCATGAGCGAAGCGAATTCCTTATTTCCGCCAGCGCTGTGCCATCTCGCTAAATCACACATTAAACCTGAACAGTATCACGTCCCCGTCCTGGACGGTATAGTCCTTGCCCTCGGAGCGGACGAGGCCCTTTTCCTTGGCGGCGTTCATGCTGCCGCAGGATTTGAGGTCATCGAACGCGACGACCTCGGCGCGGATAAAGCCGCGTTCAAAGTCGGTGTGAATCTTGCCGGCGGCCTGAGGCGCCTTGGTGCCCCGCTTAATCGTCCACGCGCGGCATTCGTCGTGCCCCGCAGTCAGGAAGGAAATCAACCCGAGGAGCGAGTAACCCTCTTTAATGACGCGGCCGAGACCCGAAACCTCGAGTCCCATGTCCTCGAGAAACATCTTCTTGTCGCTGTCGTCCATCTCCGAAATTTCCGCCTCGATTTGGGCGCAAATCGGGAGCACAACCGACCCCTCGGCGTCGGCAATCGCCTTTACCGCCATGTAGTTCGCACAGGTCGAAATGTCAGAAGAAAAATCGCTCTCCGAGACGTTCGCAGCGTAGATTACCGGTTTTTGCGACAAAAGCGGCGTCGACTTAATCATCTCAAGCTCGTCCTCGGTGAATTGATAGGAGCGCGCAGGCTTTCCGTCGGTGAGATGCCTGATAAGCGCCTCGGTCATGTCGATGTCGGACTGATACTTCTTGTCGCCCTTAAGCGCCTTTTTCGCGCGGTCAAGCCGCCTTTCGAGCACCTCTAAGTCGGCAAAAATCAGCTCGAGGTCAATCGTCTCGATGTCCCTTTTCGGGTCGACCGAACCCTCGACGTGAATGATGTCGTCCGACTCGAAGCACCTCACGACGTGGATTATCGCGTCGCACTCGCGGATATTCGCGAGAAACTTGTTCCCGAGGCCCTCGCCCTTCGACGCGCCGCGCACAAGTCCCGCGATGTCGACAAATTCGAGGGTCGCCGGCTTGAAGCTCAGGGTGTCATAAAGCTCGGCGAGCCAGTCGAGACGCTCGTCCGGCACCGAAACGATTCCGACGTTCGGCTCAATCGTGCAGAACGGATAGTTCGCGGACTCCGCCCCGGCGTTGGTCAGCGCGTTGAAGAGCGTACTCTTTCCGACGTTCGGAAGTCCTACCATTCCCAATTTCATCTTGTTTCATATCTCCTTTATTACTGCGGGTTTGCAGAGTTTTAAATTTTGTTTTACACCATTTTTACACCAAACCCCCCGCAAAAATCTGAGGTTATCTGTCGCGATTATCGCCTTGCACCAGTTCTCGGCGACATGCCACTCGGGGGCGTCGTTGCACCATGTCCACGGGACGTTGAATGAGCCGTCGGGGTTTTGGGTCTTTTCGATGAAGCCGCACTCGGCGAGGCAGGCGTCCTCTAAATCCGGGCGATAGAAGCGGCTTTCGCGCGAGTCGATGAACGCCGACGGCCGCGGGAGGTATTCGTGCCAGCGGCTCGGGTCGCGGCAGATTGATTTGTCGACGACCTCGTCAATCCGCGACAAGAGCGCCCCGACGTCAAAAGGCATCTCCCCCGCCGCCTTGCAGTCGTCGTACATCGTTATAAAGCACCGCGCGATATGCTGCTCGACCGGGGCGTTTTTAATGAACCACTCGGCGGCCTCTTCGGCAAGCTCGACGCCCTTGCGGTAGATTCCGCTCCCCTTTTCGGCGTATCTCACAATGAACCCCGCGAGCGCGGCGGTCGGGTTGTATCTGAAATCGCCGCCGTCTTCGGGGCATTTCCACCAGATTGCACAGGGACAGCCGTTGTTCGACGGGACGGTGTTCATCCACTGGCGGCGCTCGGCGTCGAAGCCGTCTCCGCTGTCGAGATAGCGCAAAATTCCGGCAATCATCGGGTGCGACGCGGGAAGTCCGCCCGCTTCGCGGATATATTCCGTCGCCTTCCAAGCGCCCATCGGGACGGACAGCGGGTTGAAGTTGTCCGGCTCGATTCCGTGCCCAAAGCCGCCGTCGGGGTTCTGGTATGCCGACAGCGCGGCGATTATTCCGTCGGCGCTTCCGCCCTCGAATTCATGGCGGAACACGGCGAGGTCGATGGGTCTGGCGGAGCGGTAGATGAATGAGCGGGATTTTTCGTAAACTGTCATTTTAAAGTCTCCTTTAATGTAAAATTTTCGGGAAATAAGTCCCGATTAAATTCTACATATCCTTTAAAGGCTTGTCTTGTAAAAATCCGTCACGCGAAAACCTTATCGCCTGCGCCGGGGTCATGCCGTGGTGCTTTTTAAAGTCGTTGAGAAGGTGCGGCTGGTCGAAATAGCCGTATTTATAGGCGAGGTCGAGCGCATTAAACCGCCCTGTCCGGCAAATCTCCTGCCACAAAAGCTGATACCTGACAAGCGATATAAACGTCCTCGGCGAGACGCCGATATTCCCGGCAAAAAGCCGCTCAAGCCGCCTCTCGGAAAGGGCATTTTTTGAGCATATATCGCCGACGCTCATTCTGCCCTTTGAATATATGACGTCGTGGGCCGAGTTCATCAGATTGACGTCAAACCGCTTTAAATCGAGCTTTTTTAGCAGATATTCCTCCGCGGCCTCGGCCCGCTTTTCGAGGGAACCGAGCTCAAAAAGCCTTCCACCGAGGTCACTCATTATTCCGCCGAAATAGCTTTCCGGCTCGAAGGCTTTATTTTTGCTGCCGGTAAAATCGGCGTCCGAAAAAAGCGCGGCGGTCCACGCGTAAAACCTTATCGCAAAGGTCGAGCAAAGCGACGGCTCTTTTTCGGCGGCCGTCCGATATGAGTTTTCGTCAATCGCGCAGAAGCTGCCGCTCACCCTGCCGCTTTTGCAGTCAAAGTCGAAAATTATGTCCATACAGGTGTCGGGTATGACGACGCCGTGATTCCCGTCGCTGTGCCCGCGGGACAGAACCTTTCCCGACGTCCCCCAAAAACAGCGGATATAGGGTCTGAGCGCGGCGCAGGGCCGACGCTCGGCGTAGTAATCCGAGCGCTCAAAGGGGGTCGCGGTTATCGGGAAATATATGCGGGATAAATCGTTTTTCATTGTTTTTAAAGGTCGAACCGCTCTTTAATCATCTCCGCTACAGTCTCGGGCGGGAGATTAGAGTTGTCGATTTTAATGTAATTCTCAAAGGGGATTTCGCCGGGAAAGCTCTCGAAGCGGTGGTTGTTGTCGTCGTTAATGAGCCGCTGATTGGATATTTCGATGTCCCGCTTCGACGCCTTGTGCATAAGGCGGTTTTCGGTCGCGTTGCGCTCAAGCCTGATTTTTTGCGGCGCGACAAGCTCGGCATAGTAAAACTCGGTGCCGTATGGGCGGAAGATGTCCTTGACGCGCTCGAGCTCGTCCCAGTCCTCTTTGCGGTCGAACGCGAACATTAAGGTAAAAATCATTCCGTAATTGCCGCTCTTGGCGTATTCCTCGAAAATGACGCGGCGAAGACCTGTGATTGCGGCGGGGTTATAGTACCCGAAAATCTCGATTACCGGCTCGATTGTCATATGGTTGTGAAACAGCCTTAAATCGGTGATTTTCGCGAGCTCCTGTCCGACCGTCATCTTTCCGACGGCGGCGTCGCCGAACAAAAACAGCAGCTTCATATGTCACCTGTAATCGACAAAGCCGATTTTCCGGTACGCCTTTGTGAGAACCTTGTTCGACATTCTGAACGCGCGCTGTGCGCCGTCGGTCCAACATTCCTTGAGATATGCCCTGTCGTCCATCAGGCGGGCATATTCGGTGCGGACCGGTTCGAGATAGTCCGCGACTGCCTCGCCGACCGCAAGCTTGAAGTCGCCGTAGCCCTTTCCGGCAAATTCCTTCTCGCAGTCCGGGATTCCCTTTCCGGTCGCGCAGGAATATATCGTCAGAAGGTTGTTGATTCCGTCCTTGCCCTCGGCGAAGCGGATTTCGGTGTCGCTGTCGGTGACGGCGCGCCTGAATTTGCGCATGATTGTGTCCTTGTCGTCGAGGATATAGATGGTGGCGTTGGGGTTTTCGTCCGACTTCGACATCTTCTTTGTCGGCTCCTGAAGCGACTTGATTCTTGCGCCTACCTTCGGGATATAAGCCTCGGGGACGGTGAACATATCGCCGTAGCGCTGGTTGAACCGAACGGCGATGTTGCGCGCAAGCTCGAGGTGCTGTCTCTGGTCGTCGCCGATGGGGACGGCGTCGGCGTTATAGGTCAGGATGTCCGCCGCCATGAGGACGGGGTATGTGAAGAGTCCGGCGTTGATGTCGTCGGCGTGCTTCGCGGCCTTGTCCTTAAACTGAGTCATGCGCGAAAGCTCGCCGAATTGGGTCACACAGCCGAGAACCCAGCTGAGCTGTGCGTGATTCGGGTTGTGCGACTGAATAAAGACGATTGACTTCTTCGGGTCGATTCCGCACGCCAGAAGGAGGGCATAACCCTCGACGGTCTGCTGACGGAGCTTTGCGGGGTCCTTGCGGACTGTGATAGCGTGCTGGTCGACGATTGAATAGATGCAGTCGTATTCGTCCTGAAGCGGGCCCCAGTTACGGACCGCTCCGACATAGTTCCCGAGGGTGAATACCCCCGTCGGCTGTATGCCGCTGAATATGACCTTTTTTCTCTCAGTATCTGCCATAATAAACCTCCTTGGAATTTTTCCGTTAAACTCCGTTATATTTTAGCACAGAGGGCGAGAGTTGTCAAGTGGATTTGCAGAAAGGGGTGTGTACAAACCGCCCACAATATGTTATAATATGATTGAGGTGATAAAAATGTCGAGAGTAGCAAAAATTGACGAAAACATATATTGCCCAAACTGCGGAAAGCATGAACACCAAGTAAAACACGGCAAAAACAAGTCGGGGTCACAGAAATATCGCTGCAATGACTGCAACATAGACTACACGCCCGAACCACGGCCGTGGCAGTACAGCGAAGAAGTTCGCGAGCAGGCAATCAAGACATATTATTCCGGCGTTAGTGGAAGAAGGGTAGGAATTTTGAACAATTTCAGCAAATCCAACGTCTATAATTGGATAAAAAAACGAAATAAATAATCAACAGGCTGTTGGAAATTTGTCAAAAGTTTCTGAGATTTTCAAGAAATTTAATATAAAGCTGAAGGTTAATGAGCTTGACGAGCTTTACTGGTTCATAGGTAAAAAGCCGAGGACAGAAACAAAAGAGAATGTTTAT
>CANQOC010000021.1 GCA_947625375.1 uncultured Clostridia bacterium | reverse complement strand
CGTGAGAAGTATCCGAAAGGAGAATTGCCTTTCGGCTTGGTCGATTTCCTTTAATGCGGGTGGAATGGACACACCCAAATTGAGTATGGTATTGATTTCCTGCGCCCTATGTGATATAATATCTTAAAAACATGAACGATTGAGGGCAAAATTATGATTGATTTATTTTTGGCGTTGTTTGGCGGCACGTATTACGCTACTAAAACAAGAAGTGACAAATCAAATCACAAAAGGGCAGCCATACTGCGAGAAACTGATATTGAGCAGATGAAGTCAGATTACTATTGTTGGCGGAACTTAGTAGTTGACGAGGGGTTGGAACGAAAACTCATTCAAGAGATGAGTACAGAGCCGGGAAAAACTTTTGAAACGATTAAGGCTGAGTTAAATAATCTTAAAATTTTTAAGCCGTTAAACGGATACCAAGGCTTCATAAGATTGAGAAAGGGGACTGGATAGACCTTTGTGCGGCAGAGACAATCACAATGCTCCCGAATACATATCATTTGATTTCTCTCGGGGTGTCGATGAAGCTGCCCGACGGATATGAAGCCCATATTGTCCCGAGAAGTTCGACTTTTAAGCACTGGGGTCTTATACAAACAAACGGAGTTGGAATAATCGACAACTCATACAGCGGCGACCACGATGTCTGGTGTATGCCTGTGTACGCCACAAGAGAAACCACAGTCAATAAGGGCGACAGGATATGCCAGTTCAGACTCTTTAAGAGCATGGAATCACCTGAGCTCACTGAGGTTGAACATCTGTCCGATACTGACAGAGGCGGGTTCGGTTCAACAGGGGTAATCTAAGTTACAGAAAGGTAAAATAAATGTTATATACTGTAAAAGAGGTAGCATCCATCTTAAAGACAAATGTAAATTTCGTTTATGAGCTGATAAGGCGCGGTCTGCTTCCTGCAATGAAGCTCGGCTCGTATAAAATCAGAAAGGATGCGCTCGATAGATTTTTAGAGAAGTATGAGGGATACGATTTAACAGATTTGAAGAACATAATTGGGCTCAAATTTGACGCAATTTGACCCAAAACTCAACATTTCAGAACTCAACATTTTGAGCAAATGTTGAATTTATGTTGAATCCGACCCCGTTTTATCAAAAAACAAGGAGCCTCAGTCAGACCGAGGCTCCTTAAATTATTCGCGTAAACCCGCGATACAGGCCTTACTTCATCGCTTCCTCAACCGCGACTGCGCACGCAACACTTGCGCCGACCATCGGGTTGTTGCCCATGCCGATAAGACCCATCATCTCGACGTGTGCCGGAACGGAGGAAGAACCCGCGAACTGCGCGTCGGAGTGCATTCTTCCCATCGTGTCGGTCATGCCGTAGCTCGAAGGGCCGGCGGCCATGTTGTCGGGGTGGAGCGTTCTGCCCGTGCCTCCGCCAGAGGCGACCGAGAAGTATTTCACGCCGTTTTCGACGCACCACTTCTTATAGGTGCCGGCGACGGGGTGCTGGAACCTTGTCGGGTTGGTCGAGTTGCCGGTAATCGAAACGCCGACGTTCTCGAGCTTCATGATTGCGACGCCCTCGGGGACGTTGTCCGCGCCGTAGCACTTGACGTCCGCCCTCGGTCCGTTCGAGTATGCCTTTTCATAGACGACCTCGACCTGCTCGGTGAAGGGGTCGAACTTGGTCTCGACATAGGTGAAGCCGTTGATTCTCGAGATGATGAACGCGGCGTCCTTTCCGAGACCGTTGAGGATAACGCGGAGCGGCTTCGTCCTGACCTTATTGGCGTTGAGCGCAATCTTGATTGCGCCCTCGGCGGCCGCGAAGCTCTCATGTCCCGCTAAGAAGCAGAAGCACTCGGTGCTCTCGGAGAGGAGCATAGAGGCGAGGTTGCCGTGTCCGAGGCCGACCTTGCGGTTTTCGGCGACCGAACCGGGGATACAAAAGCTCTGAAGTCCCTCGCCGATTGCGACGGCGGCGTCCGCGGCCTTCTTGCAGCCCTTCTTTATGGCGATTGCACAGCCGACGGTGTATGCCCAGACGGCGTTTTCAAAACAGATAGGCTGGGTCTCGCGGACAATCTTGTCACAGTCGATTCCCTTTGCGAGAGTGATGTCCCTGCACTCCTCGACAGAGGAGATGCCGTATTGCTTAAGGACCGAATTTATCTTGTCAATCCTTCTCTCATAGTTTTCAAATAAAGCCATGATATATTCCTCCTCCTTAATTATTGCTTTCTCGGGTCGATGTATTTCGCGGCTTCGGCAAATCTTCCATAGGTTCCCTTTGCCTTTTCATAGGCGGTGTTCGGGTCGTCGCCCTTCTTGATGAAGTCGGTCATCTTTCCGAGCGAGACGAATTCATACCCGATAACCTGGTCGTCGGCGTCGAGAGCCATTCTCGTGACATATCCCTCGGCCATTTCAAGGTATCTTACGCCCTTCGCCTTTGTGCCGTACATCGTTCCGACCTGCGAGCGGGTGCCTTTTCCGAGGTCCTCGAGGCCGGCGCCGATTGAAAGACCGTCCTCCGAGAACGCCGACTGCGTCCTGCCGTAAACAATCTGGAGGAAGAGCTCGCGCATCGCGGTGTTGATGGCGTCACAGACAAGGTCGGTGTTGAGCGCTTCGAGAATTGTCTTCCCGGGGAGGATTTCGGCGGCCATCGCCGCGGAGTGAGTCATTCCGGAGCAGCCGATTGTCTCGACAAGCGCCTCTTCGATAACGCCGTTCTTTACGTTGAGGGAGAGCTTGCATGCCCCCTGCTGCGGGGCGCACCAGCCGATGCCGTGTGTAAATCCGGAGATATCGCCGATTTGCTTGGCGGCAACCCATTTGCCTTCTTCGGGCAGGGGAGCGGGGTCGTGCTTCGGACCCTTCGCTACCATGCACATCTGTTCAACTTCGCGTGAATAGTTCATTTTTGAATTGACTCCTTTCAATATGTTGATGTTGATTTTTCGGCAGATACAAGTATACTACATTTTAAAAGATATTACAAGCCTTTTTCAAAAAATCGCGAAATTTTCTTGTCACTTTTTATCTCCGTCATTTTTAACAAAAGCTTGCGCGGGATTATGTGATATTTTGATGAATATTTCGCCAAAAAATTTTCGGATTTTGCTTGACATTCCGAAAAAATAGTCATATAATAGCAAGGTCTTCGGACGGAATTATCAGGAAAGGAGTGCAAAAGATGATAAAAATATTCATCGTAAAAATCGGTTTGCGAATGTGTCAGGCGTCTTCCGAGGGGCACCCTTTTCCGGTGTCTTTCACCGTATTGCATTAACGGGTCTTCGGCGTCGTCGGCGCCGGGGGCCTTTTTGTATCATAGGAGTGATTAAAAAACTTAGTCATCATTTTTTCATACTCAGCCACCACTGCTTCCGAAAGGAGATGAGCAAATGAAGTATTTCGACGTTATTCCCCAACCGGTCGCCGAAAAGCTCAGAGAGCGCGGAGTCGACACCGACTCTCTTCTCTACTGCGTTAAGGCCGACCTCGACGGCGACGGCGGATACTACGACGTATATGTCGCTTTTAACTCCGACACCGCATATGTAATCAGCGGCTACGAGGACTTTCAGCAGATGCCGAAGAGCGAGCGCGTTAAGGAAAGGCTCAGGGGAGTGCCGGTGATAAAGACCTTCGTCAAGGGGGTATATGTCCCCGAGGTCGTAAGCTACCGCGTCACCGACTATGCCGAATATCCGATTTCGCGGATTAAGTACGCATACATAGACCGCCACCAGAACTCTGCGCGGCTTGTCTTTGCGATGCTCAACGACGGCGAAACCGAAACCTTCCCCGCGCCCGATGCGGCACCCGACCCGAATCAGCCTCCGCCGCCCCCGAAACCCAAGGGCGGACACCGCCACGGGGGGCACGCTTACGGCGGCTTCGGTCATTCATACGACAAGAACCGCCCGAATATTCCGGTCGCCCGCTTCTCGCTCGGCTATGCCGAAAAGTTTGAAAAATTCTGTGAGCGCCTCAATGCGACTCATACCCACGAACCCATCGACGATACGCTTCTCGACGCGGTACAGCTCAACTGTCCCATCTGTCACCAGCCGTATCCCGACCCTAACCGCCCGGTCTGCCCGAGGTGTATCGACCGCCGCTCGATTTTCGACAGGCTTGTCGGAATGTTCAAGGACTTCAAGGTCGAAATCGTCCTTATTTTCCTCACCATTATAATGACGAATATCCTCGCGGTAATCGCGCCTTGGTTCGGCTCGAAGATGCTCTATGACGACGTTCTTACCGAGGGCGGAAAGTATTACGGACAGGTGCTTCTGGTCATAATGCTGATGCTGTTTGTAAACGTCCTGCGCGTCCTGACCGGCGTCATTTCCGGCGTCATCACCGCAAAGGTCGTCCCGACCGTCACCCACAAGCTCCGTTCGAGGATATACGCCTCGATGTCGAAGCTCTCGCTCGCGTTCTTCACGAGCAAACAGACCGGCTCGCTCATGTCCCGCGTCGACCGCGACAGTCAGAACGTATATAACTTTTTCGTCGACATCGTGCCCTACGGCATCGCGAACATCATCAAGCTTGTCGGCGTCGCCGCGATAATGTTCTGGCTCAGTCCGGTAATCTCGGTCGCCGTAATCGTCATCATCGCGGTCATCCTGAGCCTCGACAACTATCTCTATCAGTCCGAAAGAAAGCTCTACCGAAAGCTCGACGTCGCAATGCGAAGCCTCAACTCGGTCCTCTCCGACGTCATGAACGGACAGCGCGTCGTAAAGTCGTTCGCGAAGGAAGACAAGGAGATTAAGCGCTACGAGACCAAGAACAAAAAGGCCTATGACGTCAACACAAGAATCAACAACCGCGTCACCTCGACAATACCGTTCGTCTGGAGCTTCTACCGAATCGTCTCGGTCGGACTCTTCTGCACCGGCTGCTATCTTGTCATTAAAGGGCACTTCAAATACGGCACCCTTATGGCGCTCTTAAGCTATACCGACATGATTTACGACCCGATTAACTTCTTCATGTGGATAGGCGACCGGTGGGCAAGGTGCATCGACGCGGCGTCGCGAATGTTTGAAATCCTCGACGCAAAGCCGATGGTCGTCGAACCCGAGGGCGAGCCGCAGGATATATCCCTTGTCGGCACCGACGCCTTCGACCCGTCCCGCCCGGTACACATCGAGAACATGAAGGGAGACATCGAGTTCAAAAACGTCTCGTTTGAATATGAGGCCGGAAGACCTATTCTCAAAAAGCTCAACTTCACCGTCACCGGGGGACAGATGTTCGGCATCGTCGGAAAGACCGGCGCCGGAAAGTCGACCATCATCAACCTTATGGCAAGGCTTTACGACGTCACCGGCGGCGAAATCCTGATTGACGGCGTGCCGATAAAGAAGATACCCTCGGCCGACCTCCGCCGCAACATCGGCATCGTGTCGCAGGAGACATATCTCTTCATGGGGACCGTCGCCGACAACATCAGATACGCAAAGCCCGACGCCACCATCGACGAGGTCATCGAAGCGGCGAAGTCGGCGAACGCCCACGAGTTCATCACAAAGCTCCCCGACGGCTATAACACCAAAATCGGCTCGGGCGGAGTGTCGCTCTCGGGCGGCGAGAGACAGAGAATTTCGATTGCGCGCGCAATCATTCAGGACCCGAATATCCTTATTCTCGACGAGGCGACCGCCTCGATGGATACAAGGACCGAGCGGAAGATTCAGGTTGCAATCGACTCGCTAAAAGAGGGGAGGACGATTATCGCCATCGCCCACCGTCTCTCGACACTTCGCGACGCGGATATGCTCTGTGTAATCGAAAACGGCGAGCTTAAAGAGCTCGGCACCCACGACGACCTTATCCGCCGCAAGGGCAAATACTTCGAGCTATATAGGTTACAGGCCGACGCGCTCAAGTTCATCGGCGACGACTGACAACGAAGGGAGGACCTTATTTTATGGATAAACAGCTTTTGACCGAAGAGCGGTTCGAGATTGACCGCCTGACGATTCTCGACTGCTCAAAGCTTCGGTTTTATAAGGACGAAGCAAACTTTATCTCGCTCGACTATAACGGCGAGAGCTATTTCAACGTCCGGCTCACAAGGCTTATCCCGTTTTACTCTAAGACGACTTATATAAGCGTCGCATACGACAACGCCGACAACGAATTCTGTGAAATCGGCGTCATAAGGGATATGGCCGAGCTGTCCGAAGAACAGTATAAGATGATTGACGAATACCTCGAGTATAAATACTACATGCCCGAGATTACAAAGGTCTATTCGATAAAGGACAATTCCCGCGGATTTATCTTTGTCGATATGATGACCACCTCCGGCCGCAAGACCGTCTGTGTTCGCGACTGGTACTCTAATTTCAGGATGCTCTCCGAAAAGCTGCTCTACTGCGTCGACGTCGACGGGAACAAATATTTCTGTCCCGACATCGAAACCCTCGACAAAAAGAGCATGCAGGTTCTCGAAATATTCGTCTGACGATACCCCGCGCACCGAAAGGAGTGTATATAAATGAATCTGCTTTTAAGCGCTCCGAAAGGGCACGACTTTGCGGAATATCTCTTCGCGCTGCCCTTTAATCTCTACGGCAAGGCAAAAAAGGTCGACGGAAACCTCTGTGTGACCGAAAGCGAAATCCTCGTATATATCGACGGCGAAATAAAGGACCGCTATCCTCTCGACGCCTATGAGGAATACGCCTGTGAACAGCTCGTCGGCTGCTCGATGATGGTCGGGCGGAACGGCGACCGCGACGCAAAGTGCATCTGTGCGTTCACCAACGACAGCTTTGTCGCCTTTGCCGAGGTCTGCAAAATCATAAACCACTACCTGACGGCGGGAATTCTGGTACATGAATCCGACATCGACGAGCCGAAGTGCCCGAAATGCGGACTCCCGCTCGACGGCTACACCGAGTGCCCCTACTGCGCCTCGAAGATAAAGACCTTCTCGAAGCTCTTCGGGCGTCTCAAACCCTATGCGCCGCAGTTTGCGGTTGCCGTCGGCTGCACCGTCCTCGCCGAGATACTCAACGTCGTCTCGCCCTATATCAACCGCATACTGATTGACGACTACGTCCGCCCGCAGAACACCTCGCACTGGCTCGGATTCGCCGCCCTCTGCGGAGCGATGTTCGTAATCCTTATTATAAACACCTTCCTCGACTGGGCGAACATGAAGGCAAGCCGGTATGTGTCGCTGAATCTCGGACAGGATTTGAGGCAGGACGTCTTCAACAAGACCCTCGACCTCTCGATGTCCTCGATATCGAAAAAGACCGCCGGCGACCTTATAAACCGCGTGTCGAACGATGCGAATAAGCTCCAGAGCTTTCTCACCGACTACGGAAAGGACGCGATTGTCCGCGTATTCTCGCTCCTTGTCGTTCTGGTAATCATGTTCTCGATGAACTATAAGCTCGCGCTTTTGGCGGTCGTGCCGATACCCTTTGTGCTCATCATCGTAAAAAAGGTGTATAACACTATCCACATGTACTACGGCCGCGTCTGGCGCTTCTCGAACGCACATTCAAAGCTTTTGCACGACGCCCTTAACGGCATCCGCGTAATAAAGACCTGCGGCACCGAGGAGGCGGAAATCGAGAAATACCGCGTCGCCTCCGAAAAGTGGGCGAAATCGGCGACTAAGGCCGAAATCGTCTGGAACCTGATTTGGCCGGTTGCCGACTTTATGCTGACTATCGGCAACTACCTCGTTCTCTATTTCGGCTCGCTCATGCTCTTGGGAAGGCTCGGCGCTTTCGGAACGCTGACCCTCGGCGAGCTGACGCAGTTTGTTTCCTATGTCGGAATGTTGTACACCCCGCTCCGCTGGCTGATGCAGCTCCCGAGACAGCTTGCCGACGCTTCGGTCTCGGCGTCGAAGGTCTTCGAGATTCTTGAGGAACACACCGACGTCCGCGACGACGCCGACTGTG
The DNA here is from genome assembly GCA_947625375.1 of uncultured Clostridia bacterium. GTDB lineage: Bacteria > Bacillota > Clostridia > Oscillospirales > Ruminococcaceae > Faeciplasma. Next base: position 27,955 of record CANQOC010000021.1, on the reverse strand, counting down.
TCGACCTCGACATCAAGGGCGATATAGAATTCAACAACGTCTATTTCGGGTACAATATCTATAACCCCGTCCTTAAAGACGTCTCCTGCAAGATTGAAAAGGGGAAGATGTACGGCATTGTCGGACATTCCGGCGCCGGAAAGTCGACGATGATAAACCTTATCCTCCGCCTCTACGACGTCACACAGGGTTCGGTCACCATCGACGGCGTCGACATAAGAAAGATATCACAGAAGAGCCTGCGCTCACAGGTCGGCGTTGTCCTTCAGGAGACATATCTCTTCGAGGGAACGGTCCTCGAAAACATCACCTACGCCAAGCCTGACGCGACCTTCGAGGAGGTCGTCGAAGCGGCGAAGATTGCTCACGCGCACGAGTTCGTGACCAAGCTCCCCGACGGCTATAATACCCGCGTCGGAAACAAGGGGCATACGCTTTCGGGCGGCGAGCGTCAGCGAATCGCGATTGCGCGCGCAATCCTTCACGACCCGAAGATTATAATTTTGGACGAAGCGACCGCCTCGCTCGACACCGAGACCGAGCGCCAGATTCAGGAGGGACTGAACGAGCTCTGCAAGGGCAGGACGACGATTGCCATCGCCCACCGCCTCTCGACGCTGTCGAACGCCGACAGCCTTATCGTACTCGACAAGGGCCGCCTCGCCGAAACCGGCACCCACGACCAGCTGATGCGCCAAAAGGGCGTCTACTATGCCCTTGTCATGGCACAGCGCAAGACGACGAAGATGAAGGCCGTCCAGCCTCAGCAGCAGTCCGCCGCCTCCCACCCCGCCCCCGCACCGGCGAATTAAATTCAGAAGACAGAAATCAGAAGACAGAAGTCAGATATCTATTTTCTGGCTTCTGACAATCTCACAATCTGTCTTCTTGATGCGTCCGCGGACGCATCTCAGCCGCCCCCGTGGCGGCTTTCTATTTTCGGAGAGTGCGGCATAGATATAGAAAGACAGAGGACAGAATGTCAGAAGTCAGAGGTCAGAAGTCAGAGGTCAGATTATAGAAAGCTGAACTTTGGCGGTGCATAACCCCCTCTTCGCCTTTGGGCGGCGCTCTGAACTTTGGCGCCGCGCACCCCCTCCCCACCGGGGAGGGGGCAGGGGGTGGGGGAACAGGCGTAATCACGTCACCGCAAAGGTGACGCGATAAGCCGTCCGCCGCAGGCGGACTCCTTATAAGCGACGCGCTGAACCTCGCAAATTTCCCCCGCCGTCGGGCGGCAATCAAAAGTTTGGCAACGCAGACCCCCTCCCCTTGAGGGGAGGGGTCGCGCCGTTCACGAACGTGAACGGCCGGGTGTGGGGTGGAACCCCCTCTCTCTCCCAGAGGGAGAGGGGGCAGGGGGTGTGGAAGAAAAAGAATGGGGAAACATCAATACTTACGAGTTTAGCGTTTGCCACAAAGTTAACGCATTTAGCAACGTATGACGTCGCTAAAAATTTCCCACGCCGTCAGGCGGCTCTCTAAACCTTGTCAACGCATATCCCCTCCCCTTGAGGGGAGGGTCGGGGTGGGGTGACTAAGATAGCATAAGCGCAGCGAATTCCTTTTTATGGCAGTGTGGCAATCTCCTACCCCGGGCGCAGTCCGGCGCGCTTCGCGCGCTAACGAAAGAAGCAGAAAAACCCGCAAGCGGTTTTCCTGCGCTTTCGTTCCGGCCGACCTGCGGTCGGCCTCGGGTGCGCCTTCCCCGCCGTAAGGCGGAACACCTGCCCTTAGCTATGCATAACCCCCTCCCATGTGGGAGGGGGCAGGGGGAGGGAGTCTAAAAATAGCATGAGCGCCAGCGAATTCCTTTTATAAGGCAGCACCCTGCCGCTCCACCACGGGGTGCCCCTTAACTCCACACCCCCTCCCCTTGAGGGGAGGGTCGGGGTAGGGTGACTTTAGATAGCATTCGCGCAGCGAATTCCTTATTCCCGTCAGCGCGCCGCACCGCCCCTCGTTCTACCAACCCCGCGCAAGTCCCCGCTTCCGTCCCCAAAATCTCTCCCGAAAGGTGATTCCATGTCCGTTATTCTCTCTCTCCTCATCTCCCTCTCCGCGCTGCTGCCGACCGCGTCCGCACCCGCCGCGCCGCCATACTCCTATGTTTTGATGGAGGGCGGCACCGGCACGCTCCTTTATGCCGAAAACGGCGAGGCGGTCGTCCCGGCGCACCATTCCGCAAAGCTGATGACCCTCCTGCTGACCGCCGAGGCAATCGACTCCGGCCGGCTTTCCCCCGACACCGTCCTCGCGGCCTCCGCCTATGCCAACTCGATGCAGGGCGCGCAAATCTGGCTGATGCCCGGCGAGGAGATATCCGTCGACGAGCTTATAAAGTCGGTGACGGTCGGGAACGCCAACGACGCCGCCGTCGTGCTCGCCGAGGCAATAGGCGGGAGCGAGGAAAAATTCGTCGCGATGATGAACCGCCGCGCCGCCGAGCTCGGAATGGTTTCGACGTCATACGCCGACTGCACCGGAATATCCCCGAAGACCGTTACCACCGCCTGCGACACCGCGGTTTTGGCGTCAAAGCTGACCGAATTCCCGCTCCTGACGCCCTATCTGACGACTTGGGTCACCTCGGTCCGCGGCGGAAAGACCGAGCTCGCCTCGACAAACCGCCTCATCTTAAGCTATGACGGCATCATCGGCACAAAAGCGTATTACTCCGAAAGCACCGGCAACTGCCTCGTTGCGGCGGCAAGGCGGGACGGCATAACGATGGTCTGCGTCATCTTCGGCGAGTCCGACGACACCGCCCGCTTTACGACCGCGAAGGAAAAGCTCTCGGCGGGATTTTCGGCATACGCGCTCTATACCCCGCGCCGGACCGACATTTACACCGAGCCGGTAAAGGTCAGCGGGGGAGAGGTCACGGAGGTGGAGACCGAGCTTTCCGAGCTGGGTCCGTTCGTCGTCCGGAAGAGCCTTATTGACGGCGTCGAAATCTCGGTCGAATACGCCGAAGACCTCGCCGCGCCGCTTAAAAAAGGGGACCGCGTCGGAAAAGCCGTCTTTTCGGTCGGCAGGGAGGAAATATATTCCTGCCCGATAACCGCCTCGCGCGATGTCCGCCGGATAAGCGTTTTTATCGGATTTATGCGGGCGCTGAGGGCGGTCGTCGGAATGTGAAAGAAAATTTTTCCCTCTTGTCGCGAAAAAATCTCAAAAATTCCTTGCAATATCTCGCGCGCCGTGGTAAAATATAGACAACCAATCTGAAAAGAGGGATATTTATGTCAATCAGGCTTATCACCAAATACGCAGACAAATTCGTCGCTCCGCACGAAATAAGCGCCTGCCGCGCACAGTTAAGCTGTGCCTACGAAACGCTCATGTCCCGTTCCGGAGCCGGAAACGACTTTCTCGGGTGGCTCGACCTTCCGGTCAACTACGACAAAGAGGAGTTTGCGCGCATCAAGGCTGCCGCAAAGAGAATCCGCGAAAAGGCGGATATCCTCATCGTAATCGGCATCGGCGGCTCATATCTCGGCGCCCGCGCGGCAATCGAGCTTTTAAAGAGTCCCTATTACAACAGCTTGAAAAAGGACACCCCCGACATCTATTTTGTCGGCAACTCAATCAGTCCGACCTATCTCAACGAAATCCTCTCAATCTGCGACGGGAAGGACATCTGTGTGAACGTCATCTCGAAATCGGGAACGACCACCGAACCCGCCCTTGCGTTCCGCATCTTTAAAAAGCTTGTAGAGGACAAGTACGGAAAGGAAGAGGCGAAAACCCGCATCTTCGCGACCACCGACAAGGCAAAGGGTACCCTTAAGGAGCTTTCGGACACCGAAGGCTACGAGACCTTTGTCGTCCCCGACGACGTCGGCGGAAGATATTCCGTCCTGACCGCTGTCGGACTCCTCCCGATAGCCGCCGCCGGCTGCGATATCGACGCGATTATGGCCGGGGCACAGGCTGCGCGCGAGGCATACATGAACGACGACCTCAACGACTGCGAGAAATACGCCGCGATGAGAAACATTCTTTACCGTAAGGGCAAGTCGGTCGAAATGCTCGTATCCTACGAGCCTTGCTTCAACATGATGGCCGAATGGTTCAAACAGCTCTTCGGCGAGTCCGAGGGCAAGGACCAAAAGGGAATATATCCCTCGAGCGCGACCTTCTCCACCGACCTCCATTCTCTCGGACAGTTCGTACAGGACGGCTCGAGAATAATGTTCGAGACGGTCGTCGACGTCAAGAACACCAAGAAGGACCTCTTCCTCGAAAGCGACCCCGAAAACCTCGACGGACTCAACTTCCTCACCAATCAGAACATGTCGGTCGTCAACAGAAAGGCGATGGAGGGAACTATTCTGGCGCACACCGAGGGCGGCGTCCCGAACCTCATCATCGAGGTCGACCGCCTCGACGAATACAACTTCGGCGAGATGGTGTACTTCTTCGAGAAGGCATGCGCGCTCTCCGGCTATATGCTCGGCGTCAACCCGTTCAATCAGCCGGGCGTCGAAAGCTATAAAAAGAACATGTTCGCCCTTCTCGGCAAGCCGGGATACGAGGGCGCAAAGGCCGAGCTTGAAGAAAAGCTCGGGAAATAACATAAGGCTCCAACGGCATCAGCCGTTTCGGAATAAAAAAAGAGCCCGAAAGGGCGGAAACGGAGTTTAACATGATTAAATTGATTACAGGCAGAAGAGGTTCCGGAAAGACCAAAATCCTTGTCGACCTCATCAAAGGCGCCGCCGCAAGCACCAAGGGCAACGTCGTCTGCATCGAAAAGGCCATGCAGCTCACCTATGACATTCCTTACAGCGTCCGCCTTGTCGACGTCGACAGCTATGCAATCGACAGCTATGATAAGCTCTACGGCTTTATCAGCGGAATGATTGCCGGAAACTACGATATATCCGAGATTTTTGTCGACGGAATTCTTAAAATCGGCGGAAGAGACTACAGCCGCCTCGCCGACTTCTTTGAAATGGTCGAGAAAATCACCTCTGAAATCGAGATTGTATTTACCGTCTCCGAAGACGTCGAGAATCTCCCCGAGGGCGTATTGAAGTACAGCGGCAAGTAATTTTCTAAAAATGTGTTGACAATTTCGTTTGTCGAAGGTATAATATAGGTTGATATTTGAGGTGTAACGTGATTTGGCAACTAAAGCGTCTCTTCGAGCGAATCGGAGACCGACAGGACATTGACTGCGAAATCCCTTTAGAGGAATTGAGGGACTACAGCGGGTGCAAATCAATAGTAACGCCGATTTCGATAAAGGGGAGCATCCAGAATCGCGCCGGAATGGTGTCACTCGACTATTCCCTCACATTCAGAATGCGAAGCCTTTGCGACAGATGTCTTGACGAATTCGAGCGCAGCTGCTGTTTCAGCTTTGAACACATTCTTGTCCGCAGCGAAAGCGAGCTTGACGACGACACCGTCTGTTACTGTGAAAACAGCGCTCTCGACCTTACCGCTCTCGCGGTTTCCGACATTCTTGCCGAGCTTCCGACAAAGCTGCTCTGCAAGGAAGACTGCAAGGGGCTCTGTCCCGTCTGCGGGAAAAACCTCAACCGCGGAGACTGCGGCTGCTGTGCCGACGAATAACCGAATATCCGACTATCACTGAAGGAGGTGCTGAAAATGGCAGTACCGAAGAGAAAGGTCTCTAAATCGAGAAGAGACAAAAGGCGCTCCGCCGTCTGGAAGCTCGAGGCCCCCGCGCTTTCAAGATGCTCCAACTGCGGCGCTCTGACTTCCCCCCACAAGGTATGCTCCAACTGCGGCTACTATAAGGGCGTTGAGGTTATCCACAAAGAAGCCTAATCTTCTTCAAAACTCAGAGAAGGAGCAATCCTTCTCTGATTTTTTCTAATGGCTTCACCCCGTGCCGAAGCCGATGGCTTCATCGCACATATACCCATATTATTCAGAAAGAGAGGGATAGCTATGGCATTGCCGGTTGTCGCCGTCGTCGGACGGCCGAACGTCGGAAAGTCGACGCTTTTTAACCGGCTCATCGGACAGCGCCTGTCGATTGTCGACGATACCCCCGGCGTCACCCGCGACCGGATTTACTCCAAGTGCGAGTGGGCGGGGCGCGAATTCATGCTCGTCGACACCGGCGGAATCGAGCCGCGCACCGACGACAGGATACTTTTGCAGATGCGGCGGCAGGCACAGCTCGCAATCGACAGCGCGAGCGTGATTATCCTTGTGACCGACCTTCGCTGCGGCGTCACCGCCAACGACTACGACGTCGCGTCGATGCTCCAGAAGTCCGGAAAGCCGATTGTCCTCTGCGTCAATAAATGCGACCGCGTCGGCACCACCGACCCCGTCTTCTATGAGTTCTATAACCTCGGACTCGGCGACCCCGTCGAGGTGAGCTCGGTCCACGGCTACGGCACCGGGGACCTCTTGGACCGCGTCGTCGAGCATCTCCCCGAATCCGACGGGACCGAAGCCGAGGACGGAAGCGTCAAGGTCGCGGTAATCGGGAAGCCGAACGTCGGAAAGTCGTCGCTGATTAACGCCGTCGCCGGGGAGGAGAGGGTTATCGTCACCGACATCGCCGGCACCACCCGCGACTCGACCGACACTCTCGTCGAAAACTCGTTCGGAAGCTTCACCTTTATCGACACCGCCGGAATAAGGCGGAAGTCGAAGATATACGAAAACATCGAGCACTACAGCGTCCTCCGCTCATATATGGCGGTCGACCGCGCCGACGTCGCCGTAATCGTCATCGACGCGCTCGTCGGCTTCACCGAGCAGGATTCAAAGGTCGCGGGATATGCCCATGAGCAGGGGAAGGGCTGTATCGTCGCGGTAAATAAGTGGGACTCCGTCGAAAAAGAGACCGGAACGATGGATAAGTTCACCAAAGACCTCCGCGAGAACCTCGGGTTCATGGACTACGTTCCGTTTGTGTTCGTGTCCGCGAAGACGGGTCAGCGGCTCAATAAGCTGTTTGAGCTTATAAACCTCGTCCACGGGAACAATTCGCTGAGAATCAGCACCGGCCGCCTCAACGACATTCTCTCATACGCGACCGAGCGGGTCCAGCCGCCGTCGGACAAGGGCCGCCGCCTTAAGATATACTATATGACCCAGCCGTCGACCAATCCGCCGACATTCGTCACCTTTGTCAACTCGGCAGAGCTGTTTCATTTCTCATACCGCCGCTATCTCGAAAATCAGATACGCGAGTTCTACGGCGGACTCGAGGGGACGCCGATAAGGCTTGTCGTCCGCGAGAGGGACAGCTCGGACACAAAATAGCGAAAGGATGTTGCACTACGGTTTACGCTGCACTGATTGCGCTTTTCTGCGCGTCATATCTCGTCGGAAGCCTTAATTCCGCCATAATAGCGACATATATCTTCAAGCACAAGGATATCCGGAAATACGGAAGCTTTAACGCCGGACTGACAAACGTCTACCGCTGTTTCGGCGTCACTGCCGCCGCCGCGACCGTCGTCATGGACTTCTTAAAGTGCGCCGCGGTAATCGGCGGGTCGAAGCTATTGATGAAGCTGCCGATGTTCAGCGGCTTCTTCCCCGACGCCTTCTCGGTCTGCATGATATCCACCTTCTTCGCCGTATTGGGGCACTGTTTCCCGGTCTTCTACGGCTTCAAGGGCGGAAAGGGAATCCTTGTCGGCGCGCTCTGTATCCTCTTTATGGACCCGCCCGTCTTCGCCGGACTTATAACCGTCTTTGTGATTGCCGTCGCCATCACCAAATACATCTCGGTCGGCTCGATGCTCGCCTGCATCAGCTATCCGGTGTTCACTTATATCTGGCACTATGCCGCGAACGCCCTTTTTTCGGCGGGATACGAGAACCCTTGGCTCCACGCGCTCCTGTCGCTGCCTCTCTTCCTGATTGCGTTTCTGAGGCATTTCGGGAACATCAGAAGCCTTTGGAACGGCGACGAAAAGAAATTCTATCTCCACAAAAAGGGCGAGGACGAATAGTCCCCGAAAGGAGTCCTGACTTATGATAAAGATAACAATTCTCGGCTCGGGAGGCTGGGGTCTTGCCCTTGCGTGCACCTGTGCCCGCCTCGGTCACTCCGTCACCGTCTGGAGCAAGTTTTCCGACGAAATCGAGGCGATAAAGCGGACCGGCGAGCTTAAGGCAAAGCTCCCGGGGGTACAGATTCCGAAGTCTGTCGGCCTGACCACCGACATATCCTGCGTAAGCGGGGCCGACGTCGTCCTCGTCGGGATTCCGTCGGCGTTCGTCCGCTCTGTCTGCGAACAGGCGAAGCCCTTTGTGTCGCCCGAAAGTATTCTTCTGAGCACGGCGAAGGGTCTTGAGGGCGAAAGCCTTAAGAGAATGAGCGAGGTCATTTCCGAGACGTTTCCGAATCACCGCATCGCCGTCATGAGCGGGCCTTCACACGCCGAGGAGCTCGGCAGGGGTATGCCGACGGCAGTCGCGGTTGCGTCGGACAGCGCCGGCACTGCCGAATTCATACAGAAAAACTTCTCGGACGGCACACTGAGGCTCTATGTCAACGGCGACGTCGTCGGCTGTGAAATCGGCGGCGCGGTAAAGAACGTAATCGCGCTCTGCTGCGGGATAACCGACGGTCTCGGCTACGGCGACAACACCAAGGCCGCGCTTATAACCCGCGGTCTTTCCGAGATGACGCGGCTCGGAGTCTCGCTCGGCGGCATGTCGTCGACGTTTTCGGGACTTGCCGGTCTCGGCGACCTCGTCGTCACCTGTACGAGTATTCACTCGCGCAACTACCGCGCCGGCGTCCTAATCGGAAAGGGAACCGCCCCCGACGAAGCGGTCAGGCAGGTCGGCACGGTCGAGGGTTACGCCTGTGCAAAGGCGACTCTCGCGCTCTCGAAGCGGGTCGGCGTCGAGATGCCGATCACCGAGAAGATAAACGCCGTTCTCTTTGACGGCGAAGACCCCCACGGCGCGATTGTCGGACTTATGACCCGCCCGCACGGCGCCGAATAGGAGGGGAGCGGCATGAAAAAGTTTATCGCGTTGATTATTTCCGCCGTCCTTCTTCTGGGACTTGTGTCCTGCGGGAGCGGCGAGCTTTCGCGGCGTGAAAAGCTCAACCTTCTGATTGACGCCGGGAAGTTCAACTATCCCGACAGCCTTAAATTCGTCGACCCCGCCAACGACGTGATTTGCTATCTGACCATCGAGGGCACCGAGGCGGTCGACGAGTGGTACGACAATGTGATTATGAAGATGTCGACCGAAGAGCTTTTGGCGACGCCGTCAATGTATAAAGCGGTTGAATATTTCGGCACCGAGAAGCAGGAGTTTTATGACTACAACGCCGCGCTTCTCGCCGCCGACCCCGGGTCGAAGAACACGGTGCCGGACTACGTCATCGAGGCGCTCTACACCGACCGCGACGAGATGCTCCGCCGCCTCGCGAACGTCACCTCGCTCTATTACGACGGCGCGGTGTACAGCTTCGACGAGGTGACCGCGATGACCGACGTCCTCCCCGCCGACGTCCTCAGTGCCTTTGCCGATGAGGTCGAGCCGATTCTGCGCAAGATTTACGGCGACGGCCAGTACGATGAGCTGTACGCCGCGAGGGTGGAGAAGATGAGGTAGCACGGCCGCAGCCGGCGCGCGAAGCGCGCTAACGAAAAAGAGCAGGAAAATCCCGAGGGATTTTTCTGCTCTTTTCGTTTCGGCAGCCTTCGGCTGCCGCGGCTGCGGCCTATTAGAAGACAGAAGTGAGAAGTCAGATGTCAGAATCATAAGGAGCCACCTTGAGCAAGCTGTGTTACCGCACAAATTTCCCCCGCCGTCAGGCGGCACTCTAAACCTTGGCGATGCACATAACCCCCTCCCATGTGGGAGGGGGTAGGGGGGAAAGGAGACTAAGAATAGCATGAGCGAAGCGAATACCTTTTACGCGGCAGTGCGGTGTTTCACTTTCTTTTTGAACGTGCTCAGGAATCTTTACCGTGGCAGTGCGTTGTCGCGCAAACTTCCCCCGCCGCAGGCGACCCGCCAAGCTTTGACAACGAATACCCCCTCCCATGTGGGAGGGGGTAGGGGGTGGGAGTCTATAGATAGCATGAGCGCAGCGAATACCTTTTAGAAAGGTCGGACGCCGCACTAATGCTTTAATATACTTGCACAAGTGTTCTCCTTGCCAAGTACCACTCCCCTTGAGGGGAGTGGTCGCGCCGTCGCAGTTAGAAGACAGATATCAGAAGTCAGAAATCAGACTTCTATCTTCTATCATCTGACCTCTACCTTCCATCTTCTGACTTCTGACTATCTCACTTCTGTCCTCTAATCGGGCAGGGGGTGTGGAAGAAAAAAGAGCATGTCACCGCAAAGGTGACGCATTTCGACGTCCTCTGCAAAGCGAACGCCGGCAAAGCATGACGCCGCGTCAAATTTTCCCCCGCCGTCAGGCGGCTATCCAAGCTTTGGCGACACAGACCCCCTCCCATGTGGGAGGCAAACGACGCAATACACATAGATATGACTATAACTTTTGGCGAGCGTCGTTGTGTGTTTCGCTTCGCTCACACCGGAATTTCGTCGGATTTGTGACGGGTGGGAGTCTAAAAATAGTATGAGTGCCAGCGAATTCCTTTTTGTAGGTAGCGCGGCTAAGTTTCTGCTTTTATTAGCGTGCGCAGATTGCCTTACCGCGGCAGCTACTAAAAACAGCATTCGCGCAGCGATTTCCTTTTACATGGCAGTTCGCCGCTTCTGAAAGTTGTCTTCAGCGCTCTCACCCTTCGTTCCTCATTCCCACCTATCCCCAAGCATCCCACCCCCGCACTTTTTCCCGCCTCTCTCCTCCCTTCCCTCTTTTTTTCAAAAACCGTCTTTACATTTCCCGAAAATTAGTGTAGAATATATATATAAGCAAATTTCCCGTCAAGGCTTACAAAATTTTACACAAAGGAACGTGATACCGTGGCTCCAACGTACAAACGTGTTCTCCTGAAGCTCAGCGGCGAATCCCTCGCCGGCGTAAAGGGTTCGGGACTCGATTTCGATGAGATACAAAAAATCTGCGCCGGCATAAAAAAGGCGTATGACGCCGGCGTGCAAATCGGCATAGTCGTCGGCGGCGGAAACTTCTGGCGCGGACGCTCTTCCGGCACGATGGACCGCACCCGCGCGGACCACATCGGCATGCTCGCGACCGCGATGAACGCCCTTGCCGTCGCTGATACGCTCGAAGCGCTCGGAGTCGACGTTCGGGTGCAGACGTCGATTTTCATGACCCAGATTGCCGAACCATATATCCGCAACCGCGCAATCCGGCATCTCGAAAAGGGCAGAATCGTCATCTTCGGCTGCGGCACCGGAAGTCCCTTCTTCTCGACCGATACCGCCTCAAGCCTCCGCGCCGCCGAAATCGAAGCCGACGTCATGTTAAAGGCGACGATGGTCGACGGCGTATATGACAAAGACCCGCATAAGCACGACGACGCCGTAAAATATGACACACTAAAGCTCAACGACGTCCTGACTCAGCACCTCGGGGTGATGGACTCGACGGCCGCCGCGATGTGCGCCGACAACTCGATTCCCGTCATCGTCTTCTCAATCGAGGACCCCGACAACATCTACCGCGCCTGCATGGGTGAAAATGTCGGCACTCTTGTTGAAGCAGATAAATAATTTTCATATCTGAAAGGAGCATATAAAATGAAAGAAGTTCTAAACAACGCCAAGGAAAGAATGGAAAAGACGATGAAGGTCCTCGCCTCCGACTTTGCGGCAATCCGCGCCGGACGCGCCAACCCCGCCGTCCTCGACCGCATCAGCGTCGACTACTACGGGACTCCGACCCCGATTCAACAGATGGCGGCGGTCTCGGTCTCGGACGCAAGAATCCTCGTGATTCAGCCTTGGGACAAGTCCTCGCTCAAGGCAATCGAAAAGGCGATACAGGCTTCGGACCTCGGCATCAACCCCGCCAACGACGGCTCCGTAATCCGCCTCGCGTTCCCCCAGCTGACCGAGGAGCGCCGCAAAGAGCTCTCCAAGGACATTAAGAAGCTCGGCGAAGAATCAAAGGTCGCAATCCGCGCAATCCGCCGCGATGCCAACGAAAAGGTTAAGACGATGAAGAAAAACGGCGACCTCACCGAAGACGACGTAAAGCTCTTCGACAAGGACATCCAAAAGCTCACCGATAAATACATCGAGAACGTCGACAACGCCGTCGCCGCCAAGGAAAAGGAAATCATGACCGTCTGACCGCATGTCGGTTATAATACGGGACACTGTCGGACGACGAATTCCGTCTTCCGACAATCTCTTTTCCGACTATCTATCTTCTAATCATCTGACTTCTACTCATCTGATTTCTAACCATCTATCTTCTAATCATCTATATTCTAATCATCTGTTTTCTGTCCTCTGACAATCTGATTTCTACTCGGGGGTGTCTTCCTCTTGTCAAATAACGTAAACGCCCTGCCGCGTCATGTCGCCTTTATAATGGACGGCAACGGCAGATGGGCAAAAAAGCGCGGTCTTCCGCGCACAGCGGGGCACCGCGAGGGTGCAAAGGTGCTTCGGCGGCTAATCCGCGACCTAAGCGACATCGGAATCGAATACGCGACGTTTTACGCGTTTTCGACCGAAAACTGGAAGCGCTCCGACGAAGAGGTCTCGGCGCTGATGAAGCTGTTGGAAGAAAACCTCGACGACCTTGTGAACTATGAAAACGAGAACATAAGGCTTCGGTTCATCGGCGGGCGCGAGCGCCTTTCGCCCCTGCTTTGCGAGAAGATGCAAAAGGGCGAGGATAAGTCCCGCGACCGCACCGGAATGACCGTCACGATTGCGATAAACTACGGCGGGCGGGACGACATCGTCCGCGCGGCAAAAAAATCCGCCGAGCTTATTTCCGAGGGATACCTTAAGCCGGACGATTTGACCGAAGACCTCTTCACCTCGATGCTCCAGACCGAGGATATCCCTCCCGTCGACCTGATGATTCGCACCGGCGGGGAGATTCGGATATCCAACTTCCTGATTTGGCAGATATCATATGCCGAGCTCTATTTCACCGACACCCTTTGGTGCGACTTCGGCAAAAAAGACCTCGAAAAAGCGATTGACGAATACATGACCCGCAACCGCAGATACGGAGATGCAAGATGAAGACAAGAATAATTTCCGGAGCCGTCGCGTTGGTGCTCTTGGCGGGGGTGATTCTCCTCCGCGGGACGGTGATATTTAACATCGCGTTCGGACTCATCGGCGCGCTGATGGTTTATGAGCTGTTCCGCGCCGAAAAGCTTGACAAGGAATATGCCATTACAGCGGTGAGCGCCGCGTTCGCGCTGGCTGCCCCCGTCCTTGTTCGGTATTATCCGTCCGAGGGGGGACTTTCCGCGGTCGCCGTCCCGTATATTATCGCCGCTTTTGCATATATTGTTACCGTCACCGCCCTGCTTCTGGCACGGCACAAGACCGTCCCCGCGCGGAGCTTCTATCTCTGCGCCGCGTATACGGGACTGATTTCGCTCTGTATGTCCGCGATTTGCGGCATAACAAGGCTTTTTGACGCTAAATCGTCCCTCTTCTTCCTCATTTTTACATTCATGGGTTCATGGGTCGCCGACAGCGGGGCATACTTTGCCGGAACGCTCTTCGGGAAGCATAAGCTTTGTCCCGAAATATCCCCCAAAAAGACGGTCGAGGGACTTATCGGCGGAGCGGTGACAAACGCCGCCGCGTTCGCGATTCTTGCCGCGGTGCTTAACCGCTTCTGTGAAGGCATAAGCCTTGACATCGTGATTTTCGCCGCCGTCGGGGTGATATGCTGTCTTCTCGGACTCGTCGGCGACCTTGCCGCTTCGCTTATAAAGCGGGAATGTGGGATTAAGGACTACGGAAACATCATGCCGGGGCACGGCGGGGCGATGGACCGCTTCGACAGCGTTGTCTATGTCGCGCCGTTCATGTTCGCGGTGTTTGTATTGGTGGGATAACTATGAAAACCGTATCAATTCTCGGCTCGACCGGCGCGATAGGGGTACAGGCCCTCGATGTCGCGAGAATGCACGGCATAAGGGTCGCCGCGCTTGCCGCCGGCTCGAATGTCGAAAAGCTTGCCGCACAGGTGAACGAGTTTCACCCGCGGCTTGTCTGTATCTTTGACGAAAATAAGGCTGATTCACTCAGAAAGCTCATCGGTGACGACGCCGAAATCGTCACCGGAATGGACGGCCTCTGTAAAGCCGCTTCCCTTGACGAAGCAGATATCACCCTGAACGGAGTCGTCGGGACTGTCGGACTGATGCCGACTTTGGCGGCTGTTGAAGCCGGAAAAGACCTTGCGCTCGCAAATAAAGAGGCGCTCGTCGCCGGCGGAAATCTCGTCACCGACGCGGTCAGACGTAAAGGCATAAAGCTTTACCCCGTCGACAGCGAGCACTCGGCGATTTTTCAGTGCCTGATGGGTTCGCGGCGGTGCGATTTGAGAAAAATCATCCTGACGGCGTCGGGCGGACCCTTTTTCGGCAAGAAAAAGAGCGAGCTTTCTGGCGTCACGGTTGAACAGGCGCTTGCCCACCCGACATGGAAGATGGGAAAAAAGATTACCGTCGACTCGGCGACGCTGATGAACAAGGGTCTCGAATTCATCGAGGCAATGCGTCTCTTCGACGTCCCGGCGGATAAAATAGAGATAGTGATTCACCGCGAGAGCGTTATCCACTCGGCGGTCGAGTTCAACGACGGCGCTGTGATTGCGCAGCTCGGCGTGCCAGACATGAGAATTCCGATTCAGTACGCGCTGACCTGTCCCGAAAGGCTCGAAAGCCCGACAAAGCCGCTGTCGCTGACGGACTACGGAAAGCTCAGCTTTTACCGCCCCGATTTCGAGGCTTTCGACTGCATCAGGACTGCGCTCAGGGCGGCGGAGCTCGGCGGGACCGCCCCCGCGACGGTCAGCGGCGCTGACGAAGAGGCGGTTGCGCTCTTCATCGCCGGAAAAATCCGGTTCACCGACATCGGCGAGCTGGTCAGCGGCGCACTCGACGCCTTCCCCACCCGCGAGATACATACCGTCCGCGACGTCACCGACGCCGTCGCCGCCGCCTCAGAGTACGTCCGCGAGAGGTATGAGAAGGGGATTTGACGCGCTTCAATAGCGGCTGTGCAAGCGGGTTTGATGTTGCCGGTTGATTATAAGTCGGCGTGTCTTCGTCCTGCCCCCGGCGCCCCCGCCGCGCTTCGCGCGTGAACGAAAGAGGGCGAAAACCCTCCGGGTTTTCCTGCTCTTTCGTTCCGGCCGACCTGCGGTCGCCCGCGGGTGCGCCCTCCCCGCCGTCAGGCGGCACACCTGCCCTTAGCTACGCATAACCCCCTCCCATGTGGGAGGGGGTAGGGGAGGGAGTCTAAAGATAGCATGAGCGCAGCGAATACCTTTTATAAGTCGGCGAGTCTTCGTCCTGCCCCGGGCGCACCCGCCGCGCTTCGCGCGTGAACGAAAGAGGACGAAACCCCTGTCGGGTTTTCCTGCTCTTTCGTTCCGGCCGACCTGCGGTCGGCCGCGGGTGCGCCCTCCCCGCCGTCAGGCGGCACACCGCGCCTTAGTTCCGCTTACCCCCTCCCCTCGAGGGGGAGGGACGGGGTGGGGTGATTAAAAACAGCATGAGCGCAGCGAATACCTTTTATAAGTCGGCGAGTCTTCGTCCTGCCCCGGGCGCACCCGCCGCGCTTCGCGCGTGAACGAAAGAGGACGAAAACCCTTGCCGGGTTTTCCTGCTCTTTCGTTCCGGCCGACCTGCGGTCGGCCACGGGTGCGCCCTCCCCGCCGTCAGGCGGCACTCCAAACTTTGGCAGTGCAGACACCCCCTCCCCTCGAGGGGAGGGCCGGGGTGAGGTGACTAAAGACAGCATTCGCGAAGCGAATACCTTTTATAAGGCAGTACCCTGCCGCTCCACCACTGGGTGCCCCTTAGCTCCGCACCCCCTCCCCGTCGGGGAGGCAAACGACGCAATACACTTTGATATAACTATTACTATTAGTGAGCGTCGTTGCGTGTTTCGCTTCGCTCACACCGGACTAAGTCAGACAGGAAACAAGCGGGGGAACAGGCGTAATCACGTCACCGCAAAGGTGACGCGATAAGCCGTCCGCCATCGGCGGACTCCTTATAAGCAACGTGCGACGCCGTTGCAAATTTCCCCCGCCGCAAGGCGGCACACCATACCTTAGTTCCGCGACTCCCTCCCCTTGAGGGGAGGGACGGGGTGGGGTGACTAAAGACAGCATGAGCGCAGCGAATACCTTTTGCAAGTCAGCACGGTGCCTCTCCGCTCCGTCTTCCCCGCCGCAAGGCGGCACTCCAAACTTTGACAGTGCAACCCCCCTCCCCTCGAGGGGAGGGACGGAGTGGGGTGACTAAGATAGCATGAGCGCAGCGAATACCTTTTATAAGTCGGCGCGTACCCGCCCCACCCCCGGACACACCTTAGTCCCGCCCCCCATCCCACCATCTACCCTCAAAGGAGAATGCTTTTTGACAGTCATCTATATCCTCGTCGCAATACTCGTCTTCGGCGTCATCATCATAATCCACGAAACCGGGCACTTTATCGCCGCGAAGTCTTTCGGCGTTAAGGTCAACGAGTTTTCAATCGGCATGGGACCCCGCCTCTTCGGCTGGGGAAAGGGCGAGACCGCCTATTCCCTCCGGCTCCTCCCGATTGGCGGATTCGTCTCGATGGAGGGCGAGGACGACGCCTCTCCCGACCCCCGCGCATTCGGGCAAAAACCCGCGTGGCAGAGGCTGATAATCATCTGCGCCGGGGCGTTCATGAACCTCGTTCTCGGGTTCATCGTCCTTGTCGTCGTGACCTCGTTCAGCGGCGGCATCACCACCACCGAGGTCGCGGGATTCTTCGAGGACACCGCCCCGTCCCATCAATCCGGCCTCGAGGTCGGCGATAAAATAATCAAGGTCAACGGAATGCGCGTCTTTTGCGACGCCGACATCTCGTATCAGTTCCAAATCGACGAGGACCGCACCTTCGAGATGACTGTAATCCGCGGCGGCGAAAAGCTTGTCCTCCCGGAAGTTACTTTCGACGGCACCGTCTCCGAGGACGGCGGCTCAGGACTCGTCATCGACTTCTATGTCGTCGGTGAAAAGGTCAATCCCTTTACAGTGCTGAGCTATTCCGGACGTAAGTTCGTCTCGGTCGGGAGAATGATTTGGCTCTCGCTCTTCGATTTGATTCGCGGAAGATTCACTATAAACGACCTCTCCGGACCGGTCGGCATCGTCGGCGCAATCGGCGACGTCGTCGGCTCGACCGCTAAGGGCGTCGCGTTCGGCGAGATGATTCTCAACCTGATGTCCTTCGTCGTGTTCATAACGATAAACGTCGGAATATTCAACCTTTTGCCGATTCCGGCGCTCGACGGCGCACGCGCTTTCTTCATCATCGTCGAGATGATAAGAAGAAAGCCGATTGACCCCCGCCGCGAGGGATTGGTCCATTTTGTCGGACTCGTCCTTCTCTTCGGACTGATGGCGGTGGTCACGGTCCTCGACATAATCAAACTGATTTGAGGTGACATAAAATGCGGCGGATAACCCCTGTAAAGCTTAATGACCTTACACTTGACGGCCGGCATATCTACGTCCAGTCGATGCTGAATGTCCCGTCGACCAACATTCCGGGCAACGTCGAACAGGCGATTGCGCTCGAAAAGGCCGGCTGCGAGATAATCCGCGTGTCGGTGCCGGACGCCGCCGCGCTCGACCTCATTCCCGCAATCAAGAACCGGACAAGCGTCCCCCTCGTCGCGGATATACACTTCGACTACCGCCTCGCAATCGGCGCCGCCGAGAGGGGAGTCGACAAGATAAGAATCAACCCCGGGAACATCGGCTCGCCCGAGCGCGTCCGAGCGGTCGCCGACGAGTGCCGGAAGAGGCATATCCCGATAAGAATCGGCGTAAACTCTGGCTCGCTCGAAAAGAGCATCCTAAAAAAATACGGCGCGCCGACCGCCGAGGCGCTGTGCGAAAGCGCGATGAACGAAATACGCGAGCTCGAGCGCTGCGGCTTCGGGGATATCGTCCTGTCGCTGAAGTCCTCGAACGTCGAAACGATGATATCCGCATACCGCCTCGCGGCGGAGATGACCGACCACCCGCTCCACCTCGGCGTCACCGAGGCGGGTACATATAAAATGGGACTGATAAAGTCCTCAATCGGCATCGGCTCGCTCCTTGCCGACGGAATCGGCGAGACAATCCGCGTCTCGCTGACCGACGACCCGATAAAAGAGGTCGAAGCGGGGTTCGATATCCTCCGCGCGCTCGGGAAGACCGGCGGTATAAAAATCGTCTCCTGCCCGACCTGCGGGCGGACGCGAATCGACCTTATCGGACTCGTAAACCGCGTCGAAAGGGCGGTTGCGGGGATTGATAAGGACCTGACCGTCGCGGTGATGGGCTGTGTCGTAAACGGTCCGGGCGAAGCGCGCGAGGCCGACATCGGACTTGCCGGCGGCGACGGCTGCGCGGTCATCTTTAAAAAAGACGAAATCATCGGGAAGTTTTCAGAGGAAGACGCCCTTTCGGCGCTCCTCGCCGAGATTGACCGTCTTTAGGGAGGGAATAACTTGGAAAAATCGGTTGGCGTCTTCTTTTCGGCATACGCCGGAATGATACCCGAAAGCCTTTCCGACGGAATCATCGGGAGAATGGCTTTTTCCCGCGATAAAACGTCGCTGGCGGTCGAGCTTTCGCTCAGCCGCCTTGTTCCGTTCGACGACATCAGGGCGTTCTGCGACGCTTTGAAGTCACAGCTCGGTCTCCGCGAGGTCTATTGCGTCCCGAAATATCCCCCCGAGCTTTTTTCGGCGGACGCCATGCCCGACGCCGTCGCCGAGCTTAAAAAGCGGGTCCCGGTGAACGGCTTTTTGGACAACGCCGACTTCGGCGTCACCGGCGACTGCCTGACGATAACGCTGAAAAACGGCGGCGAATCGCTCCTGAAAAGCGCCGGTCTCGAAGAGGCTCTTTCAAAAATCATCTACAGTCACTTCGGGCGGAGGGTCACGATAACCCTCTGCGGAAATCTCTCGGTCGACAGCGCCGAGCGCACCAAGACCCGCGACGAGCTCTTGGAAAAAATCACCCCGCCCCCTCCGCCGCCGCAGGCTTATCGGCCGCAGCCTTCGGGGGAACAGCTCCAGTCGGTCGAATACCCCGTATCAATCGCCGGGGTCGAGCTCGAGCCGACCGCGACGCTCGTCATCGGCCGCGAAATAAACTCGTCCGAGCCGCCGGCGAACCTTGCCGAAGTGACCGAAAAGAGCGGGCGGATAACCGCCGTCGGCGACGTTTTCAGCATCGAGTCCCGCGTCACCCGCGACGAAAAGCGAATGATTATCACCCTTATGATTACCGACTACAACGGCTCAATCACCGTCAAAATAATCGAGCTTAAGCCGAAGGCCGAGGCGATTCTCGGCGCGCTCAAGATGGGTCAGACGCTCGCGCTCTCCGGCGAGGTGCAGTTTGACAGCTACGACAACGACGTCAACCTTAAGCCGCGCGATATCAGCATCGTCCGAAGAATCACGAAAAAGGACACCGCCGAGGTCAAGCGCGTCGAGCTCCACTGTCACACGAACATGTCGGTCATGGACGGAATAACCCCCGTCACCGACATCGTCAAGCGCGCCTACAGCTGGGGCATGAAGGCCCTCGCCATCACCGACCACGGCGTTGTACAGTCCTTCCCCGACGCGATGTACGAGGTCGACTCAATCCGCAAGAAGGGCGGCGAGTTCAAGGTCATCTACGGCCTCGAGGCCTATCAGGTCAACGACGAGACCTCGGT
This sequence comes from uncultured Clostridia bacterium, assembly GCA_947625375.1. Lineage (GTDB taxonomy): Bacteria > Bacillota > Clostridia > Oscillospirales > Ruminococcaceae > Faeciplasma. Next base: position 8,113 of record CANQOC010000021.1, on the reverse strand, counting down.
CGCCGTCGGAAGCGACACCCGCCCCCTTACCGGCGATTTCGTCGTCTTCGACCTCGAGACGACCGGTCTCTCCGCCGTCAACGAGCGCATCATCGAAATCGGCGCCGTAAAGGTGAAGAACCTTACAGTCGTCGACCGCATGAACATCTTCGTCGACCCCGAGCGCCCGATTCCGGGGCGAATCATCGAGCTTACCGGCATCCTCGACGACATGGTAAAGGGCGCTCCGAAAGAGCTTGAAGCGCTCGAGCAGTTCATGGAATTCTGCGGCGAGAACCCGGTCCTCGTCGCGCATAACGCCGGCTTCGACACCTCGTTTATACGCGCCGCCGCAAAGAGACATGACAAGCCTTTTGACTTTACATATATCGACACCGTCCCTTATTCCCGCGCGATGCTCCCGAATCACTCGAAGTACACCCTCGACGCCGTCGCAAAGGCGCTCAACCTCGGAAGCTTCAACCACCACCGCGCCTGTGACGACGCCGAGATGAACGCGAACATCTTCATCGAGCTGTCCCGCCGCCTCCTCGAGCGCGACGAAAGCGCGAGCGTCGGGAATCTCAACGTCCTGCTGTCGAACGGCGACATCAACCACCTCCCGACCTTCCATCAGATTATCATCGCGAAGGACAAGGTCGGACTCAAAAACCTCTATAAGCTCGTCTCCTACTCGAATCTCAACTACTACTATAAATACCCGCGTATCCCGAAATCCGAGCTGATAAAGCACCGCGAGGGGCTTATCGTCGGCTCGGCGTGTGAAGCCGGCGAGCTTTACAGGGCGGTCTTTCAGGGCAAGCCTTGGGACGAGCTCCTCGACATCGCCCGGTTCTATGACTACCTCGAAATCCAGCCGATTGCGAACAACATGTTCATGCTGCGCAACGGAAGCGTCTCCTCGGTCGATGAGCTCCGCGAGTTCAACCGCACAATCGTGCGCCTCGGCGACGAGCTCGGAATCCCGGTCGTCGCGACGGGGGACGTCCATTTCCTCGACGAGCACGACGGAATTTTCCGCAGTATTCTGACCTCGGTCATGTACACCGACTCGGACACACAGGCGCCGCTGTTCCTAAAGACCACCGACGAGATGCTCGACGAGTTTTCCTATCTCGGCGAGGAGAAGGCATATGAGGTCGTCGTCACGAACTCGAACCTCATCGCCGACATGACCGACCCCGAGCTCCGGGCGTTCCCGAAGGGGACCTTTACGCCGCATATCGACGGCGCGGACGAGGAGCTGACCGAAATCTGTTGGAGCACGGCGAAGAAGATATACGGCGACCCGCTCCCCGACATCGTCTATAAGCGGCTCGACCGCGAGCTTTCGAGCATTATTGAGCACGGCTTCGCGGTCCTCTATGTCATCGCGAAGAGGCTTGTCGCCGACTCGGTTGAGCACGGGTATCAGGTCGGCTCGCGAGGCTCGGTCGGTTCGAGCTTCGTCGCCTCGATGTGCGGAATATCCGAAGTCAACCCCCTTGTGCCGCACTATGTCTGCCCGAATTGCCACGAAAGCGAGTTCTTCACCAAGGGCGAATACGGCTCGGGATTCGACCTTCCGCCGAAAAAGTGCCCGAAATGCGGCGCTGAGATGAAGCGCGACGGTCACGACATTCCGTTCGAGACCTTCCTCGGCTTCCACGGCGATAAGTCGCCGGATATCGACCTCAACTTTTCGGGAGACTATCAGTCGAGCGCGCATAAGTTCACCGAGGTCCTCTTCGGCGCCGAGAACGTCTTTAAGGCGGGGACGATTTCGACCGTCGCCGACAAGACCGCATACGGCTATGTGATGAAATACCTTGAGGAGCGGGGGAAGACCGCGAACAACGCCGAAATTTCCCGTCTGACGAAGGGTTGCACCGGAATAAAGCGCACCACCGGACAGCACCCGGGCGGAATGGTCGTCATTCCGTCGGAATACGAGGTCTATGACTTCACCCCGGTCCAGCATCCCGCCGAAAAAACCGATTCCGACATCGTCACGACGCACTTCGACTTCAACTCCCTCCACGACACCATACTTAAGCTCGACGAGCTCGGGCACGATGTCCCGACCATATATAAATATCTCGAGGACATGACCGGACTAAAGATTACCGACACCCCGATGAGCGACGAAAAGGTCTATTCGCTGTTTACGTCGCCCGAGGCCCTCGGAGTCACCGAGGAAGAGCTCGGCTGGTCGAACGGAACGCTTGCGATTCCCGAGATGGGAACGCCGAACACCCGCGACATGCTCCGCGAAACAAAGCCGAAGACCTTCGCCGATTTGCTGCAGATTTCGGGACTTTCGCACGGCACCGGAGTCTGGCAGGGGAATGCCCGCGACCTTATCAACAACGGCACCTGCACCATCGACCAGGTTATCGGTACGCGCGACAGCATCATGACCTACCTCATCTATCACGGAATGGACGAAAGCCTTTCCTTCAAGATTATGGAGATTGTCCGAAAGGGGAACGCGCCGAAGCTTCTTACCGACGAGATGAAGCAGGAGATGCGCGACCACGGCGTCCCCGAGTGGTATATCGACAGCTGCATGAAGATTGAATACATGTTCCCAAAGGCGCACGCCGCCGCTTATGTCACCGCGGCAATCCGTCTTGCTTGGTTCAAGGTATATAAGCCGCTCGAGTTCTATGCCGCAATCTTCACCGTCCGCGGCGAGGACTTCGACGCCGAGAGCGCAATCCGCGGGAAGCTTGCGACGAAGTACCGAATCGACGAGCTCCAGCAGATGGGCAAGGACCGCTCGGCAAAGGACACGGGCACGATGGAAACTCTGCTGATTATCTATGAGATGCTCTGCCGCGGGTTCGAGTTCCTGCCGATTGACATCTATAAGTCCCACGCGACGGTTTATAAAATCGAGGACGGAAAGCTCCGGCTCCCGTTCATCGCCCTGTCGGGTGTCGGCGAAAAGGCCGCGAAGGCGCTATATGCCGCCGCACAGAGTCAGGATTTCATCTCGGTCGAGGAATTTTCTCTCACCTCCGGCGTCTCGAAAACCGTCATCGACCAGCTCGCCGCCCTCGGCGCCTTCGGCGACATGCCCGAAACCTCGCAGATGACGCTGTTCTGAATAACATCTTTCGGACAAAAACGCTTTTTCAGTCACCATCCCTCCTCCGGTGTCATAGTATGTATCGAAGTCATAGGACTTTAATAACTGATACAGGAGGATTCATATGGCTGAATTTGCCAATAACCCCTACGGCTTCAAGGAAGCTGTGACGATTCAGGCCGAAAGGGTGTTTGACAGCTGCTCCGACCGCGACTGCCTCGAAGACCTCGAGGTCGTCTTTACCGACTTCGAGTCGAACAGGCTCGTGAACGAGGCCGCCTATGCAAAGGCAAGGTGCTGCGAGGTCACCAGCGCCTATTTCTCGATTGAACCGATTCAGTTCAACAAGGGCTTCTATTCGGTGGATATTACTTATACCTTTAATATCGAGGTCGAGCTGTCACAGAACGCCTCGGCGTCGGTGCCGACAAACATCGTGAACGGTACCGCGGCGTTCACCAAAAAGGTCATTCTCTACGGAAGCGAGGGCGGCACAAAGCTCTTTACTTCCGAGGAGAACGGCGCCGTTTCACAAAACGGCTGCTGCTATAACAACCCGCCGAGGGCGACCGTCGCCGTCGCCGACCCGATTGTGCTCGGTCTGAGGCTTGTGACAATCCCCGCGTTCAGCGCCTGCACCGACGCGACCTGCGACACCGCCGTCACCGTCCCGTCGAGGAAGATGCTCTGTGTGACGCTCGGAATGTTCTCAATTGTCTCGCTTTCGAGAAGTGTGCCCGTAATGGTGCCCGCGTTCGACTACGAGGTGCCGTCAAAAGAGTGCACCTCGGCGACCGAGAGCCCCTGCGAGCTGTTCGACAAGATAAGCTTCCCGACGAGCGAATTCTTCCCGAAGAGCCTTGAAGACGCTTCGGCGTCCTCCGGCTGCGGCTGCACGGCCGATTAGATGACGGAAGTCGGAAATCCGATTTCTGATTTCTCAATTCCGACCTCTTGATGCGCACATCCGGTAATCCCGCGGCGACCCCTGTCATATAATTTGACGGGGGTGATTTTTTTGACATTTACTCTGACCGACCTCAGGACAAAAGAGATTGTCGACACAAAGACCGGCGTGATTCTGGGACGCGCCGACGATATCCGCTTCGACGCCGAAACGTCGAACATTCTTTCGATAATAATTTACGGCAGACCGAAGCTCTTCGGCTTTTTGGGGCGCGACGCCGATATCGCGGTGAAGTTCGAGGACGTCTCGCTTATCGGCAAGGACGCGATTTTGGTGCGCGATTCGGAATATCTTCCGAACGGGACGGAAAATAAAGACGGAAAAACCGAAAAATTTTTCTGAAAACACTTGCTTTTTGCGCTCAGCTGTGCTATAATTCTACGGTAATTCACACGTTCGCCTTTTGCAGAGGTCGCCGAAAGGTGTGTATGCGAGTCAGGGCGGGCGGAGGATTTAAAATTTAACCAACAGGAGGTTACTACAATGGCAGTAGTATCAATGAAGCAGCTTCTCGAAGCCGGCGTTCACTTCGGACACCAGACGAGAAGATGGAACCCGAAGATGGCACCCTACATCTTCACCGAAAGAAACGGCATCTATATCATCGACCTTCAGAAGACGGTCCGCAAGCTTGAAGAGGCATATATGTTTATCCGCGGCCTCTCTGCCGAGGGCGGCGAGATTCTCTTTGTCGGCACCAAAAAGCAGGCCGGAGACTCTATCCGCGAAGAGGCGACAAGAGCTAATGCGCACTATGTCAACGCCCGCTGGCTCGGCGGTATGATGACCAACTTCAAGACCATTCAGACCAGAATCAAGAGACTCGAACAGCTCCATAAAATGGAGACCGACGGAACCTTCGACCTTCTCCCGAAAAAGGAAGTCGTTAAGCTCCAGCTCGAAATCGAAAAGCTCGAAAAATATCTCGGCGGCATCAAGAACATGACCAAGCTCCCCGCAGCTCTCTTCATCGTTGACCCGAAGCGCGAGAAAATCGCCGTATCCGAGGCAAGAAAGCTCGGTATCCCGGTCGTCGCCATCGTCGACACCAACTGCGACCCCGACGAGGTCGACTATGTAATCCCCGGCAACGACGACGCCATCAGGGCAGTAAAGCTTATTTCGGGCGCTATCGCCGACGCCATCATCGAAGGACGTCAGGGCGAAGCGAACGCACCCGCAGATGAAGAAGAGGCTAATGACGCCGAATAATTATACCGAAAGGAAGTAAATTTATGGCAAATATTACCGCAAAGGACGTCTCAGCTCTCCGCGAGAGAACCGGCGTCGGAATGATGGACTGTAAAAAGGCGCTTGTCGAGGCCGACGGCGACTTTGAAAAGGCAATAGTGATTCTTCGCGAAAAGGGCCTTGCGACACAGGCAAAGAAGGCCGGAAGAATTGCCGCCGAAGGACTTGTCATCGCGGAGGTCGAGGGAAATGTCGGCGCTATCGTCGAGGTAAACTCCGAGACCGACTTCGTCGCCAATACCGACGACTTCAAGAACTTTGTAAACCTCGTCTGCAAGACGGTTATCGAGGCGAATCCCGCCGACGTCGACGCGCTTAAGGCCGCGAAGACCTCTACCGGCAGGACCGTCGAGGAAGAGCTTCAGGAGCTGTTCCTCAAGATTCGTGAGAACATTCAGATAAGAAGATTCGCCCGCCTCGAGGGAACCCTTGTCTCCTATGTACACGGCGGCGGAAGAATCGGCGTCATCGTCAAGCTCGACACCGACCTCGGCGACAAGGCTCTTGTCTGCGGAAAAGACGTCGCGCTTCAGGTTGCGTCGATGAACGCCCCCTATCTCGACAGGGCACACGTTCCGGCCGAAGTCCTCGAGAGCGAGAAGAAAATCATGCTCGCACAGATGGCCGAGGACCCCAAGATGAAGAACAAGCCGGAACAGGTTCTGGCGAAGATTGTCGACGGAAAAATCGGCAAGTACTACAGCGAGAACTGCCTTGTGGATCAGGAGTTCATCAAGGACGGCGAGCTTACCGTCGGAAAGTATGTCGACAAGTGCGCAAAGGAGCTCGGCGGCTCAATCAAGATTGCCGAATATGTCCGCTATGAGCGCGGCGAGGGCATCGCAAAGAGAGAAGACAACTTCGCCGACGAGGTTGCTTCGATGATTAAGTAAGTTTTACGGCATAAGAAACGGCGGATAGGTGAAAGCCTGTTCGCCGTTTTGAATAAGCGGAGGATAAAATGAACTATCAGGACATAAATTCCGAGACGATAGACCGCTGGGTAGACGAAGGCTGGGAGTGGGGAATACCGATATCCCGCGAGACATATCTTAGGGCCCTCGGCGGCGATTTCGACGTCCTTTTGACGCCGACGAAGCCGGTCCCGCACGGCTGGCTCGGAGATGTCCGCGGCAAAAAGCTCTTGGGACTCGCCTCGGGCGGCGGTCAGCAGATGCCGATATTCGCGGCGCTCGGCGCGGATTGCACCGTGCTCGACTATTCCGAACGCCAGCTCGAATCGGAGCGGCTCGTCGCTGAGCGCGAGGGATATGATATCCGCATCGTAAAGGCGGATATGTCGAAGCCGCTTCCCTTTTCCGACGGCGAGTTTGACATTATATTCCACCCGGTCTCGAACTGCTACATCGAGGAGGTCGGGCCGGTTTTCGGGGAGTGTTTTCGCATACTCAAACCCGGCGGAAGGCTTCTTTCGGGACTCGACAACGGCGTGAACTTTATCGTGAGCGACGACGAAACGAGGATTGTCAACACGCTGCCGTTTAATCCGCTTAAGAATCCCGGGCAGATGAAAAGCCTTCTGGCCGACGACAGCGGCGTGCAGTTTTCGCACACTCTCGATGAGCAAATCGGCGGACAGCTCCGCGCGGGGTTTGTCCTAAAGGACATCTATGAGGACACGAACGGCTCGGGTTACCTTCATGAGCACAATATACCGAGCTTTTTCGCGACGCTGTCGGTAAAGCCGGAGCAGTAATTAAGGACATGGAGTGAGAAAAGTGCAGAATCTCAGCGACCCCGCAGTAATAAAGGAAATCCTCGCCCGCCACGGGTTCACTTTCTCGAAGAAATTGGGGCAGAACTTTCTGATAAACCCGTCGGTATGTCCGCGAATAGCCGAGCTCGGGAACGCCCGCAAGGGGTTCGGGGTCATCGAAATCGGCCCGGGAATAGGGGTGCTCACAAACGAGCTCTGCAAGCGCGCCGAGAAGGTCGTCGCGATTGAGCTCGACAGCCGGCTCCTGCCGATTCTCTCCGAGACCCTTTCGGAACACCGCAACCTTCGGGTGATTAACGAAGACGTATTAAAGGTCGACCTTAAAAGGCTCATCGCCGAGGAGCTCGGCGGACTTCGGGTCGCGATTTGCGCGAATCTGCCGTATTACATCACGTCGCCGGTCGTGATGAAGCTCTTGGAGGAGCGGCTTCCGGTCGAGACGGTGACGACGATGGTCCAAAAGGAGGCGGCGGACCGGCTTTGCGCCGAGGTCGGCACTCGCGACGCGGGCGCCGTGACCGTCGCGGTCAGCTTTTACAGCGAGGCGGCGCGCCTCTTCGACGTCCCGCGGACAAGCTTCATGCCCTCGCCGAAGGTCGACAGCACGGTTATACAGCTTAAAATCCGCGAACAAACCCCGGCGGTCGCCGACGAGCGCCAATTCTTCCGCCTTGTCCGCGGAATGTTCACAATGCGCCGCAAAACCGCCGCCAACGCCATCTCGGGTTCCCTCGGCATAGATAAGGACACCGTCCTCGCCGCGCTTCGTGCCGCCGGGATATCTCCCGACGCACGCCCGGAACAACTGACGATGGAGGAGCTGACGAGGGTGAGCGATATATTGGGGCAGGGGAGCAGCACCTGAATCACAGTCCGCCTTAGTGCGGACTTTTTTATATTCCGAGCTGCCGATTTACAGCGGCGTCTGATACCGTTTAATATCTAAGCTCTATCCCCTAATCTCTATCATCTGATTTCCGACTCTCTCATTTCTGCCTTCTTTCTGCAGGGTGTGTCCATTCCACCCGCATTAAAGGAAATCGACCAAGCCGAAAGGCAATTCTCCTTTCGGATACTTCTCACG
>CANQOC010000020.1 GCA_947625375.1 uncultured Clostridia bacterium | reverse complement strand
GCAACCTCGATTCTCTTATCTCTGGGAAGGTCGATACTTGCTATACGAGCCATATTTTAGCTGCACCTCCAAAAGTGTTCTTAACCCTGACGCTGCTTGTGCTTGGGATTTTCACAGATGACCATAACGCGGCCCTTGCGTCTAATTACCTTGCACTTTTCGCACATCGGTTTAACTGAAGGTCTTACTTTCATTGAAATACCTCCTCAATTTTCCGGCAGATTTTACTTGGAGCGCCAAGTAATTCTGCCCTTCTGTAAATCATAGGGTGACATCTCGACCGTAACTTTATCTCCGGGAACGATTCGGATATAGTTCATTCTCAGTTTTCCGGAAACATGGGCGAGAATCTTGTGTCCGTTGGCAAGCTCTACCTGAAATGTCGCATTTGGGAGCGCCTCGGTAACTGTGCCTTCAAGTTCGATTACATCTTCTTTTGACATTCGGTCTTCTCTCCTTTCAGCCGGTCGAATTCCCGCCGGCGCCTTGGGTCGTAAACGCCGCGAGAGTTTTGCGTAGCTTTTTATCTGTCATGCCCGCCATGTCGGCGACGGTGCCGGTAGGTGAAATGTGTCTGACGTTCTTTCGCTTCGGGTTCAAAAGCTTTCGCTCTTTTCCGTCGGCAATCGAAACGCAGCGGCCCTCGACCGCAACAGCAACGAAGAAGCGGTCTCGGTCCCGTCCGGCAAGCGCCTTTACAACTGAGCCCCTGACAACATTCATGGGGTTCTCCTCAGTCCGGGAGGGTGAGTATCTGTGCGCCGCCGGAGGTGATTGCAATCGTGTGCTCAAAGTGAGCCGAAAGCTTTCCGTCGGCGGTTTTCACAGTCCACCCGTCGGGGAGAATGTTTACTCGCGCGGTTCCCTCGTTTATCATCGGCTCGATGGCGATTACCATTCCGACGACAATCCGCGGTCCGTGCCCTTCTTTGCCGAAATTCGGCACCTCGGGGTCTTCGTGGAGGTCGCGCCCGACGCCGTGCCCGACGAACTGGCGGACGACCGAATATCCCCTCGATTCATTATACTCCTGTACAACATGCGAAATATCGCCGATTCTGATACCCGGCTTTGCGATTTCAATCGCCGCCATAAGGCTTTGCTCGGTGGAATCCATCAGCGCCTGTGCCTCGGGGGAAATCTCTCCGACGGCAAAGGTTTTCGCGGAGTCGCCGTGATATCCGTCGATATACGCGCCGACGTCTACCGAGACGATGTCGCCCTTTTTGAGTTTTTCGGTCTTCGACGGAATACCGTGGATAACGGTGTCGTTCACCGAAATGCAGGCGCTCGCGGGAAAGCCGTTATAGTGCAGGAAGGAGGGCTTTGCGCCGTGCGCGACGATATAGTCGTGAATCACTCGGTCGAGGTCATAGGTCGACATTCCCTCGTGAATGGCGCTTCCCGCCGCCCTTAGCGCACCGCCGGTGATGAGTCCGGCCTTTCGCATTTTAAGGAGTTCGTTTGATGTTTTAACGGTTATCATATCACGCCTCGAGCGCTTCAAGGGTCAGGCGCGAGGTCTCGGCGACCTCTTCCTGTCCGACGACGGTCTTAAGCTTTCCGCGCTTCTCATAGAAGTCCTTGAGCGGTGCGGTCTTTTCGTGATATACCTTGAGTCTTTCGAGGACGGTTGCGGGCTCGTCGTCCTTGCGGATAACGACCTTTCCGCCGCACGCGTCGCAAACGCCTTCGACCTTTGTCGGCTTATAGTCGACGTGATAGGAATTTCCGCAGGACTCGCAGACTCTGCGTCCGCCGAGGCGCTGTGCAATCTTTTCGTCGGGGACATAGATTTCGACGACCTTGTCGATGTTTATGCCCATTTTTTCGAGCGCTTCAGCCTGCGGCACCGTTCTCGGGAAGCCGTCGAGGATAAAGCCTTTTTCACAGTCGGGCTGTGCAATTCTGTCCTTTAAGATGCCGATGACGACCTCGTCGGGGACAAGCTCTCCGGCGTCCATATATTTTTTCGCCATAAGTCCGCTTTCGGTGCCGTTCTTGACGGCCTCGCGGAGCATGTTGCCGGTCGAGATTGCGGGAATGCCCTTTGCGTTGCAGATGACCTCTGCCTGTGTGCCTTTTCCGGCGCCCGGTGCGCCGAGCAATATCAGATTCATACCGCGGCTCCTTTCGGTTTATTCAAGGAATCCCTTGTGGTGACGCATCATCATCTGGGACTCAAGCTGTCTTACGGTCTCGAGAGCGACGCTTACGACGATGAGGATTGAGGTACCGCCGAGGGCGAGCGAGCCGACGCCGGTTATCTGTGCAAAGATAATCGGGAAGAGGGCGACGACGCCGAGGAACAGAGCTCCGATGAGGATAAGCTTTGAAAGAATCCTTGTGATGTAGTCGGAGGTCGGCTTACCGGGGCGGATGCCCGGGATTGCGCCGTTGTTCTGACGGAGGTTGTTTGCAATCTCAACGGGGTTGTACTGCATCGAAACATAGAAGTAGCTGAAGAGGATGATGAGGATGAAGTAGAGTGTTGCGTAGAACGGGTGAGTCGAATTAAACAGCCTCATGAATCCGGCCCAGAAGGTCCCCTCGGCGGGTTCGCCGGTGAACATCTCGATTGTCTGGGGGATTGACATGAACGACATCGCGAAGATTATCGGAAGAACGCCCGCCATCGCTATCTTGATGGGAAGATAGGTCGACTGTCCGCCGTACATTTTTCTTCCGACGACGCGCTTTGCGTACTGAATCGGAATTCTTCTCTCGGCGTTGTCCATGAACACGATAAAGCCGATCATCAGGATAAAGATGACGATGATTATCGGAATCAGGGCGATATAGAACGGTCTGCCGGTTTCGGCGAGAGCCGAGAAGGTCGAGCCGAAGGACTCGGGGAGATTTGCGACGATACCGGCGAAGAGGAGCATTGAGACTCCGTTGCCGATGCCGTGCTTATCAATCATCGAGCCGAGCCAGATTACGAGCATCGCGCCGGCGGTGAAGCAGGCGATGATGACGATTTCGGCCATAGCCTTTGAGAAGCCGGTGGTATAGGTGAGCGAACCGGAGTTCTTAAGGGTGATGTAATACGCCCAAGACTGGAACACGGCGATGCCGAGCGTTGTGTACTTGGTGATTTTATCAATCTTTGCGCGTCCGGTCTCTCCTTCCTTTGCGAGCCGCTCGAGGGCGGGGATTGCGAAGGTAAGGAGCTGAATGATAATCTGTGCGTTGATATAGGGCGATATCGAGAGGCAAAGAAGGGTTGCTCTCGAGAAGGTGCCGCCCGAAAGTACGTTGAGGTAGCTGAAGATGTTTCCGCTGTCCCCAATCATCTGACCGATGGCGGTCGCGTCGAGGAACGGGACGGGAATATATCCGCCCAAGCGGTAGATGATAACGATGAAGACCGTAAAGAGTATCTTTTTACGGATATCCGCGACCTTCCACGCATTTTTTAACGTCTCGAACACCTTAGACCACCTCTGCCTCTCCGCCTGCCTTCTCTATCTTCTCCTTAGCGGTTGCGGAGAAGGCGGCTGCCTTTACGGTGAGCTTTTTGGTGAGTTCGCCGTTTCCGAGAACCTTAACGCCGTCGTTTTCCTTTTTGATGACTCCGGCCGCCATAAGGAGCTCGGTGTCGACAACGGTTCCGTCGACGAATTTTTCGAGGTCGGATACGTTGACAGTGGTATAGTTGGTCGCAAATACGTTGGTGAAGCCCCTCTTAGGAATTCTTCTTGCGAGTCTTGTCTGTCCGCCTTCAAAGCCGGGTCTGACGCCGCCGCCCGAGCGGGCGTTCTGGCCCTTATGACCCTTGGCCGCGGTCTTGCCCCATCCGGAGCCGTGACCTCTGCCGACTCTCTTTGCTTCGCGAGTCGAGCCTTCGGCGGGAGCCAAATCGTGCAATTTCATTTGCTGCACCTCCTTATATTATTCTTCGGTAACTTTTATCAGGTGTACGATTTTGTTTATCTTGCCCTTTGTCTGGGGATTGTCCGGCTGAACGGTGACGTCACCGATTTTGCGGAGGCCGAGGGCGTTGGCGGTTGCAATCTGGTCCTTAAGTCTTCCGTTGAGGCTCTTTGTGAGTTCGATTTTAAGCGCCATTACTTATCCCCTCCTTCTTCCTTGCCGAAGATTTCCTTTACGGTCTTTCCTCTCTTCTTGGCGACCTCTTCGGCCGAGCGGAGGGACTGGAGTCCGTTAAAGGTTGCTCTTACGACATTGCAGGGGTTATTCGAGCGCAGGGACTTGGTTCTTATGTCCTTTATTCCCGCGGCTTCGATGACCGCACGGACCGGTCCTCCGGCGATGACTCCGGTACCTGCCGCGGCGGGACGGAGAAGAACTCTTCCCGCGCCGTAGATTCCGACGACCTCGTGGGGGATGCTTGTGCCCTTGAGCGGAATTTTAATAAGGTTTTTCTTTGCGTCTTCGATTCCCTTTCTTATTGCGTCGGGAACCTCGCTCGACTTGCCGATTCCGAAGCCGACGATTCCGTTTCCGTCACCGACGACCATAAGCGCGGAGAACTTCATAATGCGTCCGCCCTTGACGGTCTTCGATACGCGGTTGATGGCGACCGGCTTTTCGACAAGCTCTAATTTTGAAGCGTCTATTATTGCCAAAACGATTACCTCCTTCTCAGAACTTCAGTCCGCCTTCGCGGGCGCCTTCGGCCAAAGCCGCGACGCGGCCGTGATAAACGTAACCGCCACGGTCAAAGACGACTTCTTCGATGCCCTTTTCGCGGCACATATCGGCAATCATTCCGCCGACCTTCTTTGCGCCTTCAACATTGCCGCCGTTTTCACCGAACCCCTTGGTCATGCTCGACGCGGCACAAAGGGTTGTTCCGGTGGTATCGTCTATGACCTGCGCATAGATGTGTTTAGCGGAGCGGAAAACATTGAGACGGGGGCAGGCAGCGGTACCGCTTATCTTGGAGCGGACTCTTAAGTGGCGGTGAGCTCTTGCCTTGGCTCTGTCAACTGATTTTACCATAAAGTTCAATCTCCTTAATTACTTCTTTGCGCCTTTACCGGCCTTACCGGCCTTGCGGACGATTACCTCGCCGTCATAGCGAATCCCCTTGCCCTTATAGGGTTCGGGCGGGCGCTTTGCCCTGACTTCACAGGCGAACTGACCGACTTCCTGTTTGTCGATGCCCTTGACGACAATCTGGTTGGGCTGCGGAACCTCGAGGCTGATGCTGTCGGTCTCGGAAATGACGACCTGATGCGAATAGCCGAGGTTCAGAATAACGTCTTTGCCCTGTTTTGCGGCTCTGTAGCCGGTGCCCTCGATGATGAGGAGCTTCTGATATCCGTTGACGACGCCCTCGACCATGTTGTTCACAAGGGTTCTTGTGAGTCCGTGGAGAGATTTTTCGAGCTGCTCGTCGTTGGGGCGGCTTACTTTAATCTCGCCGTTCTCGACAGTGATGCCGAGGCTGGGGCTGAACGTCTTGGTGAGTGTACCCTTTGGTCCCTTAACGGTGACGACGTTTCCTTCTGCGACCGAGACTTCAACGCCGGCGGGGACAGTTATAGGTTTAAGTCCGATTCTTGACATAACTTCCTCCTTACCAGACGAAGGCGAGTATCTCGCCGCCGACGCCGAGCTCTCTTGCCTTGCGGTCGGTAACAATACCCTTTGAGGTTGAAACAATCGCAACGCCGAGGCCCTTCATCACCTTCGGCATGTCTTCGCAGCTCGAATAAATTCTCAATCCGGGCTTCGAGACTCTTCTTAGTCCTGTGATGACCGACGCCTTATTCTCGTCATATTTAAGTGTGATTCTTATAATGCCCTGCTTACCGTCGTCGACGACCGAATACGCCTTGATGTATCCCTCGTTGAGAAGGATTTCGGTTATTGCCTTCTTTACGTTAGAAGCGGGGACGTCGACAGTAGCGTGTCTTGCGGAGCTCGCGTTGCGGATTCTTGTTAAAAGGTCCGCTATCGTATCTGTGATTTGCATACTGTTTTGCCTCCTTTACCAGCTTGCTTTTTTAACGCCCGGAATCTGACCGTCGTGTGCAAGCTCTCTGAAGCAGATGCGGCAGATGCCGAATTTTCTCAGATATGCGTGCGGTCTGCCGCAAATCTTGCATCTATTGTAAGCACGGGACGAGAACTTTGGCTTTGCCTGTTGTTTAAGAATCATTGATTTCTTAGCCATTTTATACCCTCCTCATTACTTAGCGAACGGAGCGCCCAGCATTGAAAGGAGCTCCTTTGCCTCTTCGTCGGTCTTTGCCGTGGTGATGAAGTTGATGTCCATTCCGCGGACCTTGTCGATTTTGTCGAACTCGATTTCGGGGAATATCAGCTGTTCCTTGATGCCGGTGGAATAGTTTCCTCTTCCGTCGAAGGAGTTGGGGCTGATGCCCTTGAAGTCTCTTACGCGCGGGAAAGCGACATTAAAGAGTCTGTCCACGAATTCATACATCTTATCGGAGCGAAGAGTTACCTTTACGCCGATGGGCATTCCCTCGCGGAGCTTAAAGTTAGCGACCGACTTCTTTGCCTTGCAGACAATCGGCTTCTGGCCGGTGATTGCCGAAAGGTCGGTGATGACGGCGTCGACAACCTTGGTGTTTTCCTTGGCCTCGCCGCAGCCGACGTTGATGACGACCTTATCGAGCTTGGGTATCTGCATGACGTTTTTATAGCCGAATTTTTTCATAAGAGCGGGGGCTATATCGCTGACATAGTAATCTTTTAATCTTGCCATCTCTATATCCTCCTTACTTTATCTCGGCGCCGCAGCGCTTGCAGACCCTGACCTTATTGCCGTCGTCGTCTGTCTTAACGCCGTATCTCACGCCTCTTGAGCATTTGGGGCACCAAAGCGCCACCTTGCTCGAATACATTGCTGCCTCTGCCTTGACGATTCCGCCCTGTTCGCCCTGTCTGCGCGGCTTAACGGACTTGGTCGCCATGTTGCATCCCTCGACAATAAGCTTTCCTTCCTTGGGAGACACAGCGAGGACGTTTCCCCTCTTGCCCTTATCCTTACCGCTGAGGATGACAACGGAGTCGCCGGTTTTAACATGGATTTTGTTCATATTCTGGCTCCTCCTTAAAGTACCTCAGGGGCAAGGGACATGATTTTAACGAAATCATGGTCCCTGAGCTCTCTGGCGACGAGGCCAAAGATACGGGTCCCCCTCGGAGTTTTATCTTCTTTGATTATAACGGCTGCGTTTTCGTCGAAGCGGATATAGGTTCCGTCGTCGCGGCGCAGGCCCTTTGTTGAACGAACAATCACTGCTTTAACTACGTCGCCCTTCTTGACCATGCCGCCGGGTGCCGCCTTTTTTACGGAAGCGACGACGACGTCGCCGATGTTGGCATACTTGCGGCGGGTGCCGCCCAGGACTCTTATGCACATAAGCTCTTTGGCTCCGGTGTTGTCCGCAACCTTGAGTCTGGTCTGCATCTGTATCACAGCAAGTTCCTCCTTTCAAATTACACTTATTAGGCTTACTTAGCCTGCTCCAGAACCTTTACAAGACGCCATCTCTTATTCTTGGAAAGAGGTCTGGTCTCCATGATCTGAACCTTGTCGCCGGTGTGTGCGGCATTTTCCTCGTCATGAGCCTTGAACTTAACGGTTCTCTTGATTATCTTCTTATACAGCGGGTGCATGACGTTGTCTTCGATGGCGACGACTATCGTCTTATCCATTTTGTCGGAGACGACCTTTCCCACTCTTGTCTTTCTAAGCTTTCTTTCGCTCATTCTGTGTTCCTCCTCTCAATCACTCGGATTCACGCTGGCGGATAAAGGTCATTACACGGGCGATGTCCTTCTTAACGACCTTTATTCTCATGGGGTTGTCGAGCTGGTTGACAGTGTGCTGGAAACGAAGGTTGAAAAGCTCTTCACGAAGGTCGGCGAGCTTTGACTGCATCTCGACAAGAGTCATTTCCTTGATTTCGCTTGTTTTCATAATTACTGCTCACCCTCCTCTTCCTTCTTTACGAACTTGCATTTGATGGGAAGCTTGTGTGCCGCAAGGCGCATTGCCTCTCTTGCGACGTCTTCGCTGACGCCGGCGATTTCAAACATCACCTTTCCGGGCTTTACGACGGCGACCCAGAACTCGGGTGTACCTTTACCGGAACCCATACGGGTGCCGAGCGCCTTTGTGGTGACCGGCTTATCCGGGAAGATTTTAATCCAGACCTGTCCGCCGCGCTTGATGTAACGCGTCATGGCGATACGGGCGGCCTCAATCTGCGCCGAAGTAATCCACGAAGGCTCGAGCGCCTGAAGACCGTAGTCGCCGTATGCGACATAGTTGCCTCTTGTGGCCTTTCCGGTCATTCTTCCGCGGTGCTGCTTGCGGTATTTAACTCTCTTTGGAAGTAACATTATTTATTACCTCCTTCTCTTCTGTTTTCCCCTCTCGGCGGACGGCTGTCGTTTCTCGGACGGCGGGGTCTGTCGTCGCCGCTTCTGGGTCTGCGGCTGCGGCGGTCGGGCTTTTCCTCGTGCTGTGCGGCTTCGCCCTTAAGGACCTCGCCCTTATAAATCCAGACCTTTACGCCGATTCTGCCGTATGTGGTGGCGGCCTCGGCGGTTCCGTAGTCGATGTCGGCACGGATAGTCTGAAGCGGGATTGTTCCCTCGTGATAGCTTTCGCTTCTTGCGATTTCGGCGCCGCCGAGACGGCCCGAAGCCTTTGTTTTGATTCCCTTTGCGCCGAGCTTCATCGCTCTTCCGATTGCGCCCTTCATCGCGCGTCTGAATGCGACGCGGTTTTCGAGGTCGAGGGCGATTCTTTCGGCGACAAGCTGTGCGTTAAGGTCGGGAGACTTTACCTCGAAGATGTTGAGCGAGACGGTCTTTCCGATTTTCTTTTCGATATCGGTCTTGAGCTTATCGATGGCCTCGCCGCCTCTGCCGATAACCTGTCCCGGCTTTGCGCAGTGGATATTGATTTTGACTCTGTCGGCGAATCTTTCGATTTCGATGCGCGGTACGCCCGCGGAATAGAGATTCTTCTTGATGTAGTTACGGATGTTGTAATCTTCAACAAGGGTGTCGCCGAAAGTGCTCTTATCTGCAAACCAGCGGGAATCCCAATCCTTAATGATTCCGACGCGGAGACCGTGCGGATTAACTTTTTGTCCCATAGTTTACCTCCTTTGACGACTTATTCCTTTTCAGAGAGAACGACCGTGACGTGTGAGGTTCTCTTGAGAATTCTTGCTCCGCTTCCCTTTGCTCTTGCCTGATACCTTTTAAGCGTCGGACCGGGGCAAACGTAGCACTCCGAGACATAGAGATTTGTTCTGTCCATGTGGAAGTTATTTTCAGCGTTTGCGGCTGCCGAATTGACGAGCTTTACAAGGTATTCGCAGGCGGCCTTGGGAGTATGCTTCATTATGGCGAGGGCGGTTTCGAGGTCCTTGCCTCTTATAAGGTTGAGGACAATTTCAACCTTGCGGGGAGCAATGCGGGCATTCCGAAGTATTGCCATAGCTTCCATTTGAATTTCCTCCTTTCGGTCTATTTGCCGTTATTGGACGTCTTCGAGCCTGCGTGACCCTTAAAGGTCCTCGTCGGGGCGAACTCGCCGAGACGGTGACCGACCATGTCCTCGGTGATATATACAGGCACATGCTTGCGTCCGTCGTGGACGGCAAATGTATGACCAACGAAATCGGGGAAGATTACGGAAGCGCGGCTCCATGTCTTAATTGCCTTTTTCTCTCCCGTTTCGTTCATAGCGATGACCTTTTTGTAGAGCGATTCCTGTACGAAAGGTCCTTTTTTAACACTTCTACCCATTGTTCATCTGCCTCCTTTCGGCGTTACTTGGCGTTGCGGCGCTTGACAATATACTTGTCGGAGCGATGATGCTTGGCTCTGGTCTTATAGCCCATTGTCGGCTTACCCCAAGGGGAGACCGGCGACGGACGTCCGACGGGCGACTTTCCTTCGCCGCCGCCGTGTGGGTGGTCGCAGGGGTTCATGACCGAGCCTCTTACGGTAGGTCTTACGCCCATATGGCGCTTTCTTCCCGCTTTGCCGAGGTGGACGTTTTCGTGGTCGATGTTTCCGACCTGTCCGACGGTCGCCATGCAGTTTGCGGGGATATATCTCATTTCGCCGGAGGGGAGACGGACAAGAACCTTGTCGCCTTCGCGGCCCATAAGCTGTGCCATATTGCCGGCGGCGCGTACAAGCTGTGCGCCCTTGCCGGGATAGAGCTCGATGTTGTGGATAAAGGTACCGACGGGGATATTGATGAGCGGGAGAGCGTTGCCGGGCTTGATGTCGGCGGAAGCTCCCGCACAGACGGTATCGCCGACCTTGAGGCCGTTCGGGGCGATGATATATCTCTTCTCGCCGTCCTCGTATTTCAGGAGAGCGATGTGTGCCGAGCGGTTCGGGTCGTATTCAAGGGTCATGACCTCGGCGTTCATGTCGAGCTTGTTCCTCTTGAAGTCGATAACACGGTATTTTCTTCTTTCGCCGCCGCCGTGATGACGGACGGTTATTCTTCCATAGCTGTTTCTGCCCGAGGTCTTCTTCAAGGGTTCGAGAAGGCTCTTTTCGGGCGCGACCTTCGAGAGAACGCTGTAGTCGGTGACTGTCATTCCGCGGCGTCCGTTCGTGGTCGGCTTATAGCTCTTTATAGCCATGTGATTTTCACTCCTTAACTTAGGTTTTGCGGGACGGGGCGTCCCATACTTTTCTTACCGGGCGGGTTTAAATCATTCCGTCGAAGAACGAGATGGTCTTTGAACCCTCGGCAAGAGTGACTATTGCCTTTTTCCACGAAGGAGTGGTGCCTTCGTATCTGCCCATTCTGCGGGTCTTGCCCCTCATCTTTACGGTATTGACCTTTGCGACCTTAACGCCGAAGATTTTTTCGACGGCGTCTTTAATCTCATACTTGTTCGCGGTCTTCATAACCCTGAAGGTGTATTTACCCGAGCGGAGGTCTTCCATCGAGGCCTCGGTGATGACGGGCTTGAGAATAATATCCTGAGCGGTCTTAACCATTAGCAGTATACCTCCTCGATTTTGTCGACGGCGTCTTTTACGACGATGAACTTATCGTGGCTCAAGATGTCGTAGACGTTAAGGGTGTTGACCAGAGCGGTCTTTACACCGGGAATGTTGCGCGCGCTCTTTATAAGCTTTTCGTCGACGGCGGTGTTGACGATAAGGGCCTTTCCTTCGGCTCCAAGAGCCTTGAGCATTTCGGTGACGTTCTTGGTCTTTATTCCCTCGAAGTCAATCCCGGAAAGAACGATTACCTCGCCCTCGGCGAGCTTGGACGAAAGAGCGGATTTCATCGCAAGCCTGCGCACTTTCTTGTTGACGGTGAAGCGGTAGCTTCTCGGCTTGGGACCGAGGGCGACTCCGCCGTGAGTCCACTGGGGCGAACGGGTTGAACCCTGACGCGCCCTGCCGGTGCCCTTCTGTCTCCAAGGCTTTCTTCCGCCGCCCGAGACTTCGGTTCTGGTGAGAGTGGACTGTGTGCCCTGTCTTTGGTTCGCAAGGTAGTTGACGACCATTGTGTGCATAACGGGGACGTTGGGCTCGATTCCCCAGATGGCGTCGTTGAGCTCAGTGTCGGCAACGACGTTGCCCTTGATGTCATAAACGGAAATCTTAGACATTTCGTTTCCTCCTTCCACTAAGCCTTCTTAACGCTGTCGGCAACGGTGACGATGCCGCTCTTGGGGCCGGGAATGGCGCCCTTTACAGCGATAAGGTTGTTTTCTGCGTCGACGCGGACGACCTCGAGATTCTGTACGGTGACCTTTTCGGCGCCGAGGTGTCCCGGCATGCCCTTGCCCTTGAAGATTCTTGAAGGCGAGGAGCAGGCGCCCATCGAACCGGCGTGACGGTGGACGGGGCCGGTACCGTGAGTCTCTTTTAATCTGTGATTGTTCCAGCGCTTGATGGTGCCGGCAAAGCCTTTACCCTTCGAGATTCCGCTTACGTCGACAATGTCGCCGACCGCAAAAACGTCGGCCTTGACGATGTCGCCGACATTAAGAGCGCTGATGTCGTCGAGTCTGAATTCTTTAAGGTGCTTCTTAAGGGCGACGTCCGCCTTTTTGAAGTGCCCCGTGAGGGGCTTTTTGAGGCTCTTCGCGGTGGTGTCTCCGAAGCCGAGCTGCACGGCTTCATAGCCGTCGTTCTCGGCAGTTTTCTTTTGGACGACCACGCACGGGCCCGCCTCGATGACGGAAACCGGTATGACCTTTCCGGCTTCGGTGAAGACCTGGGTCATGCCAATCTTCTTTCCGATGATTCCTTTTTGCATTTTGTTTTCCTCCTATTGCGGTTATTGGTCGGATTTCTCCGACTTGACCTGTGAGCGCGATTCGCTTTGAAACCGCTCGGCGGTTTCCTTTGGAAATTACTTGATTTCCATCACGACTTCGACGCCGGCAGGAAGCTCAAGATTCTGCAGGGCGGTTGTAGTCTCGTTCGTCGGGTGAAGAACGTCGATGAGCCTTTTGTGGGTTCTTAATTCAAACTGCTCACGGCTGTCCTTGTCCTTGAACACTGCGCGGAGAATCGTTACGACCTCTTTGTCGGTGGGGAGCGGGACAGGTCCCGAGACCTTTGCGCCGCTGCGCTTTGCCGCTTCGACTATCTTTGCCGCTGCGGCGTCGACATTCGAGTGCTCATAGCCCTTGATCTTGATTCTGATTTTTTCATTGACTGCCATTGTTTTAATGCCTCCTTAAAATTAGATGGGGGCGCCCGCGCTCTTCGGCGCAGGTCTTCTGTTTATATACACGCTCCCGTGTGTTCCTTTTATCTCTCATAAAAAACGCCGAAAAACCGCTGTTTTTCGGGAGAACCAAGGCACACACATCTTCGGCCTGCCGCAAACGCAGAAGCGTTCGCAAGAAGCGGCACACCGCCGTGCATATTCACAGTCGCCCGGTTTAAAATCGGACATACTCTGCCGAAATTCCCTGCTCAAAGGCAGCAACCTTCGGCTTCATCGCATATCTTCGCAGTCACGCAAGGTATAATATACCACCGTGCGGCCTTAATAGTCAAGTTTTTAATGAAATTAACGGCGGAGAAATTTTTAGAAATTTTCCGCCCGTTTTTATGCAATATTCACAAAGGCACAAGAATTAGTCCCCGAGCGAGGAGATATCCACAACATTTTCCACCCGCGCGACCGAATTGACGTCGGTTATATATACGGTATAGCTGTGTTCCTCCGGGGTTCCGCCGACCGAGAGCACGGTTTTTTCGCAAAGGCTGACGAAATTGCCGCCGTTGTCGAAGGTATAGACGGCGGTGAACGAGGTGATTTCGCCGTCGCCGTCGTATTCGCCGAGCTTTTCGGGGTCATAGCCGAGGGTGACCGAGGTCCCGCCGTCCTCGGAGGAGATGACCCCCGCCGACGAAACCGCCCTCTTATAATAAAGGATAAGTCCCTCGTCCGCCATCGGATAGGGGACGTCGCGGGAATAGGCGGTAAAGCTTAGGTCCTCGGAGGTCAGCGCCGAGATGCTGCCGTTGTCGTCGGTGAACTGTTCGCGGCCGTTGTTGAACTGTGCGAGCCGGATTCCCTCGGCGGTCCCGACATATGAATAGGTCATGACGCCCTTTTCGTCGTATTTGAAGATAAACTCCTGCTCGGTTTCGCCGGTAAAGTCGTTGACGACCGAGACGTGTGCCGAATCGAGCGAGGTGTACCACTCGCGTGCGGAAAGAATCAGGTCTTCGCCGGCGACCTCGCTTGTCGCCGTACAGGAGCTGAATATGCCCAAAATCAGGATTATCGCCGAAAGAACGGCGAATGTCTTTTTCATGAACGGTCTCCCTTCAAAAGAAGCGCCCCCTCGGCGGGGGCGAGCAGATTACAGATAGTGAGATATCAGATATCAGATGTCAGAATTCAGAGGTCGGAAGTCATTTGCGGCGGCCGCGCTTTTTAACGTCCATGTTCTTGAGTCCCGACATTCTGTCCTCGCTCGACATCTTGAACTTTGAAAGCATGTCCTCGAAGCCGGCGTCGGTGACGGCGCTCTTCGGTTCATAGGCATACTCGAGCTCTTCGATGGTCGGCTGTTCTCTCTTGACAGGCTTTTTCGGAGCGCTGTGCCTCGGGCGGGGAGGCTCGGAGTCCTTGTCCTTGCCCGAAAAATCGCCGCGCGGCTTTTTATCCCGGCGGGCGCCGCCATGCTGCTGCATCGCCTTTTTTATTGAAAGACTAATTTTTCCGTCGTCGGCGATGCCGATGATTTTGACCTTAACGGTCTGCCCCTCGGTGATGTGTTCTTTAATGTCGTTGACATATGTCGGCGCGACCTCGGAAATATGCACCATTCCGGATTTGCCGCCGCCAAGGTCGACAAAAGCGCCGAATTTAAGAACGCCCGTTACTTTTCCCTCTAAGATTTCTCCGACTTCCAGCTGCATTTGCGTTTAGTTTCCTCTTTCTTTGATGTCCTTGCCTGCTCGGTCAGCTCTTCGGCTTCGCATAGAATCTGCGCTCGCGGGGATATGCGTATCCGAGCTTTTCGACGGCGACGGTAAACATATATTCCTCTTCGTCGTCGGTGTTGAGAATGCGCTGGTACTCATCGTTTGCCTGTCTCGTCTCGCTGATTTGTTCGCGTAGACGCTCAATCTGCGTCCGCTGCTCGGCGATGTCGGCCTGTGTCTGGATGATGAGTCCGACCGAATATGCCAGAACGAGGATAAAAAGCGCAAGCTTTACGAGGTCGCCGATATGCGACCTGCGGCGTTTATTAGGTTTAGCCATGCCTGCGCCTCCCATGCAAAGATACTTGTACCAAGATACGGATTTATTATACATCACTTATTCCCTTTGGCGCAAGGATTTTCTTCAATTTCGTCCCCTCTTTTCCGAAAAAACGGCACCCCGCACAAATCACCGAGAAACTTTTTGAGCACTTTGCCTATAACTAACAGCGCTTTTTTAGCAGTCTTTACCACTGACGAATTGAAGCGGACGACGAGGCGTCCGAGCGTTGAAAGATAGATTCCAAAGCCGGCGGCGGCGCCGAGCATCACGAAAAAGCGGAGCCTGCCGCGGCAAAGCTCGGTGCAGAACACATAGACCGACAGCGCCGACACGGTCACAAAGAGGACGTCTTCGGCAAAGACGGCGGCTTTCGGGTGCTTCAGACAGAGGCGGAGTGCGCGGAAGAGGTCATAGAGCGCGCCGAGGAGAGCGCCGAGGAGGATTGAGGCGAAAAAGAGGCGGAGCTCGAGGGCGGTGCCGAGGAACATTCCGGAATAGAGCTCTTCGCGGGTCATCGGGTCAGCTTCCCCCAGAGGCCCGGCTTTTTCTTGCGGTCCTTGTCGCCGTAGACGATTGAGCGGATATCGCCGTCGATCTGCATGTCGCCGGTGTCGACGTTCATCGCGTTGACGTGGAGGGCCTTCCCGCGGACGACCATCTCTCCGAGGGTCGTATAGAGCGAGATTTCGTTTTCGTCGAAGCTGTCGACGTCGGTCACGCCGGAGAGCTCGAGCGTCGCGCGGTCCTGTAAAATAACGCTGTGGTGGGCGGTCATCTGGTCGGTCATAGTCTTCCTCCGAGGTAGTTTTTTATAATGGTATGCGGAGGAGGGGAGGAAAATGCTTTCAGAGGACAGAAGGGAGATTGTCAGAAGGCAGAAGATGGAGGATGGAGGAAAGAGGATAGATGATAGAAGATAGAAGTGCGGGAGGCGGGTTGACTTGAGGAATTTGCGAAGAGAAAGCTGTCGGAGGACGCCCAATGTCGCTTAAAAGGAATTCGCTTCGCTCATGCTATTTATAGTCACCCCTCCCCGGCCCTCCCCTCAAGGGGAGGGGGTGTGTAGTACACTTGTGCAGGTATATTAAAACATGAGCGGCGTCCAACTTTTTAAAAGGAATTCGCTTCGCTCATGCTATTTTCAAACTCCCACCCCCTGCCCCCTCCCACATGGGAGGGGGTTATGCTGCCAAAGTTTAGAGTGCCGCCTGACGGCGGGGAAAAATTTGCGTGATGTCATACTTCGCTAAATGCGTTCACTTTGCAGCGACGCTAAATGTAGCACCTTTGATATTTCCCCTCTCTTTCTTCCACACCTCCTGCCCTATTAGAAAACAGAAGTCAGAGGGTCAGAGGTCAGAAGTTAGAGATTAGAGGATAGAAGGTAGAAGATAGAATTCTGATTTCTGACTTCTGATATCTGTCTTCTGACTGCATCGGCGCGACCACTCCCCTCGAGGGGAGTGGTACTTGGCGAGGAGGACACTTGCGCAGGTATAATAAAACATGAGCTGCGTCCCACCTTGCTATAAGGAATTCGCTTCGCTCATACTATCTAAAGTCGCCCCACCCCGGCCCTCCCCTCGAGGGGAGGGGGTGTGGAGGGCACTGGCGCAGGTTTATTAAACGTAAAAGCAGCGCCATACCTTGCTATAAGGAATTCGCTTCGCTCATGCTCTTTTCAGTCTCCTATCCCCCTGTCCCCCTTTCCACATGGAAAGGGGGAACACATCGCTTCGGTTTCAGCTCCTATGAGGGCGCAGTCCGGCGCGCTTCGCGCGCGAACGAAAATATCAGGAAAACTCCCGCCGGAGTTTTTCTGTTTTTCGTTCAGACCGCCGCCGGCGGTCTCGGACTGCGCCCGGGGTAGCGTGGCGCCGCACTGCCGGAATAAGGTATTCGCTTCGCTCATGCTGTTTTTAGACTCCCACCCCCTTCCCCCTCCCACATGGGAGGGGGTTCTGCGTCGCCAAAACTTTGATTGCCACCTGACAGCAGGGTACACCTTTTGCGTCTCCTCTGTCTCTGATTGAGCAGTCAGCCCCGTCCCTATAATTAAGCACCCTCCTGACAATATGTAAAATCCGGAGGAGTTTTGTGCAAATGGTCAAATAATTAAATTGCCGGTTGTGAGATTTGTCAATAGAATTAACCCGGCAGATGTGGTATAATTATTGTACACGCTACTCGTGATTATACTGCCGAAAGGAGAAATTAAATATGATGAAAAAAATTGCCGCGCTGGCGACGGTGCTTATACTCATTGTCGCGCTTGTCAGCTGCGGCGCTTCTCAGCGCGAGGTTATTCAGCTGACGCTCTCGACGGAGGACGCCGCCTCGATTCTCGCCGCCGCCGGAATAAGGCTCCCGTCCGCGGACACTGCCGCCGGCACAAACACTGTTATCCGGCTTTACGGATATCAGAACAGCCTTCAGAACTATTCCGAGGACGAAATGGTACAGACCGGTTACTGGACCTTCCACGAAATGTACGGCTGCGACATCGAGTGGGTCGAATGTACCTGGGACGAGAGGTGGACAAAGCTTGCGAACCTTCTTCTCTCGAGCGATATCCCCGACTTCTATGAGGCATGGGCGACCGACTTCCCGAGCCGCGCGCTCAACAATATGTTCGCCCCCGTCGACGACTACATAGACTACGACGACCCTCTCTTCGCGGACATGAAGTATTATGCCGACAACTTCTTCTCCCTCGGCGGTAAGTGCTATATGATGATTACGGACGTACAGTTCAACAGCATCGTCCTTTATAACAAGAGAGTCTTCGACGACTACGGTTTCGACGACCCCGCGACCCTCTTCTATAACGGCGAGTGGACTTGGGACGATATGCTCGACATGGCGATTGAATTCACCGACCCCGAGGCCGGAAGATACGCCTTCAACAACTGGCACCCCGACACCGCTTTCCTCACCTCGACCGGCATCAGCCTTGTACAGCTTGACCCCGAGACCGGAAAGTTCTATTCCAACATCGACGACCCGAGACTCGAACGCGCCGCGAACGTCCTCCAGGATATGCAGAAGAACGAGGTTTCGTTCCCCATCTGGAACAACGGCTGGCAGCTCAACTATGAGCTCGACAGCGGCGGAGTCGCCCAAGGCGTCACCCTCTTCGGCATGGACGGCGTTTATATCCTCGACGAGCGCAGGACGATTGCCGACATGGAACAGACCTATGGCGACATCACCGCGGGCGAGGTTATGATTGTTCCCGTTCCGAGAGACCCGAACGGCGACGGCGAGTATTATATCGACTCGAAGCCGAAGGGATACTGCCTCATCGAAGGCGCGCCTCACCCCGAAACCGTCGCGCTTCTGGCGATGTGCGACCGCTTCAAGATTGTCGACCCGACCGTCATCAACTTCGACAAAAAGCAGCTGATGGAGAAAAAGGGCTGGTCTCAGGACATGCTCGACATGTGGGACGTCATGTATGACATTGCTCACTCGCACAACACCTTCATCGACTTCGGCGAAGGCCTCGGAGACCTCTCCTCGAGAGTCAGCGAGATGACCAACTTCAACATCGCCGGCGCCGAGACGTCGTGGGCACAGCGCAAGGAGTCGCTCAAGGACACGATTCAGTGGTACATCGACGACCTTAACGCACAGATTGACGCGCTCGGATAAGCTCCTATAAAAGATAAAAGACCCGACTGAAAAGTTGGGTCTTTTTTATGTTCTGACTGTGAACGGTGCCGTATGTATCTCGGGATTATCGGGTCATCTTTCTCCCTTCAATCAGCCGGCGGGCGGCGCGGAGGCTTTTATTGAGGCCGTCGAGGTCGAGGGAGCCGTCCGGGCGGAAGGCGTTCGCCTCAACGGTGTATCCCCCGGAATAGCCGACGGCGTCGAGACCGGCGAAGAACGTCTTGAAATCGACGTCGCCGGCGCCGATGTTCAGCGCGCGGTAGCTCGACCAGTCGCGGTAGCCGCCGATGCGGTCGTTGAGGTGGACGTGCCGGACGCTCTTCCAGAGTCCGATGTTCTCGGGGAGGAACGCCTTTTCATTGTCGAAGTCGAACTGCGCCATCTTTGTGTCGTATGTAAAGGTGACGTCGGGGTATTTTTCGGCAAGAGTGTGCCAATGGCGAAGGGGACTCCCGCCGTTGGCGATGACGTTTTCAACCGTCGCCGTCAGACCGTAATCCCGCGCAATTTCGAGAAGCCGGGCATAGCCCTTTATGTTCGCGGAGATGTTCGAGTCGGAGATGGGCCCGTTCCAGAGGTGGATTATAAGGAGCTTTGCGCCGATTTTCTCGGCGACATAACAGTTTTTCCGGAATCTTTCAAAGGCTTCGCCGAAATTCTCTCTTGTGAGATATTCGCCGATGGTCTTGTCGCAGTGGAGCGTCGGGAAGCGGTAGGGAAGGTCGTTTATATACCCGACAAGGCTGTCGGAGTCGCCGAACCAGCCTTCATAACCCATCAGCTCGAAACCGTCGCACTCGATTTCCGGGGCGTATTTTTCAATCAGACGGTAGTCGCGGCCGTTCATTCGGCCTATAAACGCGCCGGTCGATGCCAGCAGAAAGGACACTTTTATTCCTCCTCGGGGAGTTCTTCGACGTCGGTCAGGTATTCACAGCCGGCGATGCACCATCTTCCGCCGCTTTTGATGACATAACAGCAGAGGTCGATGTCGTCGCTTGAGAGCGAGCCGGCAAAGTGCGCCGTAACGTCGACCTCGAACGCGGAGGAGATTTTAATCGGTTCGCCGAACTGTTCGAGCCAGTCGGCGGAAAAGTTTTCGAGATAGCGGCTGTCGATTCGGGAGCGGCCGGTGAAATCGAGGCTCACGGTCATGTCGTCGCCGAATTCGGCAAAATAGTCGCTGTAGAGCTCGCGCATGTATTCCTCGCCCGAAAGACCGAGGCTGTCCCGCTCGGTAAGGTATTCCCCCGCCATGAGCGACGGCATACAGCCGATATACGAATCGAAGTCGCGGGAGGCGATTGCGCCGAGGTATTCTTCGACCGGCCTTTTTGACGCAGAGCCGCCGATTACGCCGTTGCGGTAGAGAATCATCGCGGCGCCGACTGCAATAAGAATCACAAGCACCGTAAGGACAGTGCCCTGCTGCTTCTGTTTTTCGGGACTTATTTTCTGTTCCGGAAGCTTTGTCCGCTTCGGAGAGGGGTTATCAGGCATCGGGGAATCTCCTATCTGTGCTCGCCGACGAAGAAGAGCGCAAGGGTGCCGGGTCCGGAATGTGCGCCGATGACCGGGCCGATGTCGTTTATGAGTGCGACCTTGACGCCGAATCTTTCCTTAACCGTCTGTGCGAGCAGTCTGGCATCTTCAAAACAGTCGCCGTGCGAAATAAACACCGCGTCGTCATAGGCGGGGTTGCGGAGCTCGTCGAATTTGTCGGCTATAGCCTTGATTGACGCCTTTCTTCCGCGCACCTTCATCATATTTATGAGATGACCCTCGTCGTCGACATGAAGCACCGGCTTTATCCCAAGGACGGTTCCGGCAAGCGCTGTCGCGGCGCTGACCCTTCCCCCGCGGCGAAGATAGACGAGGTCGTCGACGGTGAACCAGTGGCAGATGTTGAGGCGGATTCCCTCGGCATATGCCTTTAATTCGTCGATATCGGCGCCGTCGGCCTTCTTTTTCACACAGAGCCAGAGCAGCAGACCGTGCCCCGACGAGGCGGCGAGCGAATCGACGACGACTACGCGCCTGTCCGGAAATTCGGACATAAGGTCTTCGGCGACGGTGCAGGAGGTCGCGAAGGTCGAGCTGAGGCCCGAGCTGAAAGCGAGATAGAAGACGTCGTTTCCGCTTTCGAGCTCGCTCCGAAAGATTTCGGACGCTGTGGAGTAGTTGAGGGCGGCGGTGTGCGCGATTTTGCCGTCTCTCATGCGCGCGTAAAAGTCGCGGGACTTCATTTCCTCGCCGGCATAGCTTTTCTCTTCGCCCTCGAACGTAAACGTCAGCGGGCAGCTTTTTACGCCCCATTCATCGAGCTTTACCGGGGAGATGTCGGCCCCCGAGTCGGCGTATATGACGTATTTTCCCTTATCTGACATTAGTCACACCTTCTTTGAAATTATATTAGTATTCGCGGATTCGGCTCCGCTGTATCTAATATAGCATATTAGATACGCCCTGTCAAGCATAAGTTGTCTTTATAGTAAAAGTATACAATGGAAGGACGGGAATGTCAAGAGGAGGGGGGAGGTAGATGATTAGATGATTAGAGGGTGGAGGATAGAGGATAGATGAGGGGTGAGTGTCTTCCTGCGGGGGACAAAATTGGAGAGCTGTATTTCTATAGTGCACAAAGTGCGAAAAATGTGCAAAGTTCATGTAGTTGTTAGAGAATAGTTGTTAGTTGTTAGTATTTGGAAATATAGCAGATGTGCGGGGCAATTATGCGTAAAATGCGCAAAATGTGCAAAGTTCATGATTTTAGCGTTGCCGCAAAGTGAACGCATTTAGCGATGGCTGACGTCGTTCAAACTTTTCCCCTGCCAGCAGGCAGTAATCAAAGTTTTGACGGTGCATAACCCCCTCCCATGTGGGAAGGGGTAGGGGGTGGGAGTCTAAAAATAGTATGAGCGTTAGCGAATTCCTTATTTCCGGCAGTGCGGCGCCACACTACCCCGGGCGCAGTCCGCGGCAGCCGAAGGCTGCCGAAACGAAATAAGCAGAAAAACTCCGAAGGGAGTTTTTCTGCTTATTTCGTTGCGCGCGAAGCGCGCCGGACTACGCCCCTGTCGAAGAGCAGATGTGAGAGGACAGAATCAAAGGGAGCGAAGCGGGTCCCTCCCCGTCGGGGAGGGGCAGGGGATGGGGATATGGCGTAATCGCGTCACGGTCGAGTGACGCGAGGAGCGTCCGCCGCAGGCAGACTCCTTTTTAGCGACGTGCGGCGATTTTGCAAATCATCCCCCGCCGTCAGGCGGCACTCCAAACTTTGGTAACGCATAACCCCCTCCCATGTGGGAGGGGGTAGGGGTGGGAGTCTATAAATAGCATCAGCGAAGCGAATTCCTTATAGCAAGGTATGACGCCGCTCATGCTTTTAATATACCTGCAAAAGTGTCCTCATTGCCCGGCACCCCTCCCCTCGAGGGGAGTGGTCGCGCCGTTCACGAACGTGAACGGCCGGGTGTGGGGTGGAACCCCCTCTCTCTCACTGAGGGAGAGGGGGCAGGGGGTGTGGAAGGAAAATGAGCAAGTCGCCGCAAAGGTGATGCGTTTGCCATCCTCTATGAAACTAACATCAGCAAGGTGTGACGTCGCGCAAAATTTCCCCCGCCGTCAGGCGGCACTCCAAACTTTGGTAACGCACAACCCCCTCCCATGTTGGGAGGGGGCAGGGGGTGGGAGTCTAAAAATAGCATGAGCGTTAGCGAATTCCTTATAGCAAGGTGCGGCAACGCTTTTGCTTGTTACAGTACCACTAAGTTTCCTCCGCACCCCCTCCCCTCCGGGGAGGGCCGGGGAGGGGTGACTATAAATAGCATGAGCGAAGCGAATACCTTTTAGCGGTAGTTCGGCGATGATTTTCTTTAATAAACGTGCGCAGATGTCCTTACTGTGCAGTTACTAAAAATAGCATAAGCGCCAGCGAATTCCTTATAGCAAGGCACGTCACCGCTTTCGCTTATTACAGCGCTGCTTAGTTTCCTCCGCACCCCCCTCCCCTCGAGGGGAGGGTCGGGGAGGGGTGTTTTAGATAACATGAGCGCTAGCGAATACCTTTTAGCGGTAGTTCGGCGATGATTTTCTTTAATAAACGTGCGCAGATGTCCTTACTGTGGCAGTTACTAAAATAGCATTCGCGCCAGCGAATTCCTTTTTACGCGTCAGCACGCCGTCTCCGCAAATTATCTGTACCGTGCGCAAGCTTCCTCCCCTTTTGCGGAGAGCCGGAGAGCGCCAGCGAATTCCTTATAGCAAGGCACGTCACCGCTTTCGCTTATTACAGCGCCACTTAGTTTCCTCCCATCTCCCCGCCAAGCTCCGTTCAAAAAATTTCCCCTCTCCCCCGGATTGTGGTTGATTATTTTTTAAAGGTGTGATATACTGTCTGTGTATCTTTTATCGGTATGCCAAACTCAGAAACGGGGTTGATAATATGCACCTTAAAACATTCAGGGGAGGAGTTCACCCGCACGACTGCAAGATTCTGTCCGAGAACGCGCAGACGGTGCGTCTCGAGGCAAAGGGCGAGCTCGTCTACCTTATGAATCAGCACATCGGCGCGCCGGCGAAGCCGCTCGTAAAGCCGGGCGACCGCGTCCTTGTCGGACAGATGATTGCCGAGGCGGGCGGATTCGTCTCCGCGGCGATATGCTCGTCGGTCTCGGGGACGGTCAAGGCGGTCGGCCCCCGGGCGACACAGTCGGGCGACGAAGCGGCGGCAATCACCGTCGAAAACGACTGTGAATACGAGGCAGTCGAGGGATTCGGCAAGCCGCGCGACTATGACCGCATGACAAAGGACGAAATCAGGGCGGCAATCCGCGACGCCGGCATCGTCGGAATGGGCGGCGCGGGGTTCCCGACGGCGGTTAAGTGCACCGTCAAGGACGACTCGAAAATCGACTATGTAATCTGCAACGGCGCGGAGTGCGAGCCCTATATCACCTGCGACTACCGGCTGATGCTCGAAAAACCCGAGAGAGCCGTCCTCGGAATGAAGATTATCCTGAAGCTTTTCGACAACGCAAAGGGCGTCTTCGGGATTGAAAACAACAAGCCTCTCGGCATCAGGGCGCTGAAAGAGGCCTCGGAGGGGTCGGAGAGAATCGAGGTCGTCCCGCTTAAGAAGAAATACCCGCAGGGCGGCGAGCGTATGCTCATAAGCGCGGTCACGGGGCGGAAGATTAACTCTAAAATGCTTCCCGCCGACGCCGGCTGCGTCGTAATAAACTACTCGACGCTTATCGCGGTCGCCGACGCGGTCGCCGACGGAATCCCGCTCATAAGGCGGGTCGTGACCGTCACCGGAGAGGCGATAAAGAACCCGTCGAACTTCGACGTCCCGATTGGGATATGCGCGACCGAGCTCATCGAGGCGGCGGGCGGATATTCGGCAGAACCCGAAAAGCTTATCTTCGGCGGGCCGATGATGGGTACGGCGGTGTATACCTCCGACCTGCCGATAACAAAGGCGTCGTCCTGCATTTTGGCGCTGTCGGTCGACGGAGCAAAGGGGATTGAGCCGACCGAGTGCATACGCTGCGGGAAGTGTCTCTATGCCTGTCCCGAGCACCTTATGCCGATTCGCCTAAAGAACTCGGCGGACGCCCACGACTATGCCGACTTCGAGGCGGCGCACGGCCTTGAATGTATCGGCTGCGGCTGCTGTACATATGTATGTCCGGCGAAGAGGCGTCTTTCACAGACGATAACGATGGCAAAACGGTATGTTTTGGCCGAGAAAAAGAAAGGAGCGGCAAAATGAGCAATCAGCTTAATGTTTCGATATCCCCGCATATCCGCTCCAGGGAGACGACGGCGACCGTCATGGCGGACGTAATCATCGCGCTTTTGCCGTCGGTAATCGTCGGGGTGTGGGTTTTCGGCGCAAGGGCGTTCGCGATAACGATGCTCTCGGTCACGACCTGTGTCGCGTCGGAGTACATATATGAAAAGCTCCTTAAAAAGCCGATAACCGTGACCGACCTCAGTGCGGTCGTCACCGGACTTATCCTCGCGGTAAACCTTTATTCAACGGCTCCATGGTGGCTGCCGGTGCTCGGCGGGGCGTTCGCGATTATCGTCGTAAAGATGCTCTACGGCGGCATCGGACAGAACTTCATGAACCCCGCGCTCGCGGCAAGGTGCTTCCTTTTGCTGTCGTTTTCAAGAATCATGACCGACTACCCGACGCTCGACGGCGTCTCGAGTCCGACGCCCCTCGTCCTCGCAAAACAGGGGGAAATCGTCCCGATTCGCGACCTTCTTCTCGGAACACATTCGGGGACAATCGGCGAAACCTCGGCGATAGCGATTATAATCGGCGCGGTGTACCTCTGTGCAAAGGGGGTCATCAAGCCGCGCGAGCCGCTCGCCGTAATCCTCTCGACCGGCGTCTTCGTAACCTTCTTCAGCGTCATTCAGGGCAAGCCGGTGACCCTTAACTACCTTGCGGTACAGATGCTCGGCGGCGGTATGCTCCTCGGCGCGGTCTTCATGGCCTCGGACTATGCGACGACCCCCGTCACCCCTTGGGGACAGGTCATTTTCGGCTGCTGCGTCGGCTTCATCACCGCGCTTATAAGATGCGTCGGAAACGGCGTCGAGGGAGTGTCATACGCGATTATCATCTCGAACCTCCTTACGCCGGCAATCGAAAAGCTTACGGTTCCGAGACCGTTCGGGGTCAAAAAGGAGGGCGGCGGAAAATGATGAAAAAAATCATTAAGGACACCCTTTCGCTCGTCGCAATCACCGTCGTCGCCGGACTCTGTCTCTCGGTTGTGCACGAGCTCACCGCCGAAACGATTCTTTCGGCGGAGGCGGAGGAGCGCTCGGCCTCTTACCGCGAGGTCTTCCCCGAGGCTTCGGACTTCATCGCCCCCGACGGCGGCGCGGAATATAACCCGTCGCCCAAGGAGGGGGTTACAATCGGGGACGCGCTATTTGCGGCGGACTCCGAGGGAAACGTCATCGGCTGTGTGATTTCGGCGACGTCGGCCAACGGCTACGGAGGCGACATCACCCTTTCGGTCGGGGTTGACTCGGAGGGTGCAATCACCGGAATGAGGGTCACCTCGATGTCCGAGAGTCCCGGCTTCGGCTCGCACTGTCAGGACGAGGCATTTCAGGAGCAGTTCAGGGGGATTTCGGGCGAGGTCGTCTATACAAGCTCCGGGAAGACCCTCCCGAACGAAATCGACATGATAAGCGGCGCGACCTTTACGACCTCGGCGGTCACGGACGCGGTAAACGGCGCGCTTATTGCTGCGCGCGAGCTGATGGGAGGCGAATGAGCATGAAACAGAATACACCCGCCGAACGGCTTTACAACGGCATCATCAGGGAAAACCCGACATTTGTGCTGATGCTCGGAATGTGCCCGACGCTCGCGGTCACGACAAGCGCGATAAACGGCGTCGGAATGGGTCTTTCGACCTGTGCGGTGCTGATGATGTCGAACCTCATCATCTCGCTCCTGCGGAAATTCATCCCGGACAGGGTCAGAATGCCGGCATATATCGTCGTCGTCGCGAGCTTCGTGACGGTGGTCGAGCTTTTAATGCAGGCATACGTCCGCTCGGTATATACCGCGCTCGGACTCTATATCCCGCTCATCGTCGTAAACTGCATAATCCTCGGCAGGGCGGAGAGCTATGCCGGAAAAAATCCGCCGATTGCCTCGTTCTTCGACGGCCTCGGAATGGGCCTCGGGTTCACGCTTGCGCTTACAGTAATCGGCGCGGTTAGAGAGCTTTTGGGCTCGGGCGAAATCTTCGGGATACACGTTATGCCCGAAGGCTTCGAGCCGGTGTCGATAATGGTCATGGCGCCGGGCGCGTTCTTCGTCCTCTCGGTTCTGACCGCGCTCCAGAATAAATTCAAGGCGCCGAGCGCCACAAATAAGGGCGACAAGTTCTGTTCCGGCGCCTGTGCCGGCTGTATGCAAAAGGACTGCGGTCTGAGAGAAAGGAGCGATGAGGAATGAGCTTTCTTACGACCCTCTTTCTCGGCATAATCTCGGCGGCGCTCGTCAACAACGTCGTACTGAGCCGGTTTTTGGGGTTATGCCCCTTCCTCGGCGTCTCAAAGAAGACGTCGACCGCCCTCGGAATGGGCGCCGCGGTCATCGCGGTCATCACCCTTTCGTCGGCGATAACCTATCTTATCGACCACTTTATCCTCCGGGATAAGCTCGTCTATCTGCGCACAATCGTCTTTATACTGATAATCGCCGCGCTGGTGCAGTCGGTCGAGATTATCCTGAAGAAAAAAATTCCGTCGCTATATAAGGCGCTCGGAGTGTATCTCCCGCTGATTACGACAAACTGCGCGGTGCTCGGAGTAGCAATCGACTCGGCACAGAAAAACTATACCTTCGCCGAAACGATGATATATTCTGTCGGGACGGCGGTCGGGTTCCTGATTGCAATCGTTCTGATGGCGGGAATCCGCGAGAGAATCGAGCACAACGACATTCCCGAGAGCTTCAAGGGCATGCCGATAGTCCTTGTGACCGCCGGACTTATGGCAATCGCCTTCTTCGGCTTCAAGGGCACTATCGGCTGACGGAGGTGGAGAGATGATTGCTGTAATTACTGCCGTCGCCGTCATCGGCGTCATAAGCGTTTTAATCGGCGTCCTCCTCGGAATCCTCGCCGAAAAGTTCAAGGTCGAGACCGACCCGCGCGAGGCGGGGGTCAGGGAATGTCTCGCCGGGTCAAACTGCGGCGGCTGCGGATATGCCGGCTGCGACGCATACGCCCACGCCGTTGTGTTCGAGGGGGCGGCTCCGAACCTCTGTCCCTCGTCGGATAAAAACAAAATCGGCGAGGTGATGGGGGTATGCGTTCTCGAAAAGGCGAGACAGGTCGCGGTGGTAAAGTGCTCGGGAAACTGCTCGAACACCCGCGACAACTACGTTTACGGCGACGAGACCGACTGCCGCGTCGCTTACCTTGCCCCCGGGCACGGCGCAAAAAAGTGCGCATACGGCTGCTGCGGACTCGGGACATGCGCCTCGGTCTGCCCGTATGACGCGATTAAGATTGTGAACGGTCTTGCGAAAATCGACCGCGAAAAGTGCATGGCCTGCGGGAAGTGCGTTTCGGTCTGTCCGAACCGGCTTATTGAAATCGTCCCCGCCGACGCGCCCTATACCGTCCTCTGCTCCTCGCGCTCGAAGGGAAAGGACGTCAAGGCGGCGTGCGACGTCGGCTGTATCGGCTGCGGAATGTGCGCAAGGGTCTGCGAGAGCGGCGCGATATCCGTCGAGAACAACCTTGCAAGAATTGATTACACAAAGTGCACCGGCTGCGGAAAGTGCGCCGAAAAGTGCCCCTGCAAGATAATCCGCTTTAACGGGAAAAGCTGATGAAAAGGCTTATTGCCGCGATTCTGGCGGCGGTTTTCCTCTGCGGGTGCAGGGCGGCTCCGAAGCGCTTCAGCTCACAGTTTTTCGATGTCTTCGACACAGTCACCGAGCTGACGGTCTACTGTGAGTCGCAGGACGAGTTTTACCGGATTCTGAGGATATGTCACGACGAGCTTATCCGGCTCAACGAAATTTTCGACATCTATGGCGACAGCGGTGAATCCGCCGCTGCCGCTCTTAATTCGGGCGCGCTTTCGGACTGCCCCGCCGAGCTATATGAGCTTGTCGAAAGCGGCATCGAGTGGTATGACCTGAGCGGCGGGAAGCTTAACATCGCGATGGGGAGCGTTCTTTCTCTCTGGCACGACTGCCGCGAAAAGGGCGTCCTCCCCGACAGCGGCGAACTCAGCGCCCGCGCGGGGCACTGCGACATAAAAAATATCGTCCTTGACGGTGAGACGGTCGCTCTCGGCGACCCGGAGATGTCGCTCGACTTCGGCGCGATTGCGAAGGGGTATGCCGCCGAGAAGGCCGCCGAGCTTATTGAAGAGACCTTTTCGGGCAGCTTTGCGCTCAACGTCGGCGGAAACGTCGTCACAAGGGGCGGGAAGCCGTCGGGAAAGTGGGAAATCGGGATTGAGGACCCGAACGGCGGAATCCTCACGACGGTAAAGGTTGCGGGGGAATGTGTCGTCACAAGCGGGGACTATCAGCGGTACTTCGAGTATGACGGAAAGCGGTATCACCACATCATCGACCCCGAAACGCTTTATCCCGCCGAAAATTGGCGCTCGGTGACGGTTATCGCCGGCGATTCCTCGGTTGCCGACCCGCTTTCGACTGCGCTCTTTCTGCTTGACGAGAGCGACGGGCGGGAGCTTTTGAAAAAATTCGGCGCCGAGGCGCTCTGGGTCGCCCCGGACGGCGGGGTCATCAGGACGGAGGGGTTTTCGGAGTATGAAAAATAAGCTTCTCACCGACGCCGCCCTGATTGCCGGACTTCTTTTGCTGTCCGCGGCGGTGTTTTTTGCACTTCCGAAGGGCGGCGAGGGGCGCGAGGTCTGCGTGACACTCGACGGAGAGGAATTCGCGACGCTGAATCTTTATGACGACGCCGTCGTCGACATCGGCGGGAGGTGCACCCTTACCGTTAAAAACGGCGAAGCAAGCGTCACCGAGGCGGTCTGCCGCGACGGAATATGTCTTCGTCACCGACCGATAAAAAGGGCGGGAGAGTCGATTGTCTGTCTTCCGTCGAGGGTCACGGTAAAGATTACCGGCGGGACCGACTTTGTTATTTAGCGGAGGGAGAATGAAAAAGAGCGGAACACTTGCCCTTCTCGGCGTGCTCACGGCGCTTTGCTTCGGGTTGTCATATGTCGAGATGATGCTTCCTTCGGTCGGAATTCCGGGGATAAAGCTCGGACTCGCGAACATCTGTGTGATGGCGGCGCTCTGGCTTGTCGGCACAAAGGAGGCCGCCGGGGTGAACCTTGTGCGCATCGTCCTGAACTGGCTCATCTTCGGGAATTTTACGGGACTTGTCTACAGCCTTGCGGGCGGGGCGCTGAGCTTTGTCTGCATGGTGATTCTTAAAAAAACGGGCCGGTTTTCGCCGGTCGGGATATCCGCCGCCGCCGGCGCGGCGCACAACATCGGACAGCTTTTTGCCGCCTCGCTCCTCACCGACGCAGGCGCGCTTTTGGGATATCTTCCGGTACTTATTGCGGCGGGGACGGCAACGGGAACGGTCAACGGGATTATAATCACGGCGGTTTTAAAATCGCTCGGGAGAAAGGACGGTAAACATGAACACAAAACTTAAAAAGCTCTCGCTCTCGGCGATGTTTGTCGCGATAGGACTTCTTCTGCCGTTTATAACGATGCAGATTCCGGAAATCGGGAAGCTCCTCTGTCCGATGCACATTCCGGTGATGCTCTGCGGACTGATTTGCGGCGCGCCCTGCGGCCTTGCCGTCGGGTTCATCACCCCTCTCCTGCGGAGTCTTTTGTTCGCGATGCCGGCGCTCTATCCGAGTGCAGCGGGAATGGCCTTCGAGCTTGCGGCATACGGCTTCGCCATCGGGTTGATTTATTCGCTGTTCACCAAAAAGGACACCCGCGCGGTATACGTCTCGCTTATTTCGTCGATGCTTATCGGGCGGATAGTCTGGGGACTGGCGCGGACGGTCATGCTCGGTCTGAGCGGTCCCGAAACCGCGAGCTTCAGCCTCGGGTACTTCTTCACCAGCGGTTTTTTGGAGGCGATTCCGGGGATTATCCTCCAGCTTATTCTCATTCCCGCAATCATGGCGGCGATGAAGAGGGCGGGACTTGCGGAGAAGACGGGGTAACGGATATGGCGGAAGCAGACGGAGACGTCTGCTTTTTTATGTATGGCAGGCGCGGAATAATTTCATATGGATAACACAAGAACCGCCGGCGCTGAGGTCGGCGGTTCTTACATATAGCTTTCTGATACTGTAGGCTTATGGGATTATCTCTTTTTAAAGATGAGCGCTGTTGCCGCGGCTACTGCGAGCGGCAAAAGGGCGATTCCCACAGCGGTGACAGGGTTGCTTTCGACGGGAGCGGTTTCCTCTGCCTCGGGGGCAGGCTCTTCAGCTTCGTCCTCTTCAGTCTCGCCGGATTCGGCGGGAGTGTCGACATCGACATATGTCTGTGCCGAGAGAATACTCAGGCTGCTGCCGTCATACATGACGGTGAGAAGAAGCTTCTTGCCGAATTCTGCGGTCACGATTTCGCCGTCAACCGATGCCGCTTCGCCGGAAACAAGGCTGAACTCACGGACAGCGGTATTATTTCCGGAGGCGTCCTTTGCATAAAGGGTGTGCCTTCCGAAGCCGACGTTATTGAATACCAGCGCGCCCGAACCGTCGGTGACGCCGGACTGCGGGTCGGAATGGAGCTCTAACGCAAGATTTGAAACAGGGCTGCCCGATGCGTCAACGATATTCATGATACAGGTTACGGCGTTGGAGGAGGTTGCGGCTGAAACCGAGGCGCCGGTCGCTGAGCCGGAGGTCATCGGAGCGCTTCCGAGAGGCGGAACGTAACCGTTATAACCGGTGCCGGTGTTATCTCTGCGATAGACGACATTGATGTTCTGCGACGAGTGCTTAAGCTCGTCGTCCGAGGTTCTGAATTCGGCGGAAAGGGTATATGTTGCGCTGTTGCCGGTATAATTGACATGGCTGAATGTCTCGTCAAAGACGGTTATTATTGTGCTTCCCTCTTCGGCGAAATAGTCAACTCCCTGAACAAGCTTTATACCGTTGAGGTAGAATTCGAGGAACTCGGTCTGATAGCTTCCGACGGAGCGGAAGAGGTTGTTGGGAAGGATAACGCGGCTGATGACCGGCTTGCCGTTTCTGATGCCGGTATAGTAAACATATGCGGTCTTTGAAATGTAGCTGGTGACCTCATATCCCTCTTCGTCATAGTTTGACGCCTCAACGTTTTCGTCGGTGTTGTCGAGGATTTCGAGGTCATAACTCGCATAGGCGCAAAGATTCGGATTGCCGACATATTCCGCCTTTATGACAATCGGGAAGGTGCCGCTTTCGGTGGGCATTCCGTAAAGCTCGCCGTTTTCGCGGAGGGTGATTCCCTTGGGAAGAGTACCCGAGACGATGGAGAACTTCATATCGGACTTTGTGCGGCTGTTGGTCATAATCATGCTTGAATACGGGACGTATTTAACACCGGTATAGAGGGAGTCATTCTGAATAGCGGGGGTGCCGACAAAACCGATGAGCTTTATGACTACGTCCTCACAACCGTCGGCGCTTATTGTAAGAGTACCCGAAACAGGCTGGAATTCGTCGCTCTCGGGAATAAGGCGAATCTTCGCCTTGTTGCTCATCTTGCTCGAATTCACGGTGTCGAAAGGAGCAAGCGTCTTGGTGCTGCCGTCGATAACGGTCCAATAGTCGTCAAGGACAACGCCCGTGGCGTCGAGGGTTACTTTTATGTTGGTAAGATACTCATCGCCGACATTCGCGATAAAGATGTCGTGGTGGTCGTTGCCGCCTGCCGAGTTGATGAACACCTCGCGGACAGGCATACCCTCGTTCTTGTCGATGTTGTTTGCGCCGTTTACAAAGAGCGCGGGGCCCTTCTGCTGAGTGACGAATGTTACCCAGGTGCTTTCGGTGCTGAGGTCTTCGGCCTCGACTTCATACTGGATAACCTTTCCGGATTCAAACTTGACCGCTGTTTCGCCGCTCTTTGCGGTAACAGACTGTCCCTCCTCGTTGAGCATAAAGACGTTCTTTGCCTTTTCGTCAACTGTAAATACGGGAATAACGGTTTCGTCGGTTACGGGAGAACCGTCCGCATTGAGGATAAAGTATGTCCTATAGTCGCCGGAATAGCTGTCGTCGGAATATGAGACGGAAGACATATCGTAATACTCGCCGTCGGCGTTCTTAACATCGGTGACATAGAGATAGGTTGCCGAGGAAGGAACGGGGTCGTCCGGCTCATCGTCGTCCGGCTCGTCGGGTTCCTTCGCACGAATTCCGGCAGCTATTGACGTATTAAAGACGTTACAAGCACCGTCGCGGCGATTGTTATCTGCTGCGAATGAATGACCCGAAGATAAAACTCACAGTATTTTTCGCCGTAAAGCGCCTCAATCTGTTTGCGGAGCTTGCGGTCGGAGGCACTCTTATACTGATAATGTATCATGCAAAGGACGCCGTATCCGAGGCCGTATATCTCCTTCAACGGAAATTCCTTTGAGTCGAGCGAGTCGAACATCGAATTGTGTCTCAGGCCGTTGATAAATAATATCCACCAGATTACAAGACTTATCGCTCCGGCGGCCATCACGGCCAGGTCAAATACGCTAAGTTCGGAAAAATCCATCTTTCCCTCCGTTATATTTTAATATTGAGTATAGCTTTTCCGATAAAGTATGCCGCGACAAACATCACGATTCCGACGGTTGTGGATATAACGCCGCTCGAGGTCGCAAAGTTAGCGGCAAAGTCGGGACTCATCAGCTTTATCATTCCGACAAGCGCAATCGGCATTACTATCATGATGTTCTGCTCGGTTTTGTTTGAGGTGACAACGGTTTCGATGTCCTCGGCAATCTCCATCTTATCGTTCAGGATTCCGTGGGTGTTGCGGATAATATCCTTTACGTTTACGCCCTTGCTGTAGCTGACCCTGAATACATCGGCAAAGCTCTTAATGTCTTCGCTTCCGCTTCGCCTCCCGAAGTCGTCAAGAATGTCCTCGATGGCGACGTTATTATGTATTCCCGAGATGATGACCTCGAGCTCTTTAAGGATAAATGCGTCCTCGTCATACTGAACCTTAAGGTCTTCATAGACGGACATAAACGAGTCATTGACGTTTTTGCCGGCCCCGAGAGACGTGGTGAGCGATTCGAGCATATCCCTGAACTGATGCGTGAGCTCTTTTTTGCGCTTTTTGATGACCGAGTCGCGGCGAACCGGCAGGAAAAGCTTTCCGGCGATAATTCCGACAACCGACGGGATTGCGATATTAAGCACATAGGTCATGGTTGTGGGCTGTCCGTATTCGTCCTTTGCAAGTCCGCCGTAGAAAAGATATCCGACGGCGGCTCCCACCGCGAACGCAAGCAAAAAGAAGAGAAGCTTTTCGGGAAAGCTCATATAATAGGCCTTATAGTTAAGCACCTTTATATTGGTCGCCGAGGAATAATACTGGGGCTCGGCGGCTTCCGTTTTCTTTTTCATATCGGCCCTCCTATATTGTCATTTTTATTCCCGCAAGGCTCAGCTTCTGCGTATTCACCATCTTATTCCTTGTTCTCCTGAGCGAGCCGGACACCTTTTCGAGAGTGCTGCGCTCGTCCTCCTCGAAGACATAGAGCGGATTCAGGACTATCTGCCCGTTTTCGTATCCCGCGACCTCGGTTATTTCCATCGTCTTTCTTGAGCGGTCGCGGAGCCTCGAAAGATGGATTATGATATCCACCGCAGAGGCTATCTGCTGCCTGATTGCTTCGAGCGGGAGCCCCTCGGCGCTCTGAAGCACCATCGTCTCGAGTCGCGAGAGCATATCCTTTGTGGAGTTGGCGTGACCGGTCGAAAGCGAACCGTCGTGACCGGTATTCATCGCCTGAAGCATGTCGAGCGCCTCCGCGCCTCTGACCTCTCCGACAATGATTCTCTCGGGACGCATACGAAGCGACGATTTGATGAGGTCCTTAATCGTTATCTGCCCCGCTCCCGAGGCGTTCGCGTTTCGGGTCTCCATGCTGACGATGTTTTCGACGCCCGTTATCTGAAGCTCGGCCGAGTCCTCTATGGTGATGACCCTTTCGTCCTTGGGAATATAGTCCGAAAGTGCGTTTAAAAACGTAGTCTTTCCCGAACCGGTTCCCCCGCTTATGAAGATGTTGTATTTCGCTTTTACAAGAAGCTTTAACACGTCGGCGATTTCGGGGGTAATCGAGCCGTAGCGTATAAGCTTATCCATCGTCATCGGCGTCTTTGAGAACCGCCTTATCGTCAGCGTCGGCCCGCAGAGCGCTATCGGCGGGAGCACGGCATTAACGCGCGAGCCGTCGGGAAGACGTGTGTCGCAAATCGGATTAGCCTGATTGACCTCTCTTCCCGCAAGGCCGACAATCCGCTGTATAATGCTTTCAAGCTGACGCTGGCTCTCGAATTTCTTGTCAAGCTTGAAGAGCTTGCCGTTCTGCTCGATAAAAATGTGGTCCGGGCCGTTTATCATAACCTCGGTGATGGTCTCGTCCTTGATGATTGAGTCGAGAAGGCCGAATCCGCGGATTGAGTTATACACCTGCTCGGAAATCGACACCTGCTGGTTTATCGGGCAATACTGCCCCGCAATCCTCGACGCGGTAATCTCCTCAATCCGGCGCATAAGGTCGTCGTCCTCAATCGTGCTCAGCGGGAGATTCGCGGTGACATACTGACTTATTTCATGTACTAATTTCTGTTCCTGCTCGAGAGTCATTTCCGCCACCCGTTATATCCTTGTGAAGACGTCGTGCCCGGAAAGGCGCTCGGCCAAATCGCGGCAGCCGATATGCTCATAGCGGGGAATTCCTCCGAAGCTCTTAAGCTCCGCCTCTGCCGCAACCTTTCCGGTCTTGCTGTTGAATTTGTTGTATAAGACTCCGACCTTGTCGGTGAGCGGGAAATCTGCGCTTTCGTCGATTATTCCGAGCGCGGCATACGCCCTCATGAGCTTAGATACCGACGTTTCGGAGCCGTCGCATACCCAGACGACGGTGTCCGCCGCCCTTAGCACCCCGAGAGAGCGCTCGTCAAGTCCGAAATCGGCATCGACGATTATAACGTCATATGCACCGAGACCTTTAAGCTCGTTGATAAGCCTTACTGCGGCGTCCCTTCCGAGCTCGAACATGTCGAGAGCGGTCTTTGCACCCGAGAAGAAATATACTCCGTTGCCGTCCTGACGCACGCTGCTCGTCAGCTTAAGCGAAAGATTGGTGCTTCGGCTTGAAAGCGCAAAAATAATGTCGCTCATGTCGTCGCGCCCCTCTCCCGAGAAAAAGACGTCGGGCGTTCCCAGCTTTTCAAGGCTGAGGAAAAGCGTTCTCCTGCCCCTGTGAGCAAAGCTCATCGCCGCGGCTGCGGCAGCCGTCGAGGCTCCGGCCCCGCCGCTTACGGGTGTAAAGGCGATTACGCGTCCGTTTTCGCCGCTTGCGGGGACATAACCGTCATCGCCGTGCTTTTCGGCATATATCCCGAGTATCTGTTTATATATGAGGTCTACCTTCTGGAACTTGCATACCGTACCTATTCCGCGGACAGAGCTTACGTCGGGCGAATCCGTAAAGTAGGCAAAGCCGCAGCGCTTCGGCACATCTGCCGGGTCGATTCCGAAGCTCTCGTCTGCAAGAAAGACGTCGATTCTTGCGGAATGAAGCGTACTCAGAGCGGCCTCTCTTTCGGTGAATTTATACAGCTCGAGGCGGTCGGCATATCTTGTGCCGAATGAGGAATCTATCCTCGAGAGATACTCCTTGCTGCTGTCAAGTATAGCCAGTTTTATTTTCATGTCGGTCCCCCTTACGGATGTTATTGAGCTCGGTTTTGCAATAATGTGTACTTTTT
>CANQOC010000019.1 GCA_947625375.1 uncultured Clostridia bacterium | reverse complement strand
TCGTGAGAAGTATCCGAAAGGAGAATTGCCTTTCGGCTTGGTCGATTTCCTTTAATGCGGGTGGAATGGACACACCCGACAGAGGGGAGAAGTCAGAGGTCAGAATTTAGAGGTGCCGCCTTTGGCGACGTTTAAGCATAGGATAATGCGAGCGGAATGGACACTCCCGGTGGGGGAGATTAGATGATAGAGGATAGAGGGTGGAGAGAAGATGAGGGGGATTCGGTGAGGGGCGCAGCCGCGGCAGTCGAAGGTTGCCATAGGGGATAAAAGGGAAACTCCGGGGGAGTTTTCCTTTTATCCCCTCGCGCGCGGAGCGCGCCGACTGCGCCCGGGGTAGTGCGACGCCGTACTGCCTTGTAAAAAGGAATTCGCTACGCGAATGCTATCTTTAGCCCCCCACCCCAACCCTCCCCTCGA
Organism: uncultured Clostridia bacterium; assembly: GCA_947625375.1. Lineage (GTDB taxonomy): Bacteria > Bacillota > Clostridia > Oscillospirales > Ruminococcaceae > Faeciplasma. The sequence continues at coordinate 41,719 of CANQOC010000019.1, read as the reverse complement.
GGGGAGGGAGATGGGAGGAAACTTCGCGCGTTATAGATAATTTGCAGAGTTGCCGCACCTTTCTAAAAGGTATTCGCTTCGCAAATGCTATCTTTAGACTCCTACCTGTCACAAACCCGACGAAATTCCGGTGTGAGCGAAGCGAAACACGCAACGACGCTCACTAAAAGTATTAGTTATATCCAAAGTGTATTGCGTCGTTTGCCTCCCCGGCGGGGAGGGGTTCCGCATCGCTCCGGTTTCAGCTCCTATGAGGGCGCGCCGGCTGCGCCCGGGGTGGAGCGACACCGCACTGCTGAAATAAGGAATTCGCTGGCGCTCATGCTATTTTCAGTAGCTGACGCAACAAGGAAGGCAGCGAGCGATACAGACAATATACAGAGGCATAGTCACTGCCCTTATAAAAGGAATTCGCTTCGCGAATGCTATTTAAAGTCACCCCATCCCAGTCCTCCCCTCGAGGGGAGGGGGTGCGGAGGAAACCTACAAGCGTTACAGATAATTTGCAGAGTTCGCCGCGCTGCCTTGTAAAAGGAATTCGCTTCGCTCATACTATTTTCAGACTCCTACCTGTCACAAACCCGACGAAATTCCGGTGTGAGCGAAGCGAAACACTCAACGACGCTCACTAAAAGTATTAGTTATATCAAAGTGTATTGCGTCGTTTGCCTCCCACATGGGAGGGGGTCTGTGCGTCAAAACTTTGATTGCCGCCTGACGGCGGGGGAAGTTTTGATTACGCCGTACGCCGATAATAAGGAGTCCGCCTGCGGCGGACGGCTCATCACGTCACCTTAACGGTGACGTGATTACGCCTGTTCCCCTACCCCTGCCCCTCCCCGACGGGGAGGGGTGTGCAATCACTACGGCTTTAGTTCCTATGAGGGCGCAGCCGCGGTCGACCGAAGGTCGACCTGAACGAAAAGAGCAGGAAAACCGCTTGCGGGTTTTTCTGCTTCTTTCGTTTGCGCGCGGAGCGCGCCGGCTGCGCCCGGGGCAGTGCGACGCTAAAATGCCTTATAAGACGCTAAAATGCCTTATAAAAGGTATTCGCTGGTCTTTAGTCACCCCACCCCGACCCTCCCCCTCGAGGGGAGGGGGTTCTGCATCGTCAAAGTTTGGATTGCCGTCTGACGGCGGAGTTGTGCACCTCCGTTCAAGGCGGCTTCGTGTGCCTTTGACATCTGCCCCTCTGCCTTCTGTCATCTGTCGGGGGCTGCCGAGCGCGTAACTTTAGAAGACGGAAGCGAGAAAACAGAGGGCAGAGGTTGGAGATTAGAGATAGAAGAGAGATGACGGAGCGATGAGCTTGAGGCGCGCCAAACGCTCATCTTCCCCCTCCCTCGTCCCCAAAAATGGGCAGATGGGCGGGGGTTGTGTGCAAAATCAACAAAATCGAGAGCAAAAATTTTCGCTTTTTCATTTTCTCAATTATGGGAAAAGCTATTGCAATTTTTATGACGCGGTGGTATAATTCTGGTATCAAGTGGATATAAGTGCAATTTTGCGGATATTTTTCCGCAACACGGGGATGGAGGTGAATCTGTTGGCCGAAAAGGATAGCATTTCCTTAATGATGAGCGGCGAGCTGCCGTATACCATCGACTCTAAGGGGCGAATGAGCTTTCCACAGCGCTTCCGCGACATCATCGGCGACAGATTCATCCTCACACGAGGCGCCGACCGGCGGCTTGTCGTCTATTCCGAAAAAAAGTGGAACGAGCTTATGATGAAGATATCCGCGATGAAGGAAGGGCGCGACAAGGAAATCCTCAAACAGATTTACATTAAAGGCGCGATTCCCGTCGAGGCGGATAAGCTCGGGCGGATTCTGGTGCCGCAGGCGCTGCGCGAATACGCGATGCTTATGAAGGACGTTTATGTCGTCGGGGCGATGGATACCGCCGAAATCTGGGACAAGGCGACATATGAGGCGTTCACTCAGTCGATTGCGCCCGAGGAGCTTTACAGCGCTCTCGGAGCACTTGAGCTTTAATGGAATTCAGACACAGACCCGTCCTTCTGGACGAATGTATAGAGGGTCTTAACATAAGACCCGACGGAACCTATGTCGACGGAACAGCCGGCGGCGGAGGTCATTCATATGAAATAGCGCGCAGGCTGGTCTCGGGAAGGCTTATCGCCATCGACAGGGACCCCGACGCAATAGCGGCCGCCGGGGAGCGCCTCTGCGGTCTGAACGTCAGGCTTGTGCGGTCTAACTACAGCGAAGCCGATAAGGTCATACATGGCCTCGGAATCGAAAAAATAGACGGAATGTTACTCGACCTCGGGGTGTCGAGCTATCAGCTTGACAACCGCGAGCGGGGATTTTCCTATCACGACGACGCGCCCCTCGACATGAGAATGAGCAAAGAGGGAATGTCGGCGCGAGACGTCGTCAACGGATACTCCTATGAGGAGCTTCGCCGGATTATCTTTGAATACGGCGAAGAAAAATATGCCAAAAACATTGCCTCCAATATAGTAAAGTTGCGTGAATCAAAGCCCATCGAATCAACTGCGGAGCTGGCGGAGATAATAAAATCCTCCGTTCCGCAGAAGGCTCGACGGGACCGCAATCCCTGCCGGAAGACGTTTCAGGCGATAAGAATGGAGGTCAACAACGAGCTCGGCTCGCTCTCCGAAGCATTGGACAAGGCATTTGAGCTTCTGAATGTCGGCGGGCGGCTTGTGATTATAACCTTCCATTCGCTCGAGGACAGATTGGTGAAGCAGCGCTTCGCGGGATTCTGTCAGGGGTGCACCTGTCCGCCGGAATTTCCGGTTTGCGTTTGCGGGAAGACGCCGAGGGGACAGCTTGTGAACAAAAAGCCGATTGAGCCGTCGGAGGAGGAACAGAGGGATAACCCGCGTTCGCGTTCGGCGAAGCTCAGGATTATAGAGAAGATTAAGGACTGACCTTTTTGGGAGGGAGAAGAATGGCGAACCGCAGCAATCTTGCTTATGACCTTTCGGTTTATGAGCCGAAGACGAAGCAGCAGCCTGCACAGCAGCAGGAGCAGAACGCCATTAAGATGCGCAAGAACCCGATACCGATGGCAAGGAAGGAGAGCGCCTTTAAGTTTGCGTTCAGGGCGTTTTTATTCCTCGCCGTTTTATGCGCGGTTTTATACGGCAAGGTCGAGACGAATTCCCTCTTCCGCGAAATCAGCAGCCTTGAGAGCGAGCTTAAGACGCTTCAGACCGAGAACATCACTCTCGCGGCGGAATATGAGTCGAGGACGTCGCTCAAAAACGTCGAGGACTATGCCGAAAATGTCTTGGGACTTAAAAAGCTCGATAAGGCGCAGATTGAATATGTCGAGCTTCCGGGCGATTCGGTCATCGAAAAGGTCGAGGCGGAGAACAAGAACATCTTCGTCAGAATAAGAAACTTCATCAACGCGATACGGGAGCACATCGGGGCATAGGCTTCGGGGTGCTTGCCCGCGCATATCCGGCGAACAAGGTTAATAAGATAATAACGGACGTAAAAAAGTTGAGCTTTGCATATACCGGCGCGGGCGGGCTTGACTTTTTGTTTATAATCGGAAAAAACAGGGGTGGTGAACGGCATGGAAAAACCGACGTCTTCGATGAAGGCAAAGCTTTACGGCTTTGTCCTTTTGGTGATGGCGCTCGTTATGGCGTATATATGCGCCGTAATGTATAAGGTCGCGGTGCGCGAAAGCGGGAAGTATCAGGCGATGGCGAACAGCCAGCAGTTCAAGACGATGACCGTCGCCGCGAACAGGGGTACGATTTATGACTCTAACGGACAGGTGCTCGCGCAGAGCGTTACGGTGTACACCGTCTACGTCGACCCGCTGACCTTCCAGAGCCAGGTCAGGGAGCAGAACGAGAACGAGGATCTTCTTCCCGAGGAGAGGGTCGACTATGAAAGAGAGATTATCAACGCGCTCACCTCGAATCTTCCGGTGACCGACTCGGAGGTAAGGGAGAAGCTTTATAAGAACAACAGGTATCAGGTTATCGCGAGGGACGTCGACAAGATTACCGCCGAGGCGATTATGACACCGCTGACCGACCTCGGAATTATTTCGGTCGGCGCGGCGCCGACGGCGAAGAGGTATTATCCCAACAACGACCTCGCGGCGAACGTCATCGGTCATCTTCACTATGACGGATACGGGATTTACGGCCTCGAAAGCTATTATGACGACTATCTTACCGGCGTCGACGGAAAGATTATCACCGCGATTGACGCATACGGCAGAGAGATTCAGTACAGATACAAGCAGAGCTATGACGCGCAGGACGGCGACTCGATTTATACCAACATCGACACGACGATACAGTATTACACCGAGAAGGCGCTTAAGGCAGGGGTCGAGTCGAACAGGGCGAAGGAAAAGGGTTGTGCAATAGTGATGGAGGCGAAGACCGGAAAAATCCTTGCGATGGCGACCGAGCCGGACTATGACCTCAACAATCCGACCGAGATTTACGACGTGAATCAGGCGGAGCTTTTGGCGGGAATCCTTACCGAACAGGGGGAGGACGCCTATCTTGAGGCGCGCTCGAACGCCTGGAACCTTCAGTGGACAAACAAGGCGATTTCGTCGCTCTATTACCCCGGGTCGGTCTTCAAGGTCGTGACCGGGTCGGCGGCGCTCGAGGAGAGGGCGATTTCCCCGCTCACGGATACGTTTTACTGCAACGGGTCGGTGACGGTCGTCAAGGGCGTCCCGCCGATACACTGCTGGACCTCGTCCGGAGGTCACGGGACACAAAATTTCGTTCAGGCGATGACCAACTCCTGCAACCCGGCGTTTATCGCAATCGGACAGAAGCTCGGCGCAAAGGCGTTTACCGACTACTTCAAGGCATTCGGACTCACCGAGAAGACGGGAATCGACCTTCCCGCCGAGACGGACAGCATCTATGTCCCTTATTCGAGAATGACGACGCTCGACCTTGCGACAAGCTCGTTCGGTCAGGCGAACAAGATTACCCCGCTCCAGATGATAACGGCGTATGCCGCGGTGGTGAACGGCGGATATCTTGTGACGCCCTATGTCGTCAACAAGATTGTCGACGCCGACGGAAACATTGTAAAGCAGTTTGAGCCGACAATCAAGCGTCAGGTCATATCCGAGGACACCTCGTCGATTATGCGCGACACGCTCGAAACGGTCGTCACGATGAACCAAGGCTCGAACGTATATATCCAAGGGTATAACATCGGCGGAAAGTCGGGAACGTCGCAGAAGCTCGACCTTAAGGGCGGCGACTCGCTCTATGTTTCATCATACTGCGCGTTCTATCCCGCAGAGGACCCCGAAATCATCATGCTCGTCATGATTGACCAGCCGAGCGCCGGAAGATATTACGGCTCGGCGGTCGCGGCGCCGGTTGTGTCCGAGGTGTTCCAGGAGATTCTGCCCTATCTCGGGTATTATGCCGAATACAGCGAGGAAGACCTTGAGACGCTCGACGTGAACGTCCCGGACGTCATCAACGCGAAGGTCGACTCGGCGAAGGAAACCCTTTCGGCGCTCGGTCTCGAATATGACGTTGTCGGAGACGGCGAAAAGGTCGTACGGCAGGTTCCGTCGACCGGAAACTCGATGCCGAAGGGCTGCAAGGTCGTGCTCTATACCGAGGACGACACCGAGCCGGAGTATGTATATGTTCCGGACCTTACGGGAAAGACGCTTGAATATGCGAACAAGAAGCTTGCGAGCCTCGGACTTAACCTTAAGCCGCTCGGAGGCGCCGCCCGGAAGTCGGGAGCGACATGCTCGGGGGTAATGAACTATAAAGAAGAATACGTCGAGGTCGGAACGATTATCGAGACATACTTTATCGTCAACGACGAAACGGGTTGACCCCGGCGGAGGGAGAGACTTATGAAGCTTGGAGAACTGCTTCGGGGGGTTGCGAAAACTCCGCTCGAAGACATCGACATAACCGGAATATATTCGGATTCGCGGAAGGAAATGGGCGCGGGGAGCGTTTTTGTGTGCTTGGTCGGAAAGAACTTTGACGCACACAGCGCGATTCCCGAGCTGGTGGAAAAGGGCGTGTCGTTTTTCGTGACCCAGCGCGACTGCGGGATTGAGAACCAGGCCGTCGTTGAGGACACAAGGGAGGCGCTCTCGCGGATTTGGGCGAATTGGTACGGCAATCCGCAGAAGAGCCTTAAGATGATAGGCGTCACCGGGACGAACGGAAAGACGACGGTCACAACGGTGATAAAAAAGCTGCTGACGGCGTTTGGGCACAAGGTCGGACTCATCGGTACCTGCTGCAACGAAATCGGGGACGAGGTCCTTCACGCCGAGCGCTCGACCCCCGAGCCGGACGAATTCTATTCGCTTTTAAGGCGGATGGCCGACGCGGGGTGCGACTGGTGCGTGATGGAGGCGACGTCGCAGGGACTTGACCTTAAAAGGCTCGTCGGGATTGAATTCGAGCTTGCGGCGTTCACTAATCTGACGCAGGACCACCTCGACTTCCACGGGACGATGGAGAACTATTATCTTGCGAAGAGGAAGCTCTTTGAACAGTGCAAATCGGCGCTGATTAACATCGACGACGAGAGCGGAAAGCGGCTTTTGTCCGAGATAAAATGCGAAAAAAAGAGCTTTTCGGTCAAGGGCGAGGCGGACTATTATGCCGACGCGGTATGCTTAAGACCTCACGGCTCGATTTATTGGTACTGCTCGGGGCAGAGGGCGTATCGCACCGAAATAAAGCTCCCGGGGGGATATAACGTATCGAACACGCTTTGCGCGATTGCGGCGCTCGAGATGCTCGGATACGGCCCCGAGAGGACGACTCCGCTTATAAAGGACATCGGCGGGGTCAGGGGGCGGTGCGAGGTCGTGCCGACCGGGCGGGACTTCACCGTTATACTCGACTATGCGCATACACCGGACGCCCTTGAAAACATTCTTTCGAGCGTCAAGGAATGTGCCGACGGGAGGGTCGTATGCCTTTTCGGCTGCGGCGGCGACCGCGACCCGATAAAGCGCCCGATTATGGCGCGCTCGGCGGCGAAATATGCCGACCTTCTTATCGTGACGTCGGACAATCCGAGGAGCGAGGACCCGCACGAAATCATCACACAGATTATCGCGGGACTGAGCGGCACAAATGCCGAATACGTTGAAATCGACAACCGCCGCGAGGCTATCTTCTGGGCGATAAAGAACGCCATGCCGAAGGATACGCTTGTGCTCGCGGGGAAGGGTCACGAGGACTATCAGATTCTTAAAGACGGAAAGATTCACTTTGACGAGCGAGAGGTCGTTAAAGAGGCGCTGGACAGTCTTGAATAAAAGGGAAAGGTTAAAAGAGCTATGCCGTTTTGGATAAACCTTATCACCGCCGCTGTCTCGACGGCGCTTTCGGCGGGACTCGGATATATCATCATACCGTATCTCAAAAAGCTTAAGGTCGGGGCGCATATCCTCGACATCGGTCCGAGGTGGCAGAAGGACAAAGAGGGAACGCCGCTTATGGGCGGGTTTATGTTTGCGGCGGCGACGGTCGCGGCAAGCCTTATCGCGTATTTTATCATATCGTCATACCGCGGGGCGCACATGATTGATGCCCCCGAAAACGCGTTTTATAAGCTTATCTCGGGACTCGGCGCGGCGCTTCTCTTTATGGCAATCGGGTTTGCGGACGACTATATAAAGGTCGTCAAGAAGCGCAACAAGGGCTTCGACGCCAAGGCAAAGAGCATTTGTCAGGCTGTCGTCGTTGCGGGATATCTCTTTGTGCTCCATCTTTTAGGCAACACGACGTCGGTCGTTATCCCGTTTTTGGGCGAGGTCGACTTCGGGTGGTTCTATTATGTGATTATGGCGGTCGCAATCTATGGGTTTGTCAACGCGGTCAACCTCACCGACGGCGTCGACGGACTCTGCGGCTCGGTGACGCTTGTCTATGCCGCGGCGTTCACGATAATTTTTGTGCTGCTCGGCAACTGGGAGTATTCGGCGTTCGCGACCGCTCTTGCGGGAGGGTGCCTCGGATTTCTGGTCTGGAACCTTCACCCGGCGAAGGTGTTCATGGGGGACACCGGGTCGATGTTCCTCGGCGGGTGCGTCGTCGCGCTCGGAATGGCGAGCAAGCTTGAGCTTTTGATACCGCTCGTCGGGATAATCTATCTCATCGAAGCGATGAGCGACGTTATACAAATCGGGAGCTATAAGCTCAGGCACAAGAGGGTCTTTAAGATGGCGCCGATTCACCATCACTTCGAGCTTTCGGGCTGGAGCGAATATAAAATCGTATTCGTATTTTCGGGAATAACCCTTGTCGCGGGGTTCCTCGGGATTCTGGCGACGGTCATATACACAAAATAAAACGTCGGCGAACGGAGGTTTTCCATGGCGGAAAGAAGAATCAACTATATACTGAGCCATGGCGACGAGGTGCCGGCACAGGGCCCCGTAAAAGCGGCTCCGGCACAGAGGCGGTCTGTTAAGCAGCAGAAGGAGCAGAAGCGCCGCAGGACGAAGGAGCCGGGTCTTCGGATTTACGACGGAAACCTCGACATGGTCTTTTTCGCGGTGGTCATCGTGCTGTTGGTGTACGGGATAGTCATGATGTTTTCGGCGAGCTATATCGCGGGACTGTCCTCGCCGGCGCACGACGGCTATATGTATGTCAGGACACAGGGGATTGCCGCCGTCGCCGGGGTCATAATGATGATATTCATATCGTTTTTTGACTATCACATTCTGATGAACTCGAAGATAGTCTTTCTCGGGTTTGTCGGCGGACTCGGACTTTTGTCCTTTACATCGCTCTTCGGCGACGAGGTCGCGGGAGCAAGGCGCTGGCTGACGCTCGGAGGCTCGCCCGAGGGCGGCGGACTTTCGATTCAGCCGTCGGAGCTGATGAAGCCGATACTGATTGTCCTGCTCGCGTATCTTGTCACGAAGTCGCAGAAGAGGGAGCTCGGGAGAAAAGAGCTCCTGCGCTACGGATTCATATTCGCGGTCGTCTGCGGGAACATGGTTTTACAGCGGCATATGTCCGGACTTATTCTGATGGCGGCAATCGGGTTTATGGTGCTTCTTATCGGCGACGTTCCGATTAAGGACCTTATAAAGCTCGGACTGGCGCTTGTGGCGGTCGGACTTGCGTTTGCGATACTCTTTTCGGCGCTCGGAATCATCAATCTCAGCTATGTCCTCGACAGGTTCTCGGGAATGTCGTCGGCGGACAGCGGTGAAATCACCGACGAAAACTGGCAGACCGCGCAGTCGCTTATCGCAATCGGCTCGGGAGGCTGGTTCGGACTCGGGTTCGGAGAGTCGAAGCAAAAGTACAACTGGCTGCCGGAGTCGCAGAACGACTTTATCATCTCGGTCATCGTCGAAGAGCTCGGCTATCTCGGCGGACTTGTCGTTTTAATCCTCTTCGGACTGCTCATCTACCGCGGGTTCTATATTGCGAGAAAGGCGCCCGACAAGTTCGGGATGCTTGTTGTCGCGGGGATTACGTTCCAGATAGGGATACAGGCGCTTCTGAACATCGGCGTCGCCTGCAACGCCTTCCCGAACACGGGTATTTCGCTCCCGTTCTTCAGCTCGGGAGGTACGGCGCTTCTGATTCAGCTTGCCGAGATGGGCGTGGTGCTCGCGGTGTCACGGCAATGCGAGATATAGCGATTTTGATTGGAGAGGGATTTTATGCTCAGGGTTATTCTTTCGGGAGGCGGCTCGGCGGGACACGTCAATCCGGCGCTCGCGATATCCGAAATCATCAAAGAGAACAGACCGGACGCCGAATTCTTATATGTCGGTACGCCGGACGGAATGGAGCACAGGCTTGTCGAGAACGCGGGGTTTAAATACGCGTCGGTAAAGGTCGCGGGACTCCAGCGGCACCTTTCGCTCAAAAACGTCGCGAGAAACATCAAGGCGGCTTCGTATCTTCTGACCGCGGGGCATAAGTGCAAAAGGATAATCAGGGACTTCAGACCCGACATCGTCATCGGCACGGGCGGATATGTCTGCGCGCCGATTGTCCGCGAGGCGGCGAAGATGGGCGTGAAAACGCTTATCCACGAGCAGAACGCTTTTCCGGGACTTACGACAAAAATCCTCGCGCCGCACGTCGACGGGATTATGCTTACGGTCTCGAAGGCGGCGGAGAGAATCGACGAGGAATACAGAGGCAAGTGCGTCGTGACGGGTCTTCCGGTCAGAAAGGGATTTTCGGAGGAGAAGCCTCCGAAGGAGGACGCGAAGAGGGCGCTCGGCCTCGATGAGAATACGGTCTGTATCCTCTCGACCGGCGGGAGCCTTGGCGCAAGGGCAATCAACGAGGCGGCGCTCGAGCTTATGGAGTGGTCTATATCGAGCGGCGCGAAGGTCAGCCTTATTCATTCGTTCGGAAAGAACAACCGCGAGGAATTCGAGGGGCGTCTTAGGGAGAAGAACATCGTCCTTTCGGAGCACCCGAATTTCATCGTCAGGGAATATATTGACAACATGCCGACCTGTATGGCGGCGGCGGACCTTATTATAAGCCGCTGCGGAATGGGCGCGCTGACCGAAATCGAGGCGGAGGGAAAGGCGTCGATACTCATTCCGTCGCCCTATCTCGCCGAAAATCATCAGTATTACAACGGTCTTGTGCTGCAGAGCGCGGGGGCGGCGGTGCTTTATGAGCAAAAGGACATCACCCCGGGACTTATCGCAAAGACCGCTTCGGACTTAATCAGGGACCCGCACGCGCTCGGCGAAATGTCGGCGCACGCGAGCGAGCAGTTCATCAAGGACACCCCGGAGCGAATCTGGAAGGTCATCGAAGAGGAGCTGCGGTGAGATGACATACTCATAACCTATAAGTAACCGCAGAGCTTTCTTTGACATATTATGCAACGAAGAAAGAAGCATAATGTGCTGAAGAAGGGGAAATTGCGGTGACTGAATCGAGGCTTTACATAGAGGGCGGCAGGAAAATCTGCGGCGAAATAGGTGTGCACGGCGCAAAGAACAGCGTCCTGCCGGTTCTGGCGGGGGCGCTTTTGTCGGGAGGGGTATGCAGGATACATAACTGTCCCGAGCTTTCGGACGTCTATGCTTCGTGCAGGATTCTGCGCTCGCTCGGGTGCAGGTGCGGCCGCGAGGGAGACGTCCTCGAGGTCGACGCAAGGAGCATCTCGGACTATGAAATCAGCGAGGGACTTATGCGCGAGATGCGCTCGTCGATTGTGTTCCTCGGGGCGATTCTCGGGAGACTGAGGCGGTGCCGGCTGTCGTTCCCGGGAGGGTGCGAGCTTGGGCCGAGGCCGATTGACATTCATCTTTCGGGACTTAAAAAGCTCGGCGCAAGGATTTCGGAGGACCACGGCGTTTTGGACTGCTCGTTTTCGGGGGCGGTCACCGGCGCGGACATCACTCTTCCGCTTCCTTCGGTCGGGGCGACCGAGAACATCATGCTCGCGGCGGTAATCGGCAGCGGCGAGACGGTCATCAGAAATGCGGCGAGAGAACCCGAGATTTCTGACCTCGCGGAGTTCCTCAACGCCTGCGGCGCAAGCATTTCGGGACACGGAAGCTCGACGGTGTCGATTAAAGGAGTCGGAGGACTTCACGGCTGTGAATTCAGCGTTATGCCGGACAGAATCGTCGCGGCGACATATATGGGCGCGGCGGCAATCACCGGCGGCGAGCTTATGCTCCGCGGCGTAAGACCTTCGGATATGTATTCGACGGTGTCGGTTTATGAACAGATGGGGTGCAGCGTATACCCTTATTCGGACAGAATTTACATCAGCGCGAAAAAGCCGCTCTGTGCGGTCAAGACCCTGAGGACGACGCCCTATCCCGGGTTCCCGACCGACTGTCAGCCTATAGTTATGGCGGTACTGACAAGGGCAAAGGGGACGTCGGTCATCGTCGAGAACATCTTTGAGAACAGATTCAGGGCCGCGCCGGAGCTTTTGAGAATGGGCGCGGACATCAAGGCCGAGGGAAAGGTCGCGGTAATCGAGGGAGTGCCGAAGCTCTCGGGTGCGGCGACGGTCGCCGCGGACCTTCGCGCGGGCGCGGCGCTTGTTGTCGCGGGACTTGCGGCAGACGGAACGACAGCCGTCTCGAACCTCAATTATATCGACAGGGGATACGAGTCGATAGAGACGGCACTTCGGAGCATCGGCGCGAAAATCAGAAGAGCTTAGGAAAGGACGTGTGAAGAATGAGGGACGTTGTCAAGGTACAGAGCGAGCCGCCCCGCCCGCAGAGGCCGAGAAGGCGGCGCAGGAACCTTACGCTGCACTATGCGCTTTTTATCGCGGCGGCGGTGGTGCTCTTTCTCATTCTTTCGCGGACCGTTCTCTTTAGGATAAACGAATACGACATCAGCGGGAACAGCATCTATACGAACGACCAGATTCTGAACGCCGGCAACCTTCGGTACGGGCGGAATATGTACGGAATCAACCTTAAGAAGACGGCGGAGAGAATCAAGAGCGGACTCATCTACATCGACGACATATCGCTCCGCCGGAAACTTCCGGACAAATTCATCATCGAGGTCACTGAGGCAAAGGCTTATGCCTGCTGCGAGTACGAGGGTTCGAGGTATGCGGTCATCACGAAGGGCGGCAGATACCTTGAAACCGAACAGTTAGGGGCGCGGGCGGGACTTATCCAGATTAAGGGAATGGAGCTTGTGAACGTCGCGCTCGGCGAGGACTTCGAGTCGGCCGACGAGACGAAGCGGGACATCATTCTTGACTTATTAGAGGCAATCGACGAAATATGTCCCGACAAAATCACCGAAATCGACATCACCGACAGAACGAACATCGTCATGATATATGACGGGCGGATTGAGGTCGACTTCGGAAGCTCGCTCGACTATGAGTACAAGCTTAAGTATGTCTCGGCGCTCATCGAGAACAACCTTGAACCCGAGGCGGAGGGAACGGTTATCTATCACAGCTCGGCGGCGGGCGCGTCGTTTATCCGCAAGGAGGACATGGAGCTTACGGAACAGGAGCGCGAGGCGGAGCAGAACGCGGCCCAGAACGCCCCCGAAACCGACAGCGGAGACGGCGAAGGGGCCGAAGACGGTCAGGGCGACTAAAATTGATAAAACTTTCCTTAAATTTATTCTAAAAACCTATTGCCAAAACGGATTTTTTGTGCTACTATAATACTATATTTAGTTTTTGCACATCTTTTAAATGATTATATATGGATATTGGAGGATGGAAAAATGGGATTCATTATGGAAAACGAAGGAATTGACCTTGCTAAGATAAAGGTCGTTGGCGTAGGCGGCGGCGGAGGCAACGCGCTTAACTGTATTGTGTCCACCGGTATCCAGAATGTCGAGTATATCGCCGTCAATACCGACGCACAGGCGCTCAAGAACTCGAAGGCGACCCAGAAGATTCAGATTGGGCAGAAGCTTACGCACGGTCTCGGCGCGGGCGGACGTCCCGAGGTCGGCGAGGGCGCGGCGCAGGAGTCGAAGGACGAAATCTGTGACGCACTCAAGGGCGCGGACATGATTTTCATCACCGCCGGAATGGGCGGCGGAACTGGAACGGGCGCGGCGCCGGTTGTCGCCGAAATCGCGAGAGATATGGGGATACTCACCGTCGCGGTCGTGACAAAACCCTTTATGTTCGAGGGCGCGAAAAAGCTTGCGCAGGCCGAGCGGGGAATCGACGCTCTCCTTAAAAATGTCGACTCGCTTGTTGTCATTCCGAACCAGAAGCTTTTGACCGGCAAGGAAAACCTTACGATGAGGCAGTCGTTTGCCCTTGCCGACGACATACTTAAGACAGCTGTCCTCTCGGTGACCGAGCTTATTCTGAGGCACGGCGAAATCAACGTCGACTTTGCCGACGTCCAGACGATTATGAAAGACGCGGGATATGCGCACATGGCAATCGGACACGGCGAGGGCAAGGACAAGGTTGCCGACGCAGTGCAGCAGGTTATATCGAGTCCGCTTCTCGAAACCTCAATCAAGGGTTCAAGAAGGCTTCTCATCAACATCACGATGTCGGAGGACATCGTTGCGGGAGAGATTGCGGAACTCACCGACACCATCACGAAGGCGGCCGCCGAGGACGTGAACCTTATCTTCGGCGCGGACTTCAAGGAGGACCTCAACGACGCCATCGACCTTATCGTCATCGCGGCGGACTTCGACGAATATCAGCCGGAGCCCGAGGCAGAGGCGGAGGACGAGCCTTCGGCAGAGGGCGAGGAACAGCACACCGGCAAGACCGGCGACCCGTTCTATGACAACCTCTGGGGATTCCTCAACAAGTAAATCGTTTTGATTACAGCCAAAGGCGGTTGCGAAAGCAGCCGCTTTTTTCAGATGGCAGAAATGAGAGAACAGAAGGCAGATTTGCTTCTGACATCTGACAGTCTGACTTCTGTTTTCTGATAGGGCGTAGGTGCCGTCATGCTGTCGCATGACGGAATCATAAGGGGTCGCCCTCTCTTGCAGGGCGACCCCTCTTGCAAAAACAATTCACAGGATTGTTTTTGCAATTCACCCCTTGCGGAGCGCACTTCGTAAAGAGATTTCGCGCTCTGCGGAGCGCGACCAGAGGCTACTCGCCTCTGGACCGGTGCACGCCGGTTTTGTCTGCAAGACAACCGAAGCGGTTCGGTATCGCGAGGGCGGTCGAGCAGGAACAAAACCGGCTTGCACGGCAAGCACTTTTGGAAAAGGGTGGACGGAAAACTTTTGTTTTTGGGTGTTTTACATGGCCGGTTGCGTTTTTATGTTGACTTTTTCTTTCAACTATAATATAATATCTGTAAATGTATAATGCGCGGGTATGCGCATGATGAAAGGAAATGAGACTGATGGGAAAGTATTTTGGCACCGACGGATTCAGGGGCGAGGCCAACGTCGGGTTGACGGCGGACCACGCCTTTAAGGTCGGAAGATTTTTAGGGTGGTACTGTACCGAAACAAAGCGGCGCGCCGGCTCGCCCGAATCGGCGAGAATCCTTATCGGAAAGGACACCCGCCGCTCGAGCTATATGTTTGAATACGCGCTTGTCGCGGGGATTACCGCCTCGGGCGCAGACGCATATCTTCTGCACGTCACGACGACGCCGTCGGTCGCTTATATCGCGAAAACCGACGATTTCGACTGCGGAATCATGATTTCGGCGAGTCACAACCCCTATTACGACAACGGAATCAAGCTTATCAACTCGGCCGGCGAAAAGATGGACGAATACACCATCTCGCTGATTGAGGGGTATATCGACGGAGAATTCACCGTATTTGGGGAGACGTATACCGAGCTGCCCTATGCCTATCGCGAAAAAATCGGTCGGACGGTCGACTATGTCGCCGGGCGCAACCGCTATATCGGCTATCTTATTTCCCTCGGGATTTATTCGTTCAGGGGAATGAGGGTCGGTCTCGACTGTGCGAACGGGTCGAGCTGGAACATCGCGAAGTCGGTCTTCGACGCCCTCGGCGCAAAGACATACGTCATCGGCGCGGAGCCGGACGGACTCAACATCAACAACGGCGTCGGCTCGACTCATATCGAGAATCTGCAGAAATTCGTCGTCGAAAACGGTCTCGACATCGGCTTTGCCTATGACGGCGACGCGGACAGGTGTCTTTGTGTCGACGAAAAGGGAAACGTCGTCACCGGCGACCACATTCTCTATGTATACAGCAAGTATATGAAGGACCGCGGAAAGCTCCTGACGAACACCGTCGTCACGACGGTGATGTCGAACTTCGGACTTTACAAGGCGCTCGACGAGGTCGGAATCGGCTATGCCAAGACCGCCGTCGGGGACAAATATGTTTATGAATACATGCAGAAAAACGGCTGCCGCATCGGCGGGGAGCAGTCGGGGCACATTATTTTCACCAAATACGCCTCGACCGGCGACGGAATCCTTACGAGCCTGAAGCTTATGGAGGTTATGCTTGCGTCGAAGAAAAAGATGAGCGAGCTTTGCGCGGGGCTGACCGTCTATCCGCAGATACTTGTGAACGTAAAGGTTCGGGACAAGGCGGAGGCGCTCGGCGACGCAGACGTTAAAGCAGCCGTCAGGGCGGCGGAGGAAGAGGTCGGCGACAGCGGGCGAATCCTTGTGCGCGAGAGCGGGACAGAGCCGCTCATAAGGGTTATGGCAGAGGCCGAGACCGAGGAGTTCTGTAAAAAGCTTGTCGGCGGGATTGTCGACGTGATAAAGAAAAAGGGTTATGCCGTATAGTTGTTAGAGATTAGTAGTTAGTAGTTAGTTTATATAATAAAAGTAGTAAAAAGATTATAGAAAGCGGGGATATTTATGTGCGGAATAGTCGGGTTCACCGGCAGGCGGCAGGCTGCGCCGGTGCTCTTGGACGGACTTTCAAAGCTTGAATACCGCGGATACGATTCGGCGGGACTTGCGGTCCGCGACGGGGACAGTCCGGTCGAGGTCGTCAAGGCGAAGGGCAAGCTTAAGATACTGAGGGAGATGACCAACGAGGGGAGCGCGGTTTCGGGCACCTGCGGCATCGGTCACACAAGGTGGGCGACCCACGGCGAGCCGTCGGTCACAAACGCTCACCCACACTCCTCGGACGACCTTAACGTCGTCGGAGTGCACAACGGAATCATCGAGAACTATCAGGAGCTTCGCGAAAAGCTTACGAAGAGCGGATACACCTTTAAAAGCCAGACCGACACCGAGGTCGGCGTCAAGCTTGTCGACTATTATTACAAAAAGTATAAAAGCGGACCGGTCGACGCGCTTGCGAGGGCGATGACGAGAATCCGCGGGTCGTACGCGATGGAGCTTATGTTCAAGGACTATCCCGGCGAGATTTACGCGATAAGAAAGGACAGCCCGATGATTATCGGCGTCGCGGACGGGGAGAGCTATCTTGCTTCGGACGTCCCGGCGATATTAAAGTACACAAGAAACGTCTATTATGTCGGCGACCTTGAAATCGCGAAGCTTACAAAGGGAGAGGTCGCGTTTTATAACATCGACCGCGAGGAAATCCAGAAGGAGCTCACCGAAATCAAGTGGAACGCCGAGGCGGCGGAGAAGGCGGGATATGAGCACTTTATGCTCAAGGAAATCCACGAACAGCCGAAGGCCGTCCGCGACACCGTCAACTCGGTGCTTCATGACGGGAAAATCGACCTCGGGACCGTCGGTCTTTCGGACGAAGAGCTTAAGGGAATCGAGCAGGTTTATATTGTCGCCTGCGGCTCGGCGTATCACGTCGGAATGGCGGTTCAGTACGTCATCGAGGAGCTCAGCTCGGTACAGGTGAGGGTCGAGCTTGCCTCGGAGTTCAGGTATCGGAAGATGAAGCTTAAAGAGGGCAGCCTTGTCGTCATTATCAGCCAGTCGGGCGAGACGGCGGACAGTCTTGCGGCGCTTAAGATGGCGAAGGCGAGCGGGGTAAGGACCCTCGGAATCGTCAACGTCGTCGGTTCGAGCATCGCGAGGGAGGCGGACAACGTCTTCTATACGCTTGCGGGCCCAGAGATTTCGGTCGCAACGACGAAGGCCTATAGCTGTCAGCTCGTCGCGGGATATCTCTTCGCGATACAGCTTGCCTTTGCGCGCGGCGAAATCGACGGCGCGGAGTATGAGAGGCTGATTGGCGAGATTGAGACGCTTCCCCAGAAGATTGAGAAAATCCTCGAGGACAAAGAGCGGATTCAGTGGTTTGCGGCGAAGTTTGCCGCGGTCAAGGACGCGTTCTTTATCGGCAGGGGCATCGACTATGCGGTCGGACTTGAGGGAAGCCTTAAGATGAAGGAGATAAGCTATATCCACTCGGAGGCATACGCGGCGGGCGAGCTTAAGCACGGCCCGATAAGCCTTATCGAGAATGGGACGCTTGTCATCAGCATACTGACGCAGGAGTCGCTCTATGAAAAGACGGTGTCGAACATGGTCGAGGTGAGAAGCCGCGGGGCGTATCTTATGGGCTTGACCTGTTACGGCAACTATTCGGTCGAGGACTTGGCGGACTTCACGGTCTATGTCCCGAGCGTCGACCACCTGTTTACCGCAAGCCTTGCGGTTGTGCCGCTCCAGCTGATGGGTTATTACGTCAGCTGCGCAAAGGGCCTTGACGTCGATAAGCCGAGGAACCTCGCGAAGAGCGTGACGGTGGAGTAAAGGATAAATATACGGATAAAGAAAAGGCACCCGGTGGTGCCTTTTTTATGCTATTTATTTACCAATTACTGCTCCTCTTCGGCGGCTGTTTGGGCGTATAGAGCTTGGCGCGCTTTTTGTTGATGCGGGCGGCGACGATTTTAAGGATGATTATCAGAACTGTGTATACAAGAAAAAATGCGGCGGTCCAGCGGCAGGCGCCGAAGAATTCGTCCGAGCCGATAAAGCTCTGCGCGACCGCGACAATCTCTTTCTGGCGCGAGCGGGCGATGTCGGTCGTCGCGACAAGCTCCATCACCGCGAGTGTGTCGCCGCCGTACTGAAGCTCCATTGTCCCGAGAACGTCGCCCTTCTTTACCGGCGCGATGACGTTTTCCTTGAGCTCGATGTCGCGGTGGACCGAGTCAATCGGGACGCGGCTGCTCCATATCCTCGAATACTCCTCGGCGGGCCGCACAATCACATAGTCGACGCCGTCGCCATAGTCGACCGGAACCTCGGCAATCTCCTCGGTGCCGCTGATGATGTTGGTGTATTCAAAGGTGTTGAACGCCCATTCATAGAGGTTTTTGTGGTCAATCATGTTGTACATGACGTTGTTGCCGTCGGCGTCCTTCATAGGCGCGCCGAGGGTAATCAGAAGATAGCGGTAGCCGTCCTTGCTCGCGGTCGAGATGAGACAGCGGCCGGCTTCGTCGAGGGTGCCGGTCTTGATTCCGCGGACGTATTCATAGTAATACTGCCCCCCGTTGCCCTTTGACATCATCACGTTGGTGTGACTGATGGTGCGCTCCTGGTGGTAGTCGGTCGCCTCCATTGTATAGACCTCGGTGCTCGCGATTTCATAGAAGAGCGGGAGCGACAGCGCATACTGAGTCAGTATCGCGAGGTCGTTGGCGGTGGTATAGTGGTTGTCGAAGAAAAGGCCGTGCGCGTTGGTAAAGTGCGTGTTGGTCATTCCGAGCTGCGCCGCCTTAAGGTTCATCATCTCGACAAAGCCGGATATGCTTCCGCCGATGTTTACGGCGATGATGTTCGCGGCTTCACAGGCCGACGGGAGAATCAGCGCATAGAGCAGGTCTTTATATGACACCTTTTCGTTCGGCTGAATGTCGGCGGTCGAAGCGCCGGTCATATAGAGCTCGTCGAAGCACTCATATCCGCCGCTGACATATGTCGTCGAAAGGGCGGAGACGTCGTTCATATAGGCCTCGAGGAGCAGGACGGCGGTCATGATTTTGGTGAGCGAGGCGGGAATCATCTGTTTGTCCGCGTTCTTCGAGTACATGACGTCGCCGGTGTCGAGGTTTATCATAAGCGCGGCCTCGGAGTATACGTCGAAGTCGGGGGTAAAGCTTATCGCGGCGCTCACCGGTGTGCTCATGAATATGACGAGAATAAGGGCGGCGGTGAACACCGAAAGTGTTTTCTTAATGAAGCGCATTGGGGTCTCTCTTTCTTTTCGGGGGTTATTTCCAGATTTCTTCGGGAAGGGTATTGAGGAATTCGGCGAGCTCGACCGCCATCTCGGCCTGCTCGGGGTATCTCGGGTGACCGGGGGTCGCCTTTCCGCAGCGGGAATAGCGGAAGTGCCAGACGCGCCCGGATTCACCTCCGAGGCGCGCGGCGATGTCACCGAGGGCGGAGTCCCACTCCTCGCCGTGCATCAAAACGGTCAGCGCGAGGACGACGGCGGCGTTCGGCGAGTGCGCCCTGATGCTTTTGATGATTTCGATGTATTTTCCGACCCACTTTTCGTAGTATTCCGGATTTTTTAAGCAATCGGGGTCGGGATAAGCGTCGTTCTGTCCGACCGCCATGATAATGCAGTGCGGCTTAAACGAAAAGTCCCAATCGGTCATTTTGCGGTAGGCGCTGTATCTCGCCTTGTCGTAGCAGGACTCGACGCCGCGGGTGTCCGGCATTTCAAAGTATCCGGTGCGGTCGAAGATGGCGATTCCGCCCTGTGAGGTGTCGTACACCTCGGCGGGGAGGATTCGGGAGAGTATCTGGGGATAAGCGTGCCACGCGTTGTCCCACTGACCGCGGTTCTCCTCGGGGTCGGATTTTCCGACGAAGTCGGTCGCGTCGACGACCGAGCCGGCAGAAACCGAGTCGCCGTAGACCTCGATTCGCTTATGAGGCTTTTCGGGCGGGGAGGATAGCTCGCCGTCGGTGATGAATTCGTTCACCGTAAAGAAGTGCCCCTCCATGCGCTTATAGACAAAAGCGGTGTGAAGCTTTTCTTCGAGGTTTTCGGCGAGGACGAGGGAGACCTCGCCGGTGCCGCCGATTTTATATGAATATTCCTTTCCGTCGATGACGGCGCCGATATATGTCTCGGGGCCGAAATTGTCGTTATATCCCTTTATTGCGAGCTTTGTGCCGAAAAAGCGGAGCTCGGCGCGCGAGCCGCACCAGCATAGCGTTACGCCGCCGTTTTCGCGCTCAATCCGCCCGGTATAAGATATCCTTTGGTCGTAAGGCTTGGTGATGATGTCAGTCATATTTCGTCCCTTTCTGTTGTTTTTAAGTATACGGTTTTATTATAGCAGATGATTCCCCCAAAAGCAACCCCGGTCCGCAACTTTTCGCACGGCGGCCGGATTTTTCGCCAAATGCAAAAAACTTTACGCACAGCACTTGAAATAACGCCGCCGAAGCGCTATAATAAAAGCGGCGCCGCGGGATTGACAAAAAGTCATCTATAAAAACAAGCGCGCGGCGTCACAAAAAATCACCAAAAGGAAAATCAGGATGAAGCTTAGAAACAACGACCCCGAGCGCCTTTTAAAAGCGCAGCTCGGCGCAAGACTCTCAGGGGACAGCACCGCCTTTTCGGTCTGGGCGCCCGAGGCCGAATCTGCGGAGCTTTTGATATTTACGAATCAGAGCGACCCGCCCTGCGACGTTATCCCGATGGAGCGCGGCGGCGACGGCGTCTTTTGCTATACCTATCCCAAGAGGCTTGACGGACTTTACTATAACTTTGCGTTCACATATAACGGCGAGCGGCGCGAGTGCGTCGACGTATACGCCAAGGCGGTCGGTGCGAACGGCTGCCGCGGATATATCGCCGACTTTTCAAGGACAAATCCCGACGGCTGGGATAACGACGGCTGGATATCGCTTAAAAGTCCGACCGACGCCGTCATCTGTGAGCTTTCGGTCAGGGACTTTTCGAGCGACCCGTCGTCGGGGATATCCCCGGCGGACAGGGGAAAATTCACCGCTTTCAGGACAAAGGACTCGCGGCTTCGCTCGGGCGAGCCGACCTGTGTCGGTCACCTTAAAAAGCTCGGCATCACCCATGTACAGCTGATGCCGGTCTTCGACTTCGAGGGCGTCGACGAAAAGAACCCGCGCGCGGCATATAACTGGGGGTATAACCCCGCGAATTTCAACGTCCCCGAGGGGTCGCTTTCGACCGACCCCTGTGACCCCGAGAGGAGAATAAGGGAGTTCAAGGAGCTTGTACATTCGCTTCACGAAGAGGGAATCGGCGTTGTGATGGACGTCGTTTACAATCACACATACCGGACCGAGGACTCGTGCCTCGGGATAACGTATCCGAGGTATTATTACCGCCAAAACGGCGACGGAAGCTATTCAAACGGCTCGGGGTGCGGCAACGAAATCGCGTCGGAACGCGAGATGGTGAGAAAATATATCGTCGACTCAGTGCTTTGGTGGGCGAGGGAATATAAAATCGACGGCTTCCGCTTCGACCTTATGGCAATCCTCGACATCGACACGATGAACGAAATCGCCGAAAAGCTTAAAGAGATTAACCCTTCGGCAATCCTCTACGGCGAGGGGTGGACCGGCGGGGCGATTGCGCTTCCTCCGGAAAAATCAGCGTCGAAGCACAACGCGCGCCATGCGCCATCATACGCGTTTTTCAACGACGGCTACCGCGACGCGATTAAGGGCGACACCTTCAGCGACTCGGGTCTCGGCTATATAAGCGGGAACTGTCATTTTCGGCAGTCGGTCATAAACGGCCTTTTGGGTTCAGCCGGCTGGGCGGGGTCGCCGTGTCAGATAATAAACTACTGCGAGGTTCACGACAACCTTACTCTCTGGGATAAGCTTGCGCTGTCGGTCGGCTGCTGTCACGAAGAGGACAGAAAGAAGATGGCGCGGCTCGCGATGGCGCTGGTGATACTTGCACAGGGGATTCCGCTTATCCACTGCGGTCAGGAATTTTTGCGCTCAAAGCCGCTCGGAAACGGCTTTGACCACAACAGCTATTCATCTCCGGACAGCGTCAACTCGGTGAAGTGGAGCCTTTTGGACCAAAACCGCCGCGAGTCGGACTACTGTGCGGGACTGATTGCGTTCAGGAAGGCTCACCCGATTTTGAGGCTTAGTAACTATTGGGACATCGAGCACTCCGCCGAGGTTCTTTCGTCGCCCGACGGTACGGCGGCAATAAAGCTTTCGGCGAGGGAGGACGTTTTAATGCTCTTCAACCCGATTCCGCGGGCAAAGATGTTCATTCTCCCCGACGGCGAGTGGCACCTTTATATCAGCGACATAGCCGCCTCGGACAAACCCTTGGCGACATACTGCGAGGGGGTCATCGTCCCGCCGATATCGGCGATGGTGCTTGTAAAGAAGATATAAAATCAAAGCGCGGCAGGAAAACTGTCGCGCAATATTTAAAAAGGAGATTTTACTATGGACATGACCGAGGTATTCAGAAGAATCGACGAGCTTAAACCCGAGATGATAAAGACGCTTTCCGAGCTTATTTCATACCCGAGCTTCCGCCGCGAGCCGGAGGAGGGCGCGCCGTTCGGACGCCCCGCGAGGGACTGTCTCGAAAGGGCGCTTTCGGTCTGTAAAGAGCTTGGCTTTAAGACCGAGAACGTCGGCGGATATGCCGGCGTCGCGGCAATCGGGAATGATAAGCCGCTTATCGGGGTGCTTGCGCATCTTGACGTCGTGCCGGCGGGGGACGGCTGGACAAAGGAGCCGTTTTCGGCGACATTGGAGGACGGAAAAATCTACGGGCGCGGCGCGATGGACGACAAGGGTCCGGCGGTGTCTGTGATGTATGCGATGAAGGCGCTTTCGGACGCCGGTGTGACGCTTAAAAACGGGGTCGAGCTTATCGTCGGGACGGACGAGGAGTGCGGCTCGTCGGACATGGAATACTTCCGCGGGCATGCCGAGTTCCCGAAGTGGCTTTTCACGCCCGACGCGAATTATCCGCTCATCAACATCGAAAAAGGGCGCGTCTGCGCGAGATTTTCGGCAAAGTGCCCCTCCGGGGTTCTCCTCGAGCTTTACGGCGGCAGGACGGTAAACGCTGTCCCGGCGTCGGCGGGCGCCGCCCTTTCGGGGATATCCGCCGAGGAGGTCGAAAATGCCGCGAAAAAGGCCGGGTGCGGCGTCGAGCTCGAGGTGTCCTCCGACGGCGGGGTCACGAGGATTCACGCGGTCGGCGTCAGTGCGCACGCTTCGACCCCCGACGTCGGCGACAACGCTCTCACGGCGCTTATAAGGCTTCTGTCGCTTCTGCCGCTCGACGAACCGGCGAGGACGCTCATCTGCGGTCTTGATTCGGTCTTTCCGTATGGCGAGACAGACGGCGCTTCGGCGGGGGTTAAGGCGAGCGACGCCGAGTCGGGCGCGCTGACGCTGGCGTTCAGTATCCTCGACTTAAAGGACGGCGAGCTTTCGGGTGCGGCAGACATAAGATTTCCGACATGCGAGAGCGTTGAGTCACTGAGAAAAAAGCTTTCGGCGGCGCTGTCGGGAATCGGCTTTGAAGCCGAAATCGGCGGTGTCGAGCCGCACTGCGTCCCGGCGGACAGCCTGTTCATAAAAGAGCTTCTCGGAGCTTATGAGTCGGTCACCGGAAAAGAGGGGAAATGCCTCGCCATCGGCGGCGGGACATATGTCCACGGAATCGCCGGCGGGGTCGCTTTCGGGTGCGAGGTCGACGGCGAGGACAACCGTATTCACGGCGCCGACGAGTTCATCAGGGACGACGCGCTCGTCGAGAACGCGAAAATCTTTGCCGAGGCGCTTTACCGCGTCTGCAACAACGACAGCTTAAGATAGCGGCTTTTCCGTGACCTCGGCGTCTTCGGGAGCGGGCAGGCGGACGAGCTTCCCGCCCTTAACGGCGACGCCGCAGAGGGATTCGCGGAGCGCGCGGTAGTACCAAGCCGCCGAGCCGGTATAGATTGACCAGCCGCCCCGCCCGGGGCATTTGGGGTTTGAATATACGTCGCCGCAGAGGTAATAGGGCTCGGTTTTATACCGCCTGTGACCGCCGTCGCGCGACTTCCGGACCGGGTCGAGCGCCAGAAGGACGCTTTTTCCCTCGTCGGCAAGACCCGCTTTTAATAGCGCCATGCCGAGCCAGACGGCGCCGTGGGTATACTGTCCGCCGTTTTCGCGGACTCCCTCGGGATATGAGCGGACATAGCCGGGGTTGGGGTCGGCGTCGTCGGAAAACGCCGGCGTGAACAGCTTTATCACCCCGCCGCTTATGTCGCAGAGCTCGGAGTATGCCTTTAAAAGCGCTTGCCGCGCAAAGCCGCCGCGTCCGAGCGAGGCGAATTCGGCGAAGGACTGTGAGAGCGAGTCGATTTTACATTCGGACGACTTCGACGAGCCGAGCGGTGCGCCGCAGTCGAAATATCCGCGGAGATAGTGCCCAAAATCGCGCCCGTTTTCTTCGACCGCCGCCGAAAGACCGTCGGCATATTCGAGGAGCGACCGCGAATAAATCATGTCGCCGATTTGTTCGGCAATCCCCGAGAACCGCCGCAGGAGGATTATATAGAATTCGCTGAGCCAAACCGACTCGCCCGAACCCTCGGCGCCGACGTTTCCGAAGCCGTCGTTCCAGTCGCCGGTGCCGATGAGCATTAGTCCGTGCGGACCGGTCTTTCCGCGGCTGCGGTCGATTGCGCGGCGGCAGTGCTGATAAACGCTTTCCCTTAAAGCGGTGCGGTAGACTTCGCCGTACCGCTCTTTTTCGCCCTCGCCGAGCGTGATTCCGTCGCAATAGGCGGCGTTTATCCCGAGGATTTTTTCGTCGCCGGTGACGCGGAGGTATTCGCAGAGGGCATAGGGCAGCCAAAGGGCGTCGTCCGAAATCCGCGTCCTGATGCCCCTTGTCTTTACGCCGGGGAGGCTGTGCCACCAGTGGAGGACGTCGCCCTCGCGGAACTGTGCGGCGCAGCAGCGGAGAATCTGTGTCTTCAGGACTCCGGGGTTCTCCTGCGCGATTCCGGCGGCGTCCTGAAGCTGGTCGCGGAAGCCGTATGCGCCGGAGCACTGCCAGAAGCCGGTTCTCGCCCAGATGCGCGCGTGCAGCGCTTGGTACCGAAGCCAGACGTTCATCAGCCGGTCGAGGCCTGCGTCGCAGGTCTCGACGGTGATTTTCCGCTCGCGGGTGTCGGTCTGGACGGAAAAGTGGCGCGGCATTTCCTCGGCGGCGCGGGCGCTGAGTCCGTAGGTCAGATAGAAGACGGTCTCGGCGTCGCCCGAGACGTCGCAACAGAGCGCGGCGCAGAGGTCGGACGAGGGACTGACCGACTCCTCGCGTGAGCCGCAGAGAAAGGCGGTGCGGTCGGTCACGGCGGCGGACGGCGAGCCGCAGAGGACGCCCATATGTCCCGAGACCTCGGACGCGGGCGACGAGAGAATTACCCCGCCGGGGCATCTTTTCGGGACAATCAGCCGCGAGGACGAGCGGTCGGGTCCCATACAGGGCTCGGTGTAATATGACAGGGTCGCGCGGTCGGCGAGGTGAAGCCGGACCGCGATTTTTTTGCACATTCCGCGGGACGGGACCGAGACGGTCACGGACGCTCGGAAGCCGTCTCCCTCGGAGAAATATTCGGCCTTATACGGCGAAAATACCGCCGCCGAGCCTCGGACGAGGTCGAAGGACTTCCCGCCGATGTCGAGAATAAGGCGCTCGCCGAGGTTGTCGCGCTCGGGGTCGTTGTCCCAAGGGGTGAGGCGGTTCTCGCGGGAGTTGAACGCATAGCTGAAGCCGAGCGAGCCTTCGGAGAGAAGCGTCCCGAAGACGGGGTTCGAGAGGATATGGCACCAAGGGAGCGGCGGCTTTTCGTTTATGACATAGCTGTCGCCCGAAAATCCCCCGCAGGCGACGGGGTATACGACCGCTCTCGGCGTCGGGCGGGAGGGGAGAATTTTTTTATAGACGGTGTCGGCGGCGGGGACGGGCGGCGGGATTATGCCATCGGCACAGATGTGACACGCGAACGCGCGGCAGAGATTTTGGAGTCCGCTCCGCGATTTCGAGAGGTCGAGCGGGAGTATTCCGCCGGTCGAATAGACCGAGGCCTCGAGACCCTCCGCCCTTGCCGCCGAAATCAGCTCGGTATAGTGCTCGCGCTCGTACCGCCCGCCGTCGTCGAAGGAAAATACCGCTTGGATTTTAATCCCGCAGAGGCGAAGGAGCTTATATGCGCCGAGGTATGCCGAGAGCTTTTGGGCGTCGCCGCGTCCGTTGAGCTCGACAAGGACCGTCGGGACGTCGGTCGAGACCGAAAGCTCCCAGAGGGCGCGGAGCGGGAGGGTGTTCTTTGAGACTGCTTCGCGGCGGATATCGCTGTCGGACAGTCCGAAGAGGATTTTCGGCAGAAGCGCCGCCGCAACCCGTCCGGGCGCGGTGTCGAGGCGGGGAGAGGCGGAGAATTTCGGGCGTTTCCGTCGAATCGACGAAATCCGGTTTATAAGCTCCTCGCGCGAGTCGGCGCAGACCGTGAACATCGTTATTTCGGTGTCCGACCTCGGCGGAAGCTCGACCTCCGCCCTGATGAAAACACAGGGATCGGGCACCGAAACGCCGCTCGGCGGGATATCCTTAAAGCGGGTTATAAGTCCTTCGATGCCGTCGGGGCGGTCGAGGACCTCGCCGCGGTCAAAGCTCACGGTCAGGGGGATATCCTCGACAAAGCCGATTCCGAGGTATATTTTTTTGTCCTCGCGGACGCGGGTGACGGTGACGGCGTTCCACTCGGGGTCGTGCTCAGGCCGCAGAAACAGCTTTGAATACGCCGGGTGCGCGGCCTCGTCGGCGTCGTCCGAAAGAGACGGGTCGGCGTAGCAGACGATTGACGCCGGGAGCTTTTTTGAGTCGGTGTTTTTTAGGGCAAAGCTTCGGAGTTCACAGGGCATGTCGGCACAAAGGCGTATCTTCATTCCGGCGGCAAGTCGGGAGGTGTTGCGGTAAAAGGTCGCCGAGTCGTCCGAAAATTCGGCGACCGAGCCGGCGACAGTCCCCGGGAGCATCGAAAACGGGAGAGCGGGTCCGCCGTCGCTGATGAAGAAGAAAATCCCCTTCGGGCGGAGCGGGTCGCGGGTGCGCAGAAAGACGTTCTTTGAGCGGTAGAGGAGCTGTGAACAGCCGCTGTCGGCGACAGCGAGCGTTAATTCGCCGTTGCAAAGAAGCTTCATTCGCGGGGAGCGAAGGTCGAACGAGGTCATCACCTCGGTCTCGGATTCGCGCGGCTCGGGCGAGGACGGCTTCGGCCGCCTTAAGTCGTTTTCAAAGACGGCGGTGCCGAGGTGGAATCGCTCGTCGAGGAGCTCGAGCGCGCCCCTGACCCTTAGGTCTCTCATGAACCGCTTCTGCATAATCCCGCCGAAGAGGACGTTATCGGCGGCTGCGATGCTCATTCCGACATGGTGGGCCATATAGCTTCGGACAGGCTCGGGTTTATCCGACCCCGATGACGTGAAATCGAGAGCTTCATAGAACCCGAAGCTGCCGTACATACCGTAAAGAATCAGCTTTCTCAGGTTTTCGACGCCGTCGCTCCCGGAAAAGCAGAGCGAGATATATGTCGAATAGGGCGAGACGACGTAGCTTTGTTCAAGTCCGCGGCGAAGCCCCGTATTCGGGACGCCGTGGGCGGAATAGCGGTAGTTGAGAGCGCTGTCGAAGCTGTAGCAGCCGCTTTCGGATATCCCGAAAGGGCGGTCAAGGCTTTTTGCATAGCGGCGCTGCACCCAGAGGGCATATCGCAGGCTTTCGTATGACAGCGAACCCTCGGGACTTCTGAGAAAAATTTCGGGCATATAGTATTCAAACATCGTCCCGGAATATGACGCCGCGCCGCCGAAGAATCCGCTCCTCAGCATCGAGCGCGAAAGGCGCTGCCAGTGGCTCTTCGGGACCTGCCGCGAGGCGATTGCCCAGAACGAGGTGAGCCGCGCCTCGCTCATAAGGCAGTCGTAGTGCGAGCGGTCCTGTTTTCCGGTCGAGGGGTCGATGCCGATTGACATCAGTCCGCGGACGGGGTCATAGAAGACCGAGAGGTCGGTTTCGTCAATCAGCCTTTCAATCCGCCTTATAATCGGCTCGGCGGCGGGACTGCGCTGTTCCGAAAGTCCCTCTTTCAGCGCGACAAGGCAGCAGACGAAATTTCCGCTGTCGACGCTCGAGACATACGGGCGCGGGCAGAGCGCGAGGGTCTCGGTGTCGTACCAGTTATAGAGGTTGCCGCGGTATTTTTCGAGGCGGGACAGTGTGCCGAGGGTGTTTTTGAGACGCTCACAGAGGGCGTCGAAGCTTATAAGCCGGCGGTCGAACGCCGCGAGGGCGGATATCAGGTAGAGTCCGATGTTGGTCGGAGAGGTGCGGTGGGCGATGCGGTATACCGGAGAAAACTGTACGTTGTCGGGCGGGAGAAAGTTTTCGGAGCGGGTGACGTAGTTTTCAAAGAATCCCCACATGTCGGCGGTCTGGCGCGAGAGCTCGCGGGTGTCGCGGTATCTGAGGGGAGACCCCGAGGGAACGGGCGCGGAGCGGTTCACCGCCAAAAGCGCGGGCATCAGCGAGAACAGCGCGCCGAAGAGGCGTATGAAGTAGTCGGGGGAGCGGAGGAGCGACAGGCTTAAAAGCTCGGGGAGGATATAGAAAGCAATCGGATTCTGCGAGCTTTTGTCGGATGAGTCGGAGGTCGTCCATTCGAGGAGCTTGCGGCCGGTCATGAGGCGGAAAAGGGCGGTGACGGCGGCGGCGAACGACTTTACCGCGAGCGTCGGGAGCATGACGGCGCTGTAGAGGATATAGCGCGCGCTTTGTGACGCCGAGCTTATCAGTCCGGAATAGAAGCGGCGTCCGAAAAATCGCCCGCGAAGGAGCGCAGAGGCCGTCCCCCAGACCGACGGGAAGAGCCAGAGGAGGAGCGCAAGACCGCAGATGAGGGCGCCCGCGGGAATCCCGAAAAAGCCGAGGAAAAACGCCGAAAAGACCGCCGGGGGAATTGCGGCTCGGCGGAGGTTGTCCGAAAGCTTGAGCTTCGAGAGGGCGTCGAAGCGGCGGGAGAAGATTTCGGGGAGATTTTGGAAGTCGCCGCGAATCCACCTGTCGAGGCGGCGGTAATAGCTTTGGGGCGACTTCGGGAACCCCTCGGTAAAACAGATGTCGCCGGCATATGCGGTCCTTAAAAGCTCGCCCTCCAAGATGTCGTGGGATAAAATCCGCTCGCCCGAGAGGCTGTCGGTGCAGCGAATCAGCGCTTCGGCGTTGATAAGTCCCTTTCCGCAGAAGGTGCCGCGGCCGAATACGTCTTGATATAAGTCGGCGGATTCCTCGTCATAGCTCGAACGCGAGCCGATTCCGCCGAGGCTTTTGGAGAACTCGGAGCTAAGCGAGTCGCCGAGGCGGGTCAACATTCTCGGGGCGACGATTCCATAGCCGCGGACGACGGCGCCGTCCGAGATTTCGGCGCGGTTTGCGGGGTGGAGCGCTATCGAGAGAAGCTCGGGGATCGAGTCCATCAGCGGGCGGGTGTCGCTGTCGACGGCACAGATGTACTCGACGCCGACGAGGTCGGAGAAGCAGCCGGTCATTGAACAGAAGTCGCCCTTGCCGGTGCGCATATACCTTGCGGCTTCAAGGAGAGCGCCGCGCTTTCGGCATGCGCCCATGTATTCCTGCTGTGTCTCGGAAAAGGTCCTCTTGCGAATAAGCGCGGAAAAGCGCCGCCCGGCGTATGAGTTGAGCTTTTCGACGGTCTCGGCGACGCTGTCGATTACGGCGCGGTCCTCTGAGGTCATCGGGACCTGTTCGGGCGAGAGGTCAATCAGCGCGCAAATCTGAATGTTGTCGGCGGGGTTTGAACAGCGGAGTCCGAGCATTTTTGAATACAGTCCGACGGCGTCCTCGGGGTCGAAGACGGCGGCGGAGAGGACGATTGCGGTCTTTGCGCGGGAAACCTCTTCACAGCGCGGGTCGAGGCGCATCAGCCTTGACGGCGGACGCCGCGACCGAAGAATCATGTCGGAAAGGGGGCGGAGGGCCTCGGTCGCAGGAAGAAAGAGAAAAAGCGCGGCGAGGGGGAATCCCGCCAAAAACGCGATTGAAAGAGAGAGCGCGGCCGAGGCGGCAATCAGGCATGACGCGGCAATCAGGGCGGAGCGCGAACCGCTCTTTTTTCCGAGCGCGAGGGACATAAGCTCGTCGCCCGAGAGGGTCTCGCAGAGCTTAAGCTCATCGGCGCCGGTCTCAGAGGCGCGCTTATAGATTGCCTCGCGGTACATCAGGCGGGTCTTCGGGTCGCTTTTTCGGTAGACGGGGTCGGCGGAGAGTTTTTGCGCGACCGGGTTGAGGACGTCGTTTATGCGCACGAAGTCGAGGGCGGAGATATCCCCCAAGAGGCAGACGAAGCGGATAAGCTCACGGTCGGATTCGCGAAGACAGCGGCGTATTCGCGCGGCAAGGGAGCTTATGAGCTCGAGTCTGAGGTATTCGACCTCGCTGCTGTAGACCCTGCGGCCGGCGAACGCACCCCGAAGAATCATCAGGACGGAGTCGGCGTCGGGGAATCGGTCCTCCGAGGCGTCAATCAGGGCGTCGGCGAGGGTTTTGCCGTCGGGGAGGTAAATCGGGCGGCTCGGGCGGGATTTTTCGGGGCGGGTCCCGACGGAGAGGACGGTGTGAAAATTGTCGGCAAAGAATGACTCGGGTTCGGTGTCCGCGCCGTCGGAGCAGAGGGCGGAGTATGCGCGCTTCAGTGCGCGGACGTTGCGCGAGGTCTGTGCGGTGAGACGGTGGAGGGTCGTAAAGCCGCCGGAAGAGCCGTTTTTCATGGGTATACTTCCTTTCGGGAGGGTTTTTAGGGTAGTGTTGACAGTTTTTGGGGGAAATATGCGCTTATGGAAGACAGAGGTTGGAGGATAGAAGATAGAAGCGCATTAAAAATTTTTGCAGGACGGGCGGTGCCGTCTTGCATTTTCCTCGGCGGTGTGGTATACTTACCCGTAGAATTTTTTCTAAGGAGTGTTGGTATGAAATACGTTGTATTGCTCTGCGACGGCATGGCGGACTATCCCGTGCCCGAGCTCGGGGGGTTTACGCCGATGGCGAAGGCGGATAAGCCGAATATGGATATGCTGGCGAAAAAGGCGGAGGTCGGCCTTGTGAAGACCGTCGCGGACGGACTTAAGCCGGGGAGCGACGTCGCGAATCTTTCGGTTCTGGGGTATGACCCCGCGCTCTATTATTCGGGGAGGTCTCCCCTCGAGGCCGGCTCAATCGGAATAGACATGAAGCCGACAGACGTTTCGTTCCGCTGCAACCTCGTGACGCTGTCGGACGAGGAGGACTATGACGCCAAGACGATTATCGACTACTGCGCGGGGGACATTTCGACCGCCGACGCCAAGGTTATCGTCGACTCGCTGAAAGAGGTCTTCGACAATGACGAGTTTACGCTTTATGCCGGCGTCAGCTACAGGCACTGCCTTATCTGGAACAACGGCACGCTCGACGTCGGGACGCTTACCCCGCCGCACGACATCACCGGAAAGCCGATTCGCGAATATCTCCCAAAGCACCCGAACGCCCGGAAGCTGTATGAGATGATGAAGAAGAGCTATGACGTGCTCAAAAATCACCCGCTCAACATCGAGCGCCAAAAGAGGGGAGAGTGCCCCGCAAACTCGATGTGGTTCTGGGGCGAGGGGGTCAGGAAGCCGCTTTCGTCCTTCAAGGACAAGTTCGGCGTCAACGCGTCGATGATATCCGCGGTCGACCTTTTAAAAGGAATAGGGAAGTTTTCGGGAATGAACGTCGTGAACGTCGAGGGCGCGACCGGGTACCTTGACACCAACTTCGAGGGGAAGGCGCAGGCGGCGATTGACGAGCTTAAGCGCGGTCAGGACTTCGTTTATATCCACGTCGAGGCGCCGGACGAGTGCGGCCACAGATATGAGATTGACAACAAGGTCAGGGCAATCGAGCTCATCGACAAAAAAATCCTCGCTCCGCTCCTTAGTGCGCTCGAGGAATATGACGACTATAAGATTATGATTCTCCCCGACCACCCGACGCCGCTCGCTCTGAGGACGCACACCAACGACCCCGTCCCCTATATGATTTATCACAAAAAGGGAGAGACAAAGGGCGTCGAAAAGCTTTGTGAGGAGTCGGCAAAGGCGACCGGAAACTATGCGCCGGTCGGGCATATGCTGATTGAGAAGTTTATCAAGGGGTAAAAGCATAATAAAAAAAGCAGGTTCGCGGAGGAGCCTGCTTTTTCTTTTTTCGGATTTATGATTCCTTCGGGACAAAGAACTGCTTGGTCTGGGGAAGCTTGAGGAGCAGAACGGTGACGGCGACGGTGAGGACAAGCTCGACGCCCATGTAAACGCCGTTGTAGACGATGCTGTAAATCCACTCGTTTTCGGTGGAGAATGCCTCCCAAATCATTCCGACCGAGTGCCAGACGGCGGCGCCGCTTATGACGTGGCTCACATAGCGGAGGAAGATTGCGAGAACCGTTCCGGCGACCATTCCGCCGAAGCTCTTGTTTCCGAAGACGCCGGAGAGCCCGAGGACGGTGAACGCGACGATGTAGTCAAAGAGAATGCAGGCGATTAGCATTCCGCCGGTCAGGCCCCAGCCGAAGAGGCCGTCCATTACGCCCTGCAGGAACTGTACGAGCGAGAAGACGAATGCCGCCAAAAGTCCGCACTTCACCCCGCGGCGGATGCCGTAAAGGGTAATCGGAAGCATTGAGAGAAGAGTTACCGAGCCGCCCCAAGGGAACTTGACGATTCTGATGAAGCAGAGAACCGTCGCCAGAGCGACCATCACCGCGCCCTCGACGAGCGCTACAAGTTTTTTGTTTTTCATGGTAATAACCATCCTTTCTTTTTGGGGCAAAAAAAGCGCCCCGGAAATGATGTCATTCCTGAAGGCAAAGTAAAGTGTATTAAGCAAAAGCTCCCTACGCCGGTACTAACCGTATCAGGTTAAGGGTCAGGGACATCATCCCTATCTCAGCCGGTCGCGCCGGCCCCCCTGTTTTGACAGAAGATATATTAGCATACGGCGCCGAAGATGTCAAGATTTTTTGTCATAAAAAAGCCTCGGAGCCTCTTTCGGGGCTCCGGGTGCTTTTTGAGAAAAAATGAAAGTAAGGAGGAATAAGAAACTGTCGTGTTTTAGGGGCGGATGCCGGTGACAAACCGCGAGGTCCAATAGTTTGTGGTGATGTTCGCGGTCTTGACGAAGTCGTCGGGGACGGGGGAATAAATCAGGAGTCCGCCGCCGGCATATATTCCGCAGAAGCTCGCTTCGCCGTCCTCGTCTTCCGAAAAATAGACGGCGTCGCCGACCGCAAGGTCGTTATAGGCGATTCTTTCGCCCGCTTCAAGCTGTTTTTTAATCTGTCTCGGGAAGCTGTATCCCGCGGAATTCATGCAGTAAAAGACGAATCCGGAGGAATCGAAGCCGTCTTCGGGACTGCTCCCGCCGGACTTATAAGGTACACCGAGCTGTGCGGCGGCTTCGTCCACTATGGCTTGGCGGTCCGCCGCTTCGGGGACTTCGGCATCCTCGGGCGCGGGTTCGTCGCCGGGGGTATCCTCCGGCTGCTGCGGGTCTTCGGTCTCTGCACCCGAAGGCTCGGCTTCCGTTGCGCTCGGTTCGGTGCCGGCGGGTTCGGTGAATGTCGGCTCTGTAACTTCCGGAACGGTTGCTTCCGGCTCTGTCTGCGCCGGTGCGGCCGATGAGGAATCGGCTGTGCTGTCCGAGGCGGCGCCTTCGCGCTCCATCGAGCCGCAGGCGGCAAGCGTCCCGCAGATTATAAGCGAGATTATGACCGAAAGGATTATTCCGAGGCGATAGCCGTTCATTCCGAACCCTCCCTTGCTTGGTATGATTCAAGTATACCATATCTTCCCGCGAATTCAAGAACAGAGCGGTTACAAATGGTTACACAATTATTACAGTTTTTCGCGGCGGGTTACAAAAATGTAACAATCTCTGTGTCCTTGACAATCCCCGGCAACTTCGCTATATTATTATCAAAGGAGTGATTTTTTTGGAGCTTGAGAGGTATATGCCGAGGTCGCGCGAGGCGGCGGCGATACTTGCATGCGGCGGAAAGAGCGAGAGAATGGGCAGGAACAAGCTTTTGATTGACCTTTGCGGAAAAAGCTGCATAAGGCGGTCGGCCGAGGCGCTTTTAAGCTGTGCGGACATAAAAAGGCTTGTCGTCGCGGCGCCGCCCGAGCTTTGGAAGACATATTCCGAAGAGCTTCGCGGACTTCCGGTATGCTTCGCCGAAGCCGGGGAGAACCGGCCGCAGTCGGTCAAGAACGCTTTTAAGCTCATCGACGGCGAAATCGTCGTCATTCACGACGGGGCGCGGCCCCTTGTCTCGGAGAAAGAGGTCTCGGACTCGGTCGGGGACGCGTTCAGGTACGGGACGTCGGTCGTCTGTACGCCGGTGAAGGACACAATAAGGTTTTATGACGGCGGGGAGAGCTATTGCCCGCCGAGGGACCGGCTTTATACGGTCAGGACGCCTCAGAGCTTTTCGGCGCGGCTTTTCGGATATGTCCTCGAAAACGCCTCGGGGGAATACACCGACGAGGCGCAGCTTTTCGACGAGGTCGGAATCGTCCCGCACATCACAGTCGGGAGCTACAGGAACATCAAGCTTACGACCGAGGAGGACATCGCTTTGGCGGAGAGATTTTTGGAGGGAGAAAAATGAGAATCGGACAGGGGTATGACGTTCACAGGCTTGTCGGGGGGCGAAGGCTTGTCCTCGGCGGGGTCGAGATTGACTATGAAAAGGGACTTTTGGGGCACTCGGACGCCGACGTCCTGGTGCATGCGGTTATGGACGCGATTTTGGGCGCGGCGGCGCTCGGGGACATCGGGAAGCTCTTTCCCGACACCGACCCCGAATATTCCGGTGCCGACAGCATCGTGCTTTTAAAAGAGGTTATAAAGCGGACGGCGGAGGCGGGGTATTATGTCGAAAACATCGACGCGACGGTCATCGCACAGGCACCGAAGCTTATGCCGCATATCGCCGAGATGAGAAAAAACATCGCCGAGGCGGCGGGGGTCGACGTCGGAAGGATTTCGGTCAAGGCGACTACCGAGGAGGGACTCGGGTTCACGGGGAGCGGCGAGGGGATTGCCGCGAGCGCGGTCGCTTTACTCGGCGAAAGATGAGCGGCAAAAAATTTTAAAAAAATTTTTAAAAACCCCTTGCATTTTGCGGTCGGATTTGATATAATAACAAAGCTGTGTAAAACGCTGTCCGATTTCAGCAATCTTGGGATATAGCCAAGCGGTAAGGCAGCGGACTTTGACTCCGTCATTCCGGTGGTTCGAATCCACCTATCCCAGCCAAAGCCCCACATAGCGAATATTGCGGCATCGCCAAGTGGTAAGGCACTGGACTCTGACTCCAGCATTCCCTAGGTTCGAATCCTAGTGCCGCAGCCAACGCACCCTTTATTCCAAGGGTGCGTTTTTCTGTATTTTTCGGATTTTTGCGAAACCCCGGGGGCGGTTTTGTCGGGATATATTTATGAAGGACATTTTAGGGAGTGAAAAAATGCAGGACGAAGTTATTGTCGAGATGTTCTGGAACAGGAACGAGGCAGCGCTTAAAGAGGCCGAGAACAAGTACAAAAGCTATATATCAAAGGTCGCGGTGAATATTCTCTCCGACCTCGAGGACGCGCGCGAAATCGTCAACGAGACGCTGTTTCGGGCGTGGAACTCAATCCCGCCGCAGAGGCCGTCGATGCTGAGGACGTATCTCGGAAAGATTGCGCGCGAGCTTTCGATTGACGCGTATCGGACGAAGAGGCGGAAAAAGCGTGTCGCCTCGGAGTTTACTGTGTCGCTCGAGGAGCTCGGGGACATTGTCTCGGACGGCGGCGGCGACATTCTGGACGGAAAGCTTTTGGGCGAAGCGGTCGACAGATATCTCGGCACGGTGTCGTATGAGGCGCGGACGGCTTTTGTACAGCGGTACTTCTTTGCGGACACTCTCCGCGAGATTGCCGCGCGCCAAGGGGTCAGCGAGTCGGCGGTAAAGAGCCTTCTCTACCGGACGCGTCAGGGACTTAAATCCTATCTTGAAAAGGAGGGCTGGCAGCTGTGAAAAAGCTTGATTTTATGTCGTCGCTGAATCATCTTTCCGACAAAACCGTCGCGGAGGCGGCGGAGGCGCGGGAGACCGGTCCGGCCGCAAAAAAGAGCAGAACCTGGATTAAATACGCGGCCGCGGCGGCATGCGTCGGGATTGTCGTTGCCGCGGGAATCGGCGTTTCAAGAAGTGTTGATATAGAGAGAAAGCGGCCCGACTCCCCGGAGGTCACTTATGAGAGCACCGGGATTTATGAGCCGGGCGAACCCGTGCCGGTTCTGGTGGACGGTCTGCCCCGGATTGCCATGCCGCAGGATTATTCCGAAAACGGCGGGCGGGGAGTGTTCCTGAAAAACGGCCCCGAGGACTTAAGGGGCGCCGAGCCGCTTTCGGCGGAGGATATCCCCGAAAAATTGCCGGTCTATAAGAGCCCGATATATCCCGACCGCGTCGACGTCGATAAAATCCGCGGGAACCTCGACACCTGTGCGAAGGCTTGGGGTCTTGACCCGAGTGCGCTCGACGTCGCCGATGGGGTATATCAGACGCAGAAGATGAGCGCCGAAAGCGGCGGGATATCGGTATCCGCGGGTCAATTCGGCGCGGAGGTGACCGTCGCGGCGGACTTGCCGGAGCTTGACGGCGAGGACGGCTTTGCGGAATATATCCTGAAAAACTACGCCGACCGGCTGATGCTCGGCGACCCCGCGGTCAGCATCGACGGCGGCGAAAGAGACGCCGACGGGGAGCAGCATTTTACCGTCAGCTTTTACGAGGGCGGGGGCGGCGCCGTCGGGCAGTTTATAAATAAGGAGCTTCGCTCGGTGACGGTGACGCGCGGGGAGGACGGCTCGCTGACGTTTTCGTACAGCCTGCGCGATGCCGAAAGCCTCGGCGACTATCCGACCGTCAGCGCGGAGGAGGCGGTTGAGCTCTTTGAACAGGGGTTTTATGCCGGAGCGTCGGACGGCGACGTCCGCGACCGGGAGAACATCGAGAAAATCGAGCTTTCATATGACCTCGGCGGGGAATACTGGTATCCTTGCTATAAAATCTGGGTCTATGACCCGAACGGGGCAATCGAGCGGGTCATGGACATGAAGCTCTATAACGTCTATTGCGTTCCGGCGATAGAGCCGCGATATTTCGAGGAAAGCGGCCTTTCGACAAGCGAAGAGGTCAGGCTTATGCCGTTCTCGTCTTCGGATATTCCGGAGTATCGGAACTTGGGATATTATGACGGCGCGATGAGCGACGCAAAGCCCGCGACCTTATACGACGAGAGCCTTGAAGAACTGTTTTCTGACAGGGACTTCAACGCGCAGATAGGCTCGTTCTATAAGGTCAGGGTCAATGAGGTTTTAGACGGCGGCGACGCGCTTTGGCTGAACGGCTATACGACCGGCGCGCAGGACGATCAAGCCACTTTCTACCGTGCGACCGTTCTTTATGACTACTTTGCCGAAAAAGCGATGCATAAGGATATAATTTTCAGAATGGCGGGGAGCGTTAAAATGCAGGAAAGCGGTTCGCCTCCGTACACCTCGGGCGACGAGGCAGCGCTGCTTTTGTTCCGCGATTCTGAGGTATCCGACTTTAACCGCGCATTCAAGTGCTATGCGTTTGTGTATGACGTTGAAAATATCGGCGGCGGGGAATACCTTCTTGCAAGGGGCCAGAGGGTCCCCGAGCTTGAAGACGGCCTTACCGACTATTTGACGGACGAAACCGCGAGCATGGTCACTTCTTCGACATATAATCCCGCAGTTTATCACGGAGCATACGACCCCGAAGAGCTCGCCGAAAAGCTTAAGGAAATAGTCGACGGAGCGGAGAAAACGCCGCTCGAAAACCTTAGCGAGGGAAGATTCGGCCCCGGGGTCTTGGGGTTCGGCGGCAGCTTTAAAGAAGAACCTATCGAAGTCGCGGCGCTCGAGTATTCCTCCGAGCCGGTTTATGAGCGCATACACGCGGTCGACACCGTACCCTGTACGGGAATTCCGGAGAGTCTCGACGAGGTGCTGAACGAAATGAGCGGTCGGCTTTCGGGGATAGCTTATGAGATAACATATGTCTACAGCAGGGAAGAGGCGGAGAATCTTCACGAAGAATTTGCGGACGACATATACAGCATGAGGACGCTTTACCGCGCGCACGCGTTTTATGACGTCCTGAACGACAGACCGCTCGACTATTACTTCGACGTTGCCGGCTGGGGTACGGAGGATACTCAGGAGGACGGATATCCGCCCTATGCCGTCGGCGACAGGCTTCTCTCGTTCTTCAATGACGGCGATTCGGAGATTAAGGTTCCCAAGAGCAAGCTGCTTGAATTCATGCTTTTCTGCTTAAAGGGGACGGATTCGGACGGCGGCGAGACCGACGTAAAAATCGCGTATCACATCGACTCGCTGCGCACACGGTTTGAAAGCCCGGCATATCCCAATCTCGACCTTGAAATGACAGAGAGCGAGCGGGAGGTCATCACGACCACAAAGAACAACCCGATTCGTTTCACACAGAAGTCGACGCTTCGGAGCCTTTCGGATTTTATGCGCACAGAGCTTTATAACCGCGGACTCTTTGTCCCGGACAGCGAGGGGGCAAGTCTTCCGACGTTCAGGGTCACGGGTGAGACGCTTTCGCTCGGCGGCGAGATATACAGCGCGGGAAGCGCCGAAAACCTTGACACCGGCAACCCTTGGCGGCAGCTTGACATCTCCGAGGGAGACACCCTGCCGGTCTATGAGCGGGTGATGTCGAGAAACCTTGAGCAAAACGGCATGATTGAAAACGTCGACCGGGAATTTATGCGCGAGGCGCTGAGGTTCTATGCAATCGGCTTCGGCTTCGACCCCGACGGAATCGAAATCGAGGACAACGGAATCACCCCGGAGGAGCTTGAAGAGCTCAGCGAAAAGGTCGGCGAAGACCTTTCGGAAGAATATTGCGAGCCGACGGAGATGAGCTTTGAAAAGGACGGCATTAAAGTGTCCGTTCGCGTGACCGACGCGCTGCTCTATCGCGCCGACATCAGCATCGACGCGGGTTTTGACCTCCCCGAAGGCGCAAAGGTCGGGTTTTACTTCGGCGCGACCCGCGAGGAGGCGGAGAACGCCAAGGACGATT
Organism: uncultured Clostridia bacterium; assembly: GCA_947625375.1. GTDB lineage: Bacteria > Bacillota > Clostridia > Oscillospirales > Ruminococcaceae > Faeciplasma. Next base: position 2,037 of record CANQOC010000019.1, on the reverse strand, counting down.
TGCTGATGAAATATGAGTGGCTTATCGGGAACAACGACGCGGGAGTCACCTCGGTCAACGGCACACAGAGCGGGAACTGCTTCGTCACGATGTATCACCCCTGCGTCGGCGAGCTTATACCCTATGACGACGGCACTCTGCCCGAGATTGACCGAAACGACATCGTTAAAACGGTTATCAATTTCAGCCTGAACAGCATCGACTTCATGGACGAGGGGACAATCATCTGCTACGGCGTTCCGGGAGCTTTTGAGAAGCAGTACCGCAAGGTCGGCGACTATCCCGCCATCACGCCGGAGGAGGCTCTCAGGCTTTTGGACAGCGGCGGGTACGTTTGGACGGCGTTTGACGAGAGCGGCAAGACATCGGCGGACGTCGAGTATGTCGAGCTGGTGTACGGCACGGACGGAGTGCCGTATTACAAGCTTTATTGCTCCGCCGCCGGCTGGCGCGGCTGTACCGAGGGTGACTACGGGGTGTACTATGTGCCCGCGGTGAAGCCGGAGTATTACGAGATTGAGGAATAAAAGCGCCGAGAAAGATTAAGAGCGCACGGTGCTGTGTGTATCGTGCGCTCTTTTTTGAGTCTCACCTAAAATGACTTTATTATATTGCTTCGCCCGACTTCATGTGCTCCCGGATTTCGGTCTCATGCTCTTTCATCTGAGGTCTTCTGTTCCGTCACGCAAGGCACTCGGAGATGAAGCGGTTGGCGGTGTCGGTATAGGTCTTTTCGTCGACCATGTAGGCGGCGGCGTGAGGCGCGCCGGGGATTATGAGGAGCTCCTTTTTGGGCGAGGCGCAGGCCTCGTAAATCCGGTATGCCATCTCGCACGGGACATAGCGGTCGTCGTCGCCGTGGATAATCAGAATCGGGATATTTGTGTGACTGACAGACTCGAGCGCGCTCGAGGAGTCGAGGTCGAAGCCGGCGCGGATTTTGCATGACGCCTTTAAAAGCGGGTAGCAGAGCTTTGCGGGATATCCGCCCTCGCTCGCGGCCTTGCAGATAATCTCTTTCGGAGACGAATAGCCGCAGTCCGCGATTATGCACTTAACATTTTCGGGAAGACCGGCGTCGGACGCCATCAGAACGGTCGCCGCGCCGAGCGAGACGCCGGTGAGGATTATCTTTACGTCATCGCCGAAGCGCCGCACGGCATATTCCGCCCAATCGCGGCAGTCGATGCGCTCTCTGATGCCGAAGGTGATGACCTTTCCGTCGCTGTCGCTGTTCGCGCGCTGGTCGACCATGAGGATATTCCGCCCCGAGTCGCGCGCGAGCTTGAAGCCGCCGCAGCCGTCGCGCAGAGCGGTTCCGCGGTATCCGTGGAAGAAAATTATCAGAGGTGCGCCGGCGTTGAATTCATAGTATCTCCCCCGAAGGGTGATTCCGTCGGCGGACGAGGTTATTTCGACCTTTTCGCACTCGGTCGCCTCTTCTTCGTTGATTAACTCGTGCATTTTCGGACTGATGTCGGCATACTGCTCGTGTCCGAGCTCAATATGAGGGTCGGAGTTGCGTTTTTTCTGTTTTTTAGTCTGGAGACAGGTGACGCGGTATGTCTTATCGGCGACAAGAAGCACCGCCGCCGCGAGCGCCGCCCCGACTCCCGCCGCTGCCGCCAGTGCGATAGCTGTTGATTTTTTCATGCTTTACCCCGCTTTCGTGTTGGTATAACTCTATTATATACGAGAGGTGAGGAGAAGTCAAGCAGATAGGCAGAAGTGATGTGGCCGTAACGGCCACATCAAGAAGTTAGAAGTTGGAGGTTGGAGGGTAGAAGATGGAGAATAGAGATTAGAAGATAGAAGATAGAGGATAGAGGGCGGAGGGAGGATTGGCGGGTTCGGAGGCATATTGAAAGCGAGGGGGAGATGACATGACCGGGGGAGTGAAAAAAGTTTTGAAAAGGTCTTGACAAATCGGTGCCGACACGCTAAAATGAATAAGGTTGACACGGGCTCGTAGCTTAGTTGGTAAAGCGCCGCGTTCGCAACGCGGAGACCGTGGGTTCGAGTCCCATCGGGTCCACC
>CANQOC010000018.1 GCA_947625375.1 uncultured Clostridia bacterium | reverse complement strand
CTTGTAAAATGCCGGCAGTGTTCCGGCGTAATCTGTATCAATCAGTAAATTGGCAGCATTCCCACACAGTAAAAATGCATTTGTATTCCCGTATCGAAGTTTTATCATGCGTGGTATTCTCCTAAATCCCGATTTACCGCATTACCCGTCATGCCGGCAAGCACCCACACCGTTTATTTCACTCCCCCTCGGTCAAGTCCTTGAGCCACCGGTACTTTTTGTAGTTGCGGTAGACGGCGGGGAGCTTGACGATTTCGTCGAGGGTGATGACGAAGAAGACCGCGGCGACGGGGAGCTTCAGGACAAAGGCGGCAATCAGTCCGAACGGAATCGAGTACGCCCACATCGTGACGGTGTCGCAGATGAAGCCGAAGCGGGTGTCGCCGCCGGCGGAGAAGACGCCGTTTATCGTCATGACGTTAATCGCCTGCCCGACCATGTTATAGGTGCACATCCAGAGCATTATGTGAAGATATCCGGCGGCGGTGTCGCTGAGGTTATTGACCTTAAGCACTATCGGCTCGGTCAGCGGCATCATCAGTCCCGAGACCGCGCCGAAGAGGATTGCAAGCTTGATAAGCCGCGCGCCGTATTCCTTCGCGATGTCGAGCCGACCCGCGCCGAGCTCGTTTCCGACCAGAATTCCGCCGGCATTTCCGAGTCCGAACACAACGCACGAAAGCAGGTTCTTTATTATATTCGCGACCGAATTCGCCGCGACGGCGTCGTTCCCGAGATGACCCATTATCACCGAGTACATCGAGAACCCGACCGCCCACACAATCTGGTTCCCGAGCGAGGGCGCCGTGTATTTCCAGAACTTTTTTCTCAGCGCCGCGTCGACCCGCACGACGTATTTTATGCGGAGCTTAACGCTGTCCCTGCGCGAAATTTCGGCGACACACCACAAAAGCTCTATCACCCGCGCAATCACCGTCGCAAGGGCGGCGCCGGCGATTTCGAGCTTCGGGAAGATAAAGAGTCCGAAAATCAGGAATGAATTCAGAATGATGTTTATGACGACGCTCGACGAGCTTATTACGCTCGCGATTCCGGCGCGTCCGCTGTTTTTGAGCGCACAGAGATACGTCTGCGATATCGCGGTCAGAAGAAAGGACAGCGCGACAGTGCGCAGATATACCGCGCCCATTTCAATCAGCGGGACCTCGTCGGTGAAAATCTTCATCACCAAAGACGGCGCAATCAGACAGACCGCCATGAATAAAAAGCCGGTCGCGAAGGACACCCGCATTGCGTAGCCGAAGTATTTTTCGACCGAATCGGTGTCGCCCTTGCCCCAAAACTGTGCGGCAAAGAGGGAGAGACCGGTCGTCATCGCCATCAGGAGCATATTCAGCACAAAGGGCACCTGTGACGCAAGGGAGACCGCCGAGAGCGATTCCTGCGTCAGCGCGCCGAGCATAAAGGCGTCCGAGGCCGAGACCAGCGCCTGCATAAACATCTGAAACGCTATCGGCAGGACGAGCACCGTCAGCTTTTTTGAAAAATCGCGGGTGTTTTCGTTTTTGTCCATTTCTTCTCCGAATCAGGCAGGAGACCCGAAACAGAGTCTCCTGCCGCATTTTAAGTATTTGTTTTTGTTATGTATCAGGAATTGAGGAGCGCAACGATTTTGTCGATGTCGGCGTCGGTCATCTTTCCGGCGGCGAACGAGAGGATTCCCCTCAGCGGCATGTAGTTGAGCATCGCCATTCCCATGTCGTCGGTCACGGCTTCCGAGGCCGCCTCGGATTTATCCTCATCGGGGGCATGAAGCGCGTTCTTTATCGTTGCAAGAAGGGGACCGATTTTTGCCGACGCTTCGGGGTCGGAGATGAGGTCCATGAAGATGGTGTCGGCGGTGTAGTGCTTCTTAATCTTCTTTGACGATTCAACCCTGACCTCGGCGCAGAGCCTTATGTCGCGGGAGGACTCGCCGACCTCGACCGTAAAGCTTCCGTTTTCGACCGCAAAATCGTGAATATCGGTATTATAATACGCGAACGCGCGGCTGTCAAGACCTATTTCGACGGTTTTTTCCTCGCCCGGCTCAAGATAAATCTTCTCGAAGCCCTTGAGCTCCCTGACGGGTCTTAGGACGGTGCTCTCCCTGTCGCCGACGTATACCTGTACAACCGCTTTTCCGGCGGTCTTGCCGGTGTTTCTGACCTTAACGCTGACGCTAAGTGTGTCGGTGTCCGCAATGCTGTCAGACGAAAGCTTGAGGTCGGAGTATTCAAAGGTTGTATAGCTTAAGCCGTGCCCGAACGGGAAGAGGACGTCCATCTTCTTTTTGTCGTAATAGCGGTATCCGACAAAGATTCCCTCGCGATAGTCGGCCTTGTCGCCCTCGCCGCCGTAATAGAGGTACGACGGGTTGTCTTCAAGCTTTATCGGGAAGGTCTCGGCAAGATGTCCGCAGGGGTTGGCGTCGCCGAAGAGGAGGTTTACGGTCGCGATACCAACGGCCTGTCCCCCGAGGTATGCCTCGAGGACGGCGTTGACCTTATCTATCCACGGCATTTCGACCGGCGAGCCGTTGTGGAGGACGACGACGGTGTTCGGATTTGCCGCCGCGACCGCCTCAATCAGCCGGTTCTGACATTCGGGAAGCCTCATGTGTTTGCGGTCATAACCCTCGGACTCGTATGAATCGGGGAGACCGGCAAAGATGACGGCTGTCTTCGCGCTCTTTGCCGCTTCGACTGCCTCGGAAATCATCTCGGCGGTCGCGGTGTCGGCGGCAACGTCGTAACCCTTGGCGTATTTAACCTTGAGGCTCTTTGAAGCCGCAGCTTCGAGCGCGGAGGTGATTTTAAAGCTGTTGATGTGACTCGAGCCGCCGCCCTGGAACCTCGGCTTTTCGGCGAATTCGCCGATGAAAGCGACGCTGTCGGTCTTTGATATCGGGAGCGCGCCCGAGTTTTTGAGGAGGACCATGCACTCCTCGGCGATTTTTGCCGAAAGAAGGTGGTCGGCTTCCTTGTCCCAAGGGGTATCGGGGCGGGCGTTTTCGACATATCTGTAGACGATTTCGAGGATTCTCTCGACGGCGAGGTCGACGTATTTTTCGTCAAGCTTTCCGGCGCGGACGGCTTCGACAATCTTTTTGTCGTTCACTCCGCCGGAGGACGGCATTTCGAGGTCGAGTCCGGCCTCGACGCCCCTGACCCTGTCGGATACTGCGCCCCAGTCGCTCATCACAAAGCCTTTGAATCCCCACTCATCGCGGAGGACGTCGGTCAGAAGCCACTTGTTTTCGCTGGCATAGGTGCCGTTGATGCGGTTATAGGAGCACATCACGGTCCAAGGCTGCGCCTTCTTGACGGCGGTCTCGAACGCGGGGAAATAGATTTCGCGGAGGGTCCGCTCGTCGGCGTTCGACGATGAGCTCATTCTGCGGTGCTCCTGGTTGTTCGCGGCAAAGTGCTTGATAGAGGTGCCGACGTTCTTTGACTGCACTCCGTTGATATATGACGCCGCCATTTCGCCGGCGAGATAGGGGTCTTCCGAGAGGTACTCAAAGTTGCGCCCGCAGAGAGGGGAGCGCTTGATGTTCACGGCGGGTCCGAGGACGACCGCAAGCTTTTCATGCTGACAGCTCGAGCCGATTGACTCGCCCATCGTCTTTATAAGACCGCGGTCAAAGCTCGCCGCAGTGGCGCACGCCGCCGGCATGCACACCGCCTTGATGCTGTCGTTGATGCCGAGGTGGTCGGCCTCGAGGTCCTGTTTCCTGAGTCCGTGAGGGCCGTCCGAGACCATCACCTTCGGGATTCCGAGGCGCTCGACGGCCTTGGTGTGCCAGAAATCGCCGCCGGAACAGAGCCCCGCCTTTTCTTCAAGTGTCATTTTGGCGACAAGCGCCTTAATTTCGCTTTTCTGCATATCTTAACTCCTGTAAATCAGTTGCTGTTTAATAGGTCGACTGTCGAAAGGTCCCATTCCTCGTGGATTTTCGGGACGTCCGAGATAAGCCTCTTTGTATAAGGCGCCTTCGGCTCAAGAATGACCTCGTCGGCCTTGCCGTATTCGACGAACTTTCCGTGCTCCATGATGTATATGGTGTCGGAAATGTAGTAAGCGAGACCGATGTCGTGGGTGATGAAGATAACGGTCATTCCGGTTTCGTCGCGGAGGTTTAGGAGCATGTCGAGAATCGTCGCCCTCGAGCAAGCGTCGACCATCGACGTCGGCTCGTCGGCAAGGAGAATCTTCGGCTTTAAAAGGAATATTCTCGCAATCATCAGCCTCTGCATCTGTCCGCCCGAAAGCTCGAAGGGGTATTTATTGGTGAGCTCGGCAAACTTGAGGTTGACGAAGTTGCAGGCCTCGGTCATCATGTCGAACTTCTCCTGCTTTGAAAGTCCCTTTCCGCCGCGCATGTTGATGCAGTCCAAGAGGACGGCGTCGACCTTCTGGAAGGTGTTGAACGAGGAGAACGGGTCCTGGAAAATAGCCTGAATCCCTTTCCAGTATTCCTTTTTCTTATGCCCCGACGAGATGTCGCGCGGCTTTCCTTGGAAGAGGATTTGTCCCTCGCTCTGATTCAGCAGGCCGAGGAGCATCTTCGAGAGGGTCGTCTTTCCCGAGCCGGATTCGCCGACGATTGAAACAAACTCGCCCTCGTGGAAGTCAAAGTCGACATGGTCGACGGCAACCGTTTTCTTGTCGCCGAGGCCGAACACCTTTGTGACACCCCGCCCGGAAAGGCAGAGAGGCTTTTCGGCGAAGTCGATGTTTTTTCTTGTGTTTTCGTTTTCACTCATTCTCATACACCTCCTTAAGCTCTTCGACGCTCTTCAGGCAGCGATACATTCTTCCCTCGCCGAACGGCTTTTCGGGGATAGAGGTGTATCGGCAGTCGGCACAGGCGTATTTGCATCTTTCGGCAAAGCGGCAGCCGTCCGGCGGCTTTTTGAGGTTAGGGGGAGCGCCGGGGATTGCGCCGAGCTTCTGCCCCCTCGTGCCCTCCTCGGGGACGAGAATCGAACCCATAAGTCCGTGCGAATACGGGTGGACGGGGTCGAAGACCATTTCCTTGGCGGTGCCCTTTTCGACGATTTGTCCGGCATACATTACCATGATGTCGTCGGTGACGTTATAGAGGAGCGGAAGCTCGTGGGTGATAAAGAGCATCGACTTGATGTATCCCTTTTCCATAAGCTCGCGCATCATCTTAATGACCATCTTCTGACTCGTGACGTCGAGGGCGGAGGACGGCTCGTCGGCAATCAGGACCTTCGGGTTGAGGATTGTCGAGACCGCGATAACCGTTCTCTGTTTCATACCGCCGGAGAGCTCGACAGCGTGCTTCTGAAGGGTCTCTTTCGGGAGACCGAGCTCGCTGAAGCGCGCCTCGGCCATCTCGCGGATTTCGTTCTTGTCCTTCTTGGGGTCATGCGCGCGCATGACGTCGGTGACAAATTTGATGATTTTCTGTGTCGGGTTAAGGGCGTTCATCGCCGCCTGCGGGATATAGGCGATTTCGGAACCGAGAATCGTCTTTCTGACGGTGTCGGGATCCATTCCCGAAATGTTCTTTCCGTCGATGATGATGTCGCCGCTCATGTAGTGAAGAGGCGGGAAGTAGTATCCCATCATCGAAAGGGCAAGAGTCGACTTTCCGCAGCCGGATTCGCCGGCGATTCCGAGGCTTTTTCCCTCTTCAATCGTAAAGCTTACGCCGTCGACAGCATAGACGTCCTCGTGGAAACGGGTGACGTATTTAGTTTTGAGGTTTCTGACCTCAAGCATTGGTTTTCCCATATCGTTCGCCTCCTTAGTCTCTCAGTGTCGGGTTGAATACCTGGTCGAGACCTGTGTTCATCAGATTGAGCGAGAAGGAGATAAGGGTGATGACAAGAATGACCGGGAAATATGCCCACCATGAACCGTTGGTGTGTGCCGAATAGAGCATCGCCCAGTTCATCATAAGACCGAGGGTCGGAACCTGTGTCGTCTTGGGCCCGAGGCCGAGGAGGGACAGCTGCGCTTCGGCGAGAATGCCCGAGGACACCTGGAGAATAAACGCCATAACGACATACGACGCGATATAGGGGAGAATGTCAAGAAGGACGATTCTCACAAGGCTGTGCCCCGAGAGCTTTGAGAGGTTGACGTGGTCGCGGTTGCGTAGCGATATAACCTGTGACCGAACGGAACGGGCGGTCCATGTCCAGCTTGTGAAGCCGATGACGATTGCGACAACCGCGGCGCCGCGCTGTTCCTGTCCGAGTGAATATGTAATGAGAATAAGAAGGACGAAGCTCGGAATGACGGTGAAGATATTGGTGACGAACATGATGATGTCGTCGGTGATTCCGCCGAGATATCCGGCCAGAAGTCCGAGAGTCAGTCCGATTACCGTCGCGACGATTCCGGCGATAAGACCGATTTTTATCGAGGTGCCGGTCGCGCTGACAAGCTCTTTGAGGACATCGCGCCCGAAGTTGTCGGTGCCGAGCGGGAGGGTCTTGACGTTGGCAATCTCCTTGGTGTTGACATAGTCGGTGTCGGCGATTGTCTTCGTCGTCACAAGATTGCCCTCTTCGTCATAGTCGGCGATGATAACGGTATCCGAGGCGTTGAGCTCCTTAATCGAGTTGTCGAGCCTTTTATAGTAGTTGATTTTCGCCGAGGTCATTCCCGCGGGGCGGACCGACGGGTCGTAGTTCGCGTTCCAAAGGTCGACCATCGCGTCGGTGTCTTCGATGTCGAGACCCTCGACGCTAATGCCCATCGCGCCGAACCATTCGACCATCTCGACCCTGTCCTCTTTGGAGAGGCTTGCCTCGATGCGGTTGTCGGCGGCATCGGGGAGACGGAGGGTTTCGGTCGGCGACTTTGTCGCGTCATAGAGCGAGACATATGTACCCGGGGCGGCAAAGGTGCCGACGCCGATTTGTTCGAGCGGGTTTCCGGGGCAGAAGAGCGGATAGATAATCATCGTCAGGAGAATCGCGACGAAGATTGCGAATCCGACCACAAATTTCGGGGAATGAAAGACTTGTTTAATTGTATTAAGCATATACCATTCCCTCCTTATTCATACTGGGCGGCCTTGACGCGCGGGTCAATCAGGCCGTAGATAATGTCCAAAACGAATGTGGCGATAAGGACCATTATGGTGATGATAAGGGTTGTCGCCGAAATCAGGGGATAGTCGGCCGCGGTGACGGCGGAATACATTGTCGAGCCGAGTCCGGGATAGCTGAAGATAATCTCGGCGACAAGCGCGCCGCCTATCATTGTGCCGATGGAGAGGGCAAGACCCGTAACCTGCGGCAGCATTGCGTTGCGGAAAACGTATCCGACTATCTTTGAGTCCTTAATGCCTAAAAATCTTGCGTATTTAACGTAGTCGGCGTTGAGCTCATAGATTGACATCGAGCGCATGCCGACCGCCTGTCCGCCGATAGATACCAGAACTATCGACCAGAACGGGAGCTGATAGTGGCTGATGACCGACTTTACGAAATCCCAGCTGAGGTGGGGAATCATATCGAAGGCATAGCCGCCGGCGATGGGCGCAATCTTAAGGTTTACGCCGAAGATGACGAGCATTACGACCGCCATTCCGAACGCCGGAACATTTGAGAGGAAGAGCGACACAGGCAGGAGCACCTTGTCGAATCCCTTCTTTATGTACGCCGCAAGGGCGCCGAGGACGTTGCCGAGAATCCAGCCGACGATGATTGCCGGAAGCTGGAGCGCAACCGTCCAGACGATTGCCGAGCTGATGATGTCGCTTACGGGGCGCGGATACTGTGAAAACGAAATTCCGAAGTTGCCCTGTAAGGCGTTCTTGACAAACAGCCCGAACTGTACATATATCGGCTGGTCAAGTCCGAATTCATGTAGGTAGTGCTCATAGATGCGCTGTACTGCGGCGGCATCGGTTGCACCCTGTCCCGCAAGCTTACCGGTGATTGATGCGACCGGGTTGACCGGCATTAAGCGGGGAAGCAAAAAGTTTAGTATTACCGCGACAATAAGTGTGATGATAAACCACAGTATCTTCTTGCCGAAGTATTTTCGATAGCCTTTCATATCTCGCGCTCCTTTACAGATAAATTCTTTGAGGGGATACAGTGCTTAAAAGCGGTGTCTTGCCCTCGGTCTAAGATAAACGGCCATGCTCGTTTATAAGCATGGCCGTTTGTTATGGTCAATTATCCGACCAACTGCAAATCATAGAGCGCTGCGATTCCGTAACCGTCGGTGCAGTCTGCCGGAGGAATGTTGCGTCCGTCGTCGGCAGGGAAGTTAGTCCATACGGTCTCGTTGACGGTGTGGAACATCGAAGGACGGTACATGAGCGAGAAGGAAGGAACCTCGGTGAGATAAATCTTGGTGAGCTCGGTGTAGAGTCTTCTGACTTCGGCTTCGTCGGTGGTGAGAGGAATCTGCTTGATGAGAGCGTCGGCGTCGGCGTTCTTGTACTGACCCCAGTTACCGGACCAGTTGTTCTGGATGCCGACATAGTCCATACCCATGAACTGGTTTACACGAGTCCAAGGATTGGAAGGAGTGGAAGCGTCGGGCGACCACATGAAGATGGCGTACTCGGTCTGATTCGGGTCGGTGAAGACGGTGTTGTAGATATCGGCCTCGGGATAGAGGGTGGTGATTTCTACGCCGATGTTCTGACCTGCGGCAGCGACGATTTCCATCGAAGCCTGCCAGTCGGACCAACCGTTCGGGCAAACGGCGTTAAGGGAAATCTTTTCGCCGTTGTATTCGCGCCAGCCGTCTCCGTCGGAGTCAACGATTCCGGCGCTGTCGAGGAGAGCCTTTGCGCCTTCAATGTCGTTACCGGTGAACTGAAGGTCGGCGACCTCGGACTGATTATAAAGGGCCTGTTCGCCTGCGGTCGGGTTCATGAGGGAACGCGGGACGTCGGCGAAGGAAGGAGACTGATTGGTCATGGCGTTGGCGATGATGGAGTCATAGTCAACAGCCATAGCGATAGCTCTTCTGAGAGCTGCGTTGTCGGCGATTGCCGGGATGTTCATGTTGAACCAAGCGGTAGGCATGGTCAGGCAGAGGCCGTAAGGAGCCTCGTCATAGAAGGTCGAAATCGGGAGACCGTCTTCGAGCCAGAGGTTCTGGACGTTGCCGATGAACTGCTGGCAGACGTCGACCTCGCCGGCCTTAAGGGCGACTTCGCCCGCGGCGTTATCGGCATAGATGTTGTGTGCGAGATACTTCGGAACAGGGAGCTTGCCCCAGAGGGAAGCGTCCTGACCCCAGTAGTTGTCGTCGCGAACGAGGATAACCTTCTGGTCGTCAGCGAAGTACTTGGTGTAAGGACCGGACCAGACAACGTCGTCGCCGGGGTCGTTGAGGATAGCGGTTGCGTCGCCGTTATTTCTCTCGACACAGGTGTCAATCCAGGCGGCCTGTGCCATCGGCTGGAGTACGAGGAAGTCGAGAATCTTGAGCGGGTTGACGGGCTGTCCTGCGTCGTTGAGCTTGGCGTTGATGGTGACCTTGTTGCCGTCGGCTTCGATGCTGTCGATGTATGCGCCATAGGAACCGGCGACGCCGTTTCCGATTTCGATGCCGATGTCGAAGGTTCTCTTAACGTCGGCAGCGGTGACGGCGGTACCGTCGGACCACTTGGCGGCGTCCTTGATGGTGCAGGTGAGAACGGTCATGTCGTCGTTCCAGGCATAGTCGTCATTGGCAAGAAGACCGTAGAGCTTACCGTCGAGAGCGTTCCACATATAGAGGGTCTCGAACATGGTCTCTCTCCAGCCTACGCCGCCGGCGATAGCCATCGAGTTGTTCTGGTTGGTGCCGATGGGGTTCCAGGAGTTTACGGCGCCCCACTGCTGTCCGGCAAAGTAGAGAGTTTCGTTTCTGGGAAGAACGACCTCTTCGCCGTCAGCGGGTGCGACTACTTCGCCTCCTGCGTTGCCGCCGTCATTACCGGCGACATCATTTCCGCCCTCGCCTGTGCCGCTGTTACCGCTGTCGCCGCAGGCAACGAGCGAGAACATCATAACAAAAGCGAGGAGCAAAGCAAACAGCTTTTTCATAATGTACCTCCAAATTTATTGTCGGGCGCGGATGACACCCGAACTGAATCTGCATAAGGGCGTCCGAAAGGGACATTCATACTTCTACCCTTAATATGCAAACAAAATTATAGCATATGTTTATCTAATTGTCAAGATTATTTCCGAAATAATAATTATTTTCAAAATATTTGTGCAGAGTGTCAAAAATCGGGGGCAAAATATGATAAATAGATAATATCGGAAAACTATTTGAAAGATTTTTGCGGGATAAATCCCCGAACCGACAAAATCCGAGATATGACAAAAGCTCAAAAAATTTTTCCGCGGTGTTGATTTTCGGCTCGAAAAGCAGTATAATACAGTTTTGTGCGACAGGGGGGTCACTATGGAAACAACTTCGGAATCAAAATATCTTTGCATCAAGAAATTTCTCTTGAAGAACACTGTGACGGTAATCGCGTTCTTCGCCGCCGTCATCACCTCGGTCATCGTTCCGCCCGACGCCGAATACCTCGGCTATTTCGACTTCAAAACGCTGACCTGTCTTTTCTGCGTGCTGGCGGTGGTCTGCGCGCTCAAAAATGTCAATTTCTTCTATGTACTCGCGGAAAAGATTGTCGAATACTTCAAGAACGCGCGTCTCTGCATACTCGCGCTGGTTTACATAACCTTTATCGGCTCGATGCTGATTGCCAACGACATGGCGCTTCTGACGTTTTTGCCGCTCGGCTATTTTGTGCTGTCGGCGTCGAGAAAGCGGAAGTATATGGCGTTCACCTTTGTGATGCAGAACATCGCCGCGAACCTCGGCGGAATGCTGACGCCGTTCGGCAACCCGCAGAATCTCTATCTTTATACAAAATTCAACATTCCGGTCGGCGAATTCATGCTCACTATGGCGCCGCCGTTCTGTCTCTCGGTCTCGCTGATAACGCTCTGCTGCTTCGTCGCCGTCAAAAACGAGCCGATGAGATTTGAGGAGGAAAAGCTGAGCCTTCCCGCAAAGCGGACGGCGCTCTATCTCGGACTCTTTCTCCTCGCAATCGCGATTGTCTTCCGCGGGATACCCTATCAGATAGGCTTGGTCGTAATCCCCGCGGTGCTCCTCTTTGCGGACAGAAAAGCGCTCGCCGAGGTCGACTATCCGCTTTTGCTGACCTTCGTCTTCTTCTTTATCTTTGCGGGGAACATGGCGCGAATCGGCGCGGTCAGGGAGTTTTTGTCCGGACTGCTCGAAAAGGACACGCTATTGGTGAGCATACTTTCCTGCCAGTGCATATCCAACGTACCGTCGGCGATACTTCTTTCACAGTTCACCGAAAACTACCGCGAGCTCCTCGTCGGGGTGAACATCGGCGGCGTCGGAACGCTTATCGCGTCGCTTGCCTCGCTTATCACGTTCAGGGAATATACAAAGCACCACCCGCACCACGCGTGGTATTATATAAAGGTGTTCTCGGCGTTCAACTTCGGTTTCCTTGCGGTGCTGACGCTGTTTATGCTCGCGATTAGAGGTTAGAAGATAGAGGTTAGAAGTCAGAATTGCATATTGAATGTTGCAGAGAAATGGTGTATAATCAGCCGCGGGGGGGATTGACATGGCCGAAAAATCGGAGAGGCAGTATGCCGAGCACGGATTTCCCCCGTTTTACCGCGAGGACAGCAGGATTCTGATACTCGGGAGCTTTCCGTCGGTGAAGAGCCGGAGCGAGATGTTTTATTATGCGCATCCGCAGAACCGGTTCTGGCGGGTGCTCGCGGGGGTATACGGCGACGGGGTCCCTGAAACGCTCGAAGAAAAGATATCGCTTTTGGAGCGGCACGGGATTGCCCTTTGGGACACCGTCGAGCGGTGCGAAATCCGCGGGTCGAGCGATTCGAGCATTTCGGCGGCGGTGCCGACGGACATCGGCGCGCTGCTAAAGAAGTGCGGCGGCATTGAAAAAATTCTTCTCAACGGCAGGACCGCCGAGAAGAATTATATAAGGTATAACGGCAGGATTGAGATTCCCGCGGCGGTGTTCCCGTCGACGAGTCCGGCGAACGCGGCGTTCAGCCTTGAACGGCTAATTTCCGAGTGGCGGCGCGGACTTTCGGGGTGAGAAATCGGAGGAAAAATCATGACATTTTCGGAGCTTGCAAAAAAGAGATATTCGGTGAGAAAGTTTTCCGACAGGAGGATTTCCGAAGCCGAGGTTTCGGCGATTCTTGAGGCGGCAAGGGTCGCGCCGACCGCGAAGAATCTTCAGCCGCAGAGGATTTTCGTCCTTCAGAGCGACGGGGCAATCGAGAAAATAAATTCGGTCTGCCGCTGTATTTTCGGCGCGAAGACGGTCTTTGTCGTCGGGTATGACGAGGAGCGCGACTGGAAGAGTCCGCTTATGCCGCCCTACCATTCCGGAGAGACCGACGCCGCGATTGTCTGTACACATATGATGCTCGAGGCGGCTGACCTCGGACTCGGGAGCTGCTGGGTCGGACTCTTTAATGCGGACGAGGTGAAAAACGCGCTCGGTCTTCCCGAAAGCGTTCGGGTGACGGCGCTTCTTCCGGTCGGATATCCCGAGATGGGCCCGTCGGAGCGGCATGAGGCATATCGGCCGGACTCCGAGATGATAGAATTTTTGTGAGGCGAAGATGAAAAGGCTTTTGATTGCCGCCGCGGCGGCGCTGGTGCTTTTAAGCGGGTGCCGGGTCGGTCCGCGCGAGGGAAAGGACATCATTCCCGAAAACACAAATCCGCCTGCGCAGGAGCAGGTGATTCCCGAAAATACCGAGGCGCCGGAGACCGACGCCGAGCCGGACGAAACCGTCCCCGACGTTACCGAACCGGCGGAGGAAGAGCCGGAAGAGACGCTTCCCGCCGAGGAGCTTGTCATGCCGGAAATCGAGCTTCCCGACGTCGACGAGGACGTCGAGATTTACGGCGAAGTCGAGACGCTTTTTTCGACGATATCGCTTAACGTCCGCGAGGGGCCGTCGGTCGACTACGACTCGATAGGTCATCTTGAAAAGGGACAGCGGGCCGAGGTCTACGGCGAGGCGGACACCGGCTGGTATCTGATTTTGTTCGGCGACGAATGGGGATTCGTCAGCGGCGGATATATGGAGGGAATCGACGAGATTCAGACCGACCCTTACAGCGCGGAGATGATTGCGGAGGCCGAGGAGGACTTCGGCGGCGGCGCGGTTTTCGTCCGCTTCCTCGGGGAATATGACGCCGGAAGCGCCCTTCTGATGCAAACCGGCGAGGGCGGCGGCAGCGAGGAAATCGGCTGGCTGAGATTTGAATTCGCCCCCGGCGAGGAGTATTTCATCTACGACGGCCGCCGCTTCACCGCGCTCAAGGAGGCGTATGACAGCGGGGAGATTACCGACAGGGAGCTGGCGGAGATATTTGAAGGCAGCGTGACGGGGGAGTGAACCTTATCCGCATGACTGCAACAAAAAAGGGAAGCCTCGGCTTCCCTTTAATCATGTAAAATCATGTAAGCTTTTACCATTTTCCGTCAGTATATCGCCAAATTTCCGAAATGATAAAGCGTCGGGGGCCGAAAATATGTCAAAACAACGAAATCGCGCGGAGGGTCTTGACTTTGGCGCGGCGCAGTGATAGAATTTACGCATCAGTTGCAACCAACCATGACCTAAAAAATTTGCCCGTCCCCGAGAAAAATTTCGCGGGGGGGGGTAATTTTGTTTGCTGAAAAATGTCCGCCCCGCGCGGACGCACGAAAGTCCCCCGAACGTTTTGTCTGAAGGAGAGATAGTAAATGCGTAAAACTAATCTTTTGGCCAAGGCCCGTGATTTCGTTCTTTCACACCGCCGCCTCGCACAGTCCGCCCTCGCGGTCTGCCTCTTCGCGGGCGCCCTCGCCTTTTCCGCCCAGCCCCTGAGCGCGGAGGGTACGGCGGACATTGTACGAACATCGAGAGAGAATGCGAATTTGTTAGATGTGACAAGTGATTCACAAATTGCCCGTTGGGATTTTACTGCTACAACCGGCAGCTTTGTCGGCGTCAACAGAAAGCAAAAGGTAAAATTCTATGCTTATGAAGGTGAAGTTATTTTCGTTGCTTCTTCAATGGTCAACGGAAATCCTGACGTTGTTATTACAAAACCGGACGGTAAACCATTTAATATAAATTTGGAAAGCAAACATCTCATAAGCAGCACTGCTATTGAAGCAAAAGGGCCTAACGGCGTGAACGCAGCTACTATTAACAAAACTACCGGCGAACAGACGGGAAATGCGGCGACAGCAACTAATGACGGTTATGATGCTTATTCGTTCATAGCTGACCAGTCTGGCGTTTATATTGCGGAATTTAACGCTACAAATTTACCGACCAATCATTCAAACTCTTCAAATAACGCTACTTTGAGTACAGCGTTTACTTCCAATCCCGCAGGCTATGTATACGCTTGGGATATAACTGTATGCAAAAAAGCCGGTGACGAAGAACACCCGACCTACAACGCAGTCAGCGGGCGCGTTTGGCTTGACGCAATTTCAATTCAAACCGGCGTCAACGGCTCCAGAGTATACGGTTATCTTTACACTACCACTCGTGACGGCTATATCTGGCGCTTTGCGCTTAACGGAATGACGCCGTATACATTTTCGATGTATGCCAATCAGCGCGGCGGTATCAGCACGGCAACAAACGCCTCGGCGTATCACTCTATTCATATCCCGTTGACAAATAATACAAGTTTTGATAAATATAAGACACTTACAGACAAGAACGGCAACAAGGACGGCCTTATGATTTACGGTCCCGACAACGAGACTACCGACATCGACGCGCCGGACCACATGTTCTTTAACTACCCCGACCCCAACCTTCCCGAGTCGATTCTGCCGAAAAACGCGCTCGACGAGTTTAATGTTCAAAAGCTAAGCTTCGACGGCCGCGACCCGACGGTGCACGAAGTTGTCAGCGGCGGCGGTGAAGTTGAGGGCGGCGGTGACCCGCCAGATTATCACAAGGGCACCGTTGGCACCGGCGGATATTTTACCGTCGAAACCGGAAAGGCGACCTCTTATCGCGTTATAATCGATATGTCGAATATGTATGCCCGCTATTATCATGGGGAAGACGGTTCTTCGGACAAAGCGGAAAGCGGAGAAGACCATGATGAAGAAATCTGTTTGAGCGAGCCATATGCAGATGGAGGAGCAGAGCATATAAACTTTGTATACTTCTATAATGGAGATTGGTACAATGTTCAATCTAAAGTGCCTGTGTCGGAAGGAGAACTGAAAACATATGATTTGCACCCTGTTAATGATTTGGACGGCTATTCGACGGTTAGCAGTCTTGTAGATTATGTTAAACTTAAGCCCGATGAAGCGAACGCCATTGGATTGCCAGCAGAAGGCCCTAACGGGCAAGATGAAATTGGAACTACATATAAATTCAAGAGCCTCGGTAAAATTATGATAGGCAATGCCGCGGTTGAGGGTCAGACCGACCGAATTTATTGGAACGGCCGCGACCAGTGGGGACGTATTCTGCCTGTCGGTATCTATTTCACAGCCGGACGCGGCGAGGTCTATGCCGAGGGCAAGGCGGGCGAGGTTCACTTCCCGCTTGCTGATGTTGAAGGTCAGCCCAACGGTGTTGCAGTCAGATTGATGAACGCCGATGACGTAGTTGCTTCGGTTAAAGACGGTAAGGCATATAAAGTTAATGGCGGTACCGAAGAAGCTGTACGCACTACTCTTTATTATAATAACGAAGAAAAGAGCTTGCTAAGAGACTATAAAATAGAAAATTTTGATGGCGGCTATGATACAAATGCCGCTTGGATTTGGAACATACCGAACGGATATAATTACAACAGCGGTATGAAAGCATCAAATGCCGCATTGCTTAACGGAACTTGGAAAACAACCGATCCAAGAGCGGTATTTGAAAACAAGAGTATTGACGGTGTTGTATCAACAACTACAAAAAGCAATACAGCCGGAGTATTCAAAGGATTCGGAAGTGAACCGTCCGCTCCAACCGACGAAATCCATAAGGATGCTCTAAAAAACACGGGTGCCGACCACGGTGTCTTTGACGTCTGGACTCACGTTATCTCTCCCAATCAAGTGACTCTCGACGAACCTATAGTGCTTTACCACTTTGCCGACCGAAAGATAATCACCGGCTTTGTGTATCTTGATACGCCGGAAAAGGGCGCAGACCGCGGCGTTTATGACCGCATGACCAACGACCACGAGCTCGAGGGCGCAATTATCGTCGCCGAATACGGGGACGAGAGCAAGAAGAACGACGAAAGCAGCAAAGATAATACAACCGGTCCGCGCTGGGTGCACTACGAGGCTAAGACCGACACCGACGGATACTATTCTATCCCTGTAGACCTGACGGCGTTCGGCACAAAAGCAGAAGATAACCCTGAATATCCTGTTACAATCTGGGTCTATTACAACGAAAATATTAGCGGAGCCATAACGCATAAAGTTACAACAGTTGAACGCCAAACTACAACCCTATATTGCTCAGAGCAAAGCTATTCCAATTTCCCAAGCGAAGCTTATGGAAATAGCGGTTCCGCTCAGCTCCCGGCTGTAAGCAAGCAAACCGTTAATATACCTAAATATATTCATGACAAGCGCGATAATACGCAAAACGTCTACCTCAAGGAAATTTACGCCGGGCCGGTGGGCTATGTCGCCGAGCCGACCGGAGAGGCGCTGAATATTACCAAAAAGTGGGAGCCGTCCTACCTCAAGAGCACTTCTCTCAAGGCGAGCTTCACTATCGTCGGCATGAAGAGCGGCGCAAGAACAACGGTGGATAAATTCTTTGACGACCACCCGGAGGGCATAACCGTTAAAGAGCTTGTAGGCGGAAAGCTTGAAACAACTATATACAATACAGAGAATGGAAATACAGCAGTCTACAAAGAAAAATACGCTTGCGACGAAAACGGCGAGAAGAATTCGGTGACGAGCAAAAATGTCTACATGGCAATCGAGCATGACCCTGCTTTCCCGTCGAACGAAACAATCGCGGACATATATAAGGCTGTAAGTAGCTATAATGCCAAAAATCCTACTTCCCAAATTACGATGGAAGAGGTAATTGTAAATGGTAAAGTTATAGACGGACAGACTTTTAAACCCGCTCCCACTGAAGTAGACGGTGAAACAAGCGACTATATATATTTCGTAGAAAACGCGACGACCGAGGAGGCGCGCGGCGGCATTTATACAAACAAAATCCTGCCGGCGCATACATATAAGATTGTAGACGGCGCAGCCAAAGAAGACGGCACCATCGTCTACCGCGTCTATGAGAACCCGATGCTGAACGAAAAGGGCGAAGATGTTTCGACGGATAATACCGTCAGCCGGATTAAAAACGATTGGACATACACCAATATGCTCAGCACGGTTGACTATACTCTGACTGTCTATTACGACCACAATGGAGACGGCAAATTCAATTATAAAGATGCCGAGGGAAAAGACAGCAATGACGCGTTGAACTATGGTGACAAATGTACTCTAATTGAAAACGGAGATGTGCCTATAAAGGGCGCTACTGTGTATCTAATTAAAATGGACAACAGTGGCGGTACTGAGGAGGGTCAGTTTAGCTATACTCTTAGTGACGAACAATTATTGACTTATAATACAGAAGGTAGAAGAGAAGAATATAACAAAGAGTATCCAGATAAAGACCCCTATGAAACTGGCACCTCTAATTTGACAGATGAATATAAACAGTGGCTTGGCGACAAGGAGGACGAGGACGCAAAGACTAACGGTGTTCAAAAAATCTTGAAAAACTCCGATTCTCTTCCAACCGACCAATACGGTCACGTCACCTTCACTGGCCTTGCGACCGGTGTTTACCGCGTATATGTCACCTACGGTACAACGAAAGAATATAACACCGTTACCGTGACGGGCGAGAAGGATTCGGTCGAGATAGTTGAGCCGAGCAAATTCAACGAGAATTTCAATGATGTTAAAGACCACACCTTTGCTCAAAGGCTTGATATTAAGAACGATTTCAGCTCCGAAATCGGTCTCGGGTTCATGCAGACGTTTAAGCTCTCCGACATCTTCACCGCAAATAAGACGCTGGAAATTAAGAGACCGACCGAAATTACCGCGTCCGGCGGCAAGCTCTATGACGGCAAAGAAATTTATGAGCTTAACAAAATCGATAAAATTGAAGTTGTTCCAAGTAAACCCGGCGATAATCTCCCCGAAACAAAGTACAAAATTACTTATAAACAGGACGGCGGCGAAGATGTATTGCCGAGCGCCACTGTCGAGGAGTATGGCACGGAAACCGCGTTTAATCTTGACGACACTTCGGTCACATTCTATGTCCCGGGGACGTATACGTTCACGGTCAGCGAGAAGGAGGGCACATACCGCTCCGTTGATTATGACAAGACGAGTTATACGCTGACGGTCGAGGTAAAAAATGACCCTCAGGGCGATGAAAATGCCCCGAACGTCACCGCAAAGGTCACCAAAATCGGAAAGGAAGATTACTCCAAGCCGGGACTTCCCGTTCTTGACTTCACCAACACTTATAATTCCGGCTCGGTGAAGGTGACGAAGAAGGTCACCGGCGAGAGCGCGCCCGGCGACACGTTTACCTTTAATATAAGCGTGACCGACGCCGAGGGTAACGCGATTGACGGCACATTCAAGACGGATAAAGTCGGCACTATTGACGACACCGGTTCATTCACCCTCGCACACGGCGAGAGCATCGTCATCTACGACCTGCCGAAAGACGCTAAGGTCACGGTGACAGAGACGACGAATTCCGCCTATACAACGACGGTTGACGCCTCTAATTCCGTCACCGTCACAGACGGCCAGCAGACTATAGCGTTCACTAATACCCACAAAGAGGGCAGTCTGACGGTTTCCGAGACCGTCACCGACGGCAAGCACAATCCCGCGCTTGAAGCCGGTAAGGAGACATTTGACTTTACTATCACTTTGAAGGACGCGGACGAGAATATTCCTGACAAGTTTGACTTTGACTTGCCTGTTGCCGGTGACAGTGGCATTACTGAGTTGAAGTTTGAAAATGGAGTTGCACATCTCACCCTGTCCGACAATCAGTCCGCCACAATTTCCGGCTTGCCGGACGGCTGGACAGCCGTGGTCGAGCAGACCAATAAGCCCGCGGGGTACACTGTCGACCCCGAATCAGCCGTGCAGTCGCCGCCTAAAATTGAGACGGGAAAAACGGCCACTGCGGAGTTCACCAACGAGTTCCCGACGGGAAGCCTGACGGTCGACGTCAGCGTCGTCGGCGACGATATTACAGCATATCCGGAGCTGAAATTTACCGTCAAACTGACCCCGCCGAAAGACGTGCCGCTTCTGAAAGAATATGCCGGCGGCGCGGTCAAAAAAGACGTCGACAGTTACGTCTTCACGGTCGAAAAAGCAAGCGATTCGATTGAGCTTAACAATCTGCCAGAGGGCACGTCATACACAATCACAGCCCCGACTGTGGACGGCTATGTCCTCACAATCAAGGAGCGCGACACCGACAAAATCACCGCCGACGACGCGTCCGCTAAGTTTGTGTATTCAAAGATTCCCGAGGTCACGATTCCCGTCACAAAGACCCTCACCGGCGAGTTCGAGAAAGACAAGGAATACAGCTTTGACTTCGCGTTTACGGTTGTCGAGGAAAATACCGGCAACCCCGATATGACTCTTTCCGATGACGGAAAAATCAACCTCAAATTTACCGATACCGCCTCGAAAGGGGAGCTGACTCTCTCGGGCAAATTCCCGATTGATTACAATAATTTCAGCGCCGATAAGTCGTCTGTAGAATACAAGTACACCGTCTCCGAAACAAAGGGGGATACCCCCGGCGTGACCTATGACGGCAATAAACATGACGTTACCGTCACCGTGACAAGGGACGACGACGGCAAGCTGACGGCGACATCAAGTATCAAATCAACGGCGAAACCGAGCGTCGATTCAATCGGGTTCGCGAATACCTATACGCCGAAGTTGACGACCCTTGCGCTCAGCGTTCAGAAGACGGTCACGATTCCCGAGGTGCATATCCCCTTGCCGGCGGGACATAAATACACCTTTAGCTTCACGCTTTCCGGCGGCGGAGACGGCGCGGCTCTGCCCGAAAACACTTCGGTGACTGTCGGCGAATTTTCCGCGTCATCGCCATCGTTCGCGGAGGGCAAGACAAGCGCGACCTTGGAGACTACGTTCGACGCAATCACGTTCACCAAAGCGGGGACGTATAAATTCAATGTCGCCGAGAGCGGTATGACTATAGACAAGAAGACTGAAGAATTTAAAGACATCGAAAACGACGGCTTCACCTCGACCGGCGGCGGAAAGGTCACTGTTGTAGTTAAAGATGATAATGGTCAGCTTACCGTGGAGAGCGTCAAGATTGGTTCAACCGACATAACCGAGAGCAAGACCGTCCCGTTCACCAACAGCTACTCCACAGATGGAGTCGACTTTACGCTCAACATCAGCAAAACTCTCGATGCGGTCGGCAACGTGCTTATACCGAAGACCGACGAATACGACTTCGGAATTAACGTCGCGCTTTCGAGCATCAAGTATAACAGCGCGGAGCACGACCACCATGTTACGTTCAAATACGGCGGCACTTCGACCGACGTTCACAAGTCGAACGGCGCTGTCACCGTTGCGACATTCAACAGCGAGGAATTTGAAAAATCCGGCGCAACGAAATCCGGCAGCCTTACAATCAACTTCACCGAGCCGGGCGACTATGAATTTGTGATTTCCGAAAACATCACCCGCGGCGGCGAGAAAGTGGATTCGGCGACGTTCGACGGCTACGAAGCCAAGACCCACAGGCTGACCGTGCATGTCGAGGACATCGGCGGACACCTTAAAATCTCCGGCTATACCCTTGACCGCGAAAACGGAGAAGTCAGCAGCAAGGAATACGGCGCAACCGCAACCGTCAGCGTCGTCAACAAGTACACCCCGAGCGCGGCGGAGCTGACGCTTAACATCGCTAAGAAGCTTTCGGGCAACGACTTACCGAGCGATGATTATAAATTCAACTTCGCTCTTGCAGAGGGCGAGACGAATCTCGGCACGGTCGAATTCACTCCCGGCAATTTGAGCGACGCAAAAACGATTAAGTCGTTTACCTATGACCACGCCGGAACATATACATACAGCCTCTCCGAGACGGTCCTCGACGGCGCCGCGCCGGCGAGCGGATTCACCTCCGACCCGGGCGACATCGTCATCACCGTCGAGGTAGAGGACAAAAACGGCGAGCTCAGCGTCAAGAGCGTCACCGGCGACGAGGTCGCTTTCAATGCCGACGAAAAGACCGCGACCGTCAGCTACACCAACACCTATACGCCGACGGCGGCGACCCTTGAGCTCGGCGTTCAGAAGACGGTCACGATTCCCGAGGTGCATATCCCCCTGCCGGCGGGGCATGAATATACCTTTAGCTTCACGCTTTCCGGCGGTAAAGACGGCGCGACACTGCCCGAAAACACGTCGGTGACTGTCGGCAAGTTCTCCGCGTCATCGTTCGCAGAGGGCGCGACAAGTGCGACCTTGGACAGCACGGAGAAATTCGGCGCAATCACGTTCACCAAAGCGGGAACGTATACCTTCAATGTCGCCGAGAGCGGAATGATTGTAGACAGCGCTGTGGGAGCTGTAAACATCGAAAAAGACGGCTTCACCACCGAAGGCGGACCAAGAAAGACCGTCACCGTCACCGTCGATGACAACGGCGGAGCGCTCAGCGTTTCGAGCGTCATGCTCGGCAAAACCAACATAACCGAGAGCAAGACCGTCCCGTTTACCAACAAATACTCCACAGATGGAGTCGACTTCACGCTCAACGTCGAAAAGACTCTCGAAGCGGTCGGCGGAGTGCTGATGCCGAAGACCGACGAATACGACTTCGGAATTAACGTCGCGCTTTCGAGCATCAAGTATAACAACGCGGAGCATGACCACCATGTTACGTTCAAATACGGCGACACTTCGACCGACGTTTACAAGTCGACCGACCCTGTCACCGTCGCGACATTCAACAGCGAGGAATTTGAAGAATCCGGCGACATGAAGTCCGGCAGCCTTACAATCAACTTCACCGAGCCGGGCGACTATGAATTTGTGATTTCCGAGACGATTAACGGCGAAGCGACGAACCCCGCGTTCAACAACGGCGAGGCAAGGACCTACAACCTGACCGTCAGCGTCGAGGACGTCGGCGGACATCTCTGGGTGAAGAGCCACACGATTGACGGCACAAATAATCCCGAAGAGGTCAACCAAGACACCCTCAGCATCACCAACAGCTACGCCCCCGCGTCGGTATCGGTCGACGATAAGGACGCAAGCGGCAAGGACCGCGTCGTCACCGTCGCGAAGACCCTTAAGACCGTCGACGGCGAGCCGGTCAAATTCCCCGAGAAGTTCAGCTTCACCGCCGAGGTTAGCGCGAGCGAGGGCGGGGTATATGAGTGGAAGGGCGGCAAGAACGTCTTTGAGACCGACGGCGGCGAAAAAGGCGAGGGAAGCGTTTCAATCACCGGGCTGACGTTCAGGAGCGCCGGCGTATACACCGTCACCCTCACCGAAAACGACCCGAGCGACAGACGCGTCGAAAAGGACGCGCGCCCGTTCAGCGTCACATATACCGTCGTCGACAACGGCGGAAAGCTTTCGATTGATAAGGTCGAATATGACGAATTTGTCTTTGAAAACAAATTCACGCCCGAGGCCGTCTCGGTCGAGCTTGAATTCACAAAGAAGCTCACCGACACGCTCACCGGCGGCGACCGCCTCGGAATCGACACCGAAAATCCGAGGTATGACTACTTCAAAAACCTCTACGGCGAAAAGTTCAGCTTTACGCTGACCCCCGACGGCGAATACGACGCCGAGCACATCACGCTTGACGGAGAAGCGCTCGCCGCAAAGACCGCCGTCAACACCGAAAACGCCGCCAAGAACGGCGCGCCCAACCTCGTTGACTTCGGAAAGCTCGAGTTCAAGCGCACCGGCACCTATGTCTTCACCGTAAAGGAGAACACGCCCAACAGCTTCGAGGGCTGGCTTCCGAAGGTCAACTATGACGGAAGGACGGTCAAGGCGACCTATACCGTCACTCTCGACGGCGAGACAGGTGAGCTCGAGGTCACCGCGGAATTCAACGCCGACGGCGAGACGGTCAATCCCGAGTTCGAGAACACATACGGTCCCGAGCCATGTATCCTCACCGTCACGAACAACCTTGCGCAGACCGTCCCCGACGGAATTGCCTATGATATGTCGCGTGACTTCAGCTATCACATCACTCTTTCCGGAGCATATATAAAGGAGAGCGACAAGGATAAATCCGACGGCGACGATACCGTAACGTTTGCGTACTTCTATGAAAAGCCGGCGGCGGCGATTGACGCCGAGGAGGACGGCTCCGAGGTTCAGTATATCGTCTTCACCAAGACCGACGCCGACACCTACGAAACCGACGTCACAATTCCGCTGAATCACAGCGTCGTAATCGAGGGAATCCCGCACCACAACACCGCGTACACCGTTGAACAGCGGCTTTCGGAGGACGACATCTCCTGCGGCTACAGCTTTATTAACCTTGTTGAAGAATATAAGGGCAAGGACGCGGTGCTGAAGGAAGCCCCGCCTGTCGAGAGCGGA
This sequence comes from uncultured Clostridia bacterium, assembly GCA_947625375.1. Lineage (GTDB taxonomy): Bacteria > Bacillota > Clostridia > Oscillospirales > Ruminococcaceae > Faeciplasma. Next base: position 19,259 of record CANQOC010000018.1, on the reverse strand, counting down.
AGATTCGCGCTCGAAAACGACTATACCGTCATCACCTTCAACAACCGCTATACCGTAACCCCGCTCGATTATGACGCGCCCGAGATTGAAAAAATCATGCAGGGCCGCGAGCTCAACGAGAACGACAGCTTCGGCTTCACCGCCGAGCTTTCGGGCGGAGCAGTGTTCAGGGACGGCGGCGTAAAGAAGACCGTAACCCTTGAAAACGGCGCGTCTCTCGGAAAAATCGGCGCGATTGTCTTCGACCGCCCGGGCGAATATACTCTGACGGTCAGCGAAAAAGTCCCGACCGGCGACCTCTTTGGGGTCACATATTCCGAGGAAGTCTATACGGTTGAATACAGCGTCACCGACGAAAACGCCGACGGCGTCAAGGACGGAAAGCTTCACGTCACCGCGGTCTGCGGCGGCGAGAGCGCTCCCAAAAAGCTTTCGTTCACCAACGTCTATGCGCCCGAGGCGACCGACGAGGTATTCATCACTGTCAGCAAGACGGTCGAGCCGAGCGACAAAACCGCCCTGCCCCATGCCGAAAAATACCGCTTTAAGGCCACGGACGGAGAGAACGTCTTTGAGGGCAGAATCGCCCTTGCCGAAGGAGAGCTTTCGGGCAGCACCGAGATAAGCCTCGGCAGATTCAACGAGGTCGGAAGCTATGAATTCACCGTAACCGAGTCCGCGGGCGATACGCTCGGAATGATTTATGACGAATCCGGGATAAAGGTCACGGTCGGGGTCACCGACGACCTTAAGGGCAAGCTTGTGTATTCTCTGAGCGCCGAAGAGGTCGGATTTACGAACGAATACCGCACCGGCGGAATTTCGGTCACAAAGGAAATCTCGGGCATCGGCGCCGAGGAGGAGCAGGACTTTGAGTTCACCCTGAGACTTTCCGACAAGAGCGGCGCCGCCCTTTCGGACAGCTATCCCGCCTCGGACGGCAAGACCCTTTCGAGCGGAGATAAATTCACCCTCCGCGCGGGAGATGAGCTTATCATAAGCGGAATCCCCGAGGGCGCAAGGGTCGAGGTCGAAGAGACCGAAAACAGCGACTATGTCGCTTCGGTAAACGGCGGGGCCGACGGCGAAAACGTCTTTGAGGGCGTGATATCCTCCGAGGAAACCGCCGAGGCAGGGTTCATGAACCGCTTTGTCGGTAAGCCGGCGAGCAGGTTCGACGACTTCGTCTTTAAGACGCAGGAATCGCCCGAAGAGGGAATGAGCGCGAAGGTCGGCGACACCGTCACCTATGAAATAAGCTGGATTAACCCCGAAAAGGTCGACGCCGATATCGTCATCACCGACAGCCTTGACGCCGGAGTCGAATATATCGGCTCGACCGGCGGCGGTGAATATGACGTGGAGACCGGAACGGTCACTTGGAGGATTTTGGCAAAGGGGCTTGAAGAGGGCAGCGTTGAGGTGACGGTTAAGGTCACCGAGGACGCCGCCGGATTCGGCGCGGTCTCGAACGGAGCCTCCGCCGAAATCCGGACTCATTACCCCGACGACAAGCCGGATAAGCCGACCGAGCCGGACTATACCGACGAAACCGACGAACCCGTCGTGACGCCGGTCGTCAGTGTCGGAATTACAAAATCCGAGTCGCTCAACGGCGGCGAGCCGACCGACTCGGTGAAGGCGAGGGCGGGGGACACCGTTAAATACGAGCTTTCGGTCACCGCCTCCGGAGCCGACGCGCAGAACGTCACCGTCGTCGACATTGTCCCGAAGGGCCTCACTCCCGCCGAGATAAGCATTTCGGACGGCGGAGAATACGACCCCGCGACGGGCACGGTGAGATGGACGCTCGGTGCTCTTGAACAGGACGGAACGAAGACAGTTTCATACAGCGTCGTGATTCCCGAGGTCGGCGAATATGCCGTCTGGGAGTCGAAGGGATATGTTTATTCGGGCAGCGAGGCAGCTCCCGAGGGAGTCCCCGAGGAGGGCTATCCTTGGATATCCTCCGAGACCGTCAGCGCGGCGCCTGTCGAAGACCTTGTCATCAAAAAGACTGTTGCCGCCGACGGCGGGGCAGTGCCCGAGGGCGTTAAGTTCAGGTTTACGGTAAATCTTTATGACCAAAGCGGTCTTCCCGCAAGCGGCGCAATCTATGAATCCGGAGCGGTAAAGAGCGCGGTATCCGAGGGAACGGTTAAAATCAACCTCGGCGCGGGTGAAATGCTGACAATCCGCGACCTTCCCGCCGGAACGGTCTATAGGATTTCCGAGGAACCGGTCACAAACTATACCCCCGACCCTTCAAACGTCTATGACGGAAGCCTTACGAATAAGGACAGAACGGTCGAAATCATCAACAACTATTCCTTCACCGAAGAAAAGCTCGGCGACATCACCGTCACCAACGCCGTCATCGGCAGTGAGGAGGATTCTCTCCGCAGATTCGCCTTCACCCTGACCCTTGCGGACAGCACGGTAAACGGCACATACGGAGACCTTGAATTTGTCGGCGGACGGGCGGAGTTCGGGCTTATGAGCGGCGAAGCGGCGACGGCTTCGGGACTTCCCGCCGACGTCGGATACACCGTTGAGGAAAGCGCCGTCAGCGCCGAGGGCTTCAGCGTCACCGACTCGGGCAACACTGCCGGAACGGTCCCCGCCGACGGAGCTGTAACGGTTATGTTCCTCAACGAAAGGGCAGTCGGCGCCGTCGGAGGAATCACCGTGAGAAATACGGTTATCGGCGGAGAGCGCGCGTTTAACTTCGCCGTAACGGCGCGCGGCGCGGACGGTCCGATTGTCGGGCAGTACGGAGATATGACGTTCGACGCGTCCGGAACCGCTGTCTTCAGCCTTGCGGGCGGTGAAAGCATGACCGCGGCGGGACTTCCGTCCGGAACTCAGTACACCGTCGCCGAGACCGACGCCGATTCCGACGGATATGTCACAAGCTTTACCGACGACTCGAACGGAGTTGTCCCGAGGACATCGAACGCACTCGTCGAATTCATGAACATCAGGACTACCGGCTCGCTTACCGTAAAGAATACGGTTGTCGGCGGGGAAAGGGTCTTCGGGTTCACTGTGCTCCTCGACGACCCGACGGTCAGCGGACTTTACGGCGAGCTTTGGTTCGACGCGGGTCTTGCGTCGTTCGAGCTCGCGGGCGGACAGAGCGTCAGCATAACCGGACTTCCCGCCGGCGTGAGCTACGCTGTGACCGAAACCGACGCCAACGCCGACGGATACGCGACATCGTCGACCGGTGAAAACGGCGTCATTCCCGAAAATATGAACGCTTCGGCGTCGTTTGTCAATACGCTTAAACAGCCGTCCGCGCTTATTGTTTCAAAGACGGTTGTCGGCGGCGAAGCGGGCGAGCGCTTCGGATTTGAGATAACCCTTACCGGCGCCGACGGACTTCCGCTCGAGGGCGAATTCGGTCCGGTCACCACCGACGCCGAGGGTCACGGAACATTCGTGCTCTCGGACGGCGAAAGCGCGGTAATTCCGCTTCCCGAGGGAAGCGCGTACAGCGTCGCCGAAATCCCCGACCCGTCGGTCATGCAGAGGTATGATATGACGTCTGCCGGAATGACGAACGGCGTCATCGACCCCGAGGGCGCGAGCGTGTCGTTCATCAACACAATGCGCACCGGAAGCCTTACCGTGACGAACACCGTCGGCGGAAACGCGGCGGATATGTCGCGCAGCTTTGAATTCACCGTGACCGCGCCCGTCACCGGCGTCTATGGCGATATGTTCTTCGACGAAACCGGAACGGCGGTCTTCTCACTTGAACACGGCCGCTCGATGACGGCGACAGGACTTCCCGCCGACGCGGTTATAACGGTTGCCGAAAATAACGCGAACACCGACGGATACGTCACGACGGCCGACGGAATTCCCTATTCCGCGCCGATAACGAAGACGGTAATCTCGGGAGTCGCGGAAAAGGCCGTGTTCAGTAATATCAGACAGATTGAAGACGCCGCGAGCTTCGGCACGCTTACCGTCATCAACAACATCATCGGAACGACGACGGACGAAAAATTCGTCTTCGAGGTCGTGATACCGGCATATGCCGCCGACCCGGCGTCGATAAGCCTCGACGGCGGAATGTCCTCGGATTACGAGATTGCCCTTATGAGCGCTTATGACGGAATTTCCACCGACGCCGAGGGCAACACGCACGTCGAATTCAGGCTCGGGCACGGCGAATCGAAGCGCATCAACGGCATACCCGCCGGCGCTCCGTATACCGTCACCGAGACGGGCAATCTCTATTATGTCACATCTTCCGTCGGAAGCACCGGCGTTATCCCCGGGGGCGGAAGCGCCACCGCTGTGTTCGTGAACAGGTGGAACGTCGGCGGACTCAGCTTAAGGGTCAACGTCGAGGACGACACCGGAGCGACGGTTGTCGGCGACCGCGCCGAATTCACCTACCGCATCACGATTGAGGGCGTCGGCGAAGGGTTCGTCTATCCGTCGCACATCACCGACAGCTACGGCGGTGCGCTTGAAAGCGGCTCGAAGGTCCTGACGTTCGACGGAAACGGCGTCGCCGAGGTGACGCTCGGGGCGGGGGAGACGGCGATTGCGCCCGACCTTCCCGCGGGGTATTCGTATAAGGTCGAGAATATCGGAATCTCGGACGGACTCCATTATCTCAGGTCAGAAAGCGGAAGCTCGGGGACTGTGGAGACCGGAAAGCAGTCCGAGGCGGTGTTCGACTATTACATCGCGACCGGCACTGTCAGCATCGAGAAGGACTATAAGTACAACTCGCACGGCATGCCGCTGCGCACAAGGGAATACTTCGAGAGTCAGCGCTTCGAGGTTGTCGTAAGGCTGACCGGTGCCGACGGACTCCCGCTGACCGGCTCATATGTCTATGACGGAAGCACCGAGGGAACGGTCTCGGACGGCGGAAGCATCTGGCTGCGCGGAGGCGAAAAGGTGACCCTGCGCGGACTGCCCGAGGGCGCGGAATACCGGATTTACGAGGTCGGACTGCCCCGAAATATCAGGCAGATTGACTCGGAGAACACCTCCGGCACCGTTGCGGCGGGAGAAAATGCCGCGGTGAAGCTTGTGAACATGTACATCGGGCCGTACTATCCGCAGAGCCCGACTTATCCGTCGCTGCCGTTCGCGCCGACGCCGTCGGGCGGAGCACCCGAGACACCGGTCAATCCTCCCGAGACCGAATCCGTCCCCGATGAGCCGGTCGAAATCGAGCGCCCGACCGAGGGGAAGAGGAACGACGATGACGCGTAAGTCATAATAAACAACAAAAAAGGGAAGCCTCGGCTTCCCTTTAATCATATCTTTCAGCTGTCCTCTCTTTCCTTCTCCCTCTCCAGCGCCGCGACGAAGTCGGGCAGGTCCCTTTGAAGGCGCATCGGGCGGCCGGATTTGCCGATGAAGCAGTGCTCCGAGCGGGCCTCACAGACCGTCCTGCCGCCGCTCTCCATTCGGTAGGAGATGACAAGCCTTGCGCCGCCGATTTGCTCAATCCGAAGGTGCACGGCGATTTCGTCGGAATAGGTCGTCGGACCGATAAACCGGCACTCGACCGAGGTCACCGGCGAGATTGCGCCCATCTCCTCGAGACGCTTATACGACCAGCCGAGGCGGTCGAGGAAATCGGTGCGCGCCTCCTCCATAATCCTGACATAGTTTGAATGGTGGGTTATTCCCATTCGGTCGGTTTCGTAATACTGAACCCGATGGATATACGGCGTCATCGCTTTAGTCCGAAGAACTCTTCGGCGTTTCCGAAGCATATTCCCCCGACGATTTTTTCGAGATATTTTCCGTCGTCGGGATATTCGCCCGCTTCGACCCATTCGCCGATGAGATTGCAGAGAATCCGCCTGAAATATTCGTGCCGCGTATACGAGAGGAAGCTCCGCGAGTCGGTCAGCATGCCGATAAATCCGCCGAGGAGCGAGAGATTCGCAAAGCTCTTCAGCTGCGCTTCCATGCCGGTTTTGGTGTCGTTGAACCACCAAGCCGCGCCGTGCTGGACCTTCTGGATTCTGCCCTCGCCGGGGAATGACCCCGCGATGCTGTCCAAAAGCGCGTTGTCCGACGGGTCGAGCGAATAGAGAACCGTCCTCGGGAGCTTTCCCTCGCGGTCGAGCGCGTCAAGAAGACCGCAAATCGCCTCGCCGCTGTTTTTCACGCGGATACAGTCGAATCCGGTGTCGGCGCCCAAAAGGGCGGTATAGCGCGAATTGACGGTGCGCTGGCAGTTATAGTGAATCTGCATGACTATTCCGCGCTCGGCGTATTCCCGCGCACAGAAGAGAATCATCGCGGTCTTGTACTTTTCGGCCGACGCCGAATCAACCGCCTCGCCGTTCATCGCCCTCTTGAAGATTTCCTCGACCTCGGCGGCGCCGGCGGGGGAGTATACGGCATAGTCGAGACCGTGGTCGGCGGCGCGGCAGCCGTGCGCGGCGAAGAATTCAATCCTCTTCGCAAGAGCTTCCATCACTCCGGCGGCGGTGCCGGTGTCGGTCTCCGAGACCTCGCCGAGCTTTTTGATGTAGTCCGAGAAGCCGGGTTTATCAATGTTCACGGCCTTATCCGGGCGGAACGACGGCAGGACGAGCGTCTTAAAGCCGGAGTCCTCGGCGATTTTTTCGTGCCACTCAAGGCTGTCGGCGGGGTCGTCGGTCGTGCCTATCATTCTCACGTTAGAGCGGCGGATAATCCCCTTTGCCGACATATCGGGCCGCGCGAGGACGCGGTTGCAGTGCTCAAAAATCTCGTCTGCGGTGTCGGGACAGAGAATTTCGTCGCAGTCGAAATAGCGGCTCAGCTCGAGGTGCGTCCAATGATACATCGGGTTGCCGATTGCGAGCGGGAGAGCCTCTGCGAAGTGACGGAATTTCACCCTCGGGTCGCAGTCGCCGGTAATCTCCTCCTCGGGCGCGCCGGTCATTCGGATAAGCCGCCATTTATAGTGGTCGCCGCCGAGCCAAATCTGCGAGATGTCCGAAAAACGCCTGTCCTCGGCGATTTCCCTCGGCGGAATGTGACAGTGATAGTCGACAATCGGAAGACCCTCGGCGACTCCGTGATAGAGCCGCTTTGCGGTATTTGTCTTAAGAAGAAAGTCATCGTTTATGAACGCCATAATTTTTCCTCCCCTTTGTTTTTTAGTATTATATCACGGCGGGACGAATAAATCAAGACACCATCAGTCTCAAAAAACACTTGCGTTCCGGCGGGCGATGTATTACAATAGTGTATAACGCAGGACGAAAGGAAATTGATATGAAAAAAGCGATTATATTTGATCTTGACGGTACAATGTGGGACTCTTCCGAGGCGGTCACGGCGGCTTATAACCTCTCGCTTAAAAAGCAGGGCATACCGCTCAGTCTCACCGTCGGCGACATCAGGGCGGCGATGGGAAAGACGATGGTCGAGATTGCGCACATGTACTTCGACGCGATAGATAAGGACCGCGCGGTCGAAATAATGACCGGCTGCATCGACGAGGAAAACGCATACCTTATCACCCACAGCGGAGTTACATATCCCGACCTCGAAGCAACTCTTGCTGAGCTGAGGCGGCGCGGGTGGTTTTTGGCGTGCGTCTCCAACTGTCAGTCGGGATATATCGAGGCGTTTTATGCTGCGACCGGTCTCGGACATCTCTTTGACGACAAAGAGTGCTGGGGCGGGACGGGTCTTCCGAAGGCCGACAACATTAAAATTGTCGCCGAGCGAAATGGCATCGGCTTCGCCGTCTATGTCGGCGACACGATGGGCGACTATGACTCGGCAAGGGCCGCCGGCGCCGCCTTTATTCACGCGTCATACGGCTACGGCACCGTCCCCGACGGCACGCCGAGTATTTCCGCGCTCAAAGAACTCCCCGACCTCGCCGACGGTCTTCTGTCATCTGACAATCCGACCTCTGTTTCTAAGAAAGTGCCCATTCCGCACGCATTATCTGTTATTCAAAACTCGTCGCCGAAAGGCGACACCTCTGAATTCTGACCTCTGACTTCTCACATCTGTTCTCTAATCGCGCCTTGACAATCTTTAATATGCTTGGTATAATTATATAAACATACAATCAGAAGGAGGCTTTAAAGTGAAACTGAACACAAAGCAGACGGTGCTGATAGGGCTTTCGTTTGCGTCGATTCTCGCGTTCTGGCAGTTTTATGACCAGCTTATTCCGGTCATCTTAGAGAATCACTTCGGACTGCCGACACTCGCCACCAACGTGATAATGTCAATCGACAACGTGCTTGCCGTATTTCTCCTCCCCATTTTCGGCGCAATCTCGGACAGGACGAAGACCCGGCTCGGCCGCCGCACCCCCTATATCCTCTTCGGGACAGTCGCCGCCGTCGCGCTGATGACGGTCCTTGCGCTTCTGACCGAACAGAGTCACTTCTGGGGATTCTTTATCTGCCTCCTCGTCCTCCTTGTCGTGATGAGCGTCTATCGCTCGCCTACCGTCGCCTATATGCCCGACGTCACCCCGCGCGAGCTTCGCTCGAAGGGCAACGCAGTGATTAACCTTGTCGGCTATATCGGCGGAATTTTCGCGACGGTGATGATGACTCTTCTTATAAAATCGACTCCCGCCGAAGACGGCACGATTCAATACGGGAGCTTTATCCCGATTTTCGCGGTGATAGCGGCGTTTATGCTGATAACCGTGCTGATAACCGTCTTCACACTCAACGAAAACAAGATTGTCCGCGAGGCCGCCGTTGACCGCGAGCCCTCGCCCGAAAACGCCGGAAAGGGCGAGCGCCTTCCGAAGCCGGTCTTTAAAAGCCTCGTCTTTATCCTGATGTCGGTCTTCCTCTGGTTCACCGCCTACAACGGCGTTACAACGTCGTTTTCAAGATATTTCGCTGACCGCTATTCGCTCGACGCCGGCGGCTCGGCCAACTATCTGACCTTTGCGACCGTCGCGGCGATAATCTCGTTCGTGCCGCTCGGAATCATATCCTCGAAGCTCGGGCGGAAGATGACGATTCTCATCGGCATCGCCGTGATGACCGCCTGCTATGCCGCTATATTCTTCCTCCCCTCGGCGGGACTGCTTATGTACGTCATCTTCGCAATCATCGGTGTCGGCTGGGCGGCGATTAACGTCAACTCGTTCCCGATGGTGGTCGAGATGTGCCATTCCGCCGACGTCGGCAAGTACACCGGCTACTACTACGCCTTCTCGATGGGGGCACAGATTTTCACCCCGATTTTCTCCGGCCTTCTGATAACTTGGCTCGGGTACCGCTGCCTGTTCCCCTATGCCGTAATCTTCTCGGCGGCGTCGTTTGTGACGATGATTTTCGTCCGCCACGGCGACTCGAAGCCGAGCGCGAAGCAGGCCGTGCTCGAACAGCTCGGCGGGGAGGGTTGAGATGTGCCGAGGGCACATCAGAGGACAGATGTCAGAGGGCAGAGGGCAGAAATAAGCTGCGCGTTTTGTGACATAGCGAATCAGTGTGACAGTGTGCGCGGGGCAGATAATAGAGTTAAGATGTCGGAAGACAGATTGCGGAGCCGCCTTGGGAAAGGGAGGCTCCGTTTGGTTTTGATACGGAGCTATGGGGGCATATGCGCTTGCTTTTCTGTGAGCGAGGGAAATAAGAAGTACATGGCTGCGAGGCCGTACAAGCCTGCGGCGCAGCCGGCGCGCGAAGCGCGCAAACGAAAAGAAGCAGGAAAATCCCGAGGGATTTTTCTGATTCTTTCGTTTCGACCGCCTGACGGCGGTCGCGGCTGCGTGCATAAGCTTGTTTTATAGCTGTTCACGCTTCGCAATCGTGAACGATTGATTGCTCGCGTTCACAGATAAAACAAGCGTATGCTCCCAGAGAACAGAAGTGAGAGACCAGATGTCAGAAGCAATGGAGCCGCCTTGAGCGTGTTGAGTTACCGTACAAATTTTCCCCGCCGTCAGGCGGCACTCTCGTCCTTAGCGATGCGAACCCCCTCCCATGTGGGAGGGGACAGGGGGTGGGAGTCTGAAAATAGCATGAGCGCCAGCGAATTCCTTTTATGCGGCAGTGCGGCGCCGACACACCTCGGGCGCAGACCGGCGCGCTCCGCGCGCGAGGGGATAAAAGAAAAATTCCTCCGGGTTTTTCTTTTATTCCCTCCGGCAGCCTTCGGCTGCCGCGGCTGCGCCTTCCGAGGAGCTGAGGCCGGAGCGATGCGTTCCCCCTTTTTCCATGTGGAAAGGGGGTAGGGGGGATAGGAGTCTAAAAATAGCATGAGCGAAGCGAATTCCTTATAGCAAGGTAGTGCGTCAGCACACAATTTTTATAAAGCCTGAGAAAGTTTCCTCCCCGCCCGGTACCACTCCCCTCGAGGGGAGTGGTCGCGCCGTTGCAGTCAGAAGACAGATATCAGAAGCCAGATGTCAGAATTCTATCTTCTATCATCTAACCTCTACCTTCCATCTTCTGACTTCTGACAATCTCATTTCTGTCCTCTAATCGGGCAGGGGGCGTGGAAGAAAATAAGCTTTGAAACAGCAAAGATGATATGTTTAACGTCCGACATAAAGTGCACGCATTTAGCAAAGTATGACGTCGTGCAAACTTTTCCCCCCGCCGATAGGCGGCAATCAAAGTTTTGACGCACAGACCCCCTCCCCTTGAGGGGAGGGCCGGGGAGGGGTGACTTTAAATAGCATGAGCGAAGCGAATTCCTTTTAAAAGGTGACAGCGTGTGCGCACCCTATTCCACGCAGCGAATTCCTTTTAATTGATTGCAGCTGATTCGCAACTATACATTTATGAGGCACCCCTTTTTCATGGCACTGCGCCGGCGCACCTTTCACCTTCCTCCACCCCTCCCAAAATTTTTTGCCGTTTGCGCAATATTTTGCGCGTCAAAATCGTATTGAAAATCAGGAGGGTCTTAAAATATAAAAGAATTATTAAAAATTGATTACATTTTTCTTATTTTGCTTGCAATTATCAAGATATTGTAGTATAATCACCGGTGTAATGTGCAAATATTGTTATCCGTAATATAAAGAAGAGGTGAGTGCATAATATGGCGGAAACCGAAAAAAAGAAAAGGCCCGCGATACAGATTAAAGGTCTGACCAAAATATTCACTCTCGGAAAGGAAAAGGTATATGCCCTCAACGGTATCGACCTCGAAATATACCCGAGCGAGATAATCTGTCTTTTGGGTACGTCCGGTTCCGGTAAATCGACTCTGCTGAATATGATGGCGGGTCTCGAAAAGCCGACGAAAGGTTCGATTACGATTTTCGGCGAACGCGTCGACAATATGAGCGAGCGCCGTCTCGCAATGTTCCGACAGAAATATATGGGCTTTGTGTTTCAGTCGTACAACCTTCTGCCGAACCTGACAGCTGTCGACAACGTAAGCCTGCCGCTCGCTTTTGCGGGGGTGCGCCGGAGCGTCAGGACAAAAAAGGCGAAACAGATGCTTAAGCTCTGCGGTCTTTCAAAGCGAATGCACCACAAGCCGACACAGATGTCGGGCGGACAGCAGCAGCGCGTCGGCATAGCGAGGGCATTCGTCGGTACTCCGAAAATCGTCTTCGCCGACGAGCCGACCGGAAACCTCGATACCAAAACGACTATCGAAATAATGGAAATGATGGTGCGGATGTCCCGCGAAAATAAACAGACTCTCGTAATCGTCACCCACGACATCGAGATTGCGGGATACGCCGACCGAATATATCACATCATCGACGGCAGAATAAATTCTGTCGAGGACAACCGGGACAAACAGATTCTGCCCGGACAGTACCCCAATCCCGTCGACGCTCCGGTCGCGGAAGAAGAGCCGCCCGAAGCCGATTCGGAGGAAAGCGCGCCCGCCGCGGAAGAAACCGAATCCGCCGAGACCGAAATTCTTTCGCCGGACGGAGGAGAAACGGCGGCGCCCGAAAGCGAATCGCCGCCCGAGGACGACGCCGACAGAGAGATTTCGGACATACTCAGGAATTCACAGATAACGAATGAAACAGATACGGAGGAATACATATGAAAAAGTTTGTTGTTTTTATCGTCAGTTTCGTGCTGCTGATGAATATCGCCTGCATAACCGTATTCGGCGCCTCTAATCCCGGCGGGGCCGATGTCGGCGGAGACCTCGGCGGAAATACCGAAACGGTCACCGACGCATATGCCGAGCTTGCTTCGAGCTACTACATGGGCCGGAGCTACAGCCCCGAGGAGCTTATGCGCGTCTCCGTAAACAGCACATTCACATCTTATATCGCAATCTCGTCCTTCAGCGGAACAAGCTATGACGGCTGGAACTACGAGCTCAACGTCTCGGGCAGCGGATTTGCCGTCGACGGCTCGAGCGCCAACCGCAGAGGCGTATATAACGAGGGAAGGACGATTCCCGTCCCGATTCGCGTCGACAGCACCGTCGCCACCGGTATGCATTCGCTCACCTTGAGCATTATCCTCACCGACGGCGTCGAATCGGTCACCGTGTCACAGGCGATGAACGTCTATGTAATGGGCACAACCGAGGCCGAGACCCCCGACAACTCGAACGGAAGCGTCATCTTCGACATCACCGCCGCCCCGAATTCGAGCGTCTACGCCGGAGATACCTTCGGGATAAGCTTCTCGGCGTATCTCTCCGCGGTTTATAACGTGACCGGCGCGACACAGGGCGTCTTAAGCGTCTCGGGCGAAGGCTTCTCGCTCGCCGGCTCCCTTGCGGAACAGAATATTGTCTCGGGTACCAACACCGCCACCCTTTTGGTGGATAAAAAGGTCGAGACCGGACGGCATCAGGTCACGCTCACGGTGACGTTTACCGTCGGTGCCGAGAAGTACACCGCCTCGCGTTCGCTCAACATCGACGTCATCAACACCAACGCGACCGAAGAGGTCGACGAGTCGAAGGACAACGCTTCGTTCAAGCTCGCGTCGGCGTCAATCCCCGAAAAGAGCGGAAAGAAGAACCTTGCGACCAAGCTCTCGCTTGCATTCGAGAACACGACCGAATTCACCGCGACCAATGTCAAAATAACCCTTTCGACTCTCGACGAGGTCCTTCTTAACACATATACCGACACCGTCGACGTCGGAGAGGTCGAGGGCGGGCACCGCATCAACGCGACCTTCCCGATTAAATTCCCCGAAAAAATCGTAAAGCCGCAGCAGAAGCTCGGCTTCACCGTCTCATACGACTCGCCCGCGGGTCATCAGGAAGAGAACTTTAACGTATATATTCAGTCTACGGTCACTCCCGAAGAGGAAACCTCCGAGGCCGAGACCGCCTCGCTCACCCCGAGGGTCATCATCTCACAGTATTCGGTCGATGTCGACGAGGTCATCTCGGGCGAGGTGTTCACCCTTAACTTCATCTTAAAGAACACCTCCGCCGAAAAGGACCTTCGGAACATGAAGATTGACGTCACCCCGATGGCGTCGGAGAGCAGCAGCGCCGCCGGCACCTCGAGCGGCCCGGTATTCAGCTTTACCGACGGCACCAGCTCGTTCTATACCGATATTCTCGAAAAGAACGGAACGCTTGAATATTCAATCAAGCTCAAGTGCTCGGCTTCCGCCGGCGCGGGAACCTATCCGATTATGATTTCCTATAAGTTTGAATACGCAGAGGGCAAGGGATATATGACCGGCGATGACAGTATGAGCATAAACATCCCCGTAAAACAGCCGGTTAAGTTCGACCTCCTCGATTGGGTCCCGCCGACGGAGTGCGGACTCGAGGGAACAACCATCAGCTTCCAGTATTTCAACAAATCCCGCAACCCGATGACAAACCTCACCATCAGCATGGAGGGCGACTTCACGATGCCGCCCCAGTCGGTCGCGACGCTTAACGCTTCTAACGCCGACTACTTCACCGGCAATATTACCCCGAAGGAGGGGGCACAGGTAGGCGACGTTTTGCACGCAATCCTTGTGTTCACATTCGAGGACGCCGCCGGCGAGGAACAGCGCAAGGAAGAGACCTTTGACGTAAACATCATCGAGTCCGCGCCGGTAGAGGAGGACTTCGGAATGTGGGACGCCGTCGACCCGGGTATCATGTACGACGAAAACGGAATGCCGATTACCGGCGAGAACGTCGAAGAGGGCGGTCTCCCGCTTTGGGCGAAGATTGCGATTCCCGCCGGAGCCGCGGTTGTCGTTATCGGCGGAACGGTTGCTGTCGTCAAGAAGGTAAAGAAAAAGAAGTCAACGGAGGACGATGAAGAATAAGACGCCCCCGGAGGAGTGAGTATTTGCTATGAAATTTTTTGACATAATCGGCTTTGCTCTCTCAAACTTCCTGAGGAGGAAAGCACGAAGCGCTCTTACCGTTTTCGGCGTCGTAATCGGCACAGCCGCCGTCGTCATAATGCTCTCAATCGGAATCGGAATGAACAAGGGTTTCGAGGACCAAATCAGCTCTTGGGGCGACCTCAGACAAATCAGCGTCTCGGAGAGATGGAGCAACTATAACGAAGAAACCGACTCTTATGAGACCAACACCGAGAGAATCCCGCTCGACGAAATCACCCTTGAACAAATTAAAGCGCTCGACCATGTCGTCGCCGTCTCTCCGTCAATCAACGGCTGGAGCAACTATCTGATTAAGGACAACACCGAGCAGTTTGACAACGGCTATGTACAGACCGTTGACGCCGCGTCGATGGAGGCGTTCGGCTATACGGTCCTCTACGGAAGGCTTTTGAACGAAGAAGACGTCGGAACGACCAACTTCGTCATGACATATAACGTCCCGTTCAACTTCTACAACCCGAGGACGCTTAAGCCGAGGGAATATTTCTCGGGATATTACACCGGAAAAGACGACACCGAGCTTCCCTTTAATCCTCTTGACGAAAATATCAAGTATCAGTTTACTTGGTTCTACGGCTACTGTTCACAGCCGATTGACTACTCAAAGCCGCGTATCGTCCCGTCTGACGCGAAGTGCGTCGGAATCCTTGTACAAAATTCCGCGAACGTCGAAAACTACGGACAGGACGATGACACTATGATATATATGGATGTCGAAGGCTACCGCAAGATGAACGAGGAGCAGCAGAAGAACCGCGACGCCTATTACGGCACAACCTCGTCGGATTCCTATTCTTCGGAAATAGTCTGGGTCGGCGGAAATCAGACTTCGACCGTCGTCGAGGGAAGAGAGTCGATTTATGACAACATTAACGTACTCGTCGACGACACCGACAACGTCCTCGACGTTTCCAAGGCGATTATGGACCTCGGCGTCGACATAAACTCGTCGATGGACTATCTGACCCAAATGCAGGAGCAGACGAAGTTCCTCCGCTCAATTCTCGGCGCTATAGGCGCGGTCGCGTTCTTTGTCGCGGCAATCTCGATTGCGAACACAATGGTCATGTCGATATACGAGAGGACCCGCGAAATCGGCATCATGAAGGTTATCGGCTGTAAGCTCAGCGACATCAGGGCGATGTTCCTTGTCGAAGCGGCGCTTATCGGCGTAATCGGCGGAATCGTCGGAGTCCTGTTGAGCTACGGCGTGTCGACGGCGATAAACAAGCTCGCACAGGGCGGAGGAATGCTCGAAACCTTCGGCATAAGCTCGAGCGGCACGTCGCTGTCAATTATTCCGTTCTGGCTCGACATTGTCGCAATCCTCCTCGCCACCGGCGTCGGCGTCATCTCGGGCCTCTACCCCGCAATCAGGGCGACGAGACTGTCGGCCCTCGAGGCGATAAAGAATGAGTGACGAGGCATGCCGAAGCATGATATAATCAAAAGGGGAGTCCGATTTGGGCTCCCTTTTGGTTTTGTATTATGACATCTGATATCTTCGCTCCTACAGGGCGCCGTCCGCGGCAGCCGAAGGCTGCCGGAACGAAAGAATCAGGAAAACTCCCGCCGGAGTTTTTCTGATTCTTTCGTTTGCGCGCGAAGCGCGCCGGACGGCGCCCCGGTCAGAGAACAGAAGTGAGATTGATAGAGGTCAGAACCAACATAGCCGCATTGAGAAAGCTGCGTTGCCGCTCAATTTTCCCTCCGCCGATAGGCGGCAATCCAAGCTTTAGTGGTGCAGACCCCCGCCCCTTGAGGGGCGGGTCGGGGTGGGGTGACTAAAGATAGCATGAGCGAAGCGAATTCCTTTTATAAGGTAGTGCGTCAGCACACCATTTTTCTAAAACCTGCTAAAGTGTCCTCCCTGCCCGGTACCACTCCCCTCGAGGGGAGTGGTCGCGCCGTTCACGAACGTGAACGGCCGGGTGTGGGGTGGAACCCCCTCTTTCTCACTGAGGGAGAGGGGGCAGGGGGTGTGGAAGAAAAAGTACAGAGATATATCAAAAATGGCGCGTTTAGCTGTCCTTCAGAAAGTGGACATATTGTGCAACTCATAGTGTTGCGCAAATTTTCCCCCGCCGGCAGGCGGCACTCCCGTCTTTAGCTATGATAACCCCCTCCCATGTGGGAGGGGAAGGGGGTGGGAGTCTAAGAATAGCATGAGCGAAGCGAATTCCTTTTAAGAGGTACGTCGCCGCACGCCAGTTTACCCCGCGCCAGCGGCAATTAAATTTTGTCGCCGCGCACCCCTCCCCGTCGGGGAGGGGCAGGGGAGGGGGAATAGGCGAAACGCGTCACGACGAGTGACGCGAGGAGCGTCCGCCGCAGGCGGACTCCTTATTAGCGACGTATGTCGTCACGCAAATTTCCCCCGCCGTCAGGCGGCACACCAAGCCTTAGCTATGATACCCCCTCCCATGTGGGAGGGGGACGGGGTGGGAGTCTAAAAATAGCATGAGCGAAGTGAATACCTTTTAAAGAAGTGCGGTGCGCTCTCAGTCTTATACATCGTCACTAAGTTTCCTCCATATGCCCTCCCCTCGAGGGGGCTGGGGTGGGGCGCTAAAATAGCATTCGCGCAGCGAATTCCTTATAGCAAGACGTTCGCCACGAGCTTCCTCCCCCTAATATGTCAGCAGTCCACATTCGCTCTTGCAATCTCCTCCCCGCTGTGGTAAAATATACGCGGTGAGGTGACGGTGATGGAGAGAATATACGAGGCGGTCTACCGCGTGTCGGCGGTCGAAGAGCCGCTGTCGGCGGACATCGGGGTTGTGTACGCCGGGTCGGCGGTCTGGCTCTACGACGTCGGGGCAATCCCCGAGCGGCTCAGCGAAATCGACACCCGCGGACTGCCGGTCTTCTGCGTCCTGTCGCACTTTCACCCCGACCACATCGCGGCGCTCGGCGCAATCGCCCCCGAAAGGCTCTTTCTCGGCGCAAACACCTTTAAACACGTCGGGCGTGGCGAAATTGTCCGCGAGGATATTCTCGTCGGAGACGTCCGCGTCTTCCCGCTTCCGTCGAGTCACGCCAAAGGCTCGCTCGGACTCGAATTCGGCGGGTATGCCTTTTTGGGCGACGGCATCTGCAGCTGCACAAAGGGCGGACGCGAGGCATATAACACCGGCGTCCTCGGAGAGACAATTAAGCGGCTTAAATCGCTGTCGGCGGAGTATTTTTTACTCAGCCACGACGAAAAATTCGTCCGAAAAAGGGGAGAGGTCATCGCGGAGCTCGAGGAAATCTTCTCGAAAAGGACGAAGGACAGCGCTTTTATATATGTTTAATCAAAAGTGAAAGGATTGGATTTATGAGAACAAGCGGAATTCTTTTGGGAGTGGCGTCGCTTCCGGGCGAATACGGCATCGGAAAGATGGGCGCGGAGGCGAAGCGTTTCGTCGACTTTCTTTCGGAGGCAAGACAGCAGTATTGGCAGATTCTGCCGCTGTCCCCGACCGGCTACGGCGACAGTCCCTATCAGTCGTTTTCGACGCGCGCGGGCAACCCCTATTTCATCGACTTCGAGACGCTCGGGGCTGACGGTCTTTTAAAGCCGGAGGAATATAAGACCGTCGCTTTCGGCGACAATGTCAGCTACATAAACTACGGCATGCTCTACGAGACCGTCTACCCCGTCTTAAGAAAGGCGTTTTCGCGCTTCAAGGAGGACGACGACTATCGCCGCTTTGTCGACAAAAACGGCGGCTGGGTGAACGACTACGCCCTTTTCATGGCCGAAAAAAACGCCCACGGCGGCGCCCCTTGGTATGAATGGGAGGAGGACCTTCGCCTCGCGAAGCCCGAGGTCATCGAAAAGGCGAGAAAAGAGCTCTCCCGCGAAATCGGGTTCTATGTCTTCCTGCAATACGAGTTCTACAAACAGTGGTTTGCGGTGAAGAGCTATGCCAACGGAAAGGGCATAAAGATTATCGGCGATATGCCGATATACTGCGCCTACGACAGCGTCGAGGCGTGGCTTTCGCCCGAGCTCTTCGAGTTCGACGGAAATAAGCGCCCGGTCTGCGTCGCCGGCTGTCCTCCCGACCCATATGCCGCCGAGGGTCAGCGTTGGGGAAATCCGCTCTATAATTGGAAGGATATGGAGATGAACGGCTATAAGTGGTGGATTGACCGAATCGCCTTTGAGACCGACATCTATGACGTCCTTAGAATCGACCATTTCCGCGCCTTCGCGGGTTATTATTCAATCCCCGGCGGCGACAAAAATGCAGTAAACGGGCACTGGCGCGAGGGCCCGAGAATGAAGCTCTTCAATTCGACGAACTATTGGCTCGGGAAGAAGGACATCATCGCCGAGGACCTCGGGTTTATCACCGAGGACGTCGCACAGCTTATAAAGGACACCGGCTATCCGGGCATGAAGGTGCTTCAGTTTGCGTTCGACCCGGCGGCGGACAGCATCTATCTCCCCTGCAACCTTGCCGACCCCGCCTGTGTGATGTACACCTCTTCCCACGACAGCGACACCGCAAAGGGCTGGGCGGAAAAACTCGACGGGCGGAGCCTTTCGTTCTGCCTCGACTATTGCGGCGTGAAGACGCGCGAGGAGCTTCCCGACGCGCTTTTAAGGCTTGCATGGTCGTCGACCGCAAGGATTGCCGTCGCGCCGATACAGGACTTCCTCGGACTCGGCAACGAGGCGCGAATCAACGTCCCCGGGACGGTCGGACTCAACTGGCGCTGGAGGCTTGCGCCGAATCAGCTCGACGGCGCCGTCTGCCAAAAAATCCTCCGCTTGACCGAGACCTATAACCGCGCCGGCTATACCCGCTATAAGCCGTCCGACGCGGACATGGGATATGTGTTCAGATGATAAAAAGAGCCCCGAGGGGAACCTGCCGATATGACGGGCAGCGCGATAAATCGGAATTTGGCGATTTGGTAAATCCCAATAAATTAATTTTATAGGGAACAGAAAATTTGAATTTGCGGAGGAGTATGATG
>CANQOC010000017.1 GCA_947625375.1 uncultured Clostridia bacterium | reverse complement strand
AATCAGGGCGTGGATATTGTCACCGTGTCGGGCGCGCTCGGGCACTCCACCGTTTCCACGACGGGGAACATCTACTGCCACATGATTGATCAGGCGCAGGCTAAGATTTCTGGCGCGGTGAGCGAGGCGCTGAATCTGTGACGGGGCATAGCGGAGTAAAGAACAAATAAAGAACAATGCAATTTTCGGGAAAAACAAAAGCCCTCAAAACAGCCTATATAGGCGTTTTAAGAGCTTTAGGTGGTGGAGCATACGGGATTCGAACCCGTGACCTCCACACTGCCAGTGTGGCGCGCTTCCAACTGCGCTAATACCCCGAACGAGTTATACTATACCACATCTGTTTGCATTTTGCAAGGGGTTTTTGAAAATTTTTTTGAATTTTTTTGGACATGCGCGTTTCTGCCCCTCTATTCCCTCCTCGAGTATCCGTTCCGCGCATATTATTCAGTCTAAAATCCGTCGCCAACGGCGCAACGGACAGATTACAGAATCGGAGTGTCAGATGTCGGAATGTAGAAGTTATATGGTTACAAGTTAGCAGACAACCCCCTCCCATGTGGGAGGGGGACGGGGGAGGGAGTCTTTATAATAGCACGAGCGAAGCGAATTCCTTATAGAAAAGTGCGGTACGCGTCAAAAGTTTTCAAGTGCTTCCAAGGTTTCCCCACATCTCCCTCCCCTCGAGGGGAGGGTCGGGGTAGGGTGACTAAAAATAGTATGAGCGCCAGCGAATTCCTTATAGCAAGGTATGACGCCGCACTCGTGTTTTATTATACCTGCGCAAGTTTCCTCCACGCTCCCTCCCCTCGAGGGGAGGGCCGGGGTAGGGTGGCTTCAAATAGTATGAGCGCAGCGAATACCTTTTACCGGGCAGTGCGGTGCCACACTACCCCGGGCGCGGTCCGAGACCGCCGGCGGCGGTCTGAACGAAAATATCGGGAAAACCCCTGCCGGAGTTTTCCCGTTTTTCGTTCGCGCGCAAAGCACGCCGGACTGCGCCCTCATAGGAGCTGAAGCCGAAGCGATGCGGAACCCCCTCCCCGTCGGGGAGGCAAACGACGCAATACACTTTGATATGACTATTACTTTACACGAGCGTCGTTGCGTGTTTCGCTTCGCTCACACCGGACTAAGTCAGTCAGGAAACAAGTGGGGGAACAGGCGTAATCGCGTCACCGCCAAGGTGACGCGATAAGCCGTCCGCCAACGGCGGACTCCTTTTACATGGCGGTACTGCAGCCATATCAGAAGACAGATATCAGATGTCAGAAATCAGATATCATACTCCGAAAATCACCCCTCCACCCCCTCTCCCTCCCCTCATCAAATAAACTACTTTACAACTCCCCGAATCTGTGCTATAATGTCCCTAAAGGGGGTTGTGAGATGGACGTTTTAATGATTGCCGCTTGGGCGTTTGTGCTGGCGGCGGGGATTGTTATCGAGGTGATAACGGTCCAGTTTGTGTCGATTTGGTTTGCGCTCGCGTCGGTTGTGTCAATCCTGCTCGCCGCGCTCGGTGCACCGCGATGGGCGCAGTTTGCGGTCTTCGCCGCGGTAACTGCGATTCTCCTTCTGCTGACCCGCCCGTTCGTAAAGCGTCTGCGGGGCAGCTTTGTGCGCACCAATGCCGACATGAACATCGGCATGACCGCAAGGGTGACCGAGGCGGTCTGCAACGAAAAATCCGAGGGACGCGCCACAATAGGCGGAGTCTCATGGAAAGCCGTCAGCGCCGACGGCTCCCCTATCCCCGACGGCACGGTTGTCGTCATTAAAGACATTGACGGCGCAAAGCTTATTGTATCACCGCTTAAGGAGGAAGAAAAATGCCGGTAGTAATTTTCGCGATTGTCATCATTGTATTCATCATCATTATCGGGAACTTCAAAATTGTCCCGCAGGCACAGGTTTTTGTCGTCGAGAGGCTCGGCGCGTTCAACCGCGAGCTTCACACGGGTCCGCATATGCTTTTCCCGTTCATCGACAAGGTCGTAAAGCGCGTTTCGATTAAGGAACAGGTCGCGGATTTCCAGCCGCAGCCTGTCATCACAAAGGACAACGTCACGATGCAGATTGACACCGTTGTCTTCTTCCAGATTACCAACGCAAAGCTTTACACCTACGGCGTCGAGCGCCCGATTGCGGCAATCGAGAACCTCACCGCGACCACTCTCCGCAACATCATCGGCGAGCTCGAGCTCGACTCGACCCTCACCTCGCGCGACACCATCAACGAAAAAATCACGATTATCCTCGACGAAGCGACCGACCGCTGGGGAATAAAGGTCAACCGCGTCGAGCTTAAGAACATCATTCCGCCGCGCGAGATTCAGGACGCGATGGAAAAGCAGATGAAGGCCGAGCGCGAGCGCCGCGAAAAGATTTTGCAGGCCGAGGGCGACAAGAAGTCGCAGATACTCGTCGCCGAGGGTGAAAAGGAGTCGAAGATTCTCAAGGCCGAGGCGGATAAGCAGGCCGAAATCCTCAAAGCCGAGGCCGAGCGCGAGGCGATGATTCTCCGCGCAAACGCCGTCAGGGAGCAGAAGATTCTCGAGGCACAGGGCGAAGCCGAGGCAATCGACGCGGTACAGACCGCGCTTGCCGAGAGCATCAAAAAGCTCAACGCCGCCGACCCGAGTCAGCACGTCCTGACCCTCAAGAGCCTCGAAGCCTTCGCCAAGGCTGCCGACGGCAAGTCGACAAAGATTATCATTCCGAGCGAAATCCAGGGAATGGCCGGCCTCGCCGCAGGGCTGAAAGAGATTATAGATGATAGAAGTTAGAAGATAGAAGCGCAAGAAAAAACTGGAGATGAGAGGCGTCCGAGCTTTTATAAGGAATTCGCTGCGCGAATGCTATTTGAAGCAGCCGCACAGGTGTAGGTTACTTGTATACGTTGAAAACGAATGAGTAACGCCGCACTGACGCAGTATAAGGTATTCGCTGGCGCTCATGCTATCTTTAGTCACCCCACCCCGACCCTCCCCTCGAGGGGAGGGAGCTAAAAAACGCCTGCACATGTTACAGAACACTTACAAAGTTGCTGCCACTGCTCTGTAAAAGGAATTCGCTTCGCTCATGCTTTCTATAAGACTCCTACCCCCTTCCCCCTCCCACATGGGAGGGGGTTGTGCATAGCTAAGGATAGGATTGCCGCCTATCGGCGGGTGAAAATTGCATGGCGTCATGCCTTGCTGTAATGTGTCGCTTTGCGGCGGACGGCGAAACGTGACACCTTTGACAGTTTCTCCGCTTTTTCTTCCACACCCCCAGTCCCCCTCTCCCTCAGTGAGAGAGAGGGGGTTCCACCCCACACCCGGCCGTTCACGTTCGTGAACGTCGCGACCACTCCCCTCAAGGGGAGTGGTACTTGGCATGGAGGACACTTGCGAGCGTTATAGGTAACTTGCAGAGGTGCCACACTGCCATATAAAAGGAGTCCGCCTTGCGGCGGACGGCTTATCGCGTCACCTTGACGGTGACGTGATTACGCCAATTCCCCCACCCCTGCCCCTCCCCGGCGGGGAGGGGTTCCGCGTCGCTCCGGCTTCAGCTCCTACGAGGGCGCAGTCCGCGGCAGCCGAAGGCTGCCGGAATGAAAGAGCAGGAAAACCCGCAAGGGGTTTCCTGCCTCTTTCGTTCGCGCGCGAAGCGCGCCGGACTGCGCCCGAAGTGGGGCGGCGCCACACCGCCGGAAATAAGGTATTCGCTGGCGCTCATGCTATTTTTAGTCACCCCACCCCGACCCTCCCCTCGAGGGGAGGGGGTTCCGCATCGCTTCGGCTTCAGCTCCTACGAGGTCGCGTCCGCCCTCCACCTTCTATTCATCCATCCTCTAATCATCTAATCATCTAACCTCTCGTCGCAAGGCGGGAGGCTTTTAACGCCCCCTGCCCGATTAGAGAACAGAAATGAGATTGTCAGATGTCAGATGTCCGTCCTCCATCTTCTATTCATCCATCCTCTAACCATCCAACTTCCAACTTCTAACCCCCGCCCGACAGGGTGGGGGATTCTGGTACGCCTTCCCCGCCGCCGTCATATAATAAGTCATCAACATCTAACAACGAGGTGATACCGTTGACATATACTCTGATATCCGTCTCGTCGGTGACGTACGCGATGAAGGCGAAAAACCTCCTCAACGGCATGGGGCGGTACTGTGAAATCGAGCGCGCCGACCGCAATTCGCGGACCGGCTGCGGATACTCCCTGAGAGTGCGGGACGACCCGTCCGAAATCTGCGGAATACTCGGGAAAAGCGGCATCAGGACCGGCGAGCAAAGAACCGTCGAGCGCGGAGGCAGACCGTGAGACAGATATATTTCGACAACGCCGCGACGTCGTTCCCAAAGCCGCCGTCGGTCGCCGAGGCGGTTAAAAACGCGGTCATAAATCTCGGCGGAAATCCCGGACGGGGCGGTCACGTCTTCTCGCAAGCCGCCGCAAAGGCCGTCTATGACACCCGCGCGGAGTGCGCAAGGCTCTTCGGCGCCGAGCCGGAAAACGTCGTCTTCACGCAAAACTGCACCCACGCAATCAACCTTGCGCTTAAGGGAATCGCCCGCCCGGGGGACAGAATTTTAATCTCCTCGATGGAGCACAACTCGGTCGCCCGCCCCGCCTTTGCGCTCACAAAAAAGGGCGTCCGCGCAGACGTCGCCGAAGTCGGGAAAAACGACGCCGAAACGCTCGAAAACCTCCGCGGAATGATGAAAAGCGACGTCCGCTGCGTCGTGTTCACGGCGGCGTCGAACGTCACCGGGCGGCTTATGCCGATTCGCGAGATAGCCTCGCTCTGCCGCGAGAGGGGCGTCTGTCTCATCGTCGACGGGGCACAGGCCGCCGGGGCAGTCCCGCTCGGACTCGGCCTCGGAATGAATTTTATCTGCGTCCCGGGGCACAAGGGCCTCTGCGGGCCCGCCGGGACGGGTCTTCTGATATCCGACGGGGAATATTCGCTCTCGACGGTAATTGAGGGCGGGACCGGCGCGACGTCGGGCGAGCTTGAACAGACCGGGTTTATGCCCGAGAGGCTTGAAAGCGGGACGCTTAATACCGTCGGAATCGCGGGACTCGGCGCGGGAATCCGTTATCTTAACCGAGTCGGCATGGACACGGTTTTTGCGCATGAAACCGCGCTCTGCGATATGCTTATCGCCGGACTCAAAAAAATCGGCGAAAGGGTTTACAGGACCGGCGACCGCTTTGTCCCGATTGTGTCGTTCAATATCGGGGATATCCCCGCGCCGGCGCTCACGTCGCGGCTCTCCGAGGGCGGATTTGCGCTCAGGGGCGGTCTTCACTGTGCGCTTCTGGCTCATAAAACGCTCGGGACGCTCCCCGACGGGACGGTCAGGTTTTCGCCGTCGGTATTCAGCTCGGAGAGGGACGTCGCCGCGCTGATAAATTATCTGAAAAAAATTTCCGAAACCGGCTTTCTCCCTATTGAAATTTAAATCAGAACCTGCTAAAATAAAAGGGAATGTATGACTCTTTATAACAGGGGAGGAAACGGCTTTGGAAACGGCAATGGAATTTATCTCGGCACAGGCGTCGAGGATTATCAGCATCTTCTCGTCGATACAGCTTGTCGACGTCATCGACATGCTGCTCCTCGCCTATGTCCTGTATAAAGGCTTCAAGCTCATAAGAGAGACAAGGGCGCTCCAGCTCGTGACCGGTATTTTCATCATAATCGTGCTCTATGCGCTCTCGGCGGCGTTCCACCTCAAGGTCATGACCTATCTCTTCACTAACTTCTTCCAGGTCGGATTGATTGCGGTAATCGTCGTCTTCCAGCCCGAGCTTCGCCGAGTGCTCGAGCGCGTCGGACGCGCCGACGTTAAGCCGGCTTTCTCCGAGTTTCTTTACTCCGAGGACGAGGTACAGAAATGGTCGAAGGCCATAAGCGAAATTGCCGACGCCGTAAGCCGTCTTTCACAGGGGTTAATCGGCGCGCACAAGAACGACGGCGAAACCCGCCCGGCTGCGGTGACGCAGAAAGATAACAAGCCGAAACCCGTCGGCGCGCTTATCGTCATCGCGCACGGGGACGACCCCGAGGGAAAGATTACGGGCGGCACCGTCCTCGACTGTGAGGTCACCGAATCGATACTGACCACAATATTCTTTGTCGGAACATCCTTACACGACGGCGCGGTCATCATCAAGGACGCAAGGGTTCATTCCGCCGGGTGTTTTCTCCCTCTTCCGAAGCGCGAGACGACGGTCAGCAGGAACTACGGCTCGCGTCACCGCGCCGCAATCGGCATGAGCGAACAGTCGGACGCCATCGTCATCGTCGTATCCGAGGAAACCGGTGCGATTTCGATTGCAAGAAACGGACAGATACAGAGCGGACTTTCAAAGGGCGAGCTTGAAAGCTATCTCAGAAAAGAAATTCTCCCCGAGGACGGGCGCGGAGGCGGCATAATCGGAAGGATAAAATCGTGGAGAAAGGAGAGCAGGAACGGTGGAAGCGACAAGCGTGAAAGCGAAGAAAAACAGGCAGCCGATTAACCGCGGAAACATCATTCTTGCCGTTATATCGGCGCTCCTTGCGGTTCTGATTTGGGTCTTTCTGTCGGTGACGGTATTTACAGACGTAACCGTCGACCTCTACGACGTCGGCATCGACTTCGACCTCGAGGGGTCATACGCCAATCTTGCCGGACTCTCGGTCATCAGCAGCGACGTCGACAGCGTCAACCTTTCGTTCACCGGCCGCCGCGACAGCTATCAGGACTACACCAACGAGGACGTGCACATTAAGCTGAATCTCGACAACGTCAAGGCGTCGGGGGCATATGATATCCCGCTCATCGCCGAGAGCACCAAGGGGGACAGAATCAGCGACGTCGTGATGGTCCCCGAATCGGTTCACATTGTTTTCGACCGCATCGACACCAAAATCCTCTCGTTCGACGACGGAACGCTAACCGTCGACATGAGCTCGGTTCACGCCGCGGAGGGGCACGCCATCGACCCCGAGGGCCTTGTCGTCACCCCGTCTCAGCTTGTGATTTCCGGTCCGAGGGACTATATCAATCAGGTTACGTCGTGCAAGCTGACCCTCAGCGGGGACCTTAACCTCAGCGAATCGGTCAACCTCACCCCCTCGAGCGTCAGCCTTTATAACGGCAGCGCCGTCTTCGAGCACCCCGACGTCACCCTCAGCACCGACTCGTTCAACGTATATGTCCCGGTGTACATCACAAAGGAGCTTCCTCTGCGCATCACGATAAGCGGCTATAACGACCAGATTGACGTCGGCTCGATTGACTATACCCTCTCGACCGAGAGCATACTCGTTCGGAGCGAGGACTCGCGGATTGAACAGATTAACGAGATTAACCTCGGATACATAGACCTTCGGGACATCTATCCCGGATTCGTCACAACCTTCCAGATTCCGCCGAGCAGCTATTACACCAACATCTCGGGCATCGACTCGGTACAGGTCAGCTTTGACCTCGAGGGGTATTCCACAAAGAGAATTTCCCTCTCGAATTCACAGATATACATGATTAACGTCCCTGCGGACTATTCGGTCGTCGTGGAGCAGGACATTATCCGCGCGACGGTCGTCGGTCCCGCCGACATTCTCGAAAATCTCGACCAGTCGAACTTTATCGCACAGATAAACCTTATGGACTATGAGCTCGGCGCCGCGAGCACAAGGTTCCTCACCGCTTATATCTATGCCCCGAACTATCCCGGCGTCTGGGCGCACGACTATACACAGGTCCTTGTCAGCAGCGAGCCGAAGCCGCAGAATCCGCCGGAACAGGCCGACGACGGTCAGGATAACAATCAGTAAGCTTTGTCATATATCGCGGGACCGCGAAAAGTCCCGCGATTTTTTGGAGGAAAAATGCCGATTATTCTCTCAAACATCTCCTGCCCCGTCGGGACGTCCGACGCCGAGGTGATAAGGATTGCCGAAAAAAAGCTGTCGCTTCGCGAGGGCGACGTCGCCGGCGCGGGGATTTATAAGCGCTCTCTCGACGCAAGGAAGCGGAGCGATATCCGCTCGGTCTGCTCGGTGATGCTCTGTCTTCATGACGCGGCGCGTGAGGAAAAGCTCGCGGGTCTTCGCGACGTCAGGTATTTTACCGAAGCCGTCCCGAGTCCGGTCATATCAAAGGAAAAGCGTGACGGAAGGACGGTTATCGCCGGATTCGGTCCCGCGGGAATGTTCGCCGCGCTGATGCTCGCCGAGGCGGGGTACAGGCCGATTGTCCTCGAGCGCGGGGCCGATGTCGACAAAAGGACCGAGGCGGTCGAGGGGTTCTGGAGCGGCGGCGAGCTTGACCCCGAGACGAATGTGCAGTTCGGCGAGGGCGGCGCGGGGACTTTTTCGGACGGAAAGCTTACGACCCGCATCGGAGACCCGCTCTGCCGCTATGTCCTGAAGAGGTTTGTCGAGATGGGCGCGCCGGAGGAAATCCTCTATCTCTCGAAGCCGCATATCGGCACCGACAGGCTTCGGGGAGTCGTCAAAAATATCCGCGAAAGAATCATCTCGCTCGGCGGCGAGGTCTGCTTTATGACGCGGCTCGACGGGATAAATCTCGAAAATTCGGCGATAAAAAGCGTGACCGCCGGAGGGCGAGTCATCGAAACGGCGTCGCTTATCCTCGCAATCGGTCATTCCGCAAGGGACACCTTTGAAATGCTCCTCAAAAGCGGGGTTTATATCGAGCCGAAGGCGTTTTCGGTCGGCGCAAGGATTGAGCACCGGCAGGTCGACGTCGACCGGAGTCTTTACGGCCGCGAATCGGGCGAGGCGGGTCTTCCGAAGGGCGAGTATCAGCTGTCGCTGCGCGCCGGGAACCGCGCCGTCTATACGTTTTGCATGTGCCCGGGCGGAGAGGTCGTCGCGGCGGCGAGCGAGCGCGGCGGGACCGTCACCAACGGAATGAGCGGGTATGACCGCAGCGGCGAGAACGCCAACGCGGCGGTTGCGGTCTCGGTCGACAGGGGGGATTTCCCCTCGGGACCGCTCGGCGGGGTCGACTTTGCGCGCGGAATCGAGCGGAGGGCGTTTGAGCTGACGGGCAGTCACCGTGCCCCCGCGATGACGGTCGGGGACTTTTTGGACGGGCGCTCTTCGGGACGCGCCATCGAACCGACGTACCGCCCCGGGGTCGTCTTCACCGACTTTTCGGGGATATATCCGCCGTTTGTGACCGAGATGCTCCGGACGGGTTTACGGGATTTCGGCAGGAAGATGAGCTGTTTTACGGACCGGGGCGCTGTCCTGACCGCCCCCGAGACGCGGACGTCGTCGCCGATAAGGATTCTTCGGGGCGACGCGGGAACCGCGCTCGGCATCACGAACCTCTACCCCTGCGGCGAGGGCGCCGGCTACGCCGGGGGAATCATGTCCGCCGCCGTCGACGGGGTGAGGACCGCGGAGAGGGTGATGGGGGAGTATGGGGGTAGAGGGTAGAGGGTAGAGGGTGGAAGATGGAGGTATGCATAGCTAAGGTTGAGATTGCCGCCTGACGGCGGGGGAAATCTTGCGCGGTGCCATACGTTGCATAAAGTGTCCACTTTACAGCGGACGCTAAACGCCACCCCTTTGATGCTTCTCCGTTCTTTTTCTTCCACACCCCCTGCCCCCTCTCCCTCAGTGAGAGAGAGGGGGTTCCACCCCACACCCGGCCGTTCACGTTCGTGAACGGCGCGACCACTCCCCTCGAGGGGAGTGGTACTTGGCAAGGAGGATACTTGCGAGCGCTATAGGTAACTTGCAGAGGCGCCGGACTGCCCCATAATAAGGAATTCGCTTCGCTCATACTATTTTTAGACTCCCACCCCCTACCCCCTCCCACATGGGCAGGGGTCTGCATAGCTAAGGTTGAGATTGCCGCCTGACGGCGGGGGAAATTTGTGACGGTGCCGCACGTCGCTAATAAGGAGTCCGCCTTGCGGCGGACGGCTTATCGCGTCACCTTAACGGTGACGTGATTACGCCTGTTCCCCCACCCCTGCCCCTCCCCGACGGGGAGGGGGTCTGCATCGTCAAACTTTTGATATCCGCCTGACGGCGGTGGAAAATTGTGCAGAGTCATGCGTTGCTAAGTGCGTTCACTTTGCGGCAGACGTAAATGTATCACCCTTGATGTTTCCCCGTTTTCTTTCTTCCTCGCCCCCAGTCCCCCTCTCCCTCAGTGAGAGAGAGGGAGTTCCACCCCGCACCCGGCCGTTCACGTTCGTGAACGGCACGACCACTCCCCTCGAGGGGAGTGGTACTTGGCATGGAGAACACTTGCGAGCGTTATAGGTGACTTGCAGAGGCAACGTACTGCCGAAATAAGGAATTCGCTGAGCGGATTAAAAAGCACTGTGCGCCACCGCCTTGTAAAAAGGAATTCGCTTCGCTCATGCTATTTTTAGTCTCCCACCCCCTGCCCCCTCCCACATGGGAGGGGTGTGCATAGCTAAGGGGTGGATTGCCGCCTGACGGCGTGGAAATGTACGGCAACTTATTTTTCTCAAGGCGACTCCGTATTATTCTGACGTCTGACTTCTGCCCTCCGTTCTCTGACAGGGACGCAGCCGAGGTCGACCGAAGGTCGACCTGAACGAAAGAAGCAGGAAAATCCCTCGGGATTTTTCTGCTTCATTTTCGTTCGCGCGCTTCGCGCGCCGGCTGCGCCCAACGCAAAAAGCCGCCAGATGTCTGACGGCTTTTGGTTCAGCTTAGTGAAATCAGTGCTTCTTGGAGACTGCGACAGCGGCCATAGCGATGACAGCCGGAATCACGGCAAGAGCAATGCCGGTCGAAGGAGCAGCAGCTTCGGCAGCGGGTGCCTCGGCGGGAGCTTCGTCAGCGGCAGGAGCCTCGTCGGCTGCGGGAGCCTCGGCGGCGTCGTCAGCAGCGGGAGCCTCGTCGGCAGGAGCAGCGTCGGCAGCGGGAGCAGCCTCGTCGCCGTTTATGCTGAGATAAGTGAGGACGAAGTTGTCGAGAGTGCTGTCGTAGGAAGGAGCCTTGAACATGATGCTGTCGGCAGCATCGCCGGTTCCGTCCTTCGGGAATGCTTCGAGCTCGAAGGTGACGTCGAATTCACCGGTGCCTACGCCCTGTTCCGAAGCCTTCCAAAGAGGCTCGGGGGAGAAGGTTGCCTGTCCGGCGGCGAGCCAGACTCTGAAGTCGCCGTTGGTCGAACCCTTGATGTGAACGGTAACTTTTCCGCCGTTCGGAACGCTCTCGGGCAGAAGGATATTGAAGCTTGTGCCGCTCGAGGTGGCGGTGCCGTCCGCAATAGTGACGTCGCCGTCGGTAAAGCCGAGGGCATCCTCAGTGATGGGAACCTGTGCTGCGAAAACGCTGACAGTGAGTGCCATGACCATTATAAAGGCGATGGCAAGAGAAACAATTTTCTTCATAACTATTTCCTCCGTAAATTTTTGGCAGCAATATATTGTACTGCGTACCTGCTGAAATTATACATCTTTAACATAAAAGTTGTCAATATGTTTTCAAAATTTTCTGTAAATCCGCTTGATAATCCGAGAGCGGCGCAAGATTTTGTTTATTTATCACAATCCGGACGCAATATATTGTACAAAGAGTCGAAAATCATTGATTTTTCCTGATGAATCTTCTGAACAAAAAGAAACGGCGAACAGCCGAAACCGTTCGCCGCGATTCTTTAAAAATTAGTGCTTCTTGGAGACAGCGACAGCGGCCATAGCGACGACAGCCGGAATCACAGCAAGAGCAATGCCGGTCGAAGGAGCGGCAGCCTCAGCGGCAGGAGCTTCCTCAGCGGCAGGAGCCTCGTCGGCAGCAGGAGCCTCGTCGGCAGCAGGAGCCTCAGCGGCAGCGTCGTCAGCGGGAGCATCGGCAGCAGCGTCGTCAGCGGGAGCGGCATCATCAGCAGCAGCCTCATCGGCAGCGGGAGCAGCCTCGTAGCCGGTGACAACCTCGAAAGCGAGGAGGGTTACTTCGCCGTCCTGGGTGACCATGAAGTTGCACCAGTCATAACCGCCGTTCATAACGTCGGGAGCAGCGGCAGCGATGTCTGCGCAAGGGATGATAGCGACGTTTTTGCCGTCAACCTCGGTGACGTCGGTGACGTTGACGAAGGACTCGGTTCCGTAGCTGCTCTGATAGCCGATGGCCTTGATGGTGCCGGTGTAGGTGATTCTTACAACAGCGCCGTCGGTCTTAATAGCGGCAAGGATAGCGTCGAAGGTCGAGCCGTTTACCCAGTTGGTAGCGATTCTTGAGCCTACTCCGTCGGGGTCGTCAGCGGGAAGAACTCCGCCGCCGCCGATGGTAACGGTCTCGAGGTGCTGTCCGAGGGTATCATTTTCACCGAGGGAATAGATAACTTCCTCAGCAAAAACGCTGACAGTGAGTGCCATAACCATCATAACGGCTACGGCAATAGCGAGAATTTTTTTCATGATTATTCCTCCGTAATAATTTCTAAATTCGCATAATTGTACGAATTTAATTCTATTATACCCGACGGGAATTAAAAGTCAAGGTTTTTCACGACATTTTGTGTCGAATCGGTTTTTTGTACAACTCGGGCACAATATTTTGTACATTTTTGCCAGAATTTCTCACTCATATTGTTAAATCGGCACAAAAAATTGACGGAAGGGGGTTAGAGGATAGAGGGTAGAGATTAGATGATAGAATTCTGACCTCTGACTTCTGATATCTGTGTTCTGATTGCAGTGCTCCCTCCCCGTCGGGGAGGCAAACGACGCAATACACTTTGATATAACTAATACTTTTAGTGAGCGTCGTTGTGTGTTTCGCTTCGCTCACACCAAACTAAGTCAGATAGGAAACAAGTGCGGGCGGGAACAGGCGTAATCACGTCACCGCCAAGGTGACGCGATAAGCCGTCCGCCGCAGGCGGACTCCTTATTAGCAAAGTGAGGCAACGCGCATATTTCCCCCGCCGTCAGGCGGCGCTCCAAGCTTTAGCTATGCAGAACCCCCTCCCATGTGGGA
The DNA here is from genome assembly GCA_947625375.1 of uncultured Clostridia bacterium. GTDB lineage: Bacteria > Bacillota > Clostridia > Oscillospirales > Ruminococcaceae > Faeciplasma. The sequence continues at coordinate 35,921 of CANQOC010000017.1, read as the reverse complement.
GGGGGCAGGGGGTGGAGTCTATAGATAGTATGAGCGAAGCGAATTCCTTATAGCAAGGTATGGCATCAGCACACAATTTTTCTAAAACCTGCCAAAGTGTCCTCCTTGCCCGGTACCACTCCCCTCGAGGGGAGTGGTCGTGCCGTTCACGAACGTGAACGGCCGGGTGTGGGGTGGAACCCCCTCTCTCTCACTGAGGGAGAGGGGGACTGGGGGTGTGGAAGAAAAAAGCCATGTTATCGCAAACTGACCCCGCCGTCAGGCGGCGCTCAAAGTCATAGCTATGCAGAACCCCCTCCCATGTGGGCGGGGGAAGGGGGTGGGAGTCTATAAATAGCATGAGCGCAGCGAATACCTTATATGCGGTAGCGCGACATTGCTCACTCCTCGGGGGCATTCCGCCGCGCGATTAATTCCGCTCCTCTGCTTTCACAGCGCCGCTCCCCCACAATATCCCCCAGCGTCCTTTCGTCAAAGAAGCCGTTAATCATCTTATAGAACTCGGACCACATCGGGTAGGTGCGGCACTCGGACATCCGCCGGCAGGGTTTTGCGCCGCACTCGAGACAGGCGACCGGAGCAAGGTCGCCCTCGGTCAGCCTTAAAATGTCGCCGATTTTAATCTCCTCCGGGTGGACGAGAAGCCGGTATCCCCCCGACTTCCCCTGCAATCCGCCGATGATTCCGTTTTTCGTGAGCACCGGTAGAATACGTTCAAGGTATTTAAGCGAAATCTCCTGTCTTTCGGCGATTTCTTTCATCGGGACATAGCCGCCGTCCGAGTGCTCCGCAAGGTCAATCAGCACCCTCAGCGCATATCTCCCCCTCGTCGAAATCAGCATCTTTTCACCCCGTTATTCCGCGAAAAGCGCCGTCGAAAGATATCTGTCGCCGGTGTCGGGGAGAAGGACGACAATGTTCTTTCCCTCGCTTTCGGGACGCTTTGCGACCTCGACCGCCGCGAAAAGCGCCGCGCCCGAGGATATCCCGACAAGGACGCCCTCTTTTTTCCCGACAAGCCGCCCGTACTCGAAAGCGTCGGCGTCGGCGACCGGAATTATCTCGTCATAGATTTTTGTGTTCAGAATCTTCGGGACAAACCCCGCGCCGATGCCCTGAATCTTGTGCGAGCCCGCCTTTCCGGTCGACAGCACCGCCGAGGTCTTCGGCTCGACCGCGACGACCCTGATGTCCGGATTTTTGGACTTAAGATACTCCCCGACGCCGGTTATCGTTCCGCCTGTGCCGACTCCGGCGACAAAGACGTCGACCTTTCCGTCGGTGTCCTCAAAGATTTCGGGACCCGTTGTCTCGCGGTGGGCCTTCGCGTTCGCGGGATTGACGAACTGCCCCGGGATAAAGCTGTGCGGAAGCTCCTTCGCAAGCGCCTCGGCCTTTTCAATAGCGCCGGTCATTCCCTTTGAGCCGTCCGAGAGCACAAGCTCCGCGCCGTATGCCTTCATCAGCTGGCGGCGCTCGACCGACATCGTCTCGGGCATTACGATGATGATTCTGTATCCCCTTGCCGCCGCGACGGCAGCGAGTCCGATTCCGGTGTTTCCGCTCGTCGGCTCGATGATGACCGAATCGGGCGTCAGCACTCCCCTCTCCTCGGCGTCGTCAAGCATCGCCTTTGCGACCCTGTCCTTTACCGAACCCGCGGGATTGAAGTATTCAAGCTTTGCAAGGATTTTCGCCTTAAGTCCGAGCGACTCCTCGATATGGGTCAGCTCCAAAAGCGGCGTTTTTCCGATGAGCTGGTCGGCCGATGTGAAGATTTTTGACATGACAATTCCTCCGAAAAATTATTTTCTGACCGCGTCGAAGCCCCTTTGCAGGTCGGCGATGATGTCGTCGATGTGCTCGGTGCCGATTGAAAGGCGGACGGTGTTCGGCTTGATTCCTTGGTCCAAAAGCTCCTTCTCGCTCAGCTGGCTGTGAGTCGTCGTCGCCGGGTGGATTACAAGGCTCTTTACGTCGGCGACGTTCGCCAGAAGCGAGAATATCTTAAGGTTGTCGATAAACGCGTGAGCCTCCTTGATTCCGCCCTTGATTTCAAAGGTGAAGATTGAGCCTCCGCCGTTCGGGAAGTATTTTTCATAGAGCGCGTGGTCGGGGTGATTCGGCAGAGACGGGTGATTTACCGCCTCGACCTGCGGGTGATTCTCAAGGAATTCGACGACCTTCTTTGTGTTCTCGGCGTGGCGCTCAATCCTCAGCGAAAGCGTCTCAATCCCCTGGAGAAGCAGGAAAGCGGCGAAGGGCGAGATTGTCGCGCCGGTGTCCCTTAAGAGTACCGCTCGGATATATGTCACAAAAGCCGCGGGACCGACCGCCTTTACGAACGAGACGCCGTGATAGCTCGGGTTCGGTTCGGCGACCGCGGGGTACTTCCCGCTCTTCGCCCAGTCGAATTTTCCCGAATCGACGATGATTCCGCCGAGGGTCGTTCCGTGACCGCCGAGGAATTTGGTCGCCGAGTGGACGACGATGTCCGCGCCGTGCTCAATCGGGCGGATAAGATAGGGCGTGCCGAAGGTGTTGTCGACGACAAGCGGCAGACCGTGTCTGTGCGCAAGCTCGGCGAGCGCGTCGATGTCGGGGATATCGCTGTTCGGGTTGCCGAGCGTCTCGATATAGATTGCGCGGGTGTTCTCGCGGATAGCCGCCTCGGTCTCGGCGAGGTCGTGGATATTGACGAAGGTCGCGGTGATGCCGAAATTCGGCAGGGTGTGCTCCAAAAGGTTATAGCTTCCGCCATAGATTGTCTTCTGCGCAACGATGTGCCCGCCGTTCTGCGCAAGCGCCTCAATAGTATAGGTGATGGCGGCGGCACCCGAGGCGAGCGCCAGCGCCGCGACTCCGCCCTCGAGCGCTGCAACGCGCTTTTCAAGGACGTCCTGAGTCGAGTTGGTGAGTCTTCCGTAGATGTTTCCGGCGTCGGCAAGACCGAACCGCGCCGCCGCGTGCTCACAGTTGCGGAAAACATATGACGTCGTCGCGTAAATCGGCACCGCCCGGGCGTCGGTCGCGGGGTCGGGGGTCTCCTGACCCACATGGAGCTGTAAGGTTTCAAATTTATATTCAGACATTTAAATAACTTCCTTTCGGTAAATTTGGTTAATACACATTCTTATATCGGATTTCGACAGACAGATATCGTATTTCTATCTTCTATCCTCTAATTTCTGACATATATCTTCTGACTTCTGACAATCTCACTTCTGTCTTCTCGATATGTCAGTCACATACCCGACAGCATCTTCCAAATTGCATTCGACCGTATCGGAAGTTTTCACGCACAAGCTTTTCAAAGTAGTTTTTCATGATGTCACCCTTTCGCCTTGCAGGAGATTTTAAAACCTACCTTGCAAGTTGGTTTTGATTATAGCATATGCGGAAAGCAATGTCAATAGGAAAATAAAATTTTTTCTTAGCCTCTGACCTCTGATTTCTGACTTCTGATTTCTGATTCTGACTTCTGACTTCTGAACTCTGACATCTGTTAAAAATCGGGCCGCCGCAAGGCGCGTCCGTTGGACGCACCAAGAAGACAGAAATGAGATTGACAGAAGACAGAAGTCCGACCTCTGCCCTCTGATTTCTGGCTTCTGATTTCAGATTCTGACCTCTGACTTCTGACCTCTGTCTTCTGTAAAAAACCGAACCGCCTTTTTGGGGCGGTCCGGAGTGATTGTTTTATTATTCCGCGGCTGCGGCCGGGTCGACGGTGAAGTAGAGGTGATAGTAGCCGTCGGCGGTGGTGACGGTGCCGGAGCCGGAGTAGTTGTCGGTATAGACCGGCACGGCGTCGAACGACTCGGCCATGCTGAATGTGTGCGGTCCCTTCGGGACGGTGATGTGAAGTCCGTCGGACTGACACTCAATGACCTCGGGGTCGCCGTTGTCGACGGTAATTGTGAACTTCGCGCCGGTAAAGTCGTATTCCGAGCCGTCGGACGCCTTCACGGGGATTACGACGTCATAGGTCTCGGGGGACTTGTCGTTGGCAATCCGAATCCTTCCGGCGACGTTGTCAATCGTCAGGGTGTCGCTGCCGTTGTTGGTGAGATAGAGGATATAGTCCATGACTATCGCGTCCTCGCCGCCGAGCTCGCCGAACTTCATCGTCGAGTTGAAGCCGTCGAAGGTGGTGACGTAGTTATTGGTGACGACAAGAAGGTCGGTCTCGCTGTCGTCCCTCGAAAGCTCGGTTCCGTCGTCAAGGACGACCGAAACAACCTTGTTTCCGGCTTCACCGGCAGGGTCATAGGTATAGGTGATGCCCGAGACCTGCAGGAAGCTGCCCGAAGCCTTTTCGGTGATAATCCGTCCGCTGTCCTCCTGTCCGGTCATGGTCAGACCGAGCTCGAGGGCGGTGTAAAGCTGTGACGGATAGACGCGGATGACGTCGACGGTGTTGCCGTGGTTGAACGCGTTAAGGACGTCTCCCCTTGTGACGATTCCGTAAGGGAGGGTCGCGCTTATGCCGCCGCCGTTTTCAACGCCGATTACCGGCATGTCGAGGGCATTGTTGTCGGCAAAAATCTGTCCGTAATACTTAAACGCGTCGGTGACGAGGTCGCCCATCGTGGTCTCGACGATTCTCGGCTCGGCGTAGTCATAATAGATGTAGCCGCCCCAAATCGGTAGTCCTGTTAGCGCGACTTCCTCGGCGAGAATCGGGTCGATTGCGACAATGCTCTCGTCATAAGCTGCCTGTGCGGCGGCCTTGGCGGCTTCGCCGTCCTCGGTGAGCTTGAATTCCGATGCCTTTGCATAGTCCCAGACCTCGGCCGACGAAGAAATCGAGCCGGTGCCGTCGAGATTGACGGTCACGACGCCGAGTCCGGTGAAGCGGGTCCCGGTCTGTACAATCGGGACGTTTCCGACGCTCTCGGTCTCAACACTGTGGCTGTGTCCGTCGATGAGGACGGCGACCTTTTTAAGCTCGTCTTCCGAAAGACCGGCGAGAAGGTCCTGCGAGGTGACGCTTGTCGCGAGGGGATTGTCCCCGAGGTGCGCGACAATCACTATCGCCTCGACGCTGTCCGAAATCTCGGCAATCTCGGCCTTTACGGCGTCGATTTCGTTTTCAAAGGTGACGTTTTCGAGCTTCGCGGGGTTGGTCGATGTCGCGGTCGAGGCGGTCGTGACGCCGATGATGCCGATGCTGTGCCCGCTGACGTCGACAATGGCGTGACAGTCAAGGAGCGGCTCGCCGTCGCGCATGACGTTCGAGGAAAGAATCGGGAACGATGCCCTCTGTGCGTTGGCAAGAAGCGCGTCGGCGCCGTAGTCGAAGTCGTGGTTTCCGGCGGCCATCGCGTCGTATCCGGCGGCGCTCATGACGTCGATGACGTATGCGCCGTTTTCGACGGTCGCAAAGCTTGCGCCCTGTGTCGAGTCGCCGGCGTCAATCAGAAGGGCGTTTTCGGTCGAAGCCTTGATGCCCGCGGCGAGCGCCGCTCCGATGACTCCGTTTTCGGAATCCTCGGCGACAACGCCGTGAATGTCGTTGGTGGTATAGATGGTGATTGTAACGGGTTCGGCGGGGACATCGGCGTCATCTGCGGGAGTCTCCTCGGGGGTATCCTCGGGAGCCGCGTCGGCCGGCGAGTCCGTCACGTCTGCCGCAGGCTGTTCATTCTTATTGCTGCCGTCGCCGCAGGCGGTAAGCCCGAGCGCCATTACAAGGCAGAGAACGATTGCGGCAAGTCTTTTTATTGCGGTGTGTTTCAATGCTGTTATCTCCTTTTCGGTAATTGATTGCGGTAAACCGTACAGAAAGATTATAGCACAGAAATCCGCCGGTGCAACAGTAATTTACGAAAATTTTTCGCCGTACACGACATATCCGTCAGCGCTTCCTGCGGCTCTTAAAGTCCTCCTCAATCCTTTTCTTCCAGTCCGACTTAAGCGGAGCGCTGGAGCGCACCGAGGTGATTGCGTCGCTCAGGACGCTGAAATTAAGCTGTGTACCCGTCGAGTCGGAGCAGTAGTCGACAGCTCGGTCGGCGCCGATTCCAACGCTCGCCGCCGTGCCGACGGCGTCGATATTCGCGCCGAGGAACAGAAACTCCCAGCCGGCCTTTTCCTTCTGCTGTTCAATCATCTTCTTAACCCTTTCGGCGGAATATTCGCGGCTCGCGTTTTCCATTCCGTCGGTCGTGATGACGAACACCGTGTGCTCGGGGACGTCCTCGTCGCGGGCGTATTTGTGGATGTTCATGATGTGGTGGATTGCACCGCCGATTGCGTCAAGAAGCGCGGTGCAGCCCCTGACGTAATACTCCTCGCGGGTGAGCGGCTTTATCTCGGAAATCGCGACGCGGTCGTGAATAACCTCGCTTACGCCGTCAAAGAGCACCGTCGAAATGAACGCGTCGCCCTCAAGCTTTCTCTGCTTCTCGACCATCGAGTTGAACCCGCCGACGGTGTCGTCCTCGAGACCCGCCATCGACCCGCTTCTGTCAAGGATAAAAACAAGCTCTGTTAAATTTTTCTTCATAGTAAAACCTCCTGAATAATATGACGTTTCCGTTTGCTTACAGTCATATTATAGCGGAGGTTTTTTACCCTGTGGTCGCTTCGCGGGCGACATTTTATCATGCCCCGAGGAGGCACTGGTCGAACTCGAAAAGCGCCTCGTTAATCTCGAAGATATTGTAGTTTCCGTGGACAATAAAGTATTCGATGATGATGTCGAACCGGCTCGAATGTGAAAGCGCGAAGCCGGCCTTCATCAGAAGCTCCTTGGTCTCGTCGAGCGACAGCCGAAGAGCTATCGCAAAGGCAATCGCGGTCTGCTTCGACGGCTTATAGAGGCGGTCGCTCCGGATTTTCGAGAAAAGCTTTCGGTCGATGTTCGCCTTTTTATAGCACTCGACGTCGGTCATTCCCTCTTCGTCGATTTTCCGCAGGAGCATCTCGGAGAAGCTCTCGTCAAGCTGACTCACCGCGTCTTTAAGCGAAGCGAACGACGGCGGCGGCGCGGCTTTAACCTCTTTAGGTGCTGCATAATCGGCGAAATCGTGCCGGTTTGCCTTAAAGGGTCTCATGTGCTCCGCACGGGCATTGAAGTGCTCGTCGGCGTATCTGTCGTCAATGTATTCCTTAATGTCGCGGACAAGCTTTTCGCCGATGCGGAACGAAGCCTTGTCGAAGATGACGATATAAACCGTCATGTCGCAGACGTCGAGGAAGCTCTTCACGGTGTCGACGGCGACGCTCAGCGCCTCTTCCTTCGGATATCCGTACACCCCGCTCGAAATCAGCGGGAAAGCGACGGTCTCGCAGCCGAGGCTTTTCGCGAGCAGGAGCGAATTCTTGTAGCAGGACTCGAGGAGCGCCTTTTCTCCCCTTTTTCCGCCGGTCCAGACCGGTCCGACGGTGTGTATGACGTATTTACAGTGGAGCTTATACCCCTTCGTCGCCTTTGCCTCGCCGGTTTCACAGCCGCCGAGCTTCCGGCATTCCTCCAAAAGCTTCGGACCGGCCGCGGCGTGGATTGCGCCGTCGACTCCGCCGCCTCCGAGAAGGGTCGAATTGGCGGCGTTGACGATTGCGTCGACATGAAGCCTTGTGATGTCGTCGCGGATAAATTCAATCGGCATTGATTATCACCCGCTCACTGCTCTTCGCCGATGGAATCCCGGACGGTGACGGTGACGGTCTTTTCGTAGCAGGCAAAGATTTCGTCGAGCCGCTCTTTCTTCGGCGCGGGAGTTATAAGGCTTATTATCGGGACAATCACAAGTCCGGCAAGCATACAGAACGCGCCGGCGTTAATCGGAGACTGAAGAAGCGCGGGGAGGAAGGTCTTCAGCGGGGAGATTACGAGGAGCATAAAGACGGTCGAGAACAAAAAGCTCGTCCAGCACGCCGCCTTCGAGGTGCGCTTCCAGTAGAGTCCGTACATGAACGGCGCGAGGAACGCCCCGGCGAGAGCGCCCCAGCTTACGCCCATAAGCTGTGCGATAAAGGTGACGCTCGAACGGTACTGTACAATCGCGAGGACCGCCGATATCGCGATGAAAACGGCGACGAGGACGCGGATGCAAAGGACCTGTTTCTTTTCGTCCATCTTCTTTACGACGGTGCCCTTTATGAAGTCGAGGGTCAGGGTCGAGCTTGAAGTGAGGACAAGGGACGACAGCGTCGACATCGACGCCGAAAGGACGAGGATTACGACGATTGCGATTAAAACGGTCGGGAGTCCCGAGAGCATCGTCGGAATGACAGAGTCATAGCTTCCGTTCGGCATGCCGTTTATAATCTCCATCTTATCGGCAAAGAGGCGTCCGAAGCCGCCGAGGAAATAGCAGCCGCCGGCGACGATGAGCGCGAAGACGGTCGAGATAATCATTCCCTTGTTGATGGCGGATTCGCTCTTGATGGCATAGAATTTCTGCACCATCTGGGGCAGTCCCCATGTTCCGAGAGACGTCAGGATTACGACGCCGAGGAGGTTTATCGGGTCGGGTCCGAAGAACGAGTTGAAGACGCCGGGAGCCTCCGAGACTGCGGGGTCGCTGACCTGTGCCATCTTATTAAGCGCTTCAAGGAATCCGCCCTGACTGTTGAGAACCGCGGCGATGACGGCGACTATGCCGAAAATCATGATAATTCCCTGAATGAAGTCGTTGATTGCCGTCGCCATATATCCTCCGGCGATGACGTATATTCCCGTGAGCACCGCCATCGCGACTACGCAGACGGCATAGTCGATGTCAAATGCCATCGCGAAGAGACGGCTCAGTCCGTTATAGAGCGACGCGGTATAGGGAATGAGGAAGACGAAGATGATTGCAGAGGCGCAGAGCTTAAGCGCCTTGCTGTCGAAGCGCTTGCCGAAGAATTCGGGCATCGTCGCGCTGTCGAGGTGCTGGGTCATGACCCTTGTGCGGCGTCCGAGAATCGCCCACGCCATAAGCGAGCCGATAAAGGCGTTCCCGAGTCCCGCCCATGTCGCCGCGACGCCGTATTTCCAGCCGAACTGTCCGGCATAGCCGACGAAGACGACGGCGGAGAAATAGCTTGTTCCGTAGGCGAACGCGGTGAGCCAGGGTCCGACGTTCCGTCCGCCGAGGACGAACCCGTTGACGTCGGTGGCGTGACGGCGGCAATAGAGTCCTATCGCGACCATCGCCCCGAAGAATACAATCAGAAGTGCGATTTTAATGAATAAATCCATGTTTTTCCCCCATTTTCGGTGATTTCGGTGTCTGTCCGGCTTCTGTCTTTTATTTTATGAAAGTATCTGTTCCTCGACGAGACGTCCGCCGCAGTATTTTTCGCGAAGGGCCGGCTTTTCAATCTTTCCGGTCGGATTTCTCGGGACGTCGGCGAAGATAATCTTTCTCGGGCGCTTGTATCTCGGAAGAGCCTTGCAGAATTCGTTTATCTCCTCCTCGGTACAGGTCATTCCCTCTTTGATTTCGATGATTGCGGCGGTGATTTCGCCGAGCCTTTGGTCGGGCATGCCGATTACGGCGACGTCCTTGATTTTGTCGTACTGGCGGAGGAAGTCCTCAATCTGTACCGGATATATGTTTTCTCCGCCCGAGATTACGACGTCCTTCTTTCGGTCGACAAGATAGATGAACCCGTCGGCGTCGACCTTTGCCATGTCGCCCGTTAAAAGCCAGCCGTCCTTTAAAATCTCGTCGGTCGCCTCTTTGTTCTTATAGTAGCAGAGCATCACGCCGGGGCCCTTTACGGCAAGCTCGCCGACCTCGTCCCCGCTGACCTCGTCGCCCTTTTCGTTGATGACCTTTGCCTCCCAGTGATAGCCGGCCTTGCCGATTGCGCCGACCTTGGCGGTGTTTTCGACGCCGAGGTGAACACAGCCGGGTCCGAGAGACTCGCTCAGGCCGTAGTTGGTGTCGTATTTGTGGTGCGGGAAGACCTGCAGCCAGCGGCGGATAAGGCTCGGGGGCACCGGCTGCGCGCCGATGTGCATCAGCCGCCATTGGTCGAGAAGATAGTTTTCAAGCTTAACTTTTCCCGAGTCGATTGCGTCGAGTAAATCCTGTGCCCACGGCACCAGAAGCCAGACAATCGTGCACTTTTCCTCGGTGATTGCGCGGAGAATCCATTCCGGCTTGACCCCGCGAAGAAGCACCGCCTTGCTCCCCGAAATAAGGCTCCCGAACCAGTGCATCTTTGCGCCGGTGTGATAGAGAGGAGGGATACAGAGAAGGACGTCGTCCCGGGTCTGTCCGTGATGGGCCTGTTCGGTCTCGCAGGAGGCGAAGAGCGCGCGGTGATTATGTAAAATCGCCTTCGGGAAGCCGGTCGTCCCGGACGAGAAATAGATTGCGGCATAGTCGTCTTCCGAAAGAGCGACCGGAGGCGCGCTTGACGAGCAGAAGCTCATCAGCTTGATGCAGTCCTCGGCGTAGACGGGCTTTTCCCGCCCGACAAAGAACATCATTTTTACGTTCGGGATATCGCCGGCGATAGCGTCCATACGGGTGATGAATTCGGGCCCGAAGACAAGGACCTCGACGTCGGCGAGCTCGAGGCAGTATTTGATTTCGTCGCTCGAATACCTGAAATTAAGGGGCACGGCGATACAGCCGGCCTTGAGCACTCCGAAATATACCGGGAGCCATTCGAGGCAGTTCATCATTAAAATGCCGACCTTTGCGCCCCGGGACAGATTCCGGCTTAAAAGAAGGTTCGCGATTCGGTTTGCGCGCCGGTCGAAGTCCCGCCAGCTCAGCGAGCGGCGATATGGGGAATGAGGCTGTGCGCTCTCGATAAGGCTTGCCTCCCGCCATGTGACGACGCGGTCGCGTTCCTCGGTCGGACTCAGCTCGACAAGGGCGGTCTCGTCGCCGTAGAGCCGGGCGTTGCGTTCCAAAAGTTCTGTAATTACCATTTTCACTTCTCCCATCAGCATATTATCGCTTTAAACTGTGTTAGTAACCACACTATATATTATACGACTTTTAACTGTCAAAGTCAACACAAAATTCGGACAAAGTTGATGAAATTTGGAAGGGTCTGCGCCGCGCCGAAACGGCAATCATAAAAAACCGCCGCTTTCACCGCGGGGGCGGTGTGCGGACGGTCATTTTAAGAACGTCGGTTGTCAGCCGAGGTTGAAGCCGTTGACGGTGGCGTGGGCGACGAGGGTTCCGAGGTCGTCGGTGACGGTGACTTCATAGAGGCAGGTCGAGCGGCCCGACCTTATGCACCGCGCCTCGGCGATGAGTTCGCTCCCCTTGGCGGGCGCAAGAAACGTAATCGAGCAGTGCTGTGAGACGATGATGTCGTCGGTGAAGCCGTTCGACGCGACCGCGTAGCAAAAGTCGGCAAGGGTGAAAATCGCCCCGCCCATCGGCGTGCCGTTGGCGTTCATGTGCTCATCGTTCAGGACGATTGCGCAGACCGCCCGTCCCGGCTCCGCCTCCCTTATTTCAACCCCCGCCAGCGCGGCGAACCTGTCCGCCGAAAACCGCTGCCGAAGCTCTTCTATAGTCGGTTTGTTCATATCGATACCCCCTGTTTTTGATATTATAGCATGAAAGCGGGGGAAATTCAAGATGACAGAATTGAGAAGTCAGATGTCAGACCTTTGATCTCCGACCGCGACAACCCCGTTGAGGGGGGTGCGCGGAGGAAGCTTGCACTGGTATATTAAAAGTAAGAGCGGTGACCTACCTTGTTATAAGGAATTCGCGAAGCGAATGCTATTTTTAGTAACCGCCATAGTAAGGACATCTGCACATTTACTAAGGAAAATCATGGCCGCACGCGTCAAACAAGGAATTCGCTGCGCTCATGCTATTTTCAGACTCTCACCCCCTACCCCCTCCCACATGGGAGGGGGTTATCATAGCTAAAGCTTGGAGTGCCGCCTAACGGCGGGGGAAATGTGGCGCGGCGGCGTACTTTGCAATAAGGAGTCCGCCATGCGGCGGACGGCTAATCACGTCACCTTGACGGTGACGTGATTACGCCATATCCCCCTCCCCCTGCCCCCTCCCCGTCGGGGAGGGGGGTCTGCACCGCTAAAGCTTGGATTGCCGTCTATCGGCGGGGAAAAATTGAACGGCAACGCAGCTTGTTCAAGGCAGCTCTGTTGGTTCTGACATCTGACTATCTCATTTCTGCTCTCTGACAGGGCGCAGTCCGGCGCGCTTTGCGCGCGAACGAAAAGAACATAAAAACTCCCGCCGGGGTTTTTATGATTCTTTCGTTCAGACCGCCGGCGGCGGTCTCGGACTGCGCCGGAGGCAGCGGGACGCCGCACTGCCGGTAATAAGGAATTCGCTTCGCTCATGCTATCTTAGTCACCCCTCCCCGACCCTCCCCTCGAGGGGAGGGAGTTAGGAGGAAGCTTTGTAGCGCTGTAAATATCTGAGAGCGATGCCGTACCTTTTTATAAGGTATTCGCTGACGCTCATACTATCTTTAGACTCCCACCCCCTTCCCCCTCCCACATGGGAGGGGGTTCTGCATAGCTAAAGGCGAAAGTGCCGCCTGACGGCGGGGAAAGGTTCATGCGGCGTCATGCTTTGCTGGTGTTCGCTTTGCAGAGGACGTCGAAACGCGTCACCTTTGCGGTGACATGCTCATTTATTCTTCCACACCCCCAGTCCCCCTCTCCCTCAGCGAGAGAGAGGGGGTTCCACCCTACACCCGGCCGTTCACGTTCGTGAACGGCGCGACCACTCCCCCGAGGGGAGTGGTACCGGGCAAGGAGGACACTTTCGCAGGTTTTAGAAAAGTTGCGTGCCGGTGCCATACCTTGCTATAAGGAATTCGCTTCGCTCATGCCATCTTTAGTCTCCCACCCCTACCCCCTCCCACATGGGAGGGGGTTGTATTGCTCATACTTTACAGTGCCGCCTGACGGCGGGGAAAATTGAGCAGCAATACAGCGGCTCTGTTGGTTCTGACATCTGACAATCTGATTTCTGTTCTCTGACAGCATACGCTTGTTTTATCTGTGAGCGCGAGCAATCAATCGTTCACGATTGCGAAGCGTGAACAGCTATAAAACAAGCTTATGCACGCAGCCGCGACCGTCGAAGACGGTCTGAACGAAAATATCGTGAAAATTCCGGCGGGAATTTTCACGATATTTTCGTTTGCGCGCTTCGCGCGCCGGACTGCGCCGTCACAGGAGCTGAAACCGAAGCGATGCGTTCCCCCTTTCCATGTGGTAAGGGGGACAGGGGGATAGGAGTCTAATAATAGCATGAGCGAAGCGAATTCCTTATTTATGGCAGTGCGACGCCTCTGTAAATTATTTGTAACGCTCTCAAGTGTCCTTCCCTGCCCGGTACCACTCCCCTTGAGGGGAGTGGTCGCGTCGTTCACGACCGTGAACGGCCGGGTGTGGGGTGGAACCCCCTCTCTCTCACTGAGGGAGAGGGGGCAGGGGGTGTGGAAGAAAATGGACGGGGAAACATCTAAAATGAAGCGTTTAGCGTATCACAAAGTAAACGCATTTAGCGACGTATGACGCAGCACAAGATTTCCACGCCGTCAGGCGGACATCAAAAGTTTTAGCAACATGAACCCCCTCCCATGTGGGAGGGGGAAGGGGGTGGGAGTATGAAAATAGCATTCGCGAAGCGAATACCTTATTACCGGCAGTGCGGCGTCTTTATCGGCTTTTGCAGCGCTTCTAAGTTTCCTCAACACCCCCTCAACGTGGCAATCAGCGCGGTCGGGGGTCAAAGTTCTGACATCTTCCCTCTGCCTTCTGCCAATCTGTCCCCTCCCCTTGCATTCCCCATCAAAATGTATTATAATATCCCCAAAGGCAGCGCGGGGCGCGGGCAGTGACGAACGGAGGTTTTGTATGAAAAAAATTATTGCGGTGATTCTGGCGGTTATAATTCTGTGCACCTGCGGGGCGGCGGAGATTTTCGCCGACGCGGCGGGCGGTATCGCCGGATTCAGGGCGACGGCGGGCGACAAAAAGGTCTCGCTTCGCTGGAACGACTCGGGCGCGGAGAGCTATACCGTCAGCTGGAAGCGGACGGCGGCGTCTTCATGGAAGATTGCCGGGAACACAAAGAAGACCGCCGCGACGGTCTCGGGACTTCAGAACGGCGTGAGCTACGACTTTAAGGTCAGCGGCGGGAAGAAGGAATCCCCCGTCGTAACCGTGACCGCGGGCACTAAAAAAGCGGCGTCCTCTAAAAAATCCGACGGCGGAATGAGCGGCCGCACGACCGCCGAAATCGTCGCCGATATGGGCATCGGGATAAATCTCGGGAACACCCTCGACTCGACCGGAGATTGGTTCGAGAAGACCGTCTCGAATCAGGAGACCGCTTGGGGAAGTCCGATTATCACCGAAGAGATGATTCAAGGATACGCCGACGCCGGGTTCGGGGTGATGCGCCTTCCCGTTTCGTGGACGCTCCTCGCCGACTCAAAGGGGAATATCCCGAAGGAGTTCATGGACCGCATCGAAGAGGTCGTCGGGTGGATTCTCGACAGCGGCATGTACTGTATCCTGAACACTCACCACGACGACTGGCCGGCGAAGTTTGAAAAGAATTTCGAGGGAACGCTTGTCATATATGAAAATATATGGAAGCAAATCGCAGAGAGGTTCAAGGATTACGGCGAGGGACTGATGTTCGAGTCGATGAACGAGGTCGGCTTCGACAGCGTCTGGAACCAGTACGGCGGGACGACCGGAAAGTCAAAGGCGTTCAATATGTTCAACAAAATAAATCAAAAATTCGTCGACACAATCCGCGCCTCGGGCGGAAACAACCCCGAGCGGCACCTTCTGATTGCGTCGTACTGGACGAATATCGACCACGCATGCGCCAAGGAATTCAAGATGCCGAACGACCCCGCCGGCCGCTGTGCGATTTCGGTTCACTACTATACACCGGCGGTGCTCTGCCTTATTGACAGCGACGTCGACTGGGGGAAGGCGCGGACGAGCTGGGGCACCGACGCCGACTATGCCGAGCTTGAAAAGTATATGGACATGATGGACGAAAACTTTGCGAAAAAGGGAATTCCGGTCATCATCGGCGAATACGGCTGCTTCGGCGACAACAAGTCCCGCAGCGTCATCGAAAAGTGGACGCTCGCCGTCGCGTCCGCCGCCGCCGAAAAGGGCTTCTGCCCCGTCCTCTGGGACACCCCCGGCGGAGAATACGACCGCGAACACGCGAAATTCAGCCGCCCGGACTTCATCAAGAAGCTGACGGGGATAAAGTAAAGAGTCCGGTTGCGGTGTTTATACAGAAAAAGCAGACGCGGAAACCGTCTGCTTTTTTGCATAAATTCATCTTGCGGATAAACCGGAATTTTCATACATCTATTGTACTGTAAACTCCGTCCATTCAATATGGTTGTATTGCATTACATCATCTGCTTTCTTCATGCCGAGCTTTTCGTAAAAGGGAACAGCATTTTCGTTTGCAATTAAATATAAAGCGATATCCTTTCAGGGGGGGTTGCACCCGTCTACCCTCTCGTCACGACCCTGCCGGTGCACTCGGTGACGGGGTCGTCGGTGATGATTTCGCCGACGGAGTCACAGGTGACGGTTCCGGACTTCGGATTCTTGACCGACGTTATATGGCCGATGATGTCGGCTTCGACGTCGGAGTATTCAAAAGCGAGGTCGCAGTCGGGCGCCATCTCGCAGTTAATCAGCCTCAGATTCTTGCAGTAGCAGAGCGGCTGGGTGCCCGAAATTTTACAGTTGATAAGCGTCAGACCGTCCGAGAACCAGCCGAGATATTCGCCCTTGACCTCGGTGTCCCTGACGGTGACGTTCTTGGCGTGCCAAAAGGCGTCCTTGGTGTCGAGGCGCGAGTTTTCGATGACGAGATTTTCGACGTATTGGAACGAATATTTTCCCGACATTCCGACGTTTTCGAGCCGAATGTCCCGGCTGTCGAAAAATATGTATTCGCTCTGAATATTTGTGTCTATAAGGGTGATTCCCGAGGACTTCCACCCGAATTCGGCCGAGACGATTTCGGCGCGGCGGATTTCGATGTCGCTGCACTCGCGCACCGCCTTGATGCCCCTTAGGGTGCAGTCGGAAATCTTTCCGCGGGCGCTGTACCAGATTGCCGCGCGGGTCAGTTCGTCCATTTCGGAGCCGCGGAGAGTGAAGCCGTCGACGTGCCACATCGGGTAGCGGAGCGAGAAACCGCAGCCGCTGACGTTTATGTCGCGCGACTCCTTGAGCACCGACTCTCCGTCGGCGGGTCCCGCGAACGTACAGTTTTCGATATCGGTCATGACCGAGTGATAGAGCGCCCTTTCGGCGTCAAACCGGCCGCCGGTTATTTTTTTGCGCATATTCCTGCCTCCTTGTACCGGTATTATACTACAGCTGACAGGGAAAATCAAGCGACGGTAAAGCGGGTGAAGGGTTGGGGAGGAGGGGGAATCTGATAATCGCGCGGCGCAAAAAAGGGGTCCGCCTTGCGGCGGACGCTCCCCGCGTCACTCGGCCGTGACGCGTTTCGCCTGTTCCCCCACCCCTACCCCTCCCCGACGGGGAGGGGGTGTGAATGACACTTGCGAGCGGTACAATAAACTTGCAAAGGTGTCGCACCTTTTAAAAGGGGTCAGCCGATGGCGGGGAAATTGTGACGACTCCGCGCGTTGCTATAAAGGAGTCCGCCGTTGGCGGACGGCTTATCACGTCACCTTAACGGTGACGCGATTACGCCTATTCCCCCTCCCCTACCCCTCCCCGACGGGGAGGGGTTCCGCATCGCTCCAGCTTCAGCTCCTATGAGGGCGCAGACGCGGCAGCCGAAGGCTGCCGAAACGAAAAGAGCAGGAAAACCGCTTGCGGGTTTTTCTGCTCTTTTCGTTTGCGCGCAAAGCGCGCCGTCTGCGCCCGGGGGGTGGAGCGACGCCGCGCTGGCGGAACAAGGTATTCACTGCGCTCATGCTTTTGAGTCACCCCTCCCCGACCCGCCCCTCAAGGGGATGAAACCAGAAAGCAGAAGTGAGAAGTCAGACCTCTGTCCTCTATCTTCCAATCTCTATCTTCTATCCTCTAAAACGCTCCGCCCCCGCTTGCGCAGGGACGGACGATTCACATATCAGATTCTCTCAAACACCGGCATGTACTCAATCGGCGCGGCGGCCTTTACGGTCTGTCCGCCGGAGAAGGTCTCACCGGTCGAGGTGAGCTTCCAGCTTCCCGCGGGGAGATATACCTCGCGCTCGAAGCGGTTCAGCTCGAATATCGGCGCGACAAGATACCTGTCGCCGAACATGTACTGGTCGTCAAGCTCCCAGCAGGCATTGTCCTCGGGGAATTCATAGAACATCGGGCGGATAAGCGGCGAGCCGTTCTCGTGGGCCTCTTTATAAAGACCCTTGATGTAGTCGTGCATCGCGATGCGTATGTCGTAGTAGCGGCGCATGATTTTATAGTTGTCCTCGCCGTAGCTCCAAAGCTCGTTCGGCTGACCGGTGTGGAGATATCCTCCGCCCCAATCGCGGTCGTCGAGCGGCGGAATGTCGTAAGGGCCTCTGTCGCCGTGCATTCTCAGGACCGCGGAATAGACCGCAAACTGATACCAGCGAATCAGAAGCTGACGGAAATTCGGGTCGTTGACGTCGTCGGTCATAAATCCGCCGATATCGGTCGTCCACCAGGGAATTCCGGCGAGACCCATATTCAGTCCGCACTTAAGCTGGTCCCTGAACGCCTCGAAGGTCGAGGGGACATCTCCCGACCAGACGACGTTTCCGTACTTCTGCGACCCAGCCCACGCGCATCTCAGGAGGTTCACGACCGGCTTATTTTCCTTTGACATTTCGTCATAGAAGACTCGGCTGTACATCTGCGGGTACATATTGCTGACCTCGAGGGCGGGTCCGGCGGAATAGCGGTAGTTCTCGAAGTCATATACGCCGTAGTCCGGCTCGGAGTTGTCGAGCCAGAAGGCGTCGATTCCGTAGTCATAGTAATTCTTCTTGCAGACCTCCCAGACGTATTTTCTCGTCTCGGGATTGAACGGGTCGATTTCGACGCAGTCGCCCTGATAGTCATAGGTCTGCGCCGCGCCGCGCTCGGTCCTGATGAGGAGTCCGCGCTCGGTCATCGGATAGAAATTCTCGCTCTTTCTGTCGACCGAGGGCCAGACCGAGACTATCACCTTTATTCCCATGCTGTGAAGCTCGTCGACCATCGCCTTCGGGTCGGGCCAATAGGTCTTGTCGAATTTCCAGTCGCCCTGTACGGTCCAGTGGAAGAAGTCGATGACAATCTGGTCGATTTTGATTCCCTCTTTTTGGTACTGACGTGCGACCGAAAGCACCTCTTCCTGTGTGCGGTATCTCAGCTTGCACTGCCAAAGTCCCATCAGGTCCTCGGGGAACATGTCGGCTCTGCCGGTTGCCGAGGTATAGTTTTCAAGAATTGCCTTCGGGGTGTCGGCGACGGTTATGTAATAGTCCATCTCGCGGGTCGCGCGGGCAATCCACTCGGTATAATTACAGCCGAAGGTCGCCCTTCCGACGGCGGGATTGTTCCAAAGGAAGCCGTATCCCAAGGAAGAGACGGCAAAGGGCACCGAAATCTGTGAATTTCTCTGCGCAAGCTCAAGGGTGCAGCCCTTAAGGTCGAAACAGCCGTCCTGATACTGCCCCATGCCGAAAATCTTTTCGCCCGAATTCGGCTCAAACTTGACGTTGAGGGAATATTCGGTCCCGCCGATGATTCCCTTCCACTCGCGGTTGACGATTTTAAGACAGCGGCTCTTCTGCGACAGCGTCCCGCCGTATGAGCGGAAATATTCGCGGAGAATAAGCTTTCCGTCCTTATAATAGGTGACGACGCCGGCAAAGTTTACCTCGGCCGATATCCTTCCGTTGGTGATTTTTGCCGAGCCGTTGTCAATCGAAATTTCGGCGGCACACTCCTTCGGCGTTTCGGTCAGCGCCCAGACGTTTCCGGTGAAGTCGGCGAGCATCGTCGCGCGGACGCGGAGCGAATCCTTGCCCCAAGGCTCGATTCTCAGCGTCTCCCCGCCGGTTTTGCAGACAAGAGCGCCGTCGCGGTTTTCAAATCTCATTGTTAATACCTCCTGTAAAATAATCTGTCACAAGAATTATACTATAAAACCGCCCGGGTGTCAATCAAAATAGAATGATAGAAGATAGAGGGTAGAAGATAGAGGATAGAGTGCGGTATTTCACAGCGTCTCCATCACCTTCGCCATCTCGAGGGCGTCCTTGGTGTAGTAATCCGCGCCGATTGCGCTTGCGGTCTCGGCGTTGAGGACGGCGCCGCCGACGAAAATCTTTGCGTCGCA
The DNA here is from genome assembly GCA_947625375.1 of uncultured Clostridia bacterium. Lineage (GTDB taxonomy): Bacteria > Bacillota > Clostridia > Oscillospirales > Ruminococcaceae > Faeciplasma. The sequence goes on along the minus strand of CANQOC010000017.1, from coordinate 16,629 downwards.
GCCGGCCTCGCGGAGCGCAGTAATCGTCTCGGCCATTCCCCTGACCGTCGTCGTCATAAGCGCCGAAAGTCCGACCGCAATCGGCCTTTTTTCGCGCCACGCTTCGACCACCCTCTCGGGCGGGACGTCTTTCCCGAGGTCAGTGACCTCGTAGCCGTAGGACTCGAGCACCACCCTGACGATGTTCTTCCCGATGTCGTGGACGTCGCCCTTGACCGTCGCGAGCACAACCCGCCCCTTCTTCGGCGCGTCCTTCGGCATGTGCGCCCCGACGACCGCGAACGCCGCCTTTGCCGCCTCGGCGCTCGAAACGAGCTGCGGCAAGAAAAGCACTCCGCTCTCATAGAGCTTTCCGACCTCGTCGAGAGCTTTTATCAATATTTCGTTGACGACTTCGAGCGGCTCTTTCGTCAGGAGTTCTCTTTCGCAAAGCTCCGCCGCTCTGTTCTTAAGTCCGGATTTTACGCAGTCATAAAGGCTTTCGGCGGTCTTTTCCTCTGTCTTTGAAGATATGCTCACCGCGCCGTTCGCCGGCTTATAGTCGTGATACGCGGCGATATATTCCTCGGAGTTTTCGTCAATCCCCGAGAGGACGTTGAACGCCTTGACCGTCCCGGTCATCTCGCCGTCGAGCGGATTCAGTATCGGCATATTCAGTCCGCAGGTCATCGCCATCGCGAGAAACGTCCGGTTTAAAAGCGGGCGATAGGGCAGTCCGAACGAGACGTTCGACACCCCGAGCGCGGTCCGGATTCCCCGCTCGGACACCGCCCTGAGCGCATCGAGCGTCACCGAAACGAGCTCCTGCTCCGCCGACGCCGTCACGACAAGGGTGTCAATCATAATCCTGTGCCGCGGGATGCCGTAATCCGCCGCGCGGCGGACGATTCTTTCGGCGATTTCGAGCCGCCCCTCCGCCGTCTTCGGGACGCCGTTTTCGTCCATCGCGAGACCGAGCACGACCGCGCCGTATTTCTTCGCAATCGGGAAGATTTTCGACATCACCGCCTCGTCGCCGTTGACGCTGTTTATAAGCGGTATGCCGTTATACGCCCTGACCCCCGCCTCGACAGCCTCGGCGTCGGACGAGTCGATCTGAAGCGGCAGGTCGCAGAACTCCTGTATCCGCCGAACCGCCTCGGGCATCAGCGATTTTTCGTCGACCTGAGGCAGTCCGCAGTTGAGGTCCAGGAGGTCTGCGCCTGCCTCCTGCTGCTTGACGGCTTCGTCGATGAGATAGTCGAAGTCGCGGTTTATGAGCGCCTCTTTGAGCGCCTTTTTTCCGGTCGGATTAAGCCTTTCGCCGCAAAGCTTCACCCCGTCGATGACGGTCATAACCGTCGGCGAGCATACCGCCGTCGACGGAGTATATTCATGCTCCCTGACCGGCTGCCCGGAGAACCGGGATATCCTTTCGATGAATTCCGGCGTTGTGCCGCAGCAGCCGCCGACGGCGCTGACCCCGAGCTCTACCGCCCTTTCGGTGTATTCGTCGAATTCGTCGATTCCGAGCTTATATACCGTCCGCCCGCCCTCGAGGACCGGCAGTCCCCTGTTCGGCTGGACAATCACCGGAAGCGAGGTCGACCTTAAAAGCCGCTCGACAATCGGCAGAAGCTCCTTCGGTCCGAGGGAACAGTTCACCCCGAGCGCGTCGGCGCCGAGTCCCTCGATTACCGCCGCCGCAATCTCGGGCGTCGAGCCGGTGAGCGTCCGCCCGGTCGAATCAAAGGTCACGGTCGCGCAGACCGGCTTTTTTGTGTTGTCCTTAAGCGCCAAGAGGCAGGCCTTAAGCTCATAGATGTCCGAAAAGGTCTCACATATAAAGCCGTCGGCAAGACCGTCGGCAATCCGCGCAATCTCGGCAAAGGCGTCATATGCCTCCTCGAAGCCGAGCGTCCCGAGCGGCTTTAACATCGCTCCGGTGGGTCCCATGTCCCAGAAGACCGGCTTTCCCGCCGCCCTTGCGTTTTCGGCGGCGGCCCTTGCGACCGTTTCGAGGTCATATGCGCCGTGATACTTAATCCGGTTAAGTCCGAAGGTGTTCGCGGTGATGACGTCGGCGGCGGAATAATCGCGGTGTATCGCCCTAATATCCTCGGCGTGGGTGATGTTCAAATCCTCGGGAATACCCCCGAGACCGCGGCGTTCAAGCTCGCTCCCGAATCCGCCGTCAAAAACAACTATTCTCTCTCCGAACCGTAGCACCTTGTGCCCTCCTCCCTGAATCTGCAGCTGCCGAGCATAATGCACTGCCCGCAGCTCTTTTTTGTCTCCTTTCCGACGCCGATGACCCCCGCCATCGACTTCGCCGGAAGCATGAAGCAGTTTTCGTTTAGGGTTATGCCGATTTTTTCGGGGCGTATAAGCTCAAAAATCTCCCGGACGTCTTCGAGGGGACTTCCGCCGTAACCCGGGCAGAAGCGGTATGTAAGCTTTTCGCCGAGTCCCCTTTCGTATTCGTCCGAAAGATATTCAAGACTTGCGCTCGCGCACGAGTCGAGCACCGCCGAGCGTGCCACATCTGTCCGCGAAAGGCGGTTTATTTTAATGTCGACGCCCGCCCCGAGCGTCATCGCCGAGAGAATCACCCGATTGCAGCCGGAAAGGAATTCGGCATAAGGCTCCTTCTTCAAAAACCCGGGAAGCTCGTCGAAAATCCGGTATGTATACCGAAACTGGATTATCCCGCGAAGCTCTGAGAGGCAGGAGTCAATCAGCGCGTCGGTCTCGGGCGATTCGGCGACGCCGTGAAAGCCGAGATAGCTATATATTCTCTTTTTCAGCTCTGAAAAGTCCATCGAAAAGGCACCTCAGCCTTGAACAAATCTCTTCGGCGATGTCCGCGCGGTTCATGATGCAAAGGTGGATTCCGGGCGCGCCCTTTGCAATCAAATCGGTAATCTGGTACACCGCATAGTTTATCCCGATTTCCCGGAGGATTTCGGGGTAGCCGGAATATGTCTCAATCATGTTTCTGAAGTCGAGGGGGATAGTGCTCCCGCACATCGACTTGATTCTTATGATGTTCTTCGCGTTCGTCAGCGGCATTATCCCCGGGATAATCGGGACGGTGACGCCGAATTTCCCGGCCTCGTGAATCAGCCGGTAGTAGTAGGAGTTGTCATAAAAAATCTGACTCACCAAGAACTTGGCGCCCATGTCCTGTTTCATCTTAAGGCTGACGATGTCTTCGCGGAGGGTCGTGCACTCGGTGTGACCCTCGGGGTAACACGCCGCGCCGATGCAGAAGCCGCCCTTTATATAGCCGATGAGGTCGGTGGCGTGCTTAAAATACCGGCAGTATTCGGCGGTATAGTCGACCGGGCGGTCGCCCCTGAGCGCCAAGATGTTTTCGACGCCGAGCTCTCCGAGCCTTTTAAGGGTGCTGTCGACCGACTCGGGGGTCGACGGTCCGCCGGTGATGTGCGCAAGCGGCTCGACTCCGACCGACTTGATATATCCCGCGAGCTCGACCGCCTTTCCGACGTTAGTTCCGCCCGCGCCGTAGGTCACGCTGATGAAGTCGGGGTTAAGGCGGCTCAGCCGGTCGATTGCCGAGCATATCCCCGACATCTCGGGGTCGTCCTTTTTCGGCGGGAAGACCTCAAAGGAAAGGGTGCGCTTTTTTTCGAGTATTCTGTCAATTCTCATAACTGCCTCCGTCGGTAGAATTCTTGCCGCCGTATCTAAGTGCGGCGGTAAATGCCTTTTTCAGCGGAAGATAGAGCAGGAGCACACTGAGAGCGGCACAGACCGTCTGCGGCAGCATTGCCAAAAATCCGCCGTAAAAATATCCCGCCGCGGCCTCGGGCGAATACCCCATCGTCAGCGGCGTTATAATATCGTCAAGAAGAGTGAACAAAACCGTCATCACCGCCGCGAGCGACGCCGCCGAAGCCGCCTCGCGGACATCTTTCTTCGACAGGAAATATACCGCCAAAAGAAAGAGGGATATCCCGAAAATCACCCAAAGAAGCGCCTTAACCCTCGGAGCATAGATTGCGCTCACCGGAAGTCCCGAGACGGCGAGCCAAAGCGACAGCGCCGCCATGCACAGAAGCATTATCGGGCAGGAGACCGGCGGGAGCGGCTTTTTCCCGGTGATTCCGGAGATTGCCGCAAAAGCGGGGTAATAGACAAGATAGAGCAGGAGGACGTTCGGGAAAAATCCGTAGATAAGACAGCGGAGCAGCGAAAACGCGACGGCGGTCATCACCCCGCAGCGGGCGCCAAATACCCGCGAAAATGTCAGAAGAAGGACCGTCACCAGCTCGACGCCCGAGACGAACCCGAGCGCGTACTGCGCGGCAATAAGCAGCGCCGTCATCACGGCTGAGCAGGCAATTTCGCGGGGTTTCATCAATAGCTTTCGAGCGCCAGAATATACAGCTCGCCCTTCGACATCGGGAGCCCCGAAGCGCCGTATGATGCGCTCGAAAGGGTCTTGCCGCCGTATTCAAAGGTGCCGTATTCCGAGCTTGAATACGCGACGCCGTCGAGCTCGCCGAGGGTCGTATATATCGCCCAGTATTCGTTCGCCGCGGCGTCGGCTTCGCGTCCGTTGACCGAGGTGATAAACGCGCCGTATTCGCTCTCGGAGGACACAAGGGTGATTTCACCGGCGTCGGCGAGCGCGTTCAGGGCGTCCTCGAGGCTTCCGCCGTCTTCCGCCGCCTCGATGACGAGGAGCTTTTCGGAGCTTTCGACGACCTTTGCGCCGGCGGTCTCTGCCCCGCAGCCGCAGAGCGAGGTGAATATAAGTATTGCGATAAGTATAGATGTGATTCGTTTCATAAGGTTGACCTTCTTTCGTTTTTATTAGGATATAATAGCACATTCGCGAGGGGAATGCAAGAAGAATTTCAGAAGTGATGTGGCCGAAGCGGCCACATCAAGAAGTTAGAAGTTAGAAATTAGATATTAGAATTTCAAGGTGTCGCCTTCGGCGACGTTTTTCAAATTTGCATAAGGAATTCGCTTCGCTCATGCTCTTTTCAGACTCCCACCCCCTGCCCCCTCCCACATGGGATGGGGTCTTCGTCGCTAAGGCTTTGAGTGCCGCCTGACGGCGGGGGAAGTTCGTGTGGCATCATGCGTTGCTATTGAGCATCAGTCTTGAAGCGAACGGTAAAATTTGGTACCTTTGCCTGTTTCTCCGTCTTTTTTCTTCCACACCCCCAGTCCCCCTCTCCCTCAGGGAGAGAGAGGGGGTTCCACCCCACACCCGGCCGTTCACGTTCGTGAACGGCGCGACCACTCCCCTCGAGGGGAGTGGTACTTGGCAAGGAGGACACTTTAGCAGGTATTAGAAAAATTGTGTGCTGACGCACTGCCTCGCTATAAGGAATTCGCTTCGCTCATGCTATTTTAAGTCTCCTATCCCCCTGTCCCCCTTTCCACATGGAAAGGGGGAACGCATAACTTCGGCTTCAGCTCCTATGAGGGCGCAGCCGAGGCAGCCGAAGGCTGCCGGAGGGGATAAAAGGAAAACTCCGTCGGGAGTTTTCCTTTTATCCCCTCGCGCGCGAAGCGCACCGGGTGCGCCCGAAGCAGAGCGGCGCCGCCACTGCCGTGTAAAAGGAATTCGCTTCGCTCATACTATTTATAGACTCCCACCCCCTCCCCCTCCCACATGGGAGGGGGAACGCATCGCTTCGGCTTCAGCTCCTATGAGGGCGCAGTCCGGCGCGCTTCGCGCGCAAACGAAAGGAGCAGAAAAACCCGAAAAGGGTTTTCCTGCTCCGTTTCGTTTCGGCAGCCTTCGGCTGCCGCGGACTGCGCCTGCATAAGCTTGTTTTATAGCTGTTCACGCTTCGCAATCGAGAACGGTTGATTGCTCGCGTTCACAGATAAAACAAGCGTATGCTGCCAGAACACAGAAGTGAGATGTCAGAAGTCAGAAGCCGGAGATTAGATGATAGAAGATAGAGGAAAGAAGTCAGAGGTCAGAATATAGATAACGTCCCCACGATTAAGAAAATTGAAAAAACATCTTGACAAGCTTGGTCTATTGTGATAGACTGGGTCTATCAGAGGTCTATCTTAATAGACCTAAGTAAAGGAGTGTGCCGTAAATGAAGCTGTCAAACAGCGAAATGAACCTTATGGAAATCATATGGCGGGACTCGCCGATGAAGTCGGGAGAGCTCGCGGCAAAGGCGCTCGACGAGCTCGGCTGGAAAAAGTCGACCGTATATACCGTCCTCAAAAAGCTGACGCAAAAGAGCGCGGTCAGGAGCGAAAGCGCCGTCATCACCCCGCTGTGTTCGCGGGAAGACGTCTTAAATCAGCGCTCGGACGAGCTTATCACAAACGGATATATGGGCTCGCTTCCGTCGTTTTTGGCGGCGTTCCTGAAAAAAGAGAAGCTCACCCGAGCCGACGCCGAGGAGCTTAAAAAGCTGATTGACGAATACACAGAAGGAGATGCTGATAAATGAGCGGAGCGCTTTTAAATGTGCTGAACATGAGCATCACCGGCGGATTCATCGTCCTCGTCCTGCTTATCATCCGCCTCGTTTTCAAAAATCTCCCGAAAAGATATTCATACGCCCTCTGGCTGATACCGGCGCTGAGGCTTCTCTGCCCCGTGTCAATTTCCTCGGCGATAAGCGCGTTCAACCTCGTCAAACCCCGCACTGTCGAAGAAAACAGAATGGAATATATCCGCCCGCAGCCGTCCGTGGGACGTCCCGTTGTCATCGCCGACCCCGCGCCGGCGTCCCCCGCCCCCGCCGCCCCGCAGATTTCGGTTCCCGAGGCCGCCGCGGTTCACGGCTCACCCTCGCTCTCCGAGATAATCCCCTGGATATGGTTCGCGGTAGCGGTCGGGATTGTCCTCTGGTGCGTCATAAGCTATATCCGCGTCGCCGTCACCGTTAAAAATTCGGAGTATGCCGACGGATATTACATCTGCAAAAATATCCGCTCGCCCTTTGTCTTCGGAATCATCAGGCCGAAAATCTATCTCCCCGACGGCCTCGGCGAAAGCGACATAAACTGCATTTTGGCGCATGAGCGCGCGCATATCCGCCGCCGCGACTATATCGTAAAGCTGCTGACAGTGCCGATAACCGCGCTTCATTGGTTCAACCCGCTCGTCTGGCTCGGCGTCCGGCTGATGACCTCGGACATGGAGCTTTCCTGCGACGAGCTCGCCCTCGACCGCCTCTCGGCGGAGCACAAAAAGGACTATGCCAACGCGCTTTTAAACATCTCGATGAGGCAGAACGGAATTTCGTTCAGCGGTCTTCTCAACTTCGGCGAGACCGGAATAAAGGCGCGTATAAAGGAAGTCCTGAGCATGAAAAAGCCGAAGGTCTGGGTGAGCGTTATCGCCGTCGCGGTGATAATCGTCACCGGCGTCTGCCTTCTGACGAACGCAATCGTCAATTCCGACAGCGCCCTGCCCGACAGCTTTGACGGCTATATAAGCTTTGAAAAGGCCGACATTCCCGAGCTTCACTTCGACGGAGCGGTCGAAACGGAGGCGTTCTTGAACGGCACCGCCCCGAAGATTCTGTTCGCGAAGTCAGAAGCGGGAGACGCCGAAGCGTACCTCTTGGGCGAGAACGTCTACCGCGAGCCGGGCGATTCGGACTCGGTTTATGCTGTCAGTCTTTTGGTCGGCATAAGTACCGACGGCAGGACAATTAACACAACATATCCCGCGCCGGCGGAATTTATCGAAGCGCCGCAGGAGCACTATAAAATCTACACCGACAGGAACTATCTCACTGCGTTCGACATGGAGCTTCCGATAATCGAGCTAAGCTATATCGCCGAGGATTCCGACATCGGCGCGTTCTATGCCGTCAGGGACGGCGAGCCTCGGCTTCTGACGGGCGATTTGTCCGACATCGGCGGCGGCGCCACGGAGGCTTGCTTCGGCTATACCGCTCTTGAGCGGGGCGGTGAGCCGAACACTCTCGTATTCAACCGCACCGATTCATTCGGCGTCGAATATGCCTTTGATTTTGACAATATCCGCTCCGATGAATATATCGGCCCGCATTTTACCGCAAATCGCGTCGGCGCAGCACTGTCCGAAAATCAGTCCGACTCTGAATTTGAAGACTTAATTAACCGCTATATCTTCTTTGAACAGATTTACACCGTCGATTCGCTCAGCTTCGGCAGCATCAACGGCCCCGATGATATGGATATCGGTCCGGACGACGGTATCACCGTAAACGGCGACCTCTATTACCCGGTCAATCAGGAGGGGTACACCGAATGGAGTCAGCTTGAAGGCTTTATGCGCGGACTCTTCACCGACGAGCTTGCCGAAACATATCTCTCCGACGGGCACTATATCGAGCATGACGGAAAGACCTTCTCGCTGATGGCGGGAGGCGGCGGCTGGTATGTCTCGCCCGAATATGTCTACGGGACAGAGGAGCTGGATGACGGGCGGCTTCGCCTCGACTTCTACCGCGAATGGGACAGAAACGAGGTCGGCGAATATTACACCGTAAAGCTGATTCTTGAAGACACTCCCGACGGGTACAGAATCGCCGAGGTCTCGCATGACAACATCACCGACTATGACAGCTATGACTGGCTCGCCCCGGTCAACAGGTTTGTGCAGAAGGTATTTTACTTCAATCCCGACTTCACCGGGCGGCATGACGCCGAGGACGCAGGCGAAAGCATCATCAGCGAAATCGCGCACAACGTCACCGTGACATTCAGGTATACGAACGACGGCGAATTCATCGACGCGTTCACCGACGGCCGCGAAGAGGCGGTCGACGAAATCTATGCCCTCGACGAGAACAGGCTTTTGGTCTACGATTGGGACCTGATTGCCCGTGACCAGATTTATCTTCTAAACTTTGAAACCGGTGCGACCGAGCCGGTCCTCCCCGACACCGCCTTCGGATTCAGCTTTAACGACTATTACGACATCACCGGAAAGTATGAGCGCATAGAGTGGGTCACTGCTCCGCGGATAAGTCCCGACGGCAGTAAAATCCTCTATGAATCAAACAAATACGCCGAAAACGGCGAGCCGGTCTATCGCTTGGGACTCTGGGTCTTCGACATTCAGAGCGGCACCGAGGAGAGGATTGCCAGACCCGAGGAGGCCGACCCCGACATGGCCACCGCGGTTTATAAGTGGACCGAGGACGGCAGGGTTCAGTTCTCCTGCTGGGACACCGGCGGCGAATATTTTCTGGATTACATCTATGACCCCGCGACAAAAGAGACAACGCCGCTGACGACGGCCGAGAGCGTCAAAAACGTCTCCCGGAATTTTGACGGACAGATTATAAACGTCGACATTCCAGTGAGCTGGCAGAGCTATACGCTGGAGGATTATGACCTTCAGCATGTCGGTATCCAGCTTTATGACGGCGAAATCCCCGAACAACGCGAAATGTACGGCGGGAAGATGTTTATAGCGTCGGCTGTAAGCGGCCGTGCGCAGAGCTATCTCGAATCGCAGGAGGTTCTCGGGGTTACCTATGACGTTTCGGATTATACCAATGCTTCGGGGTATAAAATGAAGCTTTGCTATCGCGACGGCGTGTTGGACTATGCGACCTTTGACGATTTTTCGAGCATGTGCATATTCTTTGACCTTAGCGAGCAGGACGATATGAGCGTTATTTTCGGGATAATCGACAGTATCGTATTTTCCACCGGCGAGAGCAAGCCCGCACCTTTGATTTCTTATGATGAAGCGGAAGATATTTTAAGCGAGGCCCTTGAGGAATATGCGCAATACAGCGGCTTCGGGGGTATCGAGCTTTCTTCGGACGGCGGCAGGGATGTCCAAGAAATAAAAATCGGAAAACGCGACGGCATCTATACCGAATACGCCTATTGCTTCACGGCGAGATACCAAAACCGCGAAAGGCTTCCGAGGATATACGCCGTGACCTCAAACATCGGAAATATCTATGTCTATGACCCAGAGGACGAAGCCGACGAGGAGTTTTATGATTATCTCAGCACGGCGGAGTCGTACGAAGACGTTCCCGATTATGCCGTCTTCACGGACTTTTACGCACAGGCCGAAGCGTTCAACAGATTTCTGAACGATACCGACAGCAGGGCGAGTGTCGACTATGACCCCGAGGCAACAGAAGAAGCGCTCTCGCTTTCGCTCTGGGACGACTACACCGAGGCAAGCCTCTTCCTGCACCTTCAAAGGCGGGACAACGGATTTATTCAGTTCGACGGAGGCGGGTATATCCCGCTTGCCGAGGAATACGACACCTATGAAAAGTGCGAGGCGATGCTTCACAGGGCATTTACGAACGATTTCTGCTCGCTTATACTTCACAACCAATTCGGCAGGCACCGGGTCTTCGTCGAGCACGAGGGGAAAATGTACGCCATCGACGGCGACTATTCGGGCACTTTTGTCTGCGATTTCCCGATACGCGGCGCGGTATATGACGGCGACGGCCGAATGACCGTCTATACGACGATAACCCAGAATCACGACGGCGACAACGTCGACGACTATATTTTCCACCTCGAAAGGGAAGACGGCGCTTGGAAGATAGCCTCGATTGAGCTTCCCGACTATTCTGCCGACGGAAGCAGCCGGTTCGAGTTCACGGCGGACTTTTACTATGCCGACACCGGGGCGGCAATCGAAATGGTCCGCGAAAGGCTTGAAGCCGAGGCGCAGAGCGACTATGTCCTCAGCTTTGAGATAGGCAATATTTCAGTGGACTGGGACGAGACCTATCGCCTTGCGGAGATGTATTCCGGGAGTGAGCTTGCGCTTGAGCACGGCTGGAGCGACGATGATTTAAACGAAAAATTCTATGTCATCGCCGCCGAATATGACGCGGAATATGACCCCTCAAAGACAGCGCTCGAAAGCGGGCATATAAGGCAGACCTTCGGAATGATGTATCACGAGGAAAGCGACGAGTGGGAGATAATTGACGGCGTGGGGCAGATTTCCCCGGCAGAATAAACGTATAAAAAAGAAGTGTGTATAAAGAGAGGGGCATTTTGCCCCTCTTTTTGTTACTCTCTGTCCGACGATTTTAGCACCACCGTGCCGGAAAAGCCTTCATAGAATACGGTGATATAAAAGCTGCCGCTCGCAGTGACCTCGGCTTCGATTACCCCGCTCCCGTCCGGCGAAAGGACCCGCTTGCTGCCGCCGTTTTCGACGGTGATTGCGGCATAACCGTTTTTGCACGCCGTCATCGCGGTGATATAAATGACCCTCGGCTCGACCGACGTTCCGCCGAAGACGACGTCCCGCCCGGTTTTTCGGTCGCAGTCGGCGGAGTATATCCCGGTGTACGAATCCTCGGAGTCGCGCTTGCCGATTAAAAGGATATCCGGGGTAATCGGGACCTCGCCGAACGCCTCGACGACGGTGTCATAGACATTCAGAAGGCGGTTTTTATAGCCGTCGCAGGCGGAAAGGGTCAAAAACAGCGCCGCCGCGATTATAAGGGCGAAGAGTCTCATTCAAAATCCTCCTCTCTATCGGCCCTGACGGCGAGCCAAGCTATCGCGAGCATCGCAACGATTATTGCGGCAAGTCTTTTCATTCTCTCTCCTCCTTTGCGCCCCTGACGATGTTGTAATAGGCGTTCGAGGTTATCTTGTAGACCAGCATATAGAGCACGGCGAACACCGCGAAACAAATCAGCGTGACCGCGGCGAAGAGCCCGACGTTGCTCAGCTGGAGCATAGTCAGTATCTTTTCAATAAGAGGGTACGCAAACAAAAGGTGGATTCCCGCGAAGATGAGCGGAAGATAGAAGACGGTCAGGAGCTGTGAATTTATGCTCTTTCTGATGTCGCGGTCGGTCATTCCGACCTTTCGCATAATCCCGAAGCGGGAGCGGTCCTCGTATCCCTCCGAAATCTGTTTATAGTAGATAATCAGCACCGCCGCGAACCCGAACACCGCCGAGAGCATTATCCCGAGGTAGAAGAGTCCGCCGTAGAGGCCGAGGAAGTCCTGACGGTCGTCCTCGCGGCTGCTGACCGTGCGGTAGCGGACGCGGTATTCGTCGCCCTCAAGACCCAAAAGCGCCTCGCCGACCGCCTTTGAATACTCCGGCTGGATTTCGGCGTCGATTCCGGTGTCATAGTCATACACAAGCTTCGCCGTCACAAGCGGGTCGCCGGTATAGAGCGCGACTTGGGTTAGGCTTCCGAGCGCGTCCTCGAGATTCGGCACGACGACCACCATCGGCGGAGCCATCGAAGCCGCCGCGTCGCCGTCGGTCGGAAAGCTTTCGAGCCGCTTTACGATGTCAAAGCTTCCCGCCCCGTGAAAGCTTATCCTGTCGGGGGAATATTCCGCGCGGGGAGTATATATCATCGCCTCGCCGGGATTCAGCGTCTCGCTCTTTCCGCAGACGCGGTTGTATTCGGACAGCGGGACGAAGTAAAACTGAAACAGTCCGCCGGCGCTAAGGTCCAGCTCGTTCACCTGTGTCGAGTCGGTCTCGACCTCGTCCCCGGCGACCATTCCCGCGACCGTCGCGGTCATGTATGAAAAACCGTTTTCGGGGACAACGCCGTATTTTTCGTTGACGCCGTCAATCGCCTCCATTATCGGCTCAATCCGCTCGGCATTGAGGTCGGACACCGAATACACCGAAACGTCGACGTCCATCTCGCGGGGATATCTCTCATAAAGCGAGTCCTCCATTCCGAAATAGAGGCTTGTCGTCGACGACACCGTCACAAGGACCATCGTCGCCAAAATACATATCGACGCAAGACCCGCGCCGTTGCGCTTCATTCGGTATACCATCGAGCTGACCGAAACAAAGCGGTTCGGGCGGTAGTAATAGCTCTTCCACTTTTTAAGGAGCTGACAGAACATCACCGAGCCGGATATCATCACCAAATATGTCCCGATGATAACCATTATCACCGCGACCGTGAACGCCGCGAGCGCCGAGACCGGGTTCTTGATTGACACGGCGATATAATACGCGCCGCCGAGGAGAATCGCCCCGAACGCCCCGAAAAGCCAATTCAGCTTCGACGGCTTTTCGCCGTAGTTTTCGGAGTGAAGAAGATTGATTGCGGTCGAAAACCGCACCTGACGGACCGAATTCAGAAGCTGCAAAAGAAAGATTGCCCCGAATGCCTCGGACGTCAGGAGGATTGCGCGGAAAGAGACGAAAAATTCGTAGTTTACCTCGACGCGCAGAATGTTCAGAAGAAGCAGCTCGGCGAGCTTTGAGAACAAAATCCCGAGCGGAAGTCCCGCCAAAAGGGATATCGCGGCTATCATAAGCGTCTCGTAAAAGATTATGATTGAAAGATTCCGCTTTCCCATTCCGAGGATATTATAGAGCCCGAATTCCTTTTTCCGACGGCGGACGAGGAACGAATTCGTATAAAAAAGGAAGATGCAGGAGAACACCGCGATTACGACCGTCCCGAGCGACGGGACGATGCTCAGGGTCTCGGAGCCGCGGAAGCCGATTTTTTCGACGTCCTCCGCCAAAAAGCTTATGATATAGAGCATCATCACCATGCCGACGCAGGTGAGAATATAGGGAACATAGAGCCGGCGGTTCTTGCGTATGCCCTCGAACGCAAGCCGCGGATAATACCCCGCCCTCATTCTTCCGCACCCCGAGTCGAAAGGGTCGTGAGCGTGTCGGCGATGCGCTGGTAAAACTCGGAGTCCGAGGCGTCGCCGCGGTAGAGCTGGTGAAAGACCTCGCCGTCCTTGATGAAAAGGACGCGTCCGGCGACGCTCGCCGCCTTTACCGAGTGAGTGACCATCAGAATCGTCTGCCCGAGGATATTGACCTCGGCGAAGAGCCTTAATAGCTCGTCGGAGGAGCGCGAATCGAGCGCGCCGGTCGGCTCGTCGGCAAGAATGAGCTTCGGGTTAGTAATCATCGCCCTCGCGACGGCCGCGCGCTGTTTCTGTCCGCCCGAGACCTCATAGGGGTACTTTTTCATCAGTCCGGGTATGCCCAATTTTGCGGCAATCGGGCGAAGCCTCTCCTGCATTTCGTGATATGGCGTCCCCGAGAGGACGAGCGGGAGAAAGATGTTGTCCTCGAGGGTGAAGGTGTCCAGAAGGTTGAACTCCTGAAACACAAATCCGAGGTTGTCGCGCCGAAACTGCGCAATCGCGGATTCCTTAATCCTCGAAAGGTCCATTCCGTCGAGGATAACGCTTCCCGACGTCGGACGGTCGAGCGCGGCGAGGATATTCAGAAGGGTCGTCTTTCCCGACCCCGACTCGCCCATAATCGCGATAAACTCGCCCTGCTCGACGCTGAAGGACACGTTTTTAAGCGCCTCGACCCTTGTTCCGCCGAAGCGCCCCGTATAGACCTTTTTTATTCCGCTTACTTCAAGTATGCTCATCAATAGACCTCCAATCGGTTTTTCTGATTATCAGTCTATCACAGTCCCGAGCTTAAAGACATCGGTTCTGCTTACAGTTTCCGCCGGAAATCTTACATTTTTGTAATATTTATTCAAACCGTATCCCGTCGCGGTGAAGGTCAATCATGACCGCCGTCCCGCGGTCGACCTCGGACGTCAGGGATATTTTCGCGCCGAGATTGCCGCAAATCCTTCGGCAGAGATAGAGTCCGAGGCCGCTTGCCTGTCGGTCGGTCCGCCCGTTATAGCCGGTATATCCCTTTTCAAAGACCCTCGGGCGGTCCTCGGGCGCAATTCCGATTCCGGTGTCCTCAATCACAAGGGTCAGCGGCTCGGAGACATATATCTTCACTCCGCCGTCGCGGGTGTATTTTATCGCGTTCGAGAGAACCTGTTCGATGACGAAGCCGAGCCACTTTTCGTCGGTATAGACGGTCTTGTCCGTCCCGGAGTATTCAAGGCTCAGCCGCCGCTCGATGAATTCGGGCGCAAACCGCTTTACCGCCCCGCGGATTATCCCGTCGAGCGGATATTCCCGGAAGACATAGTCCCCCGACGGCGATTCGAGCCGCTGATAAGCGAGCACCATTCCGACGTACTGCTCGATTCGCGTGAGGTCGGAGGAGAGGCGGCGGGAAAGCGGGGTGTCCTCGTTCTGGAGCGTCAGGCGCATCGACGCAATCGGCGTTTTGATTTGGTGCACCCAAGCGGTGTAATACTCCCCCGATTCGGTAAGGCTCGAGTCGTATTTCCGCTTGAGCTCGGAGTTTGCGTCCAAAAGCATCATAACGATATTCCGATAGCTTTCCTCGCCGATGCCGTCGGCCTGCGGGACAAACCCGATAAGTTCGGGCGGCATTTTTGATATCTCGGCGAGGCGGATATACCTGTTTCTGTGTGAAGCATATCCGGCAAACAGCGCGAACGCGCCTATCACCGAAAAAAGCACAAGGGGATATATCACCGCGCGAAGCGGCAGCCGAAACAGCGCAAAGGAGACGCAGAGCGCCGCCGCAAGGCTCGCGTACAGAAGAATTGTCCCCCGCTTTGAATAAACATACTTAATAAACATAACAACCTCACCCGACAGTATATCCGACGCCGTGCTTTGTGACGATAAAATCGCTCAATCCAACCGCTTCGAGCCGCTTTCTTAAACGGTTCACGTTTACGGTCAGAGTGTTTTCGTCGATGAATTCGTCGGTCTTCCAAAGGCGCTCCATCAGCTTTTCGCGGCTGACGACCCTCCCGCGGTTCTCCATCAGGCAGAGCAGGATTTTAAACTCGTTTTTCGACAGGGGGATCTGCTCGCCGTTATAGACAAGGGTGCCGTCGGCGGAGTTGAGGATTGCGCCGCGGTGGGTCACCACCGAGATGTTCGCCGCGAAGTCGTATGTCCGCCGCAGGAGCGCGTTTATCTTTGCCATGAGGACGCTTTGGTCGAACGGCTTTGCGATAAAGTCGTCCGCGCCCATGTTCATCGCCATTATGATGTTCATGTTGTCCGACGCCGACGAGATGAAGATAATCGGGGTCTTTGAGATTTTGCGGATTTCGCCGCACCAATAATAGCCGTCGTAACAGGGCAGAGAGATGTCGAGCAGGGCGATGTGCGGCGAGAATTCGGCGAATTCCTCGGCGACGTGCCGAAAGTTCTGCGCCGCCCGCGCCGACATTCCCCACTGCTCCGCCTGTGTGATGATTGCCGCCGCGATTCCGGGGTCGTCCTCGACGACGAAGAGACGATACATAGAGTCCACCTCCCGAAGATTATAAAGCCAGTTTATCACATCGGGGAAGTGGAGTCAATATAGTTATTAGTTGTTTAGTTGTTAGTTGTTAGTAGATTGTTTTCCGCATAAGAGTCCGTGATTTTGGACTTGTCTTCTGTTATGCGGATTTACTGTCCGTATTTTTGTACTCTTGGTGCGGTAGAATACAGTCATAGAAGCAAACGGGTTTTGATTCACCGACAGGAGGATTATTATGAAAGGCTATGACACTTCAAGCGGATACATGGGCTATGTCAACGGGAAATATATGCTCTTCGCGAGCGAAGAGGAATACCGCGAATACGTCGAGGAAAACTCGGAAAACGACTGACATCGCTCGTGCAGTCCCGCATAAAACGGCAAAAGCAGACGAAACCGTCTGCTTTTTTGCATAATATTCATCTTGCGGATAAATCGGAAGTTGTCAGCGAAGCACTTGATAGCGAACTCTAATATAGGAGTCATTTAAAACAGTGCACTCAATGAGTTTCAA
>CANQOC010000016.1 GCA_947625375.1 uncultured Clostridia bacterium | reverse complement strand
TGGTGGAGGCGACGGGAATCGAACCCGTGTCCGAAAACCCATCCGAAAAACTTTCTACGAGTGTAGCTTATCTTTTAGCTTCCCCGGCGCGGACGTCGGTAAGCAGACTTCCGCACAGGGTATCCCGAAATACATCTTCGGGTAACGGGCGTCCCCCGAAGACGTTCACCACTGAGCGACGCCCAGACTTAAGCCGTGGTACTCTTAAGCAGGACGGGCGGCATTAAGCAGCCGCCAAAAGATTACGATTGTTGTCGTTTAATTTAAGTTTGCGCCATTTTAAAGAGATACAGCGCGGTCTCTACTCGCTTATTCGTCTTCAGAATCCCCGTCGAAACCTTGACGCCCCCTTTTCTTTTTTACACATATATTATACACCGTTTCGCGGAAAAATGCAAGCGCTGACAGAAGACAGATTGGCAGAAGTCGGAAGTCAGATGATTCACCTCATCACCTTTACGTCCGTGAGGTCATAGCTCATGCTGAGCAGGGCGGTGATTTCATCGAGCGGGACGGTGCCGTCGAGCAGCACCGTCAGCCAATGCTCCTTCGACATATGATACGCCGGAAAACAGCCGTCGCGGAGAATCATCGACCCGATAACCGTCGGCTCGCACTTTATGTTGAGGACGTCCGTGTCCCCCTCCGCGCCGTCAATCAGCTTTCTGCGCGGTATGCGCATTATAAGTCCGTACCACTTTTTGTTTTTTGAATGACGCAGCACGGCATACTCCGGCTCGCCGTCCCAAGGATAGTCGGGGTCGGTACCGAAAAAGTCCTTCGCGTACCGAAGAATTTCCTCACGCTGTGTCATATCCCCTTCGCCTCTTTATACGCCCGGATTGCCTCCTCGACGCTTATTCCGTCTATTGTCATTCCGCCGATGTCGCAGTTTTCGAGCGCGGCGTCCGAAAGACAGCAGTTACTCAGCTTCGAGCCGTAAAGGTTTGTACACCTTATCTCCGCGCCGACCATATTCACCCCCGAGAGGTTCGATTCGTCAAGGTCGACGTCATAAAGCTTTGCACCCGCCATCTTGATGTCGGTCAGGACAGAATATACAAGGTCGCAGTTGTTCATCTGCGCGCGGGTCATAAGCGCCCCGTCAAAGGCCGCCGACGTCATGTTCACGCCGCAAAAGCTCGCCCCCGAAAGGTTCACCGCTCCCTCGGCGTCGCCGATTTTCTCGTCCTCGGCGGGGTCAAAGTCCGGGTTGCCGAACACCGCTTCTGACAAGTCCGTATCCTTAAAATCCGCGCCGCTCATGTCAACGCGGCTAAAGGCGGAATTTTTCATCTCAACGCAGAATTTTTTCTCTTTTTCGCATATTTCACAGCAGCCGAATTTCGCGCCGGAAAGATTGGTGTCGCCGAATTCGGCGTTTGAAAGATTTATGTTGTTAAATTTCGCGTCCGAAAGGTTTAGGTCGTCAAAAACCGCGTTCGGAAGACCGGCGTGCATGAGCTCAAACGGCTTTTCCGCCGCACCGCCCTCTTCGGGGACCTCGCCGACATATTCCGAAACGGCTTCAAGAGGCTTGCGCTCGGTCGCGGGGACTTCGTTCAGCGGCTCGCCAATCGGCAGGAGCGCGACCGGAGTGCGCCCGGCCGGGATATTGAACGTGCGGACAAGCTCCCCCTGTTTATACGCCCCGACGACACAGCCGCCGAGACCCATCTCCGTCGCCCTTAAAAGCATGTTCTCCATCGCGAGCGACGTATCCTGCATCGGGAATTTCCGCGCCCTTTCGCCGAACCGCGAGACGATTCCGGCGTCGTCGGTGCAGACGACAATCACAACCGGCGCCCTCGAAATCCAGTCGGCGCAGATTCCGCGCAGCTTTTCGCGCTCCCCCGCGTCGGCTATCACATAAAAATACCACGACTGCATATTGCAGGCCGACGGCGCAAGCGTCCCCGCGCGGAGTATTTCCGAAATTTCGCCCTTTGTGAGCCTTCTTTCGGTGAATTCGCGGGTGCTCCGCCTTTTCTCTATTGCCCTTTCAACGTCCATAAAAACACGTCCTTTCAGCCGCCGCGGCGGTTCATTCCGTCCTTGAGCGAGCGCTCAATGTCCCTCTGTGCCTGTTTTTTCGCCATATCGTCCCGCTTGTCATAAAGCTTTTTGCCCTTACAGAGTCCGAGCTCGAGCTTGACCCGCGAATTGCTGAAATAAAGCCTTAACGGGATAAGCGTCAGACCCTCCTGCCGCACTCGGTCGAAGAGCCGGCGAATCTCGTTTTTGTGCATCAAAAGCCGCCGCACCCGCCTCGGGTCGGTGTTAAAGATGTTCCCCTTTTCGTACGGACTGATGTGCATGCCGTTGACATAAATCTGCATGTCCTTGATTTCGCACCAGCTGTCCTTAAGGTTCACTCCGCCGCACCGCACCGACTTCACCTCGGTGCCCTTAAGCTCGATTCCGGTCTCGAAAGTTTCGAGCACAAAATAGTCGTGCCGCGCCGCGCGGTTCTCCGCAATAGTCTTCGTTCCCGTTCCCGCCATTCGAGCACCTCCTTTTTATATATGTAGTGTATCACATCGGCGCAAGGAAATCAAGTCAGAAGACAGAAATGAGAAGTCAGAGGGCAGAATTTAGAGGTGTCGCCTTTCTAAATTTTGCAGAATATGCGCGGAATGGACACTCCCGACAGAAGTTAGAAGTCAGAGGTCGGAATTTAGAGTGTCGGATTGTCAGATATCGAGTGTCTTCGCGTCGATTTTGACCTCGGTGTCGGCGGGAAGCTTCTTCCCGTACACCTCCACCATAATCTGCCACGCGGCTTCGTCGTCGGTGCAGATTTCGGGGATTAGGGTCGTGAGCGAGATTTTGACCCCGCCGTTCGAAAAATCGACGTCGGTCACCTCGAAGCGGACCGAGCCGCTCGACGCCGTTCGGGACAGGATTATAAGCGTGTTTCCGCCGAACCAGTCCGCCGGATAGCGCTCCATCGCCTTCTCGAAGGCGTCGGGACGGAAAATTTTCCCGCTGATTCCGGCGTAATAGTCCTCAAGCTCCCCGCGCGAGGTGATGACCGCGCACTCCCCGGCCTCGCCGCCGGAGAGGAACACACCCGTCTCGATTTCGCCGTCGACGCGGACGTATTCTGCGCCGAATCCCTCGGTCATGACCGCTTCGGCGTCGCTCCGCACAACGCGGATTTTCGGCGCGGCGCCCGGCTTATTCTTTACCTCTATAATCATAATTCTGCGGTCCTCGGCTTCGTCGCCGGTCGGGGAATTTTCGATTCCGAGAGTCACCGTCCCGCCGTCATATTCCGCCGACAAAAGCCGGTGCCCCCTTGAAACGGTCGGCTCATAAAGCGCCAGCACGACGAGCGCGCCGTCCTCAAAATACCCGCCGTCATACCGCGAAAAAGCCTCTTCGAGTCCGTCGACCTCCCCCGACGACGCGTCCGCAAGCTTTTTTGTCAGCTCGGCGAGCGATTCCCTGTCGGCAACATATTCCGCCTCGGGAAGACTGTCGAACAGCGCGTAGTCGAACCCGACTCCGTCCCCGATTTCGGCGGCAAAGGCAAACTCGGGAGGCTCATTCGGCTCGGTGATGTCCTCGGGCGGCGCTTCAATCGGCCCGGGAACGTCTCTTTGACATGAAAACGGCTCGCCGCAATACCCGCGGAAAGTCTCGGCGAGCTCGTGGTCAAAGGTCGCAAGCTCAATTATCTCGTCGCCGTCACGCCAGAGGTAGACCGGCGCGGTGTATTCGAGAATCGCACCGCCATAGATTGACGGGTCGTCGGGGTCGTATTTCGACGCCTCCTCGGCGGCGGCTTCCTCGGTGGCAAACCTTTTTATAGATACGCTCCCTCCCGCGACGCCGACCGAATACAGCTCGACGGGGGCGGTGTCGAACTCAAACGCGCCCGGGTCCTCCGCCGTGACCGATTCCAAGAGTCCCAAGCCGTCAAGATATCCGACTATTCCGACGTCGGGCAGGGCGGCCTCGTCGGTCGGCTCGGTACCAAGGGTCGTCGGAATGATGTCTTCCGTCACGGCCGGGACGGTGTTTTCGGCGACGTCGGCGGTCACTGCCGTCTCCCCCTCCGAAGCACAGCCGGAGAGCGACATCACCACCGCAGCGGCGATTATCGCGGAAATAAGCTTTTTCATCGCAATCACTCCTTTAACCTTAATACGCGCGGGGAAGGGGAAATATTGCAGCGGGGGAGAATTTTAAGGGCGAGCAGTCCGGAAGGACGGGACCGTCCCCTGCCGCGCCCGCTGCCCTGTCGGATAACATAGTGCACCGCTCCGCACCGGGCGCAGCCGGCGCGCTTCGCGCGCTGACGAAAAGCAGCAGAAAAACTCACGCCGGAGTTTTCCTGCTGATTTTCGTTTCGACCGTCTCCGACGGTCGCGGCTGCGTGCATAAGCTTGTTTTATAGCTGTTCACGCTTCGCAATCGTGTACGATTGATTGCTCGCGTTCACAGATAAAACAAGCGTATGCTCCCAGAGAACAGAAGTGAGAGGTCAGATGTCAGAAAAGCAGGGGAGCCGCGCAGACCCCCTCCCCGCCGGGGAGGGGTAGGGGTGGGGGATATAGCGTAATCGCGTCACCGCTTAGGTGACGTGATTAGCCGTCCGCCGCAGGCGGACTCCTTATTAGCAACATGCGACGACACACAAATTGTCCCCCGCGTTAGCGGCAATCAAATTATGTCGCCGCACACCCCTCCCCTCGAGGGGAGGGTCGGGGTAGGGTGACTAAGATAGCATGAGCGAAGCGAATTCCTTATACCTCTATCCTCTATCTTCTGTCCTCTAATCTCTAACCTCTGTCATCTGACTATCTCATTTCTGCCTTCTGACCGGTCGGGTGCGGACGAAAGAGCTTCCAACCGCCCTCACACCTTCCCCGCGGCCTGAACCACAACCGTTATCACCGCAAACAGCAGCATATAGGCTATCATCACGGAACCGGAGAGAACCTGTGTAAATATCCCGACAAGGGTCAGGACAACCGAGAGAATGACCCCGAGCACCGCCGAAAGAAGCTGTATCGCGATGCCGACGGTCGCCGTCCTGCGGAGGCGCTTTACGCCGGTGAGAAGCATCGCGAGGGACGAGAAGTGCCCCGAATAGACCATCGGCGAGGACATCTTCCCGACATACGACGTCTGCTCGTCGTATTCGCTGTGGAAGCGGAACGGAAGGAGCTTGAACATATTCGGCGCGACCGAGAACAGCTCGGCAATCCTCGTGATGCTCAAAAGCGAGTCGACCGAGCGGAGAATGACCGTAATCCCCTGCTTTTCAAGGTCTCTCAGCGCCTTGGCGACCGTCACCGACGCCTTAAGCTTGACGACGAAAATCATCGCGAGCGAGCCGCCGATTGAAAGATAAAGGAGGCTCGAATCGTCCTTTGCATACTGCGCCTCTTTTTCGGGCGTCGGAAGTCCCTCGATTGAGTGACTCTCCATCAACGCGCGGTTGCCGAAGAGGACCCTCTTGTTCTGAATCCAGCCAAGAAGTCCGAGGCCGTCTTCATAGAGATAGCTCTCGACCGGGAAGAGCATTTCGGTCTTGCCCTTTATCATCTTATAGAACGTCGGGCGGAGAATACTCTCGGTCTGACAGCAAAGGGACGCGGCATAGATTATTCCGTCCTCAATCGGGGTCTTCTTCGCCGGCTTGATGTTCACAATCTCGACCATTCCGTCCGGGAAGAGGTCGATGGCGTCAATCAGCACCGAGTTGATGTCGTTGAATTCGTCGACCGCAGAATATCCGAGCATGACCGCCGAAGCCTGTAAATACTTTCTCGATGCCTTTGCGAGCGGAATGTTCGTGACGAGCATCATCGCGGCGGACGAGCATATCGCACATGTGCCCGCGGCGGCGGCAAGTCCGTAGAGAATCATTCTTGTGCCGGTGTTGATGTTCACGGGGTGCAAAAACGCGGCGATGATTCCGACAACGACCGCTATCGCCGTTATCGCCGGGACGTAGAATTTACAGAACGAGTCGGTTATGTCGGCGGAATAGCTGTTCTTGATGAAGTCGCTGACGAATTCGGTCTTGCGCGAGGTCGCGAGCGACGGGAAGTCGGTCAGCGCGCCCTTGGTGAACTTCGATGCAACGTCCTCGTCGTCAATCCGCATCACGGCGTATTTTGAATACCCGCCCGAAACATATCTGAAATTCCGCTCGGTCCGCTTTACAATCAATAGCTTTCCGATTGTGTTGATTAAAAGTCCGAGTATCGAAACGCTTATATAGATGTTGACTGTCGTGAGCTGTACAAGCTCGGTGTCGGTCAAAAGCGCAATTCCCGAAGCCATACTGAGGAGCATCGACACCGCCGCAAGGCTGTCGCTGTCCGCCTTAAGTGTGAACAGCTTTTTGATGCCGACCGCGATAACGGTGTATGAGAAGAAGCAGGCCGCAAGTCCGATTATGACGTTTACGAAGAGATAGGGCATGCCCTGATTCTCTGACTTGGAAAGAAGATTTATAATCGGCATTCCGCGGTCGTTCGCAAACGTGATGTATGCCGAGACAATCGACGCGACAAGAAGGACGCATAGCCTTACGCTCAGGCTCGCCTTTAATGACGAGATATTCCCCGCCATCTCCCTCGCCTGTTCAAAGTTGGTGAAGTCGGCGACGCCGCCCTTTTTCTTCGGCTGTTCCTCCTCTTCGGAGGATATGACAAACTGCTTCACGCGCTCGCGGCGCTTTGCGTTTAAGTATTCAAGGCGTTCCTGCTCGGTTGCGCCCTCGTCGAGACCGATTTCGGTGTTCGGGAGAATCTTCGAGTCGAGGTCGAGCTCGATGTCCTCAATCGAGGCTCGGTTTACCGGCGGGACCTTCGATTCGCGGTGCTTCGGCGCGCCGCGCTCTTTCTTGAGCTTTAAAAGTCCCTCCATGATGGCGGTGTTCGAGCCGTTCTCGCGAAGCGGCCTCACCGGCTGCTCGGTGCGCTTTACGCTCTCCTCGACCGGCTTAATCCGCGGCTCGGGTTCGGGGACCGGCTCCGGCTTTTCTTCGACGGCCGGCTCGGGTTCGTTCTCGACGCCCTCATCGAGTACCCGCTCGATGACCTCCGTGCCCTGCTCGGTGCGCTTGGCGTGACGGAGTCCGGCGTCGGGTTCAATCTCCTCCGCCTCCCGCTTTTCCTCTTTTATGACCGACTGACGCTCAAAGATGACCGCCGTCTCGGAAAGAGCCGATTCGCCGAAATATATTTCCTTCGGCTCATCCGCGGGAACATCGGGAGTCGTTTCGGCAACGCCGGCGTCTTCGCCTTCTTCTTCGGACGGAGTGAACGCATATTTGTTGTCGCCGATTTCAAGGACGTCCTCGATGACCTCGGTTTTAAGGCCGACGGTCTTTCCGATGTCCTCGTTCTTTCTCCGGTCAAGCCGTTCAAGAAGCGCGTCAAAGCCGTTGTCCGACCCGTCGGCGCTTTCCGGAGAGACTTTTTTGGAGTATTCGTTTATGATATCGTCTACCGAAAAATCCTTATCTGCCATAATCCGGCCTCCTTTATTGTTTACTTCTGCGCTGTCTGAGTGCTTCATACATGAATATCCCCGCCGCGACCGACGCGTTGAGGGAGGTTATCTTTCCCATCAGCGGAAGCCTTAGCATAAAGTCGCACTTTTCGGCGACAAGCCTTCCGATTCCGAATCCCTCGGACCCGATTACAAGTCCGACCGCGCCGCGAAGGTCGACCGAGTCATAGTCCTCGCCCGAGGCGTCTGTCCCGTATATCCATACGCCCGCGCGCTTAAGCTCGTCGATTGCCGAGACAAGGTTCGCGACCCTTGCGACCGGAACGATTGCGGCCGCGCCCGCCGACGTCTTGAACACCGTCTGGCTCAGCGACGCCGAGCGCCTTTTCGGGATAATCACCCCGTGCGCCCCGGCACATTCGGCCGTCCTTATTATTGCGCCGAGATTGTGCGGGTCCTCGATTTCGTCGCAGATGACGACAAACGGCGGCTCGCCCTTTTCTTCGGCAATCCGGAGGATATCCGCGACCCCGACGTATTCGGCGCATGCCCCCGACGCCGCGGTGCCTTGGTGAACCGCGCCGCCGGTCATGAAGTCGAGCTTTTTCGGACTGACCCTCTTGACGACCGCGCCGCGCTCCTTAGAGAGTGCCGCAATCAGGTCGAGCGTCCCGCCCTCGCCGGCAAGGTAGACGGTGTCAATCTGTCTTTTCGACTTGAGCGCCTCGAGCACCGGGTTCCGCCCGACAATAAGTCCGCCGTCCTCGCGACGGTTTTCGTCTTTTTTCCTGTCCATTTTATGTCCTTTTTATTTATGCAGAATTATACAGATAATATTATAACACAAAACCGCCGATTTGAAAAGACCTTTTTTCGGGAAATTCCGCCAAAATATAGCTCACATTTTTGTGACAACTATCAACATAACGCCGAGAGCGGTCAGCGAAATCAAAAGCGCGAGTCCGAGCAGGGCGACAATCGGCCTTAAATCGCGGCGGGTTTTGCCGCCGAACCGCCCGACGCCGCTCAGGTATTCCTCGGCATGGCGGAGCGCCTCGCGCTTTCCCGCCGGAGGGACGTCGGCGCGGAGATAGAGCACCGCCCTCTCGAAATAGCCGTCCGCCGGATTTTTTATCTCGACAATCCTTCGGGTAACTCCCTTTATCATCTTATAACCCCGTTTCTGCGTGATTTGAAATTTTTGCTATCTGAATTATGTCCCTCCGCGCGGTTTTATATACACTCGGTATAGGCGGTTTTCAACGACTTTGTTGAAAAGCCCGTTGAAACTGTTGAAAACTTTTCGCAAAGTGTCGCGAGACTGTTGAAAATAAGGTTGAAAAGTTGGAAAACCGGCTTAAATCCGCGGCTCGGCTTTCAACTTTCCATATTCTGGGGATATACCGCCGGTAAATAAATCTTTATTCAGCAAATTCCGACAAAGGAAAAAATCCGCGCTTTTTTACGGCAAAACCGACCGCGAAAAAGCGCAGTTTCTTAAGCAGGCAAAATTTTCCGCCGGCCTTTGTCCCGAAAATCATCGGTACAAAAAGTCGGCGGGTTTGCGCGGACAAAATCACGAAGAGTACATTTTTTCGGACTGTTATGCAAAAGATGTATAAAGATGAGAGGGGCACGCGCGGAGATATTTGCGCAGGTTTAGAAAAACGACGGAGCGATGAGCTGACTTGTAAATGGTATTCGCAGTGCGAATACTATTTTTATTAAATGCCATGGTAAGGACGCCTGCACGCATTTAAAAAATACGAGCAACGCCGCACTTTATTAAAAGGAATTCGCTTCGCGAATGCTATTTTCAGACTCCTATCCCCCTGTCCCCCTTTCCACATGGAAAGGGGGAATGTATAGCTATAATATTGATTGCCGCTAACGCGGGGGACAATTTGTGTGTCGCCGCACGTTGCTAAAAAGGAGTCCGCCTGCGGCGGACGGCTTATCGCGTCACCTTGGCGGTGACGTGATTACGCCTATTCCCCCTCCCCTACCCCTCCCCGACGGGGAGGGGTTCGCGTCGCTCCTTTTGATTCTGACATCTGACCCTCTGACTTCTGTTATCTGACAGCAGACGCAGTCCGCGACCGTCGAAGACGGTCGAAACGGAATGAAGCAGAAAAACCCCGCGCGGGTTTTCCTGCTTCATTCCGTCAGCGCGCTTCGCGCGCCGGACTGCGCCTTCATAGGAGCTGAAGCCTAAGCGATGCGTTCCCCCTTTCCATGTGGAAAGGGGGACAGGGGGATAGGAGTTTATAAATAGCATGAGCGAAGCGAATTCCTTATAGCAAGGTCGGACATCGCTCTCAAATTTTTATAACGCAACTAAGCTTCCTCGCCGTCCCCCTCCCCGTCGGGGAGGGGGTAAGGGGAAGGGGGAATTAGCGCAATCACGTCGCCGCAAAGGTGACGTGATAAGCGTCCGCCGCAGGCGGACTCCTTTTTAGCGACGTGCGTCGCCTCTGCAAATTATCTATAGCGCTCGCAAGTGTCCTCCTTGCCAAGTACCACTCCCCTCGAGGGGAGTGGTCGCGCCGTTCACGAACGTGAACGGCCGGGTGTGGGGTGGAACCCCCTCTCTCTCACTGAGGGAGAGGGGGCAGGGGGTGTGGAAGAAAGAGAACGGGGAAACATCAAAAATAAAGCGTTTAGCGTCCGTCGCAAAACAGACGCTTTATGCAGCTCATGACGCCGTGCAAACTTTTCCCCGCCGTCAGGCGGCAATCAAAGTCTTGACGCACACACCCCCTCCCATGTGGGAGGGGGCAGGGGGTAGGAGTCTAAAAATAGCATGAGCGAAGCG
Source organism: uncultured Clostridia bacterium (assembly GCA_947625375.1). Taxonomy (GTDB): domain Bacteria; phylum Bacillota; class Clostridia; order Oscillospirales; family Ruminococcaceae; genus Faeciplasma. Next base: position 39,538 of record CANQOC010000016.1, on the reverse strand, counting down.
AATTCCTTTTAAGAGGTGCGTCGCCGCAACCATGATTTATAAACGCTCGCAGGTTTCCTCCAACTCCCTCCCCTCCGGGGAGGGCCGGGGTGGGGCGCTAAAATAGCATGAGCGAAGCGAATTCCTTGTTATAGGTAGTGCGGCACTGCTCTTTCTATTTTAATGTGCACAAGTGCGCTTTCCGCGGCAGCTACTGAAAACCGCATTCGCTTCGCGAATTCCTTATACCTCTGCCCTCTGTCTTCTGCCTATCTCACCTCTGTCATCCGGGTTTCCTCGCCGTCAGGAACGCGACCGAGCGCTCGACGGCGTCGCGCGAGTTGCCCCAGTCGGCGTTCTCGCCGTTGTTGCGGTAGTCGAACATCGAGCAGAAGTGCGAGACGTCCTTATAAAGAATCTCCACCTCGCGGCGGCCGAGCTCGATTACGTCGTCGCGGAAGTCGGCGGCGGTCCGCTTGTCGAGCTCGTCGACCGACAGGTTGCAGAGCATCTCGCAGTGCGGCATACAGATATACTCCTGTGCCTTAAAAAGCTCGCGGAATTCCTTCGAGTTCTTATAGAGGTCGAATACCGTCACCATCAGCCGCTCCATCGCCCAGTCGACCTTTGAACATACAAAACAGGTCGAATTGTTCTTCGCGAGCGACTTGACCCGCTTCTGCCGGTTCTCGAAGAGCGACGGCTTTGAAAAGACCTCGTTTTTGACCGTTTCGAGACGCGTCTGGAGCATAAGCGCAAGCGAAAGCCTGTTCTTCTGCTTCAGCATCTGGTCAAAGTGCGTCTTGCAGAAGCCGAGGCGGTTGGTCTCAATCCTTACGTCCGGCTCCATCATCGCCGCGCCCATAATGTACTCGGTGGTGCGCTTTTCGAGCATATCCCTCATTCTGCATACGGGACAGCCCTCCTTCGGCTCAAAGATTTCGTTTACTGGTATTGTTAAAATGCTTTCTCTCATCGCTCTCGCTCCTTTTTATATTGCAAAATCTCTTTTCCTATATTATAATATAAACCGACATCAATTACAAGTGGGGGCAGAGCGATGAAATATGAAATATCGGGAAAAGACATAATTTTATACGAGGACGACCTCGAGCTCGACGACGTCCTCGACACCGGACAGGCTTTTCGGTGGGACAAGGTCGGCGAACACAGCTACCGCGGATACTGCCTCGACACCTATCTCGAAATCTACGGCACCGGCGGGCGCTTTGTCCTCAAGGACACCCCCGAGGACGTCTTTCTCTCGGTCTGGGCGCCATATTTTGACCTCGACACCGACTACGCCGCTCTCCGCGAGCTATATTCCCGCGACGCGACGCTTAAAGAGGCGTGCGGCTTTTCGCGGGGAATCCGCCTTTTAAGGCAGGACGGCTGGGAGGCTCTCGCCTGTTTCATCTTCTCGTCGAACAACAACATTGCGAGAATCAAGGGGATTGTCGCGCGGATGACCCGCCATTTCGGGCACTTCCCGTCGCCGGGCGAAATCGCTCCACTCTCCCCCGACGACCTCGCCGACCTCCGCTCCGGCTTCCGCGCGGGATATATCATCGACGCGGCAAAAAAGGTCTCGTCCGGCGAGGTTTGTCTCGAAAAGCTTCGGGAGATGGGCTATGAATCCGCGAAAAAAGAGCTGATGAAGATAAAGGGGGTCGGCCCGAAGGTCGCCGACTGCGTGCTCCTCGGCGGCTTCGGAATGACCGAGGCCTTCCCGATTGACGTCTGGATGAAGCGGGTCATGGAGGAATACTATGAAGACGGCTTCCCCGAGGAATTCTATCCGACAAGGGGAATCGCACAGCTTTATTTGTTTAACTATATAAGAAAATGCCGGAGGGAGGACTGAAAATGAGGGTCGCCGCAATCATCGCCGAATACAACCCGTTCCACAGCGGTCACAGGTATCACATCGAAAAGACGCGCGAGGCCGGCGCGACACACATTGTCGCGGTGATGAGCGGAAGCGTCGTCCAACGCGGAGACGTCGCCGTGATGAGTCCGCACGACCGTGCCGAGGAGGCGGTAAAGGGCGGCGCGGACCTTGTGCTCGAGCTACCGCCACAGTATTCGCTCGGCGCCGCGCGGGACTTTGCGCGGGCGGGGGTGTCGGTGATAAGGCGGCTCGGCTGTGCCGACCTGATTTCGTTCGGCGCGGAGTGCGGAGACGTCGGCGAGCTTTCGTCCGCGCTCGCGGATTTAAAGGACAACGAGCTTAAAATCAAGTCGCTGATGAGCTGCGGGAGGACATATCCGCAGGCGGCCGCGGAGGTCTGTGAGCCGTCGACTGCGGGGATTATCTCCTCTCCGAACAACACCCTTGCGCTCGAATATTTAAGGGCGCTCGGAGGCTGTGAGCCGCCGGTTCCGCTCGCGGTAAAAAGGACCGTCCCGCACGATTCATCGGAGAGGTCGGACGGATTTGCGTCGGCATCGGAGATAAGGAGAATGCTCCGCACGGGCGAGGACGCCGGGGTCTTCCTCGGGTATGACGCCGGAAAAACGCCGCTGTCCTTCATCGAAAACGGCGAGCGCGCGATACTCTTCCGGCTGTCGGCAATGACGCGCGAGGACTTCGGGCGGGTGCCCTACTGCCGCGAGCTTGCCGGGCGGCTCTATGACGCTTCGCGGCGCGCCGAGAGCCTTGACGCGCTCTTTATGGCGGCGAAGTCCCGGAATTTCACGCTGTCAAGGGTGAGGCGGGCGGTGCTCCTTGCCGCGCTCGGCGTTTGCGCCGCCGACATGGCCGAGCCGCCCTTTGTGCGCGTCCTCGCGATGAACGCCCGCGGCGCGGAGGTGCTCCGGCTCTGCAAAACGACCTCGTCAATCGACGTCGGCAGCTCGCTTGCCGCGCTGTCTGCCCTCTCCCCCGCCCACCGCCGCTCCGCCGAGCTGATTGAGCTCGCCTCGCGCCTGCGGGGACTCTGCTGCGGCGGCGTGACCGGGAGGTCGGAGTATAGGGAGACCGTGAGGAGGGGGTAGACGGGCGTGGGCGATGGGCTGCGCTGTAAAAAAGTATTCGCTGCGCGGGGTACACTGTGATTAGCACCGTGCCAGCGATAAAAAGGTATTCGCTTCGCTCATGCTATTTTTAGTCTCCTACCCCCTGCCCCCTCCCACATGGGAGGGGGTGGCGTGGAGGACGATTGTGAGCGTTTTGGAAAATTGCAGCGACGTCTGACCTTTTTATAAGGAATTCGCTTCGCTCATGCTATTTTTAAACTCCCACCCCCTGCCCCCTCCCACATGGGAGGGGGTGGCGTGGAGGACGATTGTGAGCGTTATGGAAAATTGCAGCGACGTCTGACCTTTTTATAAGGAATTCGCTACGCTCATACTATTTTTAGACTCCCACCCCCTTCCCCCTCCCACATGGGAGGGGGCGGCGTGGAGGACGATTGTGAGCGTTATGGAAAATTGCAGCGACGTCCGACCTTTTTATAAGGAATTCGCTGACGCTCATGCTATCTAAAATCACCCCTCCCAACCCTCCCCTCGAGGGGAGGGAGATGAAAGGGAACTTGCAACGTTTATAAAACATGAATGCGGCGACGCACCTCTTAAAAGGAATTCGCTGCGCTCATACTATCTTAGCCACCCCTCCCCGACCCTCCCCTCGAGGGGAGGGGGTAGGAGGAAACCTGCGAGCGCTATTGGAAAATCGCAACGGTGTCCGACCTTTTATAAGGTATTCGCTGCGCTCATGCTATTTTTAGACTCCTATCCCCTGTCCCCCTCCCACATGGGAGGGGGTTCATGTTCTAAAACTTTTGATATCCGCCTGACGGCGGGGGAAAATTTGGGCGGTGCCGCACGTTACTAATAAGAAGTCCGCTGAGTGGAATTAAAGGCACTGCGCGTCATCGGCTTGTAAAAGGTATTCGCTTCGCTCATGCTATTTATAGACTCCCACCCCCTTCCCCCTCCCACATGGGAGGGGGTTCATGTTGCTAAAACTTTAGATATCCGCCTATCGGCGGGGGAAATTTACAAAGGCGGCGCACATCGCTTAAAAGGAGTCCGCCTACAGCTGACGGCTAATCACATCACCTTAGCGGTGACACAATCACGCCATACCCCCCTTCCCTGCACTTCTATCCTCCAATCATCTATCTTCCATCTTCCATCTTGACTTTTCCCGAAAACTGTGCTATCATTCTTTAAAAGCGTTGACGGGGAGGGCCGGAAAGGACGCGCGTCCCAAAGAGAGGCGGAGTTGGTGTGAACCGCCGGAGCGCATGGACGGCTGTAGCCCAATAGCCGGAGCGAGGAAATCTTCGAGAGTAGAACGCTCCCGTCCTGCGCGCGTTAAAGCGCATAAAGTGAGAAGCCGGTCTTCCGTCTTCTAATTTGAGTGGTACCGCGGGAATCATCTCGTCTCAAAGCCAATGCTTTGGGGCGTCTTTTTTATCGCCCCGAAAATACGTCAGAAAGAGGTACGTCAATGAAAAAGGAACTCGAAAAGCTCTATGAACCCAAACAGGTGGAGGACAGAATCTATAAGTATTGGACCGACAACAACTGCTTCCACGCCGAGGTCAACCCCGACAAAAAGCCCTATACCATCGTCATTCCCCCGCCGAACATCACCGGTCAGCTTCATATGGGGCATGCCCTCGACAATACTCTTCAGGATATCCTTATCCGCTATAAGAGAATGTCGGGGTACGAAACCCTCTGGCTCCCCGGCACCGACCACGCGTCGATTGCGACCGAGGCGAAAATCGTCTCCGAGATGAAAAAGGAAGGTCTCACCAAGGACGACGTCGGGCGGGACGGCTTTCTTGAACGCGCTTGGGCGTGGAGAGAAAAATACGGCTCGACAATCATCAGTCAGCTTAAAAAGCTCGGTTCCTCCTGCGACTGGGAGCGCGAGCGGTTCACTATGGACGAAGGCTGCTCAAAGGCGGTAAAAGAGGTCTTTGTGAGATATTACGAAAAAGGGCTCATCTACCGCGGAGAGAGGATTATAAACTGGTGCCCGCACTGCCTGACGTCAATCTCGAACGCCGAGGTAAACTATGAGGAACAGGCGGGGCACTTCTGGCACCTCCGCTACCCGCTGACCGACGGCTCCGGCTGGCTCGAGCTCGCGACGACCCGTCCCGAAACGCTTCTGGGCGATACCGCCGTCGCGGTCAATCCGAAGGACGAGAGATATAAAGACTACGTCGGGAAGACGGTCACCCTCCCGCTCGTCGGGCGGGAAATCCCCGTCGTCGCCGACAGCTATGTCGACATGGAATTCGGAACCGGCGTCGTAAAAATCACCCCGGCGCACGACCCGAACGACTTCGAGGTCGGTCTGAGGCACGGTCTTGAGGTCATCAACGTCATGACCGACGACGCGAAAATCACCGGGGACTATCCGAAATACGCCGGAATGGACCGATTCGAGGCGAGAAAGGCGATAGTCGAGGACCTCGAGGCCGGCGGATATCTCGTCGAAATCGAGGACTATTCGCACAACGTCGGCACCTGCTACCGCTGCGGAACGACAATCGAGCCGAGGGTATCGCTCCAATGGTTCGTAAAGATGGCGGACCTCGCGAAGCCCGCAATCGAGGCCGTCAAAAGCGGCGACATAAAATTCGTCCCCGAGAGATTCGAGAAAAACTACCTCAACTGGATGGAGGATATCCGCGACTGGTGCATCTCGCGCCAGCTCTGGTGGGGACACAGAATTCCCGCGTTCTACTGCGACGACTGCGGCGAAATGACCGTCACAAAAGAGGATTCCGCCGTCTGTCCGAAGTGCGGCAAGCCGATGAGGCAGGACCCCGATACCCTTGACACATGGTTCTCGTCGGCGCTCTGGCCGTTCTCGACCCTCGGCTGGCCGGATAAGACCCCCGAGCTCGAATACTTCTATCCGACGTCGACGCTCGTCACCGGCTGGGACATCATCACCTTCTGGGTGTCGAGAATGATTGTCGCCGGACTCGAATTCATGAAAGAGCGCCCGTTCGAGACGGTTTTGCTCCACGGACTTATGCGCGACCCGAACGGCCTTAAGATGTCGAAGTCGCTCGGAAACGGCATCGACCCGCTCGTCGTAATCGACCAATACGGCGCCGATGCGCTTCGGTTCATGGTCGCTTCGGGGAACTCGCCCGGAAACGACATGAGATATTCGGAGGAAAAGGTCAAGGCGAGCCGCAACTTCGCCAACAAGCTTTGGAACGCCGCCCGCTTTATCATGATGAATCTTCCCGGCGGCTTCGGCGTCCCCGAAAAGCTCCCCGAGGGACTTGCGCTCGAGGATAAATGGCTCATTTCAAAGCTCAACACCCTCGCCAAAGAGGTCAACGACAACCTCGAAAAATTCGAGCTCGGCATCGCGGCGCAGAAGGTCTATGACTTTATCTGGGACGTCTACTGCGACTGGTACATCGAGCTGACGAAGCCGAGAATCAACGCCGGAGGCGATACCGCCGAGTCGGCGCAAAAGGTCCTCGTCTGGGCGATGGCGCGGATACTGAAGCTTCTGCACCCGTTCATGCCCTTTATCACCGAGGAAATCTGGCAGGCTCTCGACGGAACCGGCAAGCCGCTTATGCTCGAAAGCTTCCCGACCTTTGACGCGTCGCTCTGCTATCCCGACGACGAGGCCGACTTTGAGAAGATAATCGAGGCAATCAAGGCGATAAGAAACCGCCGCGCCGAAATGAACGTCCCGCCGTCGAAAAAGGCCGAGCTGTTCATCGAGACCTCCGAGGGAGACGTCTACCGCAAGGGAGTGATGTTCTTCGAGAGGCTTGCTTCGGCGTCGTCGGTCGAGATATCCGAAAAATGCGAGCGCACCGACTGTATCACCGTCGTCACCGGCTCGGCAAGGCTATTTATCCCGCTCGCCGAAATCATCGACCGCGAAAAGGAGCTTGCACGGCTCGCAAAGGAAAAGGCGTCCGCCGAAAAGGACATTGCCGCAGTAAACGCAAAGCTCTCGAACCCGGGATTCGTCTCGAAGGCGCCGGCGGCGGTCGTCGAAAACGAAAAATCGAAGCTTAAGCTTGCACAGGAAAAGCTCGCGAAAATCGAGCAGTCTATAGCGTCGCTCTGACGCAAATTCTTCACTGAAAGGAAGATGACAAATGCGAAAAATCACCACAAGGCACCCGCTGGCATGGTCGCTGGTAGTCCTGCTTCTGTTCTCGGCCGCGCTCTTCGGAGGCTCATATCTTCTGATATTCGCGCCGTCGTTCTTTATTGAAAACGGAAGCTTTCTTCAACAGCTTGTAGCCGAAAGCGTTATGGCACTCGTCGGAATCTCCCTCGCGCTGATTTTCGGATACGGCTTTATCTGGGGACAGACCGAGCACTTCGGGCGGGGAATCGTCTGCGGAATGTATATTATTGTCACGTCGGTATTTTCGGCGGTTGTGTCGGTAGTTATGTTCATCACCGACCCGGTGTCGCTCGGATATGAGCTCGGAACGCCGCTTGAGCCGGTCTGGAAGATTGCCGTATTCGTCATAATGACGTTTTTAATCGGTCTCACCGAGGAGACGTTTTTCAGGGGGATTATCTCGAACCTCTTCTGGGATAAGCACGCGACGTCGGTATACGGAATCCGCACCGCCGCAATCTATTCCGGACTCGTCTTCGGACTTATGCACGCCGTCAACTTCATCTCCTCCGGCGACAGCTCGGCGTTCGGCGGCGTTTGCGTACAGATTACCGCGGCGCTCGTCTCGGGAATCGTTTTTACCGCGATTTATTACCGCTGCCGGAATATCTGGGTGACGATTTTTATTCACGGTTTTCTCGACTTCTGCGGACTGATTATCCCCGGACTGTACGGCGGCTCTATCGCCGACACCGTCGGAGCCTATACCCCGATTACCGCAATCACCAACTCCCTCCCCTATCTGATTGTCGCGCTTATCCTCTTAAGAAAGAGCAAGGCGGAACAGATGCTCACCGAAAAGGGAATCGTCCCCGAGTCTGTCCCCGAGGAGACGGTAAAGAAGGACAAGTCGTCGTTCAAGCGCGCGCTTGTGATAATAATCGTCGTCTGGATAGCGCTCTTTGTGATGTCGGTTGTCCTCAACCCAGACATTCAGAACGCGGTCAACGGAATCTTCGACGGAAGCGGCTTCTCCCTCGGGGAGCACGTTTTGGACGTCACCAACTCGGGAGAATGGAGCGGAGACATCACGTTCGGCTCACAGTATGAGTTCACCGTCGAAAGCTCGGGCGACTACCGCCTCGAAATCGACAGCCGCCCCGAGGACACCAATGCCTTTGTGCTCGTACAGATTAACAGCAGCGACGGCAAAACGGCCTTCGAGAGCAACTACGGCGGAATCTGCAAAATCGGAATGACCGTCGGACTCGACGCCGGGGACTATGTCCTCAACCTTGTGTACAACTACTCCGAGGTCACGACCCCCGAAGCCTCATACCGTACAAGGGTCGTCATCGGCTAAAAGTAAAGTTTGGGTAAAGATTTCCCCCGAAAGCTCTTTTTCGGGGGATTTTTCTTGCATGAACGGCGATGCGGGAGTATAATATCAGAGAACAGAAATCAGAGAGTCAGATGTCAGAAGCATAAGGAGCAACGCAGACCCCCGCTCTTCTATCCTCTATCCTCCATCTTCTATCCTCTGTCATCTGCCCTCTCACTTCTGTCTTCTGACAGCTCCCGTCCACAAAAAATCTTCAACATCAAAGGTGATTCCAATGCCCCGCAAAACTGTTTTAATCGTCGACGACGACGTACACATCGGAGACATGCTCTCGGAGGCGCTGAGCCGCGAGGGTTATTCGGTCGCGCGGGCATATTCCGGCACCGAGGCCGTCCTCGCGGTCGAAAGCGGAAGCCGTCCCGACCTCGTCCTTCTCGACCTTATGCTCCCCGGACTTTCGGGCGAAGAGGTCCTTCCGAAGCTCGCGGATATCCCCGTAATCGTGCTTTCGGCAAAGGCCGACCCGAGCTCAAAGGTCTCGCTTCTTCTCGGCGGCGCCGAGGACTATGTCACAAAGCCGTTCGAGCTGTCCGAGCTCCTTGCGCGGATTGCCGTAAGACTCCGCGGGGAGCGCTTCCGCGAGGGCGGAGTCCTCGTCTTTGACGACTTAAGGCTCGACACCGCCCGCCGCACCGTCACCGCCGCAGGCGCGGAAGTAAAGCTCACCCGCACTGAGTACGCAATCCTTAAGCTTTTGATGCAAAAGCCGTCACAGGTATATACAAAATCGCAGCTTCTGGACCGCATCTCCGCCGACACCCCCGACTGCACCGACAGCTCGCTTAAAATCCACATCTCGAACCTTCGCCGCAAGCTCCGCGAGCCGACCTCCCGCGACTGCATCGAGGCGGTCTGGGGAATCGGCTTCAGAATGAGAAAAAAGGACGTCTGACATTTTTACCGAATCTTAACCCCCGCCTTTACCGCTTTCTTAACCCCGCGGTGATATTATCCGTAATGTCAGAAAAACTGTCATTGGAGGTATGATTATGGAATATGTTCTGACGGCAAATTCAATCTATAAGAACTACGGAAAATTCCGCGCGCTCTCCGGTCTGACGATGAAGGTCCCGAAAGGCTCGATATACGGACTCGTCGGGAAAAACGGCGCGGGAAAGACAACCCTGATTCGCATAATCTGCGGACTGCAGTCGCCGTCGCTCGGCGAATACTCGCTCTACGGCGCCGACAGCAGGAGCAAGAAAATCGTCCGTGCCCGGCGGAGAATGGGCGCGGTCGTCGAGACCCCGTCGGTATATCTCGACATGAGCGCCGAGGACAACCTTAAACAGCAGTACCGTATTCTCGGCATGCCGTCCTTCGAGGGGATTGACGAGCTTCTCGGTCTTGTCGGACTTGAATCGGCGGGGAAGAAAAAGGCAAAGAACTTTTCCCTCGGAATGAAACAGCGCCTCGGGATTGCCGTGGCGCTCTGCGGAAGTCCCGACTTTCTGGTGCTCGACGAGCCGGTCAACGGACTCGACCCGCAGGGCATCGTCGAAATCCGCGAGCTTATTTTAAGGCTGAACCGCGAGCGGAACATAACCGTCCTGATTTCGAGTCACATTTTGGACGAGCTTTCCCGCCTCGCGACCCACTACGGCTTTATCGACGGCGGAAGAATGATAAAGGAGATTTCGGCTGAAGAGCTCGACGCCGCGTGCAGAAAGTGCTGCCGAATCGAGGTCAGCGACATAAGGGCGGCGGCAAGGGTTCTCGACTCGCTCAACCTCGAATACAGCGTCGTCTCGGACGCCGAGGCGGATATCTATGCCCGCCCGAATATCACTTCGCTGACGGCGGCGCTTTCGGCCGAGGGGTGCGAGCTTTTGTCGGTCACGGAAAAGGACGAGAGCCTTGAAAGCTACTTTATCGGACTCGTCGGGAGGCAGCAATGACAAGGCTTTTGCGCTCCGACCTCTGCCGCCTGCTCCGCTCCCGCGCGTTCGCGGCGACAAACGCCCTTTTCTTCGCGCTCGGGTGTGTATTTTACTGCCTCGCGGGGGTCAATTTGTCGCGCCTCGGCGCCGAGGACTTCGTCCCGCAGGCGAGCGAGTATATGTTCCTGCCGGTGATGTATATCGGACTCGCGCTCGCGGTGTTCTGCCCGTTCTTTGCCGGCTCGGACTACGCCTTCGGGACGATTAGGAACAAGCTTGCGGTCGGCTGCGGGCGCGCCGAAATCTATCTTTCCTATCTGATACTGACGTTTACCGCGGGAATGTCGTTCTGGTGCGCACAGCTTCTTGCGGCGGTTATTGTCGGATATTTCGGGACGGTCGGTCCGCTCGTGTTCTCGGCGCTGACCCGCCCGCTCATAAAGCTTGCGGAGGCGATTGCACTGACCCTCTTCTGGTCGACGCTCTCGGTGTTCATAACCGTCCTCGCCGCCGACAAGGCGGCTTCGCTCGTCGCGGGAATTTCCGCCTTCGCGGTCATTACAGCCGCCGGCGTTCATGTATACGCCGAGCTTTCAAGGCTTTCGCGCCCCGAATATGCCGGGTTATACCCCGCCGTGAAAAGGGTCTACGGAATTCTCGGGACGGTTATTCCGAGCGCGGCGGAATTAGAGGTCATCAGTCCGAAAAGCAATCTCCTGCCCGTCCACGTTATTGCGGCAATATGCCTTGCGGCGGCAATCACCCTTTTGGGACTGCTTTTATTTTCAAGAAAGAACATCAGATAAAAGGAGTGTTTATATATGTCAAACATCATTCGGGCAAATTTCTGCCGGCTTTTCAGGAGCAGGCTCTTCTGGCTCCTGACAGCGGCAATATTCATATATTCCGCGGTTTTAACCTATGACAGCGCCCTTAAATACACCGGCACACATGAGGAGCCGGGCAGCGCCTGTGCCGAAATGTTCTGCTTCGACCACGGCCCGGTCGTGCTTTTGATACTGCCGGTGTTCATCTCGCTCTATCTCGGCACCGAGTTTTCGGACGGGACGATGCGGAACAAAATCGTCGTCGGGAACCGCCGCCGGAAAATCTACCTTGCCGACCTTATTGCCGCGGTAACGGTGTCGGCGGTGTTCTGCGCCGCATGGCACATCGGGGGACTGTCGGCTCTGCCCGTCGTCGGGATATGGCGCTTCGGAATCTTGGGGTGGATTTTTTCGGTGATAAAAAGCCTTCTCTTCTGCGCGGCGCTCGCGTCCTTCCTCTGCGTCATAAGCCACGCGGTCACAAACAAGGCGGCGGTGGCGGTCTTCGAGATATTCCTTGTGCTTATAGTCATCGTTGCGGGGAGCTATTTTTACAACAAGCTCTTGGAGCCGGAAATCGTTTCGAGCGGGGTCAATATTTTCTTGAACGACGACGGCGAGACGGTGATGGAGCCGGTCTCGCCCAAGCCGAACCCGGATTACGTCGCCGAGCCGAAGCGTGCGGTCTATAAGCGGGTGCTCAACGCCCTGCCGTCGGGGCAGGCAATCCTTTTAGCAAACACCGTCTTTTCGGACGACGAACAGCTCGACCAGCCGCTCTATTCATGGTGCGCTTCGGCGGCAATAATCGCGGCGTCGACCGCCGTCGGGGTCTTCGGCTTTAAGCGGAAGGACCTTAAGTAGCGCGGTCATTCAAAAATATCGGCGCGGGGGTGATGATATGGCGTGGGCAGCGGCGGCGGTGTGCTTTATCGCGGCGGTGTACTTTGCCGTGAGGTATTTTATACTTAAAAGCGGCACAAAAGAGGTCATTAAAAGCCTCGGGGAGATTCTTTCGGACGACACGAACGCGGTTATAACCGTGCCTCAATCCGACAGAACCGTCAACGCGCTCGCGGCGGAGCTGAACCGCCGGCTTCGGGAGCTCAGAAGACTTCGCCGGACCTTTGAAAACGGCGACAGGGAACTTAAGGAGGCGGTCACGAACATATCTCACGACCTAAGAACGCCGCTGACCGCGATTATGGGGTATCTCGAGCTTTTAAGCCGCGAGGAGACGAGCGAAAGCGTCAGGCGGTATCTTTTGCACATCGAGAACCGCGCCGAGGCGATGAAGCGGCTGACCGAGGAGCTTTTCCGCTATTCGGTGGTGATATCGTCGGCGGATGGACTTTCGCCCGAGCCGGTCGATATCCGCTCGGTTCTCGAGGAGAGCATCGCGGGGCTTTACGGCGCGCTCACCGAGCGGGGAATTGTGCCGATAATTGAGATTCCGGAGGAGAAAATTATCCGCACCGCCGACCGCGAGGCGCTGTCGCGGGTCTACGGGAACATTCTCGCAAACGCGCTTAAATACTCGGATGGCGACCTCTTCGTGACGATGGACGAAAGCGGCGCGGCGTTCTTCTCGAACACCGCGAGTAACCTCGGCGGCGTCGACGTCGGGCGGCTCTTCGACCGCTTCTTTTCCGTCGAGGCCGCCCGCAACTCGACCGGCCTCGGCCTCGCGATATCAAAGGCCCTCGTCGAGCAGATGGGCGGGAGCATCAGCGCCTCGATGGACGGAGATAGGCTGACGGTTGTAGTTAGATGTCAGAAGGCAGAAGATAGATGATGGAGGTTGGAGGGTAGAGGGCTGAGGTCTGACTTCTGATATCTGATAGGGTGCGGAGGAGTGTTGGCGGAAATAAGGAATTCGCGGAGCGAATGTTATTTTCAGCAGCTGCCACAGCAAGGACATCTGCGCACATTTAAAAAGTGAGAGCATCGCCGGATTTCCGATAAAAAGGAATTCGCTTCGCTCATACTATTTTTAGACTCCCACCCCCTTCCCCCTCCCACATGGGAGGGGGAACGCATCGCTTCGGCTTCAGCTCCTATGAGGGCGCAGTCCGTGACCGCCGTCAGGCGGTCGGAACGAAAGAGCAGGAAAAACCCCGCGGGGTTTTTCGGCTTCATTTCGTTAGCGCACGAAGCGCGCCGGACTGCGCTGCATAAGCTTGTTTTATAGCTGTTCACGCTTCGCAATCGAGAACGATTGATTGCTCGCGTTCACGGATAAAACAAGCGTATGCTCCTATGGCGTGCATCACCACACTGCAGGAATAAGGAATTCGCTTCGCTCATGCTATCTTTAGACTCCTACCCCACCCCCTCCCCGGCGGGAAGGGGGCTGCGCTCCGCCAAAGTACCCGCCCTCTATCCTCCACCATCTACCGGAATTGTCCATTCCGCCCGCATTATCCCAAATTTAAAACCGTCGCCGAAGGCGACATCTTGAAACTCTAACATCTAATTCCTAACTTCTATCTTCTTGCTGTGGCCTTTTAGGCCACAGCACATCTGTCTTCCGGCTTGACTTTGTCCCGCAAAAGGGGTAAAATATAGAAAAACCTTTTGCGGAGTATGTCATGAAACAGAAATTCAGGCTTACAAACTCACAGATAATAATCCTCGGCTTTGCGGCGGCGATACTGCTCGGAAGCCTTTTGCTCTGTCTGCCCTTCGCGACCCGAAGCGGCGAACCCGCGCCGTTCCCCGACGCCCTTTTTACCGCGACGTCGGCGGTCTGCGTGACCGGGCTCATCGTCCACGACACCGCCACCTATTGGTCGACCTTCGGACAGGCGGTAATCCTCCTCATGATTCAAATCGGCGGAATGGGAATCGTCACCGTCTCGATTGCCGTGACCGTCCTCTCGGGCAAAAAGATAGGTCTTAAACAGCGCTCGACCATGCAGGACGCAATCTCGGCCCATCAGGTCGGCGGCGTCGTAAGCCTGACCGGCTTCATCTTAAAAATGACCGCTGTCTTCGAGCTCGGCGGCGCGGTTATAATGGCGCCGGTATTTATCCGCGAATTCGGCTGGGGACGCGGGATTTGGTACGCCGTCTTTCACTCGGTCTCGGCGTTCTGCAACGCCGGCTTCGACCTCATGGGCATAAACTCGCCCTATTCGTCGCTGACCGGCTTTGCGCGAAGTCCGGTCATAAACATCGCCGTGATGTCGCTGATTATAATCGGAGGCATCGGCTTCCTCACTTGGCAGGACATCGGCCGGAACAAGTGGCGGATAAAGCGCTACCGAATGCAGTCGAAGGTCATTCTCGTGACCTCGGGCATACTTATTCTTCTCCCCGCGCTCCTCTATTTCTTCCTCGAATTCAATAATCTTCCGATAGGCGGACGAATCCTCGCTTCGCTGTTCCAGTCGGTCACGGCGAGGACCGCCGGCTTTAACACCGTCGACCTCAACCTTATGAGCGAGGCGGGACTTATGCTGATGATTGGGCTCATGCTCGTCGGCGGCTCCCCCGGCTCCACCGCCGGCGGACTTAAGACAACGACCCTTGCCGTCGGCGTCTCGACCGCGGTCTCGGTCTTCAGAAACCGCGAGCACACCAATTTCTTCGGGCGAAGCATTGCCGAAGAGACCGTGCGCCAAGCGGCAAGCATTATGACGATGTACGTCGGACTTTTCGCGGCGGGCGGCTGTATCATAAGCCGTCTCGAGGGACTTCCGCTCCGCGTCTGTCTCTTCGAGACCGCCTCCGCAATAGGCACAGTCGGTCTGACCCTCGGAATAACCCCGACCCTCGGTCACATTTCGAGAATGATACTTATTCTGCTGATGTACTTCGGCCGTGTCGGCGGACTCACGCTGATTTTCGCGGCGCTGTCGCCGAAGCAGACGCAGTCGAAGCTGCCCCCCGAAGAATTAACAGTCGGTTGACGGAAAGGAAATCCATATGAAAGAAAAGAAATCAATCTTAATAATCGGCGTCGGAAGATTCGGGCGCCACATCGCCGAGAAGCTGTACGAGCTCGGGCACGAGGTGATGGCGGTCGACATGAGCGAAGAGCGAATCAGCGAGATTGCGCCGAAGGTCACGAAGCCGATAATCGGCGACAGCACCAACAAGCAGTTCCTCGAATCCCTCGGGATAAGGGACTTCGACGCCTGTATCGTCACCATCGGCGACAACTTCCAGAATTCGCTCGAAACGACCTATCTGCTCCACGAGCTCGGCGCAAAGCGGGTCATCGCGAGGGCGTCGCGCGGAATGCAGGAGAAATTCCTCCTCAACAACGGCGCCGACGAGGTCGTCTACCCCGAAAAACAGCTTGCTTCGTGGACGGCGATTCGCTGCACCTCCGACCACATCAAGGACTATATCGAGCTCAAGGGCGACATCGACATCTATGAGATGAGCGTCCCCGGCGACTGGTGCGGAAAGACGGTTATACAGCTCGATATCCGCCGCAAGTACAACGTCAACATCATCGCCCTGAGAAAAAACGGCGTCCTGACGATGATTACCCCCGACGCCGTAATGAGCAGCGACTGCCCCGTCCTCGTCCTCGGCACAATCGAGGCAGTGCGAAAGTGCTTTAAATTTTAAGATGCAATACCCCACTGGAGTGCCATTCCGCACACATTATTCACAATTTAAAAATGTCGCCGAAAGGCGACACCTTTAAATTCTGACCTCTGACTTCTAACTTCTGTCTTCTGGTGTGGCCTTTTAGGCCACACTAAATTCCCCGCCTGCTGCTTGACAAACGGGGTAAGACATGATATAATAATAGTACAGAGAGCCGAACGGCTCAACCAGCTTTAAGTACTTAAAAGAAAGTAACCGCCACTGTGTCAAAGTCTGGCGGTTACTTTTTTATTTGTACTTGACAAAGAGTATGACATGTGTTATAATAAAACACAGAGAGCCGCACGGCTCACCTAAATATGTAGATTATAAGAAATAATCGCCACTTTTAGCGGAGCGGGCGGTTATTTCTTTATGGTCTTAATTATTTCAAGAATGGTCTTGATAATATCAAGAATAATGTAAGCGAGAAAGATAGCTAATATCATCTGCTCATTTTCCATAGAATTTCCCCCCTTTCGGAGGGTGAGCCGCCCCGACTCTCTGCGATTTTGATTATACCACATCGCTCGAAAAATGTCAATATAAACCGCCTACCTCCCGGCAGGCGCGTTTTTTATTCTGCTGTCAAATTCCCGTCCTCTTCTGCCTTCCGACAATCTCACCTCTGTCCTCTGACGCGCGTCACTCCAGCTTCCCCCTTAAAAACATCAGCACCTTTTTCTCCCTGCGCGAGACCTGAACCTGCGTCATGCCGAGGCGGGAGGCGGTCTGCTGCTGGGTCAGTCCGCCGAAATAGCGCAGATATATCAGCGCGCGGTCGCGGCCGTCGAGCTCGGAAAGCGCCTGCGACAGCGCTATCGAGTCGGTAATCTTAATGTCCGGGGCCTCGACCGGTATGTCCTCGGTACGCTCGCCGTCGTCGGTGTCATGCGTCAGGCTGACCGACGGCTGCATGACGCATATCGCCTCGGCGACCTCTTCGGGTTCAAGTCCCGCCGCGTCGGCAATCTCCCTGACCGTCGGCTCGCGCCCGAGGGCGTTTCCGAGCGACTGCGCCGTCTTCGACACCTTCATCGCACGCTCCTTAAGGCTTCGGGACACCTTTACCGTCCCGCCGTCGCGGAAAAGCCGCCTTATCTCGCCCAAAATCACCGGGACGGCATATGTCGAAAACCTTACGCCGCGGCTGCGGTCGAACGCCCTCACCGCCTTTACAAGTCCCATGCAGCCGGCGCTGTAAAGCTCTTCATATTCGATTCCGCGGCCCCTGAACCGTCCGGCACAGAGCCGCACAAGTCCGAGATTGCCCTCGACGGTCGCCTCGGCGGCGTCGGCATAGGCTTCGTTTGCTTTAAACATATTTCCTCAAATCTTCGAGCGCAGCTTCTTTATAAGGACGACGGCCGTCCCGAAGCCCGGCTTGCTTTTAACGGTGACCCTGTCGGTAAAGCTTTCCATCACCGAAAACCCGAGACCCGAGCGCTCCTCGTCGGGAAGAGTCGTATATAGCGGCTCCATCGCCTTTTCGACGTCCTCGATTCCGCACCCTCGGTCCTTTATTTTTATGTACACCTCGTCGCCCGAAAGCTTCGCCGTAAGCTCGACCGTTCCGATTGTGTCGCGGTATGCGTGCACAATGCAGTTTGTGACCGCTTCGCTGACAGCGGTCTTTATTTCGCTAAGCTCGTCGACCCTCGGGTTCTTCTGTGCCAGAAATCCCCCGACCGCGACCCTCGCGAGTCTTTCGTTTTCCGAAAGACTCGGAAAACAAAGCTTCATTTCGTTCTGTGGTCTTTTCATATTCTCACCTGCCGTTCAACAGCCTGTCCATGCCGGCAAGGTCCATCACCTTTTCAATGTATTCCGGCATATTCGCGAGCGAGACCTTTCCGCCCCGCTCCTTCATGTTCCTGTACCGCCCCATCACCAGTCCGACGCCCGAGCTGTCCATAAACGTCACTCCCGAAAAGTCGAGTATAAGCTTTTTCGGACTCTTGTCCTGTATGGCGGTGTCGATGTCCATTCTCAGCCACCTTGCGCTGTGGTGGTCGATTTCTCCGGTAATCTTTGCGACGATAGTCCCCTCGCCGCCGTCAGCAATATATACAGCCATCTTCGTCCTCCTTTCGCCTGTCCGATTCTACACCGCCTGTCCCGAAAATTCTGTCGGAACATGCCGGCAAAAAATATTTTTAAAAATTTTTTGAAAAACTCTTGACATCTGAAAAAATCGGGGTATACTATAATTAGCACTCGAAATTGAAGAGTGCTAACAGACCGGCAATCAGGCTGCCAGCCGCGGCCCGAAGCCGGCGCTGCCGGAGGTGGAATTGATGGACGACAGAAAGATGCGGATTCTCGCCGCAGTTGTCGACGAATACATCACGACCGGCGAGCCCGTCGGCTCAAAGGCAATAATGAAATATGTCGGGACGTCGAGCGCCACCATCCGCAACGAGATGGCCGAGCTTGAAAAACAGGGATATCTCGAACAGCCGCACACTTCGGCCGGCCGAATCCCGACATATAACGGCTACCGGCTCTATGTCGACCGGCTTTTAAAGACCGACCCTCTCACCGTCGAGGAAAAGGAGCTTTTGGACAGCATGCTCCCCGAAAACGAGTACACCGAAGAGGGAATCGTTAAATCGGCGCAGGACGCGCTCGCCGAGCTTACCCGCTATGCGACCTTTGTGTCGAGCGAAAACCCGAAGTTCTCGGTAATCTCGAAGGTCGAGGTAATCCCGACCGGAAAAAGGCTCTATGTCCTTCTGATGATTGCCTCGAACGGCAAAATCAAGAACCGCACCTGCCGCGTCGAAATCGACTTGACACAGGAGCACCTCGACTACTTCTCGAATTTCCTCCGCGAAAATCTCGAGGGCGTCCCGATAGATTCCCTGAGCGACGAAATGCTCGAAAAGCTCGAAACCGCGATGGGGACATATCTTCTGACGCTTTCGCCCCTTGTCCGCGGCGTGTTTGACATGACGAGGGAGTTCGCACAGCGCGACGTAAACGTCAGCGGCGTCGGAAATCTCCTGCAGTGCCGCGAATTCGACCAAAGCGAAATTGTTTCCTTCATCGACCACCGCAACGACCTCAGAAAATTCGTCGACGACAGCTTCAGCGGGATTCACGTCCTGTTCTCCGACGAGGACGAAAACTTTATCATCGGGAATTCAAGCATGATAAGCTCGAATTTTTTGAAGAACGGAAAGGTCGCCGGTCACCTCGGTCTGATTGGGCCGATGCGGATAGACTATAAAAAGGTAATCCCATATGTCGAATACTTCGCCGAAAAAATCAGCGAAATGCTGACCGTCTCGGACGGCGAAGATGAGACGATAACAAACGAAGAAGAGGAAGGGAAGGACACGGTATGACAGAAGAAGAGAAAACCGCCAAGGCGGAGGAAGAGCTCCGCGAAGAAGAAAAGAATGAACCCGCCGCCGAGGAAAATCCGGCGGAAGAGAGCGCGGCCGCCGAAGAAGCGGCTCCCGAAAAATCCGAAGAAGAAAAACTCAAAGAAGAGATTGCAGGACTTAAGGACAAATATCTCCGGCTTATGGCCGAGTTCGACAACTTCAGGAAGCGAAGCGCAAAGGAGCGGCAGGAGATATATCCCGCGGCAATCGCGGACGCGGTCGAGGCGTTTATCCCGCTCGCGGATAACTTCGAGCGCGCGGCGTCGGCCGAATCGACCGACGAGAAATACAAGGCCGGAGTGATGATGATTTACGACCAGCTTAAGAATGCGTTTAAAAAGCTCAGTGTCGAGGAGATATCCCGCGAGGGAGAGCCGTTCGACCCGTCGCTGGAAAACGCCGTGAGTCAGGTTGAGAGCGACGAGCTCGAAGAAAACACCGTCGCACAGGTCTATCAGAAGGGCTACCGAATCGGCGACCGTATTATCCGGCACGCGATGGTCTCGGTGGTGAAATAGCGGCAAAACAAGTACATTCGCGCTTCGGCGCTGAATATAACACCAATATCAACAATGACAATAAAAGGAGATAAAAACTATGTCTAAGATTATCGGTATCGACCTCGGTACTACCAACTCATGCGTAGCCGTCATGGAGGGCGGCGAAGCAGTCGTAATCCCCAACAGCGAAGGCGCAAGAACGACCCCGTCGGTCGTCGGCGTCTCGAAGAACGGCGACAGACTTGTCGGTCAGGTCGCAAAGCGTCAGGCTGTCGTAAACTACGACAACACCGTCATTTCCATCAAGCGCCATATGGGCTCGGACTATAAGGCACAGATGGGCGGCAAGTCATATACGCCGCAGGAAATTTCCGCGATGATTCTCCAAAAGCTCAAGACCGACGCCGAAGCCTATCTCGGCGAAAAGGTCACCGAGGCGGTCATCACCGTTCCGGCATACTTCACCGACTCACAGCGTCAGGCGACAAAGGACGCCGGACAGATTGCGGGTCTTAACGTCAGAAGAATCATAAACGAGCCTACCGCCGCGGCGCTTTCATACGGCATCGATAAGGAAGAGGACCAGAAGGTCATGGTATATGACCTCGGCGGCGGAACCTTCGACGTCTCGATTATCGAGATGGGCGACAGCGTCACCGAAGTCCTTGCGACCGCCGGCAACAACCACCTCGGCGGCGACGACTTCGACCAGAGAATCATCGACCTCCTTGTCTCGGAATTCAAGAAGACCGACGGAATCGACCTCTCGACCGACAAGATGGCGATGCAAAGGCTCAAGGAAGCCGCCGAAAAGGCTAAGATTGAGCTTTCGAGCGTCCCGTCGTCGAACATCAACCTCCCGTTCATCACCGCCGACGCCACCGGCGCAAAGCACCTCGACTATACACTCACTCAGGCGAAGTTCAACGAAATCACCGCCGACCTCGTCGAGATGACGACCGGACCGGTTCATCAGGCGCTCTCCGACTCGGGCCTCACCGCGTCGCAGATAAATAAGGTCCTCATGGTAGGCGGCTCGTCGAGAATTCCCGCCGTCGTCGACGCGGTAAGAAAGATTACCGGAAAAGAGCCGTTCAAGGGCATCAACCCCGACGAATGTGTCGCTCTCGGCGCCGCGATTCAGGGCGGCATCATGAACCGCGACATCGATTCGAGCCTCGTCCTCAACGACGTAACTCCGCTGTCCCTCGGACTCGAGACCCTCGGCGGAATCTGCACAAAGATTATCGAGAGAAACACCACTATCCCCTGCAACCGCAAGCAGGTGTTCACCACCGCCGCCGACAATCAGCCCGCGGTCGACATCGTCGTGCTCCAGGGCGAGCGTGAATTCGCGAAGGACAACAAACAGCTCGGCATGTTCAAGCTCGACGGAATTGCCCCCGCCCCGAGAGGCGTGCCGCAGATTGAGGTCAGCTTCGACATCGACACCAACGGCATCGTTCACGTTTCGGCGAAGGACCTCGGCACCGGCAAGGAGCAGAACATCACCATAACCTCGTCGTCGAACATGTCGAAGGAAGACATCGACAAGGCCGTCAAGGACGCCGAGAGATTCGCCGCCGAGGACAAGAAGAAGAGGGACGACGTCGACGCCCGCAACCAGGCGGACCAGACCGTCTTCCAGTGCAAGAAGGCGCTCGCCGACTTCGGCGACAAGGTCGAGAGCGGCGACAAGACCGAGGTCGAGTCGAAGATTTCCGCCCTCGAGGAAGCACTTAAGGGAAGCGACATCGAGCTTATAAAGAGCAGGCAGAAGGAGCTTGAAGAGACCTTCGGCAAGGTTTCGACAAAGATTTATCAGGCGGCGCAGGGCGCACAGCAGGGCGGTCAGTATAACGGCGGCCAGCAGGGACCGAACCCCGGCGACGACGGATATGTCGAGACCGGATTCAACAACTGATAAATAAAACGCCGGCATCGGCGCATCGGGGCAGGGACCGGACTTTAAAAAGTCGGTCTCTGACCCTGTCTGTACTGAATGATTCACAACTGGAGTAGAATATGGCTGACAAGAGAGATTATTACGAAGTCCTCGGCGTCCAGAAGGGCGTTTCGGACGACGACCTAAAAAAAGCTTACCGCGCGATGGTAAAAAAATACCACCCCGACCTTCACCCCGACGACAAGGACGCCGAAGAGAAGATGAAAGAGGTCAATGAGGCATATGACGTGCTGTCAAATAAAGACAAGCGCGCAAGATACGACCAGTTCGGCTTTGCCGGCATCGACCCGTCATACGGCGCGGGTCAGCAGGGCGGATACGGCGGCGGAACGACCTTTACCGGCGACTTCAGCGGCTTCGGCGACCTCGGAGACCTCTTTGAAGGCTTCTTCGGCGGCTTCGGAGGACAGACGCGGACAAATCCGAACGCGCCGAGAAAGGGTCAGGACATCAGGACATCGGTCCAGATATCCTTTCTTGAAGCCTGCAAGGGCACCGGCGTCGACATAAGGGTGAACCGCGCCGAAAGGTGCCCCGACTGTTCGGGGAGCGGCGCCCGCGCGGGTACTTCCGCCGAGACATGCCCGAAGTGTCACGGCACCGGAAGCGTCAAGGAGACGAGGCGCGGCATGATGAACATGCTTATCCAGCAGGTCGTGCAGTGCGACCGCTGCGGCGGCAAGGGAAAGATTATTGCTTCGCCGTGTCAGTCCTGCGGAGGCACCGGGAGCGTCAGAAGAGTCCTCTCGAAAAACGTCAACATACCCCAGGGGATTGACGACGGACAGACGCTCCGCATCACCGGCGAGGGCGACTGCGGCACAAACGGCGGTCCGAACGGCGACCTCATCATCAAGGTGAACGTAAAGCCGCACGACATCTTTGAGCGCGAAGGCTTCGACATATATTCCGAGGTGCCGATTTCGTATATGCAGGCGGCGCTCGGCGACGAGATTCTGATTCCGACGATTGACGGAAACGTCAGGTACCGCATACCCGCCGGAACGCAGAACGGCGACACCTTCCACCTTAGGGGACAGGGCGTCCCCCGCCTATACCGCTCGACCCGCGGCGACCATCACGCCACCGTCAGGGTGACGGTTCCGAAAAACCTCACCCGCAAGCAGGCCGACCTCCTCAAAGCGTTCAACGACTCCCTCGACGACCGCAACGACCCGTCGAGGAAAAAGTTCTCGGATTTGTTCAAGTAATATGGCGCATCGCCCCGCCGCGGGCGCAGCCGGCGCGCGAAGCGCGCAAACAAAAAGAGCATAAAAACTCCCGCCGGAGTTTTTATGCTCTTTTCGTTCAGGTCGACCTTCGGTCGACCTCGGCTGCGCCCTATTAGAAGACAGAAGTTAGAGGTCAGATGTCAGAGCTGTAAAACCCGCCTTGAGCAAGTTATGTTGCCTCTCAATTTTGCCCCGCCGATAGGCGGATATCAAAAGTTTGGCAACACATAACCCCCTCCCATGTGGGAGGGGGTAGGGGGTGGGAGTCTAAAAATAGCATGAGCGAAGCGAATTCCTTTTAGAAAAGTGCGGTACGCTCCAATCTTTCCCATGCATATCAAAGTTTCCCTTTCAACCCCCTCCCCGTCGGGGAGGGGTAGGGGTGGGGGATATGGCGTAATCACGTCACCGCCAAGGTGACGCGATAAGCCGTCCGCCGCAGGCGGACTCCTTTTAAGCAGGGTAGGACGCCGCTCATGCTTTTAATATACCTGCGCAAGTGTCCTCCCCGCCCGGTACCACTCCCCTCGAGGGGAGTGGTCGGGTAGGGGTGGCTTTAGATAGTATGAGCGAAGCGAATTCCTTTTAAGAGGTACGTCGCCGCCGCGCCAGTTTACCCCGCGCCAGCGGCAATAAAATTTTGTCGCCGCACTCCCCTCCCCGCCGGGGAGGGGTAGGGGTGGGGGAACAGGCGACACGCGTCACGGCCGAGTGACGCGAGGAGCGTCCGCCGCAGGCGGACTCCTTTTAAGCATGGTAGGACGCCGCTCATACTTTTAATATACCTGCGCAAGTGTCCTCCCCGCCCGGTACCCCTCCCCTCCCTCAGCCACGCCCCCCTCCCCTCCCACCGTCTTCCAAAGCAGCGCCCATTCCGCATACATTATTCTATTCTCAGTTTAAAAACCGTTGCCGAAGGCGACACCTTGAAACTCTATCATCTAATTTCTAATTTCTATCTTCTTGTTGACAACCGCCCTTCGCGCTGATATAATATGGGGGACGCGATACGCGGAATAATATTGACAACGGAGGTAATAAATATGCCTGAAAAACTCGGAAGAACACCGCCTATGGGCTGGAACTCGTGGAACACATTCAGCTGGAACATCGACGAAAACCTCATCAAAGGCGCTGCCGACGCAATGATAGAGACCGGCCTTCGCGACGCCGGCTATGAATACGTCGTCATCGACGACTGCTGGAGCCTTCGCGAACGCGACAAGGACGGCTTTTTGGTCCCCGACCCCAAAAAATTCCCGAACGGAATAAGGGCCGTCGCCGACTATGTCCACTCAAAAGGACTTAAATTCGGCATCTATTCCTGCTCCGGCACCCACACCTGTGCCAACTACCCCGGCTCCTTCGAGCACGAATTCCAGGACGCCGCGACCTTTGCAGACTGGGGCGTCGACTTCCTTAAATACGACTACTGCTTCAAGCCGAAGGGCATCCCCGGCGAAATTCTCTACAGAAGAATGTCGATGGCTCTGCGCAACTGCGGCCGCGATATCCTCTTTTCCGCGTGCAACTGGGGCAACGACGGCGTCCACGACTGGATAAGAAACACCGGCGCACAGATGTTCCGCTCGACCGGCGACATTCAGGACACATGGAACTCAATCAAGAACCTCGCTCTCTCACAGCTCAACATGAGACAGAGTCAGTCGGGTGTATACTGCTGGAACGACCTCGACATGCTCGTCGTCGGAATGAGCGGACGCTCGGACAACAGCTGGATTGCCGAGGGCGGCTTCGGCTGCACCACCGAGGAATACAGGACGCACTTCTCGCTCTGGGCGATGATGAATTCGCCGCTGATGATCGGCTGCGACATAAGAAACATGACCCCCGAGACAAAGGAAATCCTCACGAATAAGGACGTCATCGCAATCAATCAGGACGTCGAGGGCCGAGGACCAATTGAAATCGACCACTGGTGCAACGACAGCTGCAAGGGACTCGTCAAGCCGCTCGAAAACGGCGACTATGCGATTCTTCTCGTAAACTTTGCCGACGGCGAAAATCCCGCGGAATTCAGCTTTAATTTCTGGGACATGGGTCTGCCCTATGCCTCGGGATACGCCCTTGAATTCTACGACGTCTGGAACCACAAGACCGTCGGAACCTTCCGCGAAAGATACTGCACCGACCTCAGGCCGCACTGCTGCGAGATGTTCCGCGTTAAGCTCGTGAAGGTCTGATGCCCGATTCCGAGCACTGCATGAAGTGCGGCGCAAAGCTTATGCAGGACGACAAGGCCATATACCGGAAGATGGTGCTTCGGACCGCCGACAGCTTTCTTTGCATCGACTGCCTCGCCGAATATTTCGGCGTTTCCCGCGCGGCGATTGAAGAAAAAATCCGGTACTTCCGCGAAAGCGGTAACTGCGCCCTATTCAGATAATCATTTTCCCCGGCGGATATTCTGCCGGGGTTTTTATATAGTTTTCACAGAAGCGTCACACCGAATCTATTGAAATTGCTCCCGAGATGTGGTATAGTTTACAATAGAGTTAATATGAAATTGTTGATTTCTGCCAAAAAGAGGAGACGAGGAGAGAATGCTTAAACTTGACAGCATCATTAAGGACTACGACGCCGGCGGCGAAAAGGTCCGCGCGCTGAAGGGAGTTTCAATCGAATTCAGAAAGAGCGAATTCGTCGCGATACTCGGACAGTCGGGCTGCGGAAAGACGACTCTTTTAAACATCATCGGCGGTCTCGACCAGTATACGTCGGGCGACCTTTCAATCAACGGCAAGTCGACGAAAAAATTCCGCGACTCGGATTGGGACACATACCGCAATCACTCAATCGGCTTTGTCTTCCAAAGCTATAACCTTATCCCCCACCAGACCGTTTTGGCAAACGTCGAGCTTGCGCTGACCCTCTCGGGAGTCGGAAAGGCGGAGCGCCGGCGCAGGGCAAAGGAGGCTCTCGAAAAGGTCGGTCTCGGGGACCAGCTAAAGAAAAAGCCGAATCAGATGTCGGGCGGACAGATGCAGCGCGTCGCAATCGCGAGGGCGCTTGTGAACGACCCCGAAATCCTCCTCGCCGACGAGCCGACCGGCGCCCTCGATTCACAGACGAGCGTCCAGATTATGGAGATTCTGAAAGAAATCTCTAAGGATAAGCTCATAATCATGGTCACGCACAACCCCGACCTCGCCGAAAAATACGCCTCGCGGACCGTAAGGCTCCTCGACGGCGAAATCATCAGCGACTCCGACCCCTATGACGGCTCGGAAGAAAACCTCAACGAAGTCAGGAGCGTCAGCAAGGGCAAAAAGACCTCGATGTCGTTCTTCACGGCGCTGTCGCTGTCGCTGAATAACCTTATGACGAAAAAGGCGCGGACGATTCTGACGAGCTTTGCCGGCTCAATCGGAATCATCGGCATCGCGCTTATCCTCTCGGTCTCGACGGGCGTACAGAACTACATTGACCGCGTCCAGGAGGATACCCTTTCGAGCTATCCGATTACGATTAACGCACAGGAAGTCGACATGACCCAGCTGCTGCAGAATCTTCGCGACACCGCCAACGGCGAAATCGAGAACGGACACGAGCTCGACGCCGTCTATGAGTCGAAGATTATGTATGAGATGATGAACTCGATGAACTCGATGGAGTCACAGAAAAACAATCTCGTAAAATTCAAGGACTATATCGAAAACGGCGACGAAATAAGCGCCTATTCCTCTGCAATCAGCTATTCCTACGGCGGGGATATGCACGTTTATACCACCGACACCGACGGAAAAATCTTTGAGTCGGACATTCTTGAGCTGATGAGCAGCCTTTATACCGCAATGGGCTTTTCGACGACGAGCTCGACCCTCTCGAACTTCGTACAGGTCAACGCGTGGCAGGAAATGCTCAAGGGAATGGACGGCGAGCCGGTCAACGATTTGATGAAGGAGCAGTATGACGTCGTCGCGGGAAGATGGCCGGAGAACTACGACGAAATCGTCGTCGTAATAAGCGAACGGAACGAAATCAGCGACATGATGCTCTATGCCCTCGGTCTTAAGACCCTCGACCAGATACAGGACGCGATGACCGCCGCCGCAAATCAGGAGCAGGTCGACACCTCGGAATTCGGCAGCTGGAGCTATGACGACATCATGAACCTCGATTTTCGGGTGATTCTCGACTGCGACAAATACCAGAAGTCGGGCGACGCCTATATCGACGTCAGCGAGACCGAGACGGGTCTGAAATATCTCTATGACTCGGACAACGCGATTCGCCTTAAGGTCGTCGGGGTAATCCGCCCGAGCGCAAACGCGGTCTCGTCCTTCCTTACCGGCGCAATCGGCTATACCTCGGCGCTGACCGACGAGATGATAAAGAGGACCGAGGAGAGCGAAATAGTGAACGCACAGCTTGATGACCCCGAAACTGACGTCATCAGCGGACTCAAATTCAAGGTAGACGGCGAAGAGCCGAGCGATGACGAGATTAAGGCAGCCGTCGACGAATGGCTCGCCGGACTTTCGGCACAGGATAAGTCGGCGCTCTATGTCGAGCTCGCGTCGGTGCCTTCGGATGAATATCTTTCGTCGGCCGTCGCCCAGTACCGGCAGACTCTTGACGACGCCGCGGCGGACGACATGCTTCTCCAAGCTTTCGTCTCGCAGACACAGATGGACGAAGAGACGGTCCGCCAATATATCGCGAACATGGATTCGGAGACGAAGGAGGAATATCTCGGACAGGTGCTTGCCGCGGGTGTCGCGCAGCAGTATGCCGAGCAGATTCAGGGGCAGCTTGCCGAGCTCCCGGCGGAACAGATTGCCGCGATGTTCGACGCCTCGGAAATCACCCCGGAGCAGTATCAGCTGATTTTCGAGAATCATCTCCCCTCGACGCGTTCGGATTCGACATATGAAGACAACCTTAAGCTTCTGGGGCACGTCGACCCCGACTCGCCGACTGCGGTTTATATCTATGCGTCGACATTCGAGAACAAGGACATCATCGCCGACGCGATTGCGGACTATAACGAATCGGGCGACGAAGCCGACCGGATTGTCTATACCGACTATGTCGCGCTTTTAATGTCCTCGGTGACGACAATCATCAGCGCGATATCCTATGTGCTGATAGCCTTTGTCGCGATATCGCTTGTCGTCAGCTCGATTATGATCGGAATCATCACATATATTTCGGTCCTCGAGCGCACAAAGGAAATCGGAATCCTGCGCTCGGTCGGCGCGTCGAAGAGGGACGTTTCGAGGGTGTTCAATGCCGAAACGCTTATTGTCGGATTTGTCGCCGGAGCGCTCGGCATCGGCATAACGCTTCTGCTGATACTGCCGATAAACCTTGTTCTGCACACGCTCACCGGCATCGACGCCCTCTCGGCGGCACTGCCGGTCGGAGGCGCCGCCGCGCTGGTGATAATAAGCATGGCCCTGACGCTGATTGCCGGTCTTATCCCCTCGGGCATCGCCGCCAAGAAAGACCCCGTCGAAGCGCTGAGGACAGAGTGATAAAGATGATAAACACCGCAGGAGACTGCGGTGTTTTTTGGTTGAGAAAAAAGTTGAGGGAAGCATGTCAAAAGGGTGCGGTCAGATACAGAAGTTAGAGATTAGATGATGGAGGATAGAGGTGTGATTTCTGCATTTGATAGCTGAAGTCTGGTATGACGTTGCATCTTGCTATGAGGAATTCGCTGCGCTCATGCTATTTTCAGACTCCTACCCCCCCTGCCCTATTAGAGAACAGAAGTGAGACGTCAGAGGGCAGAAGTTTGATGATAGAAGATGGAGGATAGAAGATAGAAGTCTGATTTCTGACTATCAGACTTCTGCCCTCTGACAGCATACGCTTGTTTTATCTGTGAACGCGAGCAATCAATCGTATACGATTGCGAAGCGTGAACAGCTATAAAACAAGCTTATGCACGCAGTCGGCGCGCGAAGCGTGCAAACGAAAAGAGCAGAAAAACTCCCGCCGGAGTTTTTCTGCTCTTTTTGTTTCGGCAGCCTTCGGCTGCCGCGGCTGCGCCGTCTGCCGCCTCTGTCCCTACTCCTTCCACCCTTCCCATATCTCCGGGCAGTACCCCACCGTCGCAAGCCGGCCGTTGCGGACAATCGGCGAGCGCAGCAGGCGGGGGTCGTCGAGGAGCTTCTCCACCTTCTGGGCGCGGTCGGAGAGGTACCCGATAAGGGCGGCATCGGGCGACTTCGACTTCGGGTCGATGAGTGAATCGAGGCCCACCGCCGCGATGACGCTGTCGAGCTCGCGCGGACTAAGTCCCTTCGCGTCGAGGTCAATCAGCTGATACTTAATCCGCCGCTCCTTGAACCACCTCTCTGCCTTTTTTGAGTCAAAACACTTCGAGCGCGCAAAAATCTGTATGTTCACAGCCAGTCCTCCGTATCCATCAGGACGGTAAAAGGCCCGTCCGCAGTCATTTCTATCTTCATATCCGCGCCGAAAATCCCCTTTTGTGGGACAAATCCGAGCGCGCCGAGTTCGTCGCAAAAGCGCTCATAAAGGGCGTTCGCCGATTCAGGCGGAGCCGCATCAAGGAAGCTCGGACGGTTGCCGTGGGTGCAGTCGGCAAAGAGCGTAAACTGCGACACCGCCAAGACCTCGCCGCCGACGTCGCCGAGCGCGAGGTTCGTCTTTCCGCTTTCATCTGCAAAAATCCGAAGCTTCGCGATTTTCGCGGCAAGCCGCCGGCACTCCGCCTCGCCGTCGCCCTTTCCGACGCCGAGGAGCACCAAAAATCCCCTCGCGATTTCGCCGACGACCTCCCCACCGACCGAAACCCTTGCGCCGAGCACGCGCTGAACCACCGCTCTCACGCCATCAACCCCTTTCACCCCGATTATACACCATCCGGCGGAAATAATCAAGACGCTGGCAGAGGGCAGAAGTGAGAAGCCGGAAGTCAGAAATTGGAAATTAGATGATAGAAGATAGAAGTTTGATTCGGGCAGGAAAAATAGCTGAAACCCGTCGGGCACCATGTTTAGCGGCGTTAAACCGCTTCGCCGCGTCAGTCCGACATTTGCGCATGACCGATGCGGGAAACTACCGAGTACGCCTGCGGAAAGGCTTGCGCGTGACCGGGGAGGGACGGGTGGCGGCGCTATACCCATCTTTGCCGCATTGCCGCACCTCGGGCACTGTCCGGCGCGCTTTGCGCGCAAACGAAAGAATCAGGAAAACTCCAGCCGGAGTTTTCCTGATTCTTTCGTTTCGGCAGCCTTCGGCTGCCGCGGACGGCGCCCTCATAGGAGCTGAAGCCGAAGCGATGCATTCCCCCTTTCCATGTGGAAAGGGGGACAGGGGGATAGGAGCCTAAGAATAGCATTCGCGAAGCGAATACCTTTTACAAGGCAGTGCGTCAGCACACATTTTTTCTAAAACTTGCCAAAGCGTCCTCCTTGCCAAGTACCACTCCCCTTGAGGGGAGTGGTCGCGCCGTTCACGAACGTGAACGGCCGGGTGTGGGGTGGAACCCCCTCTCTCTCACTGAGGGAGAGGGGGCAGGGGGTGTGGAAGGAAAAGGGCGGAGGAACCGAGAAAGGGTTGCATTTAGCGTCCGCCACAAAGTGAACGAATTTAGCAACTCATGACGTCGCTGAAAATTTCCCCCGCCGTTAGGCGGCTAACGCAAGTTTGATGACGCTGAACCCCCTCCCATGTGGGAGGGGGCAGGGGGTGGGAGTCTAAAAATAGCATGAGCGCCAGCGAATTCCTTTTAAACGAGAGTGCGGGTGCTATTCACAACATACCCCGCGCAGCGAATTCATTGTTATAGGCAGTGCGGCATCATGCTGTTTTTTTATACTTGCGCAAGTGACCTGCATTGCTGCAGCTATTCAAAATAGCATTCGCGAAGCGAATTCCTTTTAAGATGTGTGTCGCCGCACTCATGTTTTATAAACGCTCACAAGTGTCCTCCACACCCCCTCCCCTCGAGGGGAGGGCCGGGGTAGGGTGGCTAAAAATAGTATGAGCGAAGCGAATTCCTTTTTCCAAGGAAGTACGGCGATGTTTTCCTTTAATAGACGTGCTTAAATGTTCCCGAATATGGCAGCTATTCCAAATCGCGCCCGCCACCGTCGACCACCTTATTCACCGCTTTCCCCTTAGCCCATAAAAAACCCCGCGGCAGGTCTCCCCGCCGCGGTTCATCAGCTTTTTATTCTCAGTATGCAATACCCTGCCACTTCATGGCGTCGGCGACCTTGAGGAAGCCGGCGATGTTCGCACCGACAACGAGGTTGCCCTTGAAGCCGTATTCTTCGGCGGCGTTGTATGCGTTGTGGAAGATGTTCTTCATGATGTTGTGAAGCTTCTCGTCGACCTCTTCAAAGGTCCAGCTGAGCCTCTCGGAGTTCTGCGACATTTCGAGACCCGAGGTCGCGACGCCGCCGGCGTTTGCCGCCTTGGCGGGACCGAAGAGGACGCCCGCGTCGAGGAACTTCGCGACGGCGTCGGGGGTGGACGGCATATTTGCGCCCTCGGCGACAGCGATTACGCCGTTCTTGATGAGCGCGTCGGCAGACTCGCCGTCGAGCTCGTTCTGTGTCGCGCAGGGAAGCGCGATGTCGCACTTGACGGTCCAGATGCCCTTGCAGCCCTCGTGATATTCCGCACCCGAAACGCGGTTGACGTATTCCTTGATTCTTCCTCTTTCAACCTCTTTAATCTGTTTGACGACGTCGAGGTTGATTCCGTTCTTGTCGACGATATATCCGTTCGAGTCGGACAGCGCGATGACCTTTGCGCCGAACTGAGTCGCCTTCTGGGTCGCATAGATGGCGACGTTGCCCGAGCCGGAGATGACGACGGTCTTGCCCTTGAACGAGTCGTTCTTCATGCAGGAAAGCATTTCCTCGGTGAAGTAGCAAAGTCCGTAACCGGTGGCCTCGGTTCTCGCGAGCGAGCCGCCGTAAGAAAGTCCCTTTCCGGTGAGGACGCCGGTGAACTCGTTGCGGAGCCTCTTGTACTGGCCGAACATAAAGCCGATTTCGCGCGCACCGACTCCGATATCGCCGGCGGGGACGTCGGTGTCGGGACCGATGTGCTTAGAAAGCTCGGTCATAAAGCTCTGGCAGAAGCGCATGACCTCGGCGTCGGATTTGCCCTTCGGGTCGAAGTCCGAGCCGCCCTTGCCGCCGCCCATGGGGAGGCCGGTGAGGCTGTTCTTGAAAATCTGTTCAAATCCGAGGAATTTGATGACCGAGGCGTTTACCGAGGGGTGAAGCCTGAGACCGCCCTTATAGGGGCCGATGGCCGAGTTGAACTGAATCCTGAAGCCGCGGTTCACGCGGACGTTGCCCTTGTCGTCGACCCACGGGACGCGGAATATAATCTGGCGCTCGGGCTCGACGATTCTGTCGATAATGCCGGCGGCGACGATGTCGGGTCTGCGCTCGACGACGGGTTCAAGGCTTTCGAGGACTTCTCCGACAGCCTGAAGGAACTCTTTTTCGCCGGGGTTTCTCGCCTCGACGTCGGCATATACTTTTGCGAGGTATTCGTTTTTGAATGTCATGATGCTTTCCTCCTGTAAATTATAAAAGTAATGTAGGTATTATATCACACTTTTTGCAGGATTGCAAGAGGAAAACTGCAAAAACTTCGATTTTTCCCCGCCCCGCGATTTGTGTATAACGGAGAGGGTAAACGCTGCATGAGCAAGATATACCTATTATTGACTTTTTTCGAGTTATATGCTATAATCAAGCTTGCAGAGAGTCGTGGCGGCGATGCCTCCGAAGGGAGGTGCGTTTTATGGAGCAGTTGATTTTATACATCATACTCGCATTTATTCTCTTAGAGATTTTAAAAACCATAAAAAAGTAACCGCCAAGAGCCTGCTAAGTCTGGGCGGTTGCTTTATGCAATTTAACAACTAAGCTGAGCCGTTCGGCTCTCTGTGCTTTTATTATAGCACACGTCATATCCTTTGTCAAGTCCAAAATAAAAGTAACCGCCCGAGCTCGCTAATTTCGGACGGTTACTTTCTGTAACTGTATTCAAATGGTGAAGCCGTTCGGCTCTCTGCGTTTATTATATCACGTCCGTCCCCGTCTGTCAACCGGCAGACGGGTTTTAGATGTGGCCGAAACGGCCACATCAAGAAGACAGATGTGAGAGGTCAGAGGTCAGAATTTAGAGGTGTCGCCTTTCGGCGACGGCTTTTTAAACCTGAGAATAGAGAATAATGCGTGCGGAATAGACACTTCCGCTGGATTTCCCCCTACTCTCCCCCTCCGCTCCTATACGCCTGCTCGACCTTCGTGCCGCTGAGGTAAACAAGGTCGCCCGGCTTGAACTTCTCATGCGCCTGCGTCTGCGCGCTTATCGGGACGGCGCTGTCGGCTCCGCTCTTGTCGGTGACGGTTAGGTCATAGCCGTCCGGGGTCTGACTGACCGACTTGACCGTATAGCCGAATTCTTCAAGCTGTTTATTTATCTTAGCGTCCTTCGCAGCGCCGACCCCCACGCCGAGGCACATTCCCAAGCATATGCCCAAGGCAACTCCGAGAGCAATATTGCCGGACGGAATTCCGTATATAATTATGCCGAAGGAAATCCCGAGCAGCATGCCGAGCGGCATATACACATATGTGTACTTATTCGTCTTTTTCATCATCAATGTCCCCTTTAAAGCTCTTCCTGCGCTTTTTGACCGCTTCGGTCAGGAGATATTCGACAAGGCCATTCATGGAGCGCAGCTCTTCGGCGCTCCATGTCATAAGCTCGTCATAGAGCTTCGGGCTGACCCTAAGCCTTAAATCCTTTTTCGTGGTCATCAATAAAGAGTTCCCGAGTTGACGACCGGCTGTGCGTCGTGGTTGCCGCAGAGGACGACCAAGAGGTTCGAGACCATCGAGGCCTTGCGCTCGTCGTCGAGCTCGACCATTCCGCCCTTCTGGAGCCTGTCGAGAGCCATTTCGACCATTCCGACGGCGCCGTCAACTATCATCTTTCTTGCGTCGATAATCGCCCTTGCCTGCTGGCGCTGGAGCATTACCGCCGCGATTTCGGGGGCATATGCGAGATAAGTTATCCTTGCCTCGATAATTTCGAGACCGGCTTCGTTGACCTTTTGCTGAATCTCCTGTCTGATTCTTTCGGCGACGATTTCGCTTGAACCGCGGAGCGACCCCTCGTCCGCCATTCCGTCGCCGGTGGTGTCGACGTTCTCGGCAACGTCATAGGGGTAAATCCTTACGATGTTGCGGACCGCCGTGTCGCACTGGAGCGAGAGATATTCCTTATAGTTATCGACATTAAATACTGCCTTCGCGGTGTCAACGACCTTCCACATTACCGCGATGCCGATTTCGACGGGGTTGCCGAGGCAGTCGTTGATTTTCTGGCGCGAGTTGTTGAGGGTCATGATTTTAAGCGAAATCTTGTTGTTTGTCACAGTGCCTTGAGTCGCTGCAATCTCTGCGCCGAAAAAGACGGCTGCGCCCGATGCTGATGCTTTATTGCCGCCGTTTACGTCGCCGGACTGGTTCAGCTTCGTCTTCGCGGCGGGGTTGAACGAGGTGCAGAACGGGTTGACCCAATAGAAGCCGTCGTTTTTAAGAGTGCCGTAGTATTTTCCGAATAGGGTCAGGACGAGCGCCTCCTGCGGCTTCATGACGTGAAGTCCGCAGAGCGGAATCCAGCCGAAAAACATTCCTATTGCGCCGACCGCGAGCATTATTCCGCCCAAGACAGACGCTCTTTCCGAGTCAATAAGGATAATTCCGCAGACGAACAGCGCGATGAACACCGCAAGCGCCAGAATGTTCAGAAACAGGACCTTGAAGCCGTTGCGTTTGACCGATAATACTTTTTCTTCCATTTTTGTTACCTCTCTTTTTGTCAATATTATTGTGTGAATCCGTCAAGGCGGTACCACCTTGGTACCACTATGGTAACATACTTTTCCGACTTTGTCAACACTTTTCCGCGAATATTTTTTGAAGACTTGCAAAACCCCGCGGTATGTGGTAAGATTATAGTGTAAGAAAGGGTGAAAAATCATGCCGGTTTTAAGTTCGTTTTACGGAATCATCATAAGAATGTACCGCGAAGTCGGCGGAAAACACAATCTGCCGCACATTCATGCCGAGTATTCGGGACAGGAAGTTGCGGTATCGCTTGACGGAAAAGTGCTTGACGGCGAAATTCCCCGCGCCAAAATGAAGCTTTTGGACGCGTGGCTTGAAATTCACAAAGAAGAGCTTGAAGCGAATTGGAAGCTGATTTCAAACGGTGAACAGGTCTTCAGGATTGACCCATTGAAATGAGGTGTCACTATGCTTAGTCCGAGAATTTTATCGGTAGAGGCGGTTGAGCCTTATAAAATCGTGCTCGAATACGACGGCGGCGAAAAAAGGCTCTTTGACGTCGGGCCGTATATTTCGGGGCAGTGGTTCGGACTTCTTGCCGATAAGTCATATTTTAACTCCGTTCATCTTTTGCCGGACGGCTTCGGGATTGAGTGGCGCGGGGGACAGGATATCGCGCCGCACGAGCTTTATGAGCTGTCCGAAAAAATAAATTAAAGGAAGATACTATGAAAAAACTGACCAAGCGGCTGACCGAGACCGTCTCGGAGGCCTTTGAACGCTGCGGGTACGACCCCGCGCTCGGCGCCGTCACCGTATCGGACCGGCTCGACCTCTGCCAGTTCCAGTGCAACGGCGCGCTCTCGGGCGCAAAGCTCTATCATAAAGCGCCGATTATGATTGCGCGCGACGTCGTCGAAAAGCTGTCCGAAATAAAGGAGTTTTCGGACGTCAGCGCCGTCGCCCCCGGGTTCATAAACATCACCCTCGACGACGGATATCTGATCTCATATTTAAACGAAGCCGCGGCAGACCCCGACCTCGGAGTGCCGCAGTGCGAGAAGCCTGAGACGGTCGTAATCGACTACGGCGGGCCGAATGTCGCGAAGCCGCTTCACATCGGGCACCTTCGCTCGGCAATCATCGGCGAAAGCCTTAAGAGGACCGCCCGCGCGACCGGAAGAACGGTCATCGGCGACGTTCACTTCGGCGATTGGGGGACCCCTTACGGGCTGACGATTGCGGAATATAAGGTCCGGCACCCGGACTGGCCCTGCTTCAAGGACGACTATGACCCCGCGCGGGACGTTATCCCCGACATCGACGAGGACGAGATGAACGAAATCTATCCGTTCGCGTCGGCAAAGAGCAAGGAAGACCCCGACTTTAAAGCCGAGTCGCGGCAGACCGTCGTCGACCTTCAGAACCGCAAGCCGGGAATCTTCGACCTCTGGAAAAAAATCAAGGACGTCTCGGTCGAGAGCGTCAAAAAGAGCTATTCAAGGCTTTCGGTCGACTTCGACTGCTGGTACGGCGAATCCGATTCCGACTGCTACACCGACGAGCTTATTGAGCGCCTCACCGAAAAGGGTCTCCTCTATGAAAGCGACGGCGCGATGGTCGTCGACGTCGCCGAGGAGGGCGATAAAATCGACATTCCGCCGATTATCGTAAAGAAGTCGGACAACTCATCAATCTATGCGACCTTCGACCTTGCGACGATAATCCAGCGCGAGAAGGACTTCAATCCCGACAGAATCTGGTACCTGACCGACAAGCGGCAGAATCTGCATTTTGTACAGGTGTTCCGCTGCGCGAAAAAGGCGGGACTTGTGCCCGAAGGCTGTGAGCTTAGGCACCTCGGCTTCGGCGCGATGACCGGTCCGGACGGAAAACCGTATAAGACCCGCGACGGCGGAGTGATGCAGCTTTCGACGCTGATTGACACCGTCGAGGAGGCGGCGTTCGAGAAGCTCAAGGACTCGGACTACATCACCGGAGACCGCCGCGACACCGCGCACAAAATCGGGATTGCCGCGCTTAAGTTCGGCGACCTCTCGAATCAGCCGGCAAAGGACTATATCTTCGACCTCGACAAATTCCTTTCGTTCGACGGCAAGACCGGCACATACCTCCTCTATACCGTCACGCGAATCAACTCAATCCTCAAAAAAGCGGACGAGTCCTCGCCCAAGCTTTCGGCGCTGTACAGCGACGGCGAACGCGAGCTTGCGCTGAGGCTGGCGCTCTGCGGCGAGAGCTTTGAAAAGGCGTTCGAGGACATGGCGCCGTCGGCGCTCTGTGAAAGCGCGTACAACATCGCGTCGGCGTTCTCCCGGTTCTATCACGACAACCGAATCCTGACCGAAGAGGGCCCCGAAAAGCGCGGAAGCTGGCTCGCGCTCAGCTCGCTGACGAGGAGTATGCTCGTAAAGCTCCTCGACTGCCTCGCAATCGAGACCGTCGAAAATATGTGACATAAAATTATAAGTCCGTCTTCGTGACGGACTTTTTTGTTGAATAATCCCCCGCCGTTCTGCAAACACTACCCGAAAAGGAGTGATATTATGTCGGAAAGAAAAGGCAGGTCGACGGTCGCG
Source organism: uncultured Clostridia bacterium (assembly GCA_947625375.1). Classification (GTDB taxonomy): domain Bacteria; phylum Bacillota; class Clostridia; order Oscillospirales; family Ruminococcaceae; genus Faeciplasma. Next base: position 2,240 of record CANQOC010000016.1, on the reverse strand, counting down.
CTCGGCTCGGTCAGCGCAAGCGCATACGCGGCCGTCGGCGGGAAAAAAGAGGGCGAGGGACCGCTCGGCGGGCGGTATGACTATATCGACGCGGACGATTATTTCGGGCAGTCGAGCTTCGAGCTTGCCGAGAGCGCGATGCAGGGAATCGCACTTCAGAACGTCCTTGAAAAGCGCGGAATCATGCCCGAGGACGTCTCGATGCTCTTCGGCGGCGACCTTTTGGACCAATGCATCGGCACAAGCTTCGGCACCCGCGACTTCGGAATCCCGTTTTTCGGGATTTACGGCGCATGCTCGACCGTCTCGGAGGGACTTTCGCTCGCGGCGCTGACCGTCGACTCGGGCGCGTCGGAGATAAGCGGGGTCATAACGTCGTCACACTTCTGCACCGCCGAGCGTCAGTACCGCTTCCCGCTCGAATACGGCGGACAGCGCACCCCGTCGTCGCAGTGGACCGCGACGGCCTCGGGAGCGCTTTTAATCGAAAAGACGGGTGAGCCGCCGTTTATCCGCGCGGTGACGGTCGGGAAAATCGTCGACAGGGGCATCACCGACGCAAACAACATGGGCGCGGCGATGGCTCCGGCTGCGTATTCGACGGTGTCCGCGTTCTTTGGCGACACCGGTCTTCGCCCCGACGACTTTGACGCAATCGTCACCGGCGACCTCGGAAACGTCGGCTCGCGGCTGTTCTGTGAGCTTGCCGAAAAGGGCGGCCTTGAGCTCAGGGCGCGTCACTTCGACTGCGGCCGAATGATTTATGACCAATCGGCGCAGGACGTCCACGCGGGCGGGTCGGGGTGCGGCTGTGCGGCGTCGGTGCTCTGCGGATATTTTCTCCCCGAAATCCGGGCGGGACGGCTTAAAAATATCCTCTTCGCCGCGACCGGCGCGCTTTTAAGTCCGACGTCGAGCCAACAGGGAATGTCAATCCCCGGCGTGTCGCACCTCGCTTGGATATCCTTTGAGAAAGGGGAAATTTAAATGAGCTATCTTTGGGCGTTTTTGGTCGGCGGATTTATCTGTGCGGTCGGGCAGATTCTGATTGACCGCACAAGGCTGACCCCGGCGCGGATTCTCGTCAGCTTCGTCGTCGCGGGGGTTATTCTCGGCGGCTTGGGGATTTATGAGCATATCGCCGACTTCGCGGGTGCGGGCGCAAGCGTCCCCCTGACCGGCTTCGGATACCTTTTGTCAAAGGGCGTCCGCGAGGCCGTCGACGAAAAAGGCTTCCTCGGCGTCTTCACCGGCGGACTCACGGCGTGTGCCGGCGGGATTGCCGCCGCCTTGTCCTTCGGACTCCTTATGTCGGCGCTCTTCAAGCCGAAAAGCCGGTCGTGATAAAAGAAAAGCAGACGCGGAAAACAGTATATCTGATAAAAAAGACCGTTGGCTTTTTCACCGGGGAGCCGGTGTGTCAACGGTCAATTTTTCGGTATTCAGTTTTAATGGGACGATGATAAACGGAAACTTAGCTTTTCATCGCCTGAAATTCATCTTGAAGTAATCCGTACAAATACAGGTCTACCCAATTCCCCTCATTGTTTTGCGTCTGACTTCTCTGTACTCCCTCGCGCTTCATGCCCAGCTTTTCCATCAATCCAACTGACTTCACACCGTCAATGGCTTCTGCAACTACTTTATGCAATTTCATGTCAGAAAAGCCGTATTTCATTACTGCGGAGCAGGACTCATACGCATAACCCTGACGCCAATATTTTTTATTAAATATCCAGCCAATTTCATAGACATCATCTTCCCACGGCTTAAATAGGATATAACCGATTACTTTGTTGGTCTGTTTCAGTACCGCCGCGAGTGCGCCGCTTTTTCCAATGCAAAATTCATTCAGAAATTGCCGCGTCTTTTCAAACGTATATGCAGGCTCACAATTTTTCATTGTTTCGCTGTCGCCGAAAATTTCATGTAAATCATTTATATCGTTTGGAGTAAAATCCCTGACATACATTCTTGATGTTTCTATCTGCATATTAGTCACCTCACTAAATTTGAAATTCCATTTCAGACTTGTTGAACAGGTAAAGACGCGAAGCGGGTTTATCTGTTCGGCAATGTACACCGCAGATGCTTTGCATCTGCAAGGATAGCCGCTTTAGCGGCGCAAGGGGGGTGCAGGTCTCGGCTGTTGCCTCGGTCGGTGCTTTTGCGCTTCGCGCAAAGGTGTCCGCCGGACACCCGCTTCTCGGCTGTCGCCTCGGTCGGCGCTTTTGCGCTTC
>CANQOC010000015.1 GCA_947625375.1 uncultured Clostridia bacterium | reverse complement strand
CGATCATGTTGTTAATGAACTGATAAAAGAAAGAAATCGATTATAAAACGCTATGGGCATATGGAAAAATTGGTATAACAGAAATAATAAAATTTATTGCTTTAAAGCAGAAAATTAAAAATAGGTGGTGACAAATGAGATAAAGTGTGATATAATAAAAACATCGGAAATCATTCCGCTTTTGCAATCATTCATGTTATCACCGCTGATAACAAAATGATAACAAACGCCGATATAGGCAGAATAATACAGCGAATAAGAATTATCAAAAGGAAAATGAATACGACAGCGCATTTTCTCTAAGCAGAATTGTTTTGTTTGTGACGAGTGGAAATAATCGCCTATCGCTTGCAGCAAAATTAAAATCCCTTAATCGGCTTAACTGACTAGGGGATATTTTATGTCTTTATTCTGTCCAATCACCCACAAAACCATGCGCATGACTCACAGCAGTTTTTATATCAGTTAAACATCCTCGCTAAAGAAATCTGAGTCAATTCGCTTGACCTTATACGTCGCGACAGTTGATACGCCGAGGTCGTATTCAATCATCAGCTTTGCAAGCTGCTTGCCGCAGCCGACGAGCGCAAAAATCATTAACACTGCTAAAATTTCTTGCTCATTTCCATATCCGTAACAGAAGTTTACTTACATACTTCATATATTAACCTCTCTGATTATAATTTTCTTGCTTTAAAGCATACTGAAATTGGTATCATTTTTGCTTTTTGTGTCTTATCGCTTGTATCTCCGGTACTTTCCATTGTTTCTCTATCATTCTGCTCAATCATCTGCTCAATTACAAAACCGGCTTTTGCAAGTGCATTAACATATGTTGATATTTTTCGATTACACAATATAACCTCACTGTCATGAACCGGCATTTTATAATATGATTCGTCAAAATAACTTTTACTAAAAACAAGTTCTCCGTTTTCTATCACATTTTTTCCTTTTTCACGCGAAAATGCAACACAATGATACAGAGTATGATTCCAACTAAAAATGAAAATGCCATCTTTTTTTAGGCAAGAAGCAATTTTGTCAAAAGTTCCTTGTAAATCTGTAGTCCATCCAATTCCATATATAGAATAGACATAATCGAAGTAATTGGATGGAACATTCATTTCTTCCATAGGTGTACATATTAACTTTGCACTATACCCATTTTCCGAAAGGAATTTCTCAGCATTAGCAAGCTGATGTTTTGACAAATCAATTCCCCACAGTTCTCCTGCCTTTCTATCTGCATGATATTTTAATGAATGACCACTCCCACAGCAAATCTCTAACATTCTCTTTCCGGATACATCGCCAAATAAGTGCAATTCGTCTTCCGTTTGAAATTTGACTCCATACTGCGGAAGTGCAGTTGTACCAAACCACAAATCCGCATATGCGTCCCAATAAGACTTATTACTATCCACAATAGTATTATTGTCCATACAGAAACCTCCGCTTTTAAAATATAGCTCTTATTATACCACAGAACACATGTTTTTTCAACTAACGAAGGGAGGGAAGCTCTCTAATAGTCATGTATTGTATTTTGTCAATATTAGAAACGATATATTTATAAATGCAAATATCTGTTTCATTAAATGCAAGCGCCTACCCTATTTCAAACCTTCCCTTATGCTTCTCTGCTTCAATTTTCACGCTGACTTTGTCCGGCGCGCTCACGCTGTACGACCCGGTTTTCATGTTCGATTCGTCAAAAATTATATTTCCCTCCGCGTCGCGAATTTCAATCGAAATTTGCCCGGATTCGGTTTCGATTTCTATGCCGAGAGTGTCGTTTTTGGGACGAATTGATTTCTTCATGGTCCCGTCAAGTAAATGATATTTTCCCGACCAGCTGCTCAGGCCGTTGTGGCCGATATAGCCGATTCTTGTCGCGCTTTTTGTTTCAAATCCCAACGCGCCCGCAAAATTTACGCTCAACAAAATAAGAAGCAAAATAATTATAAATGCAATAGAAAAAATCCACGGTTTGTGGACCGTTTTTTTATATTCTTTAATATCATTTTCGTCAGTGTGCAGCTCGAAATCTTTTCCGTCATTTTCTTTTTCAACGATGAGGAGCTCTTTGTTATATGAACCGGGTGTAGTCGCAATTCTGCCGCCCTTGTCTGCCCACGGGCGAATAACGGCTTTTCCGACTGAATAATCAAGATTAAGATTTTTGAACATAACGCGGTAACCGCAGTCCTCTAAAAAAGAGGCATATTCCTCGGCGCTCTGCTTGGATTTTTCTCCGACAAACTCCACCGCATAGCGATATTTTTCAGGCTCACAGTCTTCAAATTCATACCAAGCTCTGCCCGTATCCACCAAGCGAAATCCCTTGTCCGACATTTCATTCAGCCACTTTTTCTGTTTATCTAAAAATCCCCAAAAGAAGCGGTAATATTTTTTGCACATAATCATTCCTCCATAATATTTTTTGCGACCCTGACCAGTTCTTTTAACCTCGAAATTTCCTTGTTGCAGACGTCTTTCCCGGCGCTTGTGATAATATATTCTTTTTTTCGACCGCCCGTGTCGCCAAACGGCGCAATCCACCCCTTTTCCTCGAGGGAGGTAAGAGCGCCGTAGAGCGTCCCCGCGCCAAGCGTCAACCGCCCGTTTGTCTTTTCTTCAATAAACTGCATGATTGCATAGCCGTGCTTCGGCTGATAGAGCGACAGCAAAACGAAGAACGTCACTTCCGTGAGCGCCCCGCCCTTTATATTATCCCGCAATTTTACACCTCCAGTATTACGGTTACTGTAATAAATATATCACTAACCGTAATACTTGTCAAGCAAAAGCAAAAGATTCGTCATGACCGCTGAAACAGGACATTAAATATTATTGAAATTGTACAAAAGCACGGTAAAAGCTCTCCGACTTTCGCGATAAGCGTTGGAACAGCAAAAACCGTCACGCCTCAAGTAAGACGTGACGGGGTCAAATCAATATGTTATCGGGGCTGCGGCATCGGCGAGTCCCAATGTTACATTCCCGGCCGCAAATGTTACATTTCCGTTATTGACCTGTCGCGGCCGCCGGGGTATAATTGCTGCATAAAACAGAAAGGAAGTGCTGAAATGCAATTCAACGAAACACTTGCCATGCTCCGAAAATCGCGGGGTTTAACTCAGGAACAGCTTGCCGAGCGGCTCGGAGTCTCGCGTCAGGCAATCGCGCGATGGGAGGCGGGCGAAACCGCTCCGGACGTCAAAATTCTCCGGAATCTTTGTGAGATTTTCGGAATTTCGGCGGACGTCTTGCTTAACGGCGCCGACGAAATTCCGCCCTCCGCTTCTTTGAACAAATCGGCTGATACCGCTCCGTCCGAAATTCCCGTGAAAACCTCGCCGGCCCTGCCGCTTCGGACAAAGCTGACCTTCGCGGCCGCGGTCATGGCGATTGCTGCCGTCACGGTCACTGTCAACATCGGCATAATTAAGCTTTCGGAGACTAAATCGCAGAACAACGACAGCGATTTTCCGAGGCTGACGAGCCTTTCAAACGCCCCGAGAATCGAGTTCTGGACGGCCGATGAATACGAAAAATGGGCGGACGAACAGCTCAAAATTTATCGCGAAAAATTTGAGTCCGGAGAGGAAATTTTGTGGCACACCGACTCCGGCGACGTCCGCCGCAAGCTCACCGAGGAGGACGTCGAAAACATCGAAAAATGCCTCGACGAGACCCTTGCGGCGATTAAAAACGGCGACCTTTTCACAAAGGACTATACAATTTTTTGGACTGCCGAGAACGGCGAGACCTATTTTGTAAAGTACGATGACGTTTTTGTCACCGACGGGTCGGGCGAGACTGCTGTCACCGACGAATACGGCGATTTGTCTGCCGTGTATGAAACCGTTTCCGAGTACAGCGTCGCGTTCGGCAATTCCGAAAATGCCGGGACGCCGCTTGAAGAGATATTCGCAAAATACGAAAAATACGGTCTGAAATATTCAGAGGACAACGGCAATCGGAGGCTATATTACAACGGAAAAGCGGTCGGGAAGTTCATCGACGCAGACCCCGAGGGCGGCGTTTTTGTCTTCACTCCCGACGGCGGGGACACCCTGACCGTGCAGACTGAGTACGATTTGAACGGAGAATTGAGCGGCGTGTACGCGCAGGAATAAGAATAATCGGCTTTCCAAAAACCACCCGCCCCGTCATTCCGACAGGTGCGGGCGTCATACCGTTATTTCGTCAAACCCTTCGTCCTCTGCGCAGAGCGCCATCTCATACTCTCCGCGCGGCGCATGAAACAGCCTGCAATTCTGCTCAATTCCGTCGCGCAGAAGGCGCAGCTCCGGCAGGAGTATCTCAATCCGCTCCGGCGCAAGCGCGAGACCATCGCCGGTCATCTTCATATAGCTTTCCTTGAGCGTCCAAAGGGCGGCAAACCGCTTTCGCGCACCGTCCTCCGACTCCGCCGCGCCGATATACTCAAGCTCGCCGGGGAGAAAGACCTTCGGCGCGATGTCGAAATCCGCCGAGTCAATCCGCTCAATGTCGCACCCGATCGGCGCGCCGCCGACGGCGCACATCGCCATGCTCCCCGAGTGCGACAGGCTCAGAAAAGCGCCGTCACAGAGCGGCTTTCCGCCCGCGTCGAAGGTGACTTCCTCCGCGCGGATTCCCCGCCGAGCGAGCATTCTCTCCATCAGCCGCCAGACGCCGAGGCTCAGCCTTCGGTCCTGCGCGCGGCGGTAGCGGAGGATATATCTCACCCGCCAATCAGGTATCCCGGCGAGGGCGGAGATGTCGGACAGGGGGTCGGGAAGCGCCGAAACGTCGGCGGCCGCGAATTCAACCATTCTGCACCTCCGGCGAATCGAGCGCGACCTCGACGGTCGTGTTATTAAGGTCGAGCACGCGCATATACTGCACCTTGCTCGAAATCCGCTTCACAAGCTCGATTCCGTGTATCTCGAACCTCTCGTTGTCCGATTCATAGTGCGTCGGGTCGAAGGGGATTCCGTTGTCGCGTGTGCGCAGAATAAGCGACTCCGGGGTGATGCTCAGGTTTATGTCGATTGATTTTACATGCTTTCCGCCGTAAAGAATTATGTTCACCGTCATCTCCTCCGCCGCGACCGCGATAAGGTTTGCCCTCTCCGCCTCAATGCCGCAGCTTTGGCAGAATTCGGATATCTCAACCGGGACTTTAAGCGTCTCCTTCATGTCGGGGCCGATTGAGAAGTCGAGGACACGCTCGTCGCGCTCCTCGGGCAAAAGGAAAATGTCCTTCCCGCGATAGCGGAGGCGCCGCACCAATGTCACGGCAATCACCGTCAGCACCTCGCCCAGAACGAGCGCAATCATCAGCGAACGAAGCCGCTTCGCCTCGTCGGGCGGGGTCAGGAATACCAGCAGGAACGCCGGCGGAAGTACCGCGACGCAGCTTCTGAGCGATGTCACAAACGAGGACAGCTTTTCCTTCTCGGTGCTTTGATAGAACGAGGTCATAAAGCTGTTGAAGAGATAGAACGGCAGACAGAGCATGAATATTCTCAGCGACGCCGCCGTCATATCCATCAGCGCGCCGCCGTCGATTCCGAAGAACCCCATGACCTGCCGCATGAAAACGAATGTCGCGGCCATAAACACCGCCAGCACCGTATAGCTGAATATAAGGACGTTTTTTGCCAGAGCGCGCACGCCGAAATAATCCTTTTCGCCGTATAAAGCGCCGCCAATCGACGACAGCGTCCCGATAATTCCGCCGACGAACATTTCGAGAATCAGCACGATATTGTTGCAGACCGTATAAACCGCCATCGCGTCGCTTCCGATAGCGTGCACAACCACCATGTTCAGCACAAATATGCGAACGGTGTCGCAAATCATATAAAGAAGCGTCGGCATGCCGAGGCTGAGCACCATCTTAAGCGATTCGGACATCTTTTTCGGCATGGTAAACCTTAACATTCTCTTCGGCGAGCGAAGATAGGGGATAAGGACGACCCCGGCGAGCGCATAGCCCAATATTGTCGAAAGCGCCGCGCCCGCAGTCCCGAGCTTCGTAAAGCTCAGGAGAAGGTAGTCGAGGCTCAGGTTCAGGACGTTCGACGTAATCACATATGCCGAGGCGATTCCGGGGTGATTGTCGACGGCGACATAGTTTATAAACTGCAAAACAATCCCGATGACCGGAGCGCCGAGAAGCGTTACGCGCACAAATGCGCAGACGTCATTTTCGAGCTCTCCGCCGCCGGTCAGGAATTTCGCGATAATCGGCGAAAACACCGATAAAACGGAGAAGACCGCGCCGAACGCCGCGCTGAGCGTGAATGTCGTCGAAAAGACGCGGTTGGCAAATTCGCGCTCGCGCCGCCCGAGCAGCATTCCCGCCGCGACGCTTCCGCCGACGGCAAGGACATATCCCGCAAGCTCCATTATGTTGTCCACGGTCATGCCGATTTGCACGGCGGACATCGCGTCGGTGCCCAAAATGTTGCCGACGAGCATTGTGTCGACGACGTTTCCGATTTGCAGCGACGCGGTCAGAAGCACGCTCGGCAGCAGATACTGCCACAGCTTTGTTTTAATAAGCTTTTCGTTACGTTTGAACATCATTCCGCCCCCGCGCCGTCGAAGAATCCGAGCGTATCAAGCGCGCGGATAGCGTTTTCAAGGTATGCGTCGTCGATAATCGGCCACTTATATCCGAGCCGATAGAGTGCCTTTGCGGTGAAGCCGTTTTCGGCGGGAATCTCGAATCTCGCCGAGCCGTCGCCGCTGTCATAAGCGATAATCCCGAGCACCGTCCCGCTCAGCTCGGCGCGTTCGGAAGCGGCGCGAAGCGTTTCGGCAAATTCCCCGTCGGGGACGATGTCGATTTTAAAGCCGTGCGCCCGCATGGCGTATATAACGTCTGACATATAAATCTCGTGGCTGTTATAAGCGTGAAAGACCGTAAATCCGCCATCGCAGGACGCAAGCGTCAGTATTGCCGACGCGGTCGAATCGACCGGCGAAAACTCGGCGGGAGCGTGCATCGAGCTGATGGGGAACTGCCCCAGCGCCTTATAAGCCTTGAGCGCGCGCATGAAGCCGTTTGTGACGAAGTTAATCTGAAACTCACCGTCCGAGAGGCGGCTCATAAGGTTGCCGACCCTCAGAATCCGCCCGTCAAGCTCGCCCTTGGCGCACGCTTCGAGGACGGTCCGCTCGGCGAGGAACTTCGTCCGCGTATAGGCGTTGTCCAAGATTTGTCCGAAATAAAGCTCGTTTTCGGACATTTTTTTGTCATAAAGCGGGGTGTTCGGCTCTCCCTCTCCCGCGACCGAGGTCGTCGAAATCTGTACAAGCCGCTTGCCGGATTTTTTGCACATCTCAACGAGATTTCTGACCCCGCCGACGTTTATTCTGTCGAGCGAGTCGTCGCTGACAAAGTGCTTCACGCAGGCGGCGCAGTTTATCACGACCGGGCAGTCCAGCGCCGCGAGCGCGTCAACCGCGTTTTTGTCGGTGATGTCCCCCTCGATGCAGACGATGCGCTCGGAAAACGCGCTCTCGAACGGGTCGCCGAAATAATAGACGAGCATCGACTTCAGGCGCTCCTCACAGCTGCCATGCCGCCCCTTTCTCATCAGGCAGAAGACCTTTCCGGAATAGCTGTCCAAGAATTCGCGCAGGACGTGAATCCCGAGGAAGCCGGTCGCGCCGGTCAGAAGAATGTCCCCGAGCTGTCCTTTTTTTATGTCGCCGAGCCGCTCTTCGCTGTTGCACTTTAAAACCTCGTCAATAAGCGCATAGTCATATTCTCCGACGCCGTCCGAAGCATCTTCGCCGCCCCGGCTTTTTTGAATCATTTCGGCGAGCATCGCCGGCGTCGGGCAGGCGAAGACGTCTTTATAAGCGACCGGATACCCCTTGTTCATCGCGTACATGACTATCCTTGTGGCGCTCAGCGACGTCCCGCCAATCTCGAAGAAATCGTCTGCCGCTCCGACGCGCTCGAGTCCGAGGATATTCGCAAACTGCTCGCAGAATTCCTCCTCCAAGGGTCCCGACGGCGCGACATATTCCCGCCTTGCCGCGTTGTTCTGAATGTCGGGGAGGCGGTTTTTGTCGATTTTCCCGTTCGGCGTGAGCGGCATTTCGTCGAGCTGCATAAGCGCCCCGGGGACCATGTATGCGGTCAGCGTTTCGCGGAGGCGCGCGGTAAGGTCTGCGGTGTCGACCTCTCGGTCGGCGGTGAAATATCCCGCAAGATAGTCCTCGCTGCCGTTGTTTCTAACGATGACCTTGCTCACGCGCACGCCCTCATATGCGTTGATTGCGCTCTCGATTTCGTCGAGCTCGACGCGGAGTCCGCGCAGCTTGACCTGATTGTCCAAGCGCCCGAGGAAGTCGATTTCGCCGCTTTCGGTCCACTTTGCCAAGTCGCCGCTGCGGTAGGCCCTTTGCCCGTTAATGCGGAAGAAGGACTTTCGCGTCCTTTCGGGAAGACCGACATATCCCCGACCGACTCCCGCGCCGCTGATGACGAGCTCGCCCTTGAAGCCGACCGGAAGTATGCGGTTTGCGCTGTCCATAACATAGAATTTTACGTTCGAGAGCGGCACGCCGATGGTAATCGGGTCGGTGTCGTTCAAAAACTTTGTGGAACAGCTGACGGTGCACTCCGTCGGACCGTAGCCGTTCGCGAGGGCGGCTGTCGGGTTGATTGCCCTTATTTTTGAATAGAGCGACGGCGGGAAGGACTCGGCGCCGAAGTCGAAGCCTTTAATCCTCGCGACAGGCTCGCGAAGCTGTTCGATGTCGATTATGTTCGACAGGAACGACGGCGTACAGGTCATGAAGTCGACGTCGTTTTCATTCATAAGCCGCGCCAGCGCCAAGGGGTCGTGAATCTCGTCCTCGGTCGCCATGCAGACCGTCAGTCCGTTGCAGAGCGGAATGAACTCCTCCATAACCGAGATGTCGAACGAGAGCGCCGCAAGTGCCAAAGAGACCGAAGCGTGCTCGGTATAGTTTGTAATCTCGATGTTTTTCGGGTTCGCGTTGACAAAGCAGCAGAGGTTTCTGTGCTCAATCATAACTCCCTTCGGCTTTCCGGTCGAACCCGAGGTATAGATGCAGTAAGCCAGCGATTCGGGACTTATGTCGAGACCGGGGTCGCTTTCGTCGCTGTTCATAAGAAGCCCTTCGACTGTCAGGACGCGGTAAGGCTTGCTCTCAAAGAGCGCCCGCCGCTCCTCCTTTAAGGCTTCCGAGGTGATGACAAAGGGACTTTTCGCGTCGCAGAGGCAGTAGTCGATTCTCTCGTCGGGATATGACGGCGTCATCGGCAGGAACGCCGCGCCCGCCTTTAAGATTCCGAGGTTCGCGATATACGCGGATTTGCTTCGGTCAAGAAGAATTCCGACCATTTCGTCCCGCTTTATCCCGAGGCGGATAAGCGCGTGCGCAACGCGGTTTGCCGCCCTGTTCAAAGCGTCATACGTCACCGTTTCTCCGTCGGCGATGACGGCGGTCTTCTGCGGATTCACGGCCGCCTGTGCCTCAAATAGCCGGTTCACGCTCACGACGTCGACGGGATAATCGGTGTCGTTGAACGACTCAATCCGCAAAAGCTCCTCCGCCGGGGTGACGCTCGCGTCGCCCAATGTCCGGGCGGTGAGAAGGCTCAGCGCGGCTTCCTCGAGGACGCTTTTAAGCCTTTCGATGAACGCGGGACTGTACATATCCGCGCGGTACTCAAACTCGAAGCGGTATTTCCCGCCCTCGACGAACACGTCTATCGAAAGCGGCGCCTTTGCGACGTCGGGCACGCCTTCGGTGAGGGCCGTCTTCTGCCCTCCGAGGTCGAATTCAACGAAGTCGTCACCTTGGTAAGCAAACAGGACGTCGCTCTGAATCCCATAGGCTCGGCTGATTTCGGCGAAGGAATAGATGTCGTTGCTCATCGACGAGATAAGCTGGTCACGGACGCCGTTCATAAGCTCCGCGACGTCCCTGCTGTCCGCAAGCCTGACGTATACCGGAAGCGTCTTGACGAGCATTCCCATCGTCGCGGCGGTTCTTCCGTCGCTCCTGCCGTTATAGATTGTCGTGAAGCAGACCTCGTCGGTGTGCTCATATCTCCCGAGGACAAACCCCATCGCCGCAAGGAAGAATACGTTCGGGGTGATGCCGTTTTTGCGGCAGAATTCCTCGACCCGCCCGGGCATAAGCCTCTCGCCGAAGAAGCGCACGAACCCGCAGCGCTCTTCCTTTTCAAAGACGTCGCGCTCGGGGAGGGTACAGCCCTCGACGCCCGAGAATACGCCGTCATAATACTCCTTTGCGCTCCTATAAGGCTCGCCGTTCCGCGCGGTCTCCTCGTCGGCGGCCATGTCAAGCTGCGAATACGGCTCGCCCAAAAGCTCCTCGCCGCGCAAGGCACGGTCAAGCTCCTCCGCAAACACCGCAATCGACGAGCCGTCGCTTATAATGTGGTGGAAGTCAGTCAAAAGGTATATCCGCTTCTCGGTCACATAAACCGCAAAGCGGTAAAGCGGCCCGTCCGCGAAGTCAAACGGCCTTGCGAAGCCTTTGAAGAATGATTCATACTCCGCTTGCGTCCCGTCAATAATTTCGACGTCGACGGGGCGGCCGTCGTTCGGGAACATGCACACCCGGCCGTCCTTATCCGCGCGGATTGAGCACTTTATCGCCGGGTGAGCGTCGACGACCTTTCGGATTGCGGCGCAGAGCCTTCCGACGTCGGTGTCCTTTGAGAGCGGGAAGCTGCACGGCAGGTTATAGAACACCGCTTCGGGGTGCTTCATGCACTCGACATAGATTCCGAGCTGTGTCTGCGTAAGCGGATAGCAGTCCCGCTTTTCGGCAGGGGAGGAGGTCTTCTCGGCGGTTTCGAGATATGCCTCTAACTTCTGCGCGGTATTGCACTCGCGAAGCGTCTTCGAGGAAACGGCGGCGCCGAATTCCTTCGTTAAAAGAACCAAGAATTTGATTGACGTGACCGAGGTCAGCCCGGCGGCGAAGAAATCGGTGTCGGCGCCGAACGAGCCGTGCCCCACGACGCTTTCGAGAAGGCGGCATATCCTCTCCTGCGTCTCGCCGACCGGCGGGGCGAACGACTCCGCCCTTCTCTCCGGTTTCGGGAGCGCCCGCTTATCGACCTTCTGATTCCGGTTGAGGGGGATACTCTCAATCTGCACCGTGACGGCGGGGACCATATAGGGCGGCTTTGTTTCGAGGATAAAGCGATTGAGCGCGTCGACGTCGACCGCCTCGTCCGACACGACGTATGCCGCGACGAATTTTCCTCCGCCCGCCTCGTCACAAGCGACGACGGTTGCGTCCTTGATTCCCTTGAACCGGCGGATAACGCCCTCGACCTCGCTCAGCTCGATTCTGAACCCCCTGATTTTAACCTGTGAGTCGCGGCGGCCGATGAACTCGACGCTGCCGTCCGGCAAAAATCTGACGATGTCGCCGGTGCGGTAAATTCGCGAATATCGCGGGTCGTCGCAGAACGGATTTTTTATGAACACCTCGGCGGTCTTTTCGGGGCGGTTGAGATATCCGCGCGCAACCTGCGGTCCCGCGACGCAAAGCTCGCCCGGAACGCCGACGGGGACGCGCCGTCCGTATGTATCGGTGATATAAAGTCTGACGTTACTCAGCGCCTTCCCGATGGGCACATTGTGATAAAGCCTGTCCACGTCGAAGGCGGTGGTGAATATTGTACATTCCGTCGGGCCGTATGCGTTTGTGAACCTATATCGCGGAGGCTCCACCGGCACAAGCGTCTCGCCGCCAACCGACAGATAGCGCGGGTATTCGCTCTCGGGGAAAAGCTCGGCATACTGCCGCCCGACCTGTGTCGTCATGAAAATGTGCGTAATCTTATTTTCGTTCAGATAGCGGTTTATCGCGATAAGGTCGAGGCAGATTTCCTCGGCGATTATGTGAAGCTCTGCGCCGCTCGAAAGCGTCGGGTACATGTCCATCATACAGGCGTCGAACCCGAACGACGCATACGCCGCCGCGCGGCTGTTTTCGTCCATGTCATAGTGCGCGGTGAACCAGCCGCAAAACGCCGCAAGGCTGCCGTGCTCGAGCATAACTCCCTTCGGAGTGCCGGTTGAACCCGAGGTGTAAAGCAGTATAAATAAGTCCTCCGGCTTCGGGCGCGGAAGCTCGTCGGCGCACTCGGGAAGCGACGGAATTTCGTCCAATTTAAGGACCGGTCCGGAGTATTCCGGAACGAGCGAAAGAAGCGCACCGTCGGCGATAAGCGCCTTTGTGCCGGCGTCGTCCATCATGAAACGAAGCCTTTCCGGCGGATATCCGGGGTCGAGCGGCTGATATGCCGCGCCGGATTTGAGCACTCCGACAGCACAAATCGGCATGTATTCGCACCGCGGAATGAGGATTGAAACGACGTCCTCCCGCCCGATTCCGAGTCTTTTCACCCAAGCGGCAATCCGGTCGGTGATTTCGTCGAATTCGCGGTATGTAAAGCGCCTGTCCTTAAAGACGACGGCGGTTTTGCCCGGAAATCTTTCCGCCGCGCGGCGGATTCGGTCTATAAGCGTCTCGCCGGGGTCATAGGGCACGGCGTTGTCGTTAAAAGCGTCGAGCTCGGCGAGCTGTGAGTCGGTCAGCGCGACAATTTTTGTGATGTCGTCCTCGCCGCCGGCGATTTTCCCGAGCGCCGCAGCAAGTGATTCAAGAAGGCGGGACACGGAGCTTTCGTTATAGACAGCGGCGTTATATTTTGCACACAGCTCGCCCGCCGCCGTGTCAAGAAACAGACAGAGCGCGGTCTTCGTGCCGCCGATGAGAGAGAAACCGCGGAACGACTCGGCGTCCTCGGCTATAGCGGGCATGGCGTTAAGACCGAGCTCGGCACAGATTTCGCCGAACTCCGCGCCGCAGTGCCGCTCGGCCTCGTCCGCAAGATTTTTCACCTCGCGGGAGCAGGCGGCGAAGGACGTCTCTTTTCCGAAGTCAAAATATACCGGCAGGCGCTTTCCGCCGCGCACGACCGCACAGAGCGCGTCGGTGCTGCCGCTGTACCAAGCGAGCGCGAGCATCGCCGCGGTGTCCCAAATGGCGGCATTTCCCAAAGGACCGCCCGTCAGTCCGCGCCGCATCAGCGCCTCGTCGAAGCCGTCCTCCTGCATATCGGGCAGCGGCATCGAATCCGCGTCCGTATTCGGCAATACGCCCCTGAAATATTCAAGGTCCTCCCTCGCTGTACTCACAGTCAGCACCCCTTTTCATTTTATCCGCGGCACTCCGCCGCGCTTTAATCCAGTATATCATTGTTTTGATGGCGTGTCAAATAGAAAGTCAGAAGTGAGAGGACAGAAGGCAGAATTTAGATGGATAGAAGTTAGAGGATAGAAGGTGGAATTACATGGAGAATAGAGGGAATATTTGAATTTGAAGGTGTCATGTGAAAAGCCCTGCTGATTGCTCAACAGGGCTTTGGTCCCTTTTATTTTACCTCCGGCATTTTCTGCTCGCTGCCGACTGCCGTGAAGCCGCGCCTGCCGTTGAGGATTTCGGGGGTGACGGCGCCGTCGCCGGACGGGGCGGGGGAGTGCTTATAAATCATCTCCGCGCTTGGGGCATTTCCACTTCCGTCCCCGCTCTTCGGACTGCCGCACGCGCCGAGAACCGCCGTCATCAGCGAAATAATCAACAAGGTTAATATTACTCTCTTCATAATTCATGTCCCTTTCCGATTAAATAATCACATGAACCGTCGCGGTGCTGTTTTCGGGGTCATCGGGCAGGACAAGCCGTCCTGCGGCGATTTCCTCGTCGGCGACAAGGCCGCGGATATGGTTGGCGATGTTCACCACGCCGGGGAGGTATTTCCTGACATAAGGGTTGCTCTCCGACCTCAGCAGCTCGAGGATATCCTCGCCGTTTTTCCGGATGATTCCGGCGAGCTTGTCATAGTCCGGGTGCTTTGCAATCACGTTTTTAACCGCCTTGTATTCGCCGCCGCTCATCACGAGGATATCCGAGACAAGCCTGCCGTCCGGCTCGGCGTGGACGAGCTTCGGAAGACTGTCGAAGACGGTCTTTTCGTGGTCGCTGAGGTCGCCGTAATTCTTGCCCGAGCGTATCATCTTCATCGCCCAGGCGACGTTTTTCCTGCTGTAATCGGCCGGTATAAAATTGCCGCAGAGGTTGTATTTGTGCATGTTGAACACCTCTATACTTACATTGCAGTCGTCGTCGCAGGCCGAGTTGTAGCTCACGAAGTTGTAATCGGGCATCTCGTCGCTCTCCTCGAAGCCGTAGAACTCCCATTTGTCGCCGTTTGAGCGCGGCTCACACTCAAATTTCATGCTCATATCGGTTTCAGCCTTTGTCACCGCTGCCAAAACCGCGTACCACCTGAGACTGTTGTCGTCGAGGCTCGAATTGTCCGTGCAGCCGATTTCTTTAATCTTCTTAATGACTTTCTCGGCAATCCCGTCTGTATATTCCGCCGCCTTCGGCGCGGATTTTTTGATGATTTCTAATGCTTCCGCGTGCTTTCCCGCCGAGACAATCGGAAAGTCGGTCACATATTTTTTGCCGTCAAGCTTCTTCAGAAGTGTCGCGGAAACAAGCTTGTCGACCTCCTCGCTCATATACGGGACGGCGATTCCGAGGGCGACCGAAAGCTCCTCGACGGTTGACGGATTGTCAGACGCTTCGAGCAGGACGTTTGTGTCAAACATAGTCTTAACCGCGCCCCAAGGGAGCTCGGGGGTGACGTTTCCGCTCGCGACGAATGAAATATTTTCGGGTTTATAGCTCTTAGGACCGAATTCTCTTGCCATATCAATTCCTTCTTTCAGTATTTTTCTTGCCCGGTAAAGCTTCGACTTCACCGTGTTTTCCGGGAGACCGAGGGTCGAAGAAATGTCGCTTATTGAGCGGTCGTCGATATAAAACGCGACGACGATTTTTCGGTAATCCTCCGAGATGAACGCGAGCTCACGGCGCAGCAGGCTCAGCTGTTCGGCCAGAACCGCGGTCTCCTCGGGCGATTTTTCGCCGCTCGGACATTCAAGTTCATAGACATCTCCGCCGTCGCGTTCCCGCGATTTGCGGCGCTTTTCGGCATAATCCGCATAGCGGTTGCGCGCCGACCGCCAGACATATGCCGCGAAGTCCTCGGGGACCGTGCCCTTTGAAAGCGAGCTTATAATCCCGAGCGAGATGTCCTGCGCAAGCTCGTCCGCGCCGTCCGGCGAACCGGTCTTTTTCAGGCAGAAGTAATAGACCTTCTCCATAAATTCCGTGACATATTCGCGGACAAGCGCCTCCGAGGTCTTCATGCTCTCCGCCTCCTTTCACCAATATAGTCGGCATACCCGAAAAAAGGTTGCAATATTATTTTAGATTTTTTTGAGGGGAAGGCAAGTATAAAAAATCGGGGAGATATCTCTTCCCGAATATATTGATTATCGTGACTATTGATTTTTTGGCGCGGTCAAAAAAACCCCCGATTTTACTCGGGGGCGCCAAATGTATCAATAGTTTTCTTTTCTGACTTCAAAGAAGCTCTGCGGGTGTGCGCAAACGGGACAGACGGCGGGGGCCTTCTTGCCGATTACGAGGTGACCGCAGTTGCGGCATTCCCACATTGTCTCTTCCGACTTCTCGAAGACCTTCTGCATCTCGACGTTCTTAAGAAGAGCGCGGTATCTTTCCTCGTGGGCCTTCTCGATTGCCGCGACGGCGCGGAATCTGTACGCGAGAGCGGTGAAGCCCTCTTCCTCGGCGTCCTTCGCGAAGGACTCGTACATATCGGTCCACTCGTAGTTTTCGCCGTCGGCCGCGGCCGCGAGGTTCTCGGCGGTGGTGCCTATGCCCTTAAGCTCCTTGAGCCAAAGCTTTGCGTGCTCTTTTTCGTTGTCGGCGGTCTTGAGGAAAATCTCGGCAATCTGCTCATAACCCTCTTTTTTTGCGACAGATGCAAAATAGGTGTACTTGTTTCTCGCCTGCGACTCTCCGGCAAAAGCTGCCTGTAAATTCTTTTCGGTTTTGCTTCCTTTAAGCTCCATGATAATCTCTCCTTTTTAATTTGATAAAAGAGTTTGCCTCTTCATCAAGATTATATCAATTTTGCGCCGCAAAGTCAAGAGATATTTTGTGAGGATTCGGGGAAATACGCTGACGGCGAACAGAATCGGAGCGTCAGAGGGCAGAATCGCGCTGAGACGCCCTTTTCGGAGAGGCTTATCAGTCAAGCGGAGTGTGCTGAAAGAGTGTATCCGGCGGAGGGGGATATAGCCGTGGACTTGGCGTGACTCCGGCCTCGGGCGCAGCCGGCGCGCTTCGCGCGTGAACGAAAAGTAGTCAGAAAAATCCCGGGGGATTTTTCTGCTCCTTTCGTTAAGGTCGACCTTCGGTCGACCTCGGCTGCGTGCATAAGCTTGTTTTATAGCTGTTCACGCATCGCAATCGAGAACGATTGATTGCTCGCGTTCACAGATAAAACAAGCGTATGCTCCCATGGCGCGTGGCTCCGAACAGATGTGACTTCGGCGCGTCCAATCCCCCCTCCCATGTGGGAGGGGGCAGGGGGAGAGAGTCTAAAAACAGTATGAGCGTTAGCGAATTCCTTATAAAAGGTCGGGAGCCGTTGCAATTTCCCCATAACGCACGCAAGTTTCCTCACAACTCCCTCCCCTCAAGGGGAGGGCCGGGGTGGGGTGATTTAGATAGTATGAGCGGAGCGAATTCCTTTTAGATAGGTGCGACAACTTTGAAAACTTTTCCCCGCCGTTAGGCGGCTATCCAAACTTTGGCAACGCACCCCCCTCCCCTTGAGAGGAGGGCCGGGGTAGGGTGACTTCAAATAGCATGAGCGCCAGCGAATTCCTTTTACAAAGCAGTGCAGTGTCTCACTTTCTTTTTGAACGTGCGCAGAAACCTTTACCGCGGCAGTATTCCGTCGCGCCAATTTCCCCCGCCGTCAGGCGGCACTCAAAGCCTTAGCTATGTAGAACCCCCTCCCATGTGGGAGGGGGCAGGGGGAGAGAGTCTAAAAATAGTATGAGCGAAGCGAATTCCTTATTATAGGCAGTACGGCGCCTTTGCAAGTTACCTATAGCGCTCGCAAGTGTCCTCCTTGCCAAGTACCACTCCCCTCGAGGGGAGTGGTCGCGCCGTTGCAGTCAGAATACAGATATCAGAAGTCAGATGTCAGAATTCTATCCTCTACCTTCTATCTTCTAATCTCTAACTTCTGACCTCTGACCCTCTGACTTCTGTCCTCTAATCGGGCAGGGGGTGTGGAAGGAAAAGAGCGGAGGAATATCAAAGATGATATGTTTAGTGTCCGTTGCAAATGAACTCCTTATAGCAAAGCATGGCGCCGTACAAATTATCCCCCGCCGTCAGGCGGCACTCCAAACTTTAGCAACGCAGAACCCTCTCCCATGTGGGAGGGGGCAGGGGGGTGGGAGTCTGAAAATAGCATTCGCGAAGCGAATTCCTTTTAGATAGGTGCGACAACTTTGAAAACTTTCCCCGCCGTCAGGCGGCTCTCAAAGCCTTAGCTATGCACACCCCCTCCCATGTGGGAGGGGGGAAGGGGGAGGGAGTCTAAAGATAGCATGAGCGCCAGCGAATACCTTTTTACAATGTGCGGCAATGTTTTTCTTCCTAACGCACAGACGTTTTTCCGTAGCAGCTACTAAAAACAGCCTTTGCTCCGCGAATTCCTATTTATTGCATACATCGCAATTACTTTTAATCTTCGCCGCAGACTGACAAACTCTGCCTATTTACATTGCTGGCTCAATTCGCATATTCCCCTCAAATCAGTCCTCTATACAGCTCCTTAATCTCCTCGACGCTCGTCTCTCTCGGGTTGCCGGGGCGGCAGGCGTCGGCGTATGCCGATTCGGCGAGGAAGTCGATGTCCTCGGTCTTAAGGATTCCCTTGAGGTCGGCGGGAATTCCGACGTCGGTGGAGAGCTTCTTTACCGCGGCAATGGTCGCCTTTGCGGCTTCGTCGTCGTCCATCGCGTCGATTCCGGGGACGCACATCGCCCTGCCGATTGCGCGGTAACGCTTTCCGGCGACGGGAAGGTTGTATTCAAGGCCGGTCGGGAGGATTATCGCGCAGGCGACGCCGTGTGGTGTGTCATAAAGCGCCGACAGGCCGTGCGCCATCGAGTGGACGATTCCGAGTCCGACGTTCGAGAACCCCATTCCCGCGATATACTGGCCGAGCGCCATTCCCTCTCTGCCCTCGTCGGTGTTGGCGACGGCGCCTCTGAGGTTCGCCGAGATGAGACGGATTGCCTCAAGGTGGAACATGTCCGAAATCGCGCAGTGCCCCGCGGTGATATATCCCTCAATCGCGTGGGTGAGCGCGTCCATTCCGGTCGCAGCGGTGAGGCTCTTCGGCATTGTCGACATCATGTCGGGGTCGACGACGGCAATCTCGGGAATGTCGTTCACGTCGACACAGACGAATTTGCGCTTTTTCTCGACATCGGTGATAACGTAGTTTATAGTGACCTCGGCGGCAGTGCCGGCGGTTGTCGGAACGGCGATTGTAAATACGGCGTGCTTCTTGGTCGGGGCGACGCCCTCGAGCGAACGGACGTCGGCAAACTCGGGATTTTCGACGATTATTCCGATAGCCTTTGCGGTATCCATCGCCGAGCCGCCGCCAACCGCGACGATGCAGTCTGCGCCGCTCTTCTTGAACGCCTCGACGCCGTGCTGTACGTTTTCGATGGTCGGATTCGCTTTGATGTCGCTGTAAACCTCATATGAAAATCCCGCTGCGTCCATCAGCTTTGTGACCTTTTCGGTCACGCCGAACTTCACAAGGTCGGGGTCGGTGCAGACGAAGGCGCGCTTATAACCCTTTGCGTTCAGCTCTGGGACGATGTTTTCGACGGCGCCCTTGCCGTGATACGAAACTGTGTTGAGTACGATTCTGTTTGCCATAAAAATTCTCCTTTCACTTTCGGGCACACCCGATATTATTACTATTTTACCATATATTTATAAAAATGCAAGGGGAATTTTGTTAAAGATAGATGAAAACAGCCGCCGTCGGCATCTTGCTCTCGCCGTAACGCCCCGCGCCTGTTTTTTGACATTTTTTGCTGTGTGACCGAGAAGTGTGCACAGCATTTTTGTTTGTCATGTAAGGCTTTGCGCGATAATGAGGACAGAGGTCTGATTGCCGGATATCAGTTGCACAGTGAGCCGCGCAAGTCACTGAATCGAGTCTGACAAGCCGTACGCCATGCGCAGCAGCGTCAAACCGCCTCTCCGTGTCAGTCCGACTTCCGAGCATGACCGATGCGGGAAACTACCGAGCACGCATGCGGAAAAGCTTGCGTGTCCAATCGGGAGTGGCGGGGGTTCGGCGCATTATCCTACTTTGCTGTATCGCCCCGCCTCGTGCGCAGCCGCGGCAGCCGGATGCTGCCGAAACGAAATGAAGCAGGAAACCCGCTTGCGGATTTTCCTGCTTCATTTTGTTTGCGCGCGAAGCGCGCCGGCTGCGTGCATAAGCTTGTTTTATAGCTGTTCACGCATCGCAATCGAGAACGATTGATTGCTCGCGTTCACAGATAAAACAAGCGTATGCTCCCACGACGTGTGGCTCTGAACAGACGTGGCTTCGTTGGCGCACAAACACCCCCTTTCCATGTGGAAAGGGGGCAGGGGGGATAGGAGACTATAAATAGCATTCGCGTCAGCGAATTCCTTATAGTGGGGCAGTACGTCAGCGCGCAATTTTTCTAAAACCTGCTAAAGTGTCCTCCCCGCCCGGTACCACTCCCCTCGAGAGGAGTGGTCGCGCCGTTGCTGTTAGAAGACAGATATGGGAGGTCAGAAATCAGACTTCTATCTTCTATCATCTAACCTCTGCCTTCCGTCTTCTGGCCTCTGACCCTCTGACATCTGTTCTCTAATAGGGCAGGGGTGTGGAAGGACAAGAACGGGGAAACATCAAAGATGATGCGTTTAGCGTCCACGCAAAGTTGACACCTTATAGCAAGGCATGGTGCCGTAATAATTTTTCCCCGCCGTCAGGCGGCTCGCCAAACTTTGGTGACGCAGAACCCCCTCCCATGTGGGAGGAGGTAGGGGGTGGGAGTCTGATAGTATGAGCGAAGCGAATACCTTTTAGAAAGGTGAGCCGCACGCTTTGTTATATTATACTTGCGTAAGTTTCCTCACATCTCCCTCCCCTTGAGGGGAGGGTCGGGGTAGGGTGACTAAAAATAGTATGAGCGAAGCGAATTCCTTATAGTGGGGCAGTACGTCAGCACACAATTTTTCTAAAACCTGTGAAAGTGTCCTCCTTACCCGGTACCACTCCCCTTGAGGGGAGTGGTCGCGCCGTTCACGAACGTGAACGGCCGGGTGTGGGGTGGAACCCCCTCTCTCTCCCCGAGGGAGAGGGGGACTGGGGGTGTGGAAGTAAAAGGAACGGAGAAGCCGGCAAAGGTATTGCATTTAGCGTATGTCACAAAGCGACACTTTATAGCAAAACATGACGTCGCACAAACTTCCCCACTGTTAGGCGGTACTCAAAGCCTTAGCTATGCATAACCCCCTCCCATGAGGGAGGGGGCAGGGGGTAGGAGTCTAAGAATAGCATGAGCGCAGCGAATTCCTTTTCACGGTAGCGGTGTCGCTCTGCCATTTTTCTAAAACCTGCGCAAGTTTCCTCACATCTCCCTCCCCCTTGAGGGGAGGGCTGGGGTGGGGTGACTATAGATAGCGTCCGCGGAGCGGACTCCTTTTATAATGCACGTCTCCGCTCCATATTATAACTTTCGCAACCATTCCCGCACGTCGACCGCCATAAATCGCATCCGTCCCGCATATTAAGTCAGCACACGTCCGCGCCCATTTCCCCCGCCAGCTCCTTCACAACCTCGCCCGCGATAATCAGTCCCGCGACCGACGGCACAAAGGCGCAGCTTGCCGGCGGAATTTTCTTCGCACCCTCTGTCGGACCGACCCTCGGCGCGCGCGGCTCCTCGCGCGAATAGACGACCTTGAGCCGCGTAATTCCGCGCTTTCTCAGCTCGTGCCGCATGACCCGCGCAAGCGGACAGACCGACGTCTTGAAGATGTCCGCGACCTCGAACGCCGTCGGGTCAAGCTTGTTTCCCACGCCCATCGCGCTTATAATCGGCACGCCGGCGCGCTCCGCCATCTCGACAAGAAGAAGCTTCCCGCTGACCGTGTCGATTGCGTCGACGACGTAGTCGTAAACCGAAAAATCGAAGTCCGCGGCGGTTTTTTCGTCAAAAAAGGCCCTTTTTGCCTCGACGCGGCAGTTCGGGAAGATGTCGAGCACCCGCCTTTTCGCGACGTCGACCTTGTATTCGCCGAGCGTCGAGTGAAGCGCGACGAGCTGTCGGTTGATGTTCGACAGGCAGACCCGGTCGCTGTCGACGAGGTCAATCGCGCCGACGCCCGACCTCGCGAGCGCCTCGACCACATAGCTCCCGACCCCGCCGACACCGAAAACCGCGACGTGCTTTCGCGCAAGCGCCTCCGCCGTTCCCTCGCCGAGCAGCATCTCGGTCCTCGAAAACTGTTCCTCCATGTCCCCGCCTCCTTTTTCTGAATTATATCCCACCCGCCCGCGTTTGTCAATGCGGGACACATTCCTTCGCACGCATTATTCGCAGTGTTTAAAACCACCCCCGAAAGCGACATCTCGAAATCTGATTTCTGACTTCTCAATTCTGCCTTCTAAATTGCCCTTGCATTTCCCCGCCCGATGTTATATAATTATACCGACATCTTCCACGAAAGGACCTTGCTATGAAAACGCTTTATATTGAATGTTCGATGGGTGCGGCGGGGGATATGCTCGCGGCGGCGCTGATGCAGCTTCTGCCCGAGCCGGAGCGCTTCGCCGAACGGCTTAATTCTCTCGGAATTCCCGCGGTCAGATATGCCCTCGAGCCGTCCGAAAAATGCGGAATTCGCGGCGCACATCTCTCCGTCACCGTCGACGGCAAAGAAGAGGACGAATACCTTCACGCCCATAATCATCACGAACACGCCCACGAGCATGAACACGGACACCATCACGACCACGAGCATCACCACCACAGCGGTCTTCACGAAATCGAGCACATTCTTCACCACTCGGCGCTGTCCGAGCGCACCGCCGCGAGCGTTCTCGGGGTGTATAAGATAATCGCGGAGGCCGAGAGCGCCGTCCACGGCGTGCCGGTCGAGCTGGTGCATTTTCACGAGGTCGGCGCGCTCGACGCCGTCGCCGACATCGCCGCGGTCTGCCTGCTGATGGAGGAAATTTCGCCCGAGCGCGTCGTCGTTTCGCCGATTAACACCGGCTTCGGACACGTCCGCTGCGCACACGGAATCCTCCCCGTCCCCGCGCCCGCGACCGCGAAAATTTTAGAGGGAATCCCGAGTTATTCCGGGCGAATCGAGGGCGAGCTTTGCACCCCGACCGGCGCCGCGCTCATCAGGCATTTCGCCGGCGAATTCGGGAACATGCCGGTGATGACGGTACAAAAAATCGGCTGCGGAATGGGAAAAAAGGACTTTGAGGCCGCAAACTGCGTCCGCGCGATGCTCGGGGAGACCGAGGGGACGTCCGACTCCGTCGCCGAGCTGTCCTGCAACATCGACGACATGACCGCCGAGGAAATCGGATTTGCCTGTGAGCGGCTATATGACGCCGGGGCGCTCGAGGTCTTCACAACGCCGTGCACGATGAAAAAATCCCGCCCCGGGACGGTCCTGACCGTGCTCTGTACGCCGTCTGACAAGAATAAGCTTGCGGCCGCGATTTTCAAGTACACCGAAACGCTCGGAATCCGCGAGTGCATAAAGCAGAGATACACCCTCTCACGCCGCGCCGAAGAGCTTGAATTCGGCTCGGAAAAACTCTCCCGAAAGGTCTCCGAGGGTTTCGGGATTTCCCGGAAAAAGATTGAATACGACGACGCCGCACGGGTCGCGCGCGAGCTTGATATAAGCCTTCGCGACGCAAGAAAACGCGCCGAAGAGGAGCAAAAATGACCGAAGAATACAGGGCGGTGCCTGCGGACGGCGGCTCGGCAGAAATCGTCCGACTGTTTTTTGAACAAAATCTCGCACAGCTTCACAGCGCGTCGGTGCCGCTCTCCGAGTGGCGGGAGACGCTCGGCGCCGCCGACCCCGACGAAATGAACATGCTCATTGTCGCGAAGGACGGCCCCGTCGGCTGGTTCAGGATTAACGGAATCTGCGGCGGTGAAGGCGAGCTTTGGCTGTCGATGCTCGTTGTCGGCGAGGGTCATAAGCGAAAGGGCGCCGGAAAATTCGCCGTCCGGTATTTCGAGGACTTCGCCGAAAAAAGCGGCTATTCCCGCCTTTGCATACACACTACCGCCGACAACGCCCCGGCGCTCTCGCTCTATAAAAGCTTCGGATTCACCGTCTCGGCAACCGACATAAAGGACGGAATCCCGCACTGCACCCTCATCAAGAATTTAAGATGATTAACTTTTATTGATAAAAACAGCGCCGAGAGGTGAGAATATGTCAAAAAGCGTCAGCCAGCACATCACAAGCTGTACGGTTTCTTGGGAGAATCACGATGACATTCTGAGCGCGGCGACTACGGCGCGGAGAACCTCTGTTTCTTCGACAGAAAAGACGGGATTTTTGCAGGGTAATACCCAAAATCCCGCCGTGAAAGCATAAGAAAAAACCGCGGTTTCCCGCGGCTTTCTTTGTCTTTGGAGGTGCCACCCAGATTTGAACTGGGGATCAAGGAGTTGCAGTCCTACGCCTTACCACTTGGCTATGGCACCCTTTGGAGCGGATTACGAGGCTCGAACTCGCTACCTCCACCTTGGCAAGGTGGCGCTCTACCGGATGAGCTAAATCCGCTGACAGATGGCGACCCGGATCGGGCTCGAACCGACGACCTCTAGCGTGACAGGCTAGCGTTCTAACCAACTGAACTACCGGGCCAAATGCCGGCATCGCGTGCCGACTTAAAATATTATACAGAAGTCGGGCGCCGTTGTCAATACCCTATCCGAAAAAATTTCGGCTATTTTTTCTCGCGCAGGGCGATAATCTCCTCGCGCGTAAAGTTATAGACCTTGTCACAGAAGTGACACCTTACCTCGGTGACCTCGTCTTCGGCGAGGCTCGCGATGTCCTCTTTGCTGAGGCTGAACAGAATCCGCTCGGTCTTTTCGCGGCTGCAGTTGCACCTGTACTCAACCGCGAAGTCGTCGAGAATGTTCGGCTCAAGACCTTCGAGCGCCTTCATCGCGATGTCGGAAGCGCCGAGTCCGAGCTCCATCATCGAAGTGACGCTCGGCATCTGCGCGATGTTTTTCTCGATGACGCCGATACAGCTTTCCGGCGCGAAGGGGAGGAGCTGGAGGATAAATCCCCCCGCCTGTTTCACCGTCAAATCCGGGTTCACGAGCACCCCGAGGGCACAGACTGTCGGAGTCTGCTCGCTTATCGCAAAATAGTTGGTGATGTCCTCGGCGATTTCCCCGCTGACAAGCTCGGTCTGCCCGACATATGGCTCTTTAAGACCGAGGTCCTTTATGACCGTCAGAGTGCCGTTAATGCCGACCGCGCCGCCGACGTCGAGCTTTCCGTTCGGCTTTAAGGGGAGCTCGACCACCGCGTTGTCACAGTAAGCCTTGACGTTTCCCATACTGTCCGAAACAGCGGTCATTCCGCCGACCGGTCCTCCGCCGTTCACCCGAAGCGTAACGCTGTCGTCCTTATCCTTAAGTCCGAAGCCGATAAGCGACGTACCGAGCGCAAGCCGCCCGAGCGCCGCCGTCACGACCGCGCTTGTGCGGTGAATCCTCTCGATTTCGGCGACGATGTCCGTCCCCTCGATTGCGCTGCATACAACGCTTGCGTCCGCGCTTATTGTCCTGACAATTCTTCCCATTTATACAACTCTCCTTGCGACCCAAAGTATCCTCTCGGTGTTATATGACGGCGGGACGTCCCGAAGTCCGTCGTACTCCTCAATCATGCCGAAGCCGCAGGCGGTGAGGAGCCGCCTTACCGTTCCGCGGCGATACGCCTTTTCGACGACCGTCTCGCTCTCGCGGTGATATGTCCCGTCGCTTTCGGCGAAGAAATCGAGCCTCTCGCGGACCTCGAAATACTCCCCGCCGAGATATTCGTTCCGCCAGACACAGCACACCCCCGGGCGGTCATAGAAAAACGTACCGTCCCCGAGGACGCGCCGGTGCTTATAAGGCGTATTCATGTCGAAAATAAAGACTCCGCCCGGATTGAGGCAGCTTCGCACCGACAGAAACGCCAGCCGCAGGTCCTCGGGACCGTCGAGATGATTCAGGGCGTCGAGCGAACAGACCGCCGCGTCGGCGCACTTAAGCCTGAGCGCGCGCATGTCCCGCACCATAAGCCTCGGACCGCTTTTTCCGCAAAGGCGTTCGACCTTTCTCCGCCCCTCGTCAATCATAGCCTCACTGATGTCCGCCCCGACAACATTATATCCAAGGCGAAAAAGCTCGATTCCAAGGCTTGCGGTGCCGCAGGCAATGTCTGCGACGCTCTCGGAGTCGGGCTTGATTCTTCTGATGATTCTGTCAACCCGTCGGGCATAACCCCCGTAGTTGACGTTTTCGGTTAAAATGTCGTAGTGCGAGGCAAAAACGCCGTAGCTCATTTAGTCCTGCTTTTTCTCGGCGAGTCTTTTAAGGACGGTTGCGTATCCGCCCGAACCGTAGTTGATGGAACGGTTTACGCGGCTGATGGTTGCGGTTGATGCGCCGGTCTCGGCAACGATATCGCTGTAAACGTGATGGTCGGAAAGCATTCTCGCGACATGGTAGCGCTGAGAAAGGCTTTTCAGCTCCAGCACAGTGCAAAGGTCGTCAAAGAAATCATAGCACTCTTCCTTTGTTTCGAGACAGAGGATGGCTTCAAACAGGCTGTCTAACTGCTGGTCCTTAAGAATGGGTTTCATACTTTTCTCCTTTCGGCTCTTTTGTCGTTAAATATACCGTATCGTTGTGCGTAAATATATAATAACATATATTTTTAAATTTGTAAAGAGCTATTTTGACGTTTTCTCCAAAAAAATAGAAAAATTTTCAAACTTCGGCAAAATCCGACTCTTAATCTTGTCACTAAAGCACAAAGACGCCCCGAAAAACAGCGCCGCCCGAGGCCGGACGGCGTTAAACACGCTATTTGCAGTAGTTCTCTATGTACCCTTCGAGCGCCTTCTGGATAATCTCCTTTGCCTTTTCGGGGCCGTCGACCTCTTTGACGGCGGTCTCTTTCCCCTCGAGCTCCTTATACACCCTGAAGAAATGGGACATTTCGTCGTGAATGTGCGCCGGGAGCTGGTTGATGTCGGTATAGGTGTTGTATGTCGGGTCGTTGAACGGAATCGCGACGATTTTTTCGTCGTTTCTTCCGTTGTCAATCATCGTGAGCACACCGATGGGGTAGCACTTGACAAGGGTCATCGGGCGAATCGGCTCGGAGCAAAGGACAAGGACGTCGAGCGGGTCCCTGTCGTCGGCGTAGGTTCGGGGGATAAAGCCGTAGTTCGCGGGATAGTGCGTCGAGGTGTAAAGAATACGGTCGAGCCTTAAGACCCCCGTCTCCTTGTCGAGCTCATACTTGCACTTTTCGCCCTTGGCGATTTCGATGACCGCCTCGAAGCTCTCCGCCGTAATCCTCTTGGGATTTATGTCGTGCCAGATGTTCATATTTTGACCTCCTGTGACTTAGAATTTAACCGCGACGAAATGATATACCTCAAGATTGCTTATGCTTATCCTGTCTATACTCCGGCTTAGACCGTCGACAATATAATAGCTGCTGCCGTCATATCCGCAAATCAGAAGCGAGCAAGGTCCGTTGTCCTTGCGGTCGGTTACCGTTGCGATAATCATATATCCGTCGTCGATATATTCCTTTATTTTTGAAGATGAAAGCGCACTCTGCGCCTCGGAGCCCTTTTCATCGGCGCTCGGCGTTCCGGCGGCAAGTCCGACACAGGTCTTTTTTATGCCGCTCAGAATGTTTTCAACCGGCGTTCCCGGGTTGTCAAACCCGCCGAAGCTGTGGTTATTTGTGTCCATGTCAAAGTACAAGGTCATACAAATATCTTCGTCGGTATATGTATATGGCATTTCGGACGCTCCGGTATGTCTGAAATATCTAAGTACATTAGCAGCTGCTATAGGAGCGCTGCAGTTGTCCGGATGTCTGTAATTACCTGCGCCATCTGTCACAAAAATGCCGCTGAAGTCTTCCCAAGTGCAGAAGTCGAAGTTCTCGGTCTCGGTGTAAACGGTTTGGAGCCTTGCGCTTCCGGCGGCTTTAACGTCGTCGTCCCAATCGTCCCCGCTCTTTTTCAAAAGCTTCATTGTATAGTCATACGACTCCTCGGCGCTTTCGTCGGAAATAAAGCTGTTCCAGCCGACGGCTTTATAGCCGCGACTGATTTTTACCGCGAGGGTCATCGCGTCTACAAAGTAGTATTTTCCGTCGACGGTGTTTTCAAGACTGCCGGAATATGCCTTTGCGGGCGACTGCCCTCCGTAGCAGGAGTATACCGCGCGCGGTTTGCCGTTTACGGAGATAATCCTAAGATATCCCGCCGGCTTGCCGTCGGTCGAAATGTCCAAGTCATAGCCTATTTTATCACCGTCGGGACTGTAGAGCGGGACAGCGTCGGTGACGGCGCTCTCTTCGTTCCAGTTACAGAAGGGGAGTCCGCTGTCTATGGCGCTGTCCAGATATTCATAAGCAAGGCTTATGAACCCAAGCCGGCTGACCTTTTTGTCCGCGGCGGAAGCGGGCGCGGCGCAAAGCGCCGAAATGACGGCGACAGCCGCCAAAAGAGACGATAAAACCCGTTTCAAAAGAACCCCTCCTATCGGTGATTATGCCTCTAATTCTTCCGGCCGCCCGATTAGGGGCGACCGGCTGGTGGAAGCTGGCGGGCTCGAACCGCCGACCTCCTGCGTGTGAAGCAGGCGCTCTGACCAGCTGAGCTAAGTTTCCTCGGAGAACAGTATAAACCATAAATCGCCGTTTGTCAAGGTTGACAAGAAAGAATATTTATGAGATAATGTCAGTCGAGAAAATTTTTTGCGGGTGAGCCTATGTATACATTGCTTAAACAGGAGGGGAATGCGCGGCGCGGGCGCTTTGAGACCGTGCACGGCAGCGTTGAGACCCCGGTATTCATGAACGTCGGAACGTCGGCGGCAATCAAGGGCGCGGTCTCGTCGGTCGACCTCGCCGGCTTAAAGTGTCAGATTGAGCTCTGCAACACCTATCATCTTCATATCCGCCCGGGCGACGACGTCATCTATAAAATGGGCGGACTTCACAGGTTTATGAACTGGCACGGCCCGATTCTGACCGACTCGGGAGGATTTCAGGTATTTTCGCTTGCAAAGCTGCGTAAAATCAAGGAGGAGGGCGTGTATTTTCAGTCGCACCTCGACGGCAAACGCATCTTCATGGGCCCCGAGGAGTCGATGAGAATTCAGTCCCACCTCGGCTCGACAATCGCGATGGCGTTCGACGAATGTGTCGAAAATCCGTCGCCGAAGAGCTATTCAAAGTCGTCCTGCGACAGAACCGTCCGGTGGCTCAGAAGAAGCAAGACCGAGCTTTCGCGCCTCAATTCCCGCGACGACACCGTCAACCCGCATCAGCTTTTGTTCGCAATCAACCAAGGCTGCACCTTCGAGGACTTAAGAATCGAGAATATGAAGCAGATTGTCGACCTCGACCTCGACGGCTACGCTATCGGCGGTCTCGCGGTCGGCGAGCCTACCGAGGAGATGTACCGGATTATCGAGGCGGTCGAGCCGTTTATGCCGAAAGACAAGCCGCGCTACCTGATGGGCGTCGGAACGCCGTCGAACATAATCGAGGGCATTTGGCGCGGAATCGACTTCTTCGACTGCGTAATGCCGTCGCGCAACGCACGCCACGCGACCGTCTTCACATGGGGCGGGATAATGCACCTCACCAACTCGAAGTACACCCTCGACGACCGCCCGATTGACCCGCAGTGCGACTGTCCGACCTGCCGCAATTTCACGCGGGCGTACATAAGGCATCTCTTCAAATCGGGCGAACAGCTCGGCGGACGGCTTGCGGTCCAGCACAATCTCTATTTCTATAATACCCTTACGGAGCGAATCCGCGGGGCGCTCGACGAAGGGCGCTTTTCGGACTTCCGCCGCGAATATTCGGAGCGGCTTGCCCGCCCCTGTGACGACTGACCCGAAAGGAAAAACATGTCATTTTTCGAGATATTCCTCATCGGTATCGGACTGGCGATGGACGCCTTTGCCGTTTCGGTGACAAACGGGATGTGCAAAACCGGAAAGACGGCGAATACAGCGCTTCTCTGCGGAATCTGTTTCGGACTTTTTCAGGGGATAATGCCCTCGCTCGGCTATGCCCTCGGCTCGACCTTTTCGCGGTATATCGAGCGGTTCGACCACATCATCGCGCTGCTGCTCCTCGGCTATATCGGCGGGAAGATGCTCATCGACGCGTTCCGGGGCGGCGGCGAGGCGGCGTCCGGAGGCGCTCTTAAACCCTCCGAGCTTATCATACAGGGCGTCGCCACAAGCATCGACGCGCTCGCGGTCGGCGTTTCGCTTGCCGCGCTTATCGGCGTTTCCGAGATGATTGTCTCGGCGGGAATCATCGCCGGGACGACGTTTCTGATTGCCGCCGCCGGAGTTTTCATCGGAAAGAAATTCGGAGACATCTTAAACAACAAGGCCCAGCTTGTCGGCGGAATAATCCTCATCGGAATAGGGGTGAAAATCTTTGTTGAGCACACTTTCTTCTCTTAAGTTAATTATATTTGACCTCGACGGAACGCTTCTAAACACCATCGACGACCTCGCCGACGCGGTCTGTTTCGCCCTCGGCGAATACGGTTTCCCGCCGCGCAGCCGCGAAGAGGTCACGGGGTTCGTCGGAAACGGCGTATTAAAGCTGATTGAGCGCGCGCTCCCCGAAGGGCATAAGGATTCCGAGACGGCGGACAAGGTCTGCCGCAGCTTTAATCTGCGCTATGCCGGGCACTGTGCCGACAAGACCCGCCCTTATGACGGCATGACCGAGCTTGTCGCGAAGCTTAAGGCGCGGGGGTACAAGCTCGCGGTGCTGTCGAACAAGCCGGACGAGTTCACCAAAGAGCTTATCCGGAAATTCTTCGGCGACGCCTTCGACGCCGTCGAGGGGAGCGGCGAGAACACCCCGCGCAAGCCCGACCCGACCGGCGAGTTAAAGCTTATCGCCGACCTCGGATTCACCCCCGCCGACGCCGTGCACATCGGCGACTCGGACACCGACGTGATGACCGCCCGCAACGCCGGGGTGCGTCTCTTGGCGTGCTCGTGGGGATACCGCTCCCGCAAGTGCCTCACCGACGCCGGCGCCGCCGACATCGCTGACACGGTCGAAGAGCTCGGGGAGATGCTGGGGGTGTAGGGGGCGCAGCCTCGGCCGCCGAAGGCGGCCGGAACGAAACGGAGCAGGAAAACCCGCGCGGGTTTTCCTGCTCCGTTTCGTTTGCGCGCGAAGCGCGCCGGCTGCGCCCTATCAGAGAACAGAAGTGAGATAGCCAGATGTCAGAAACGCAAGGAGCCGCTTTGAAAAAGATGTGTTGCCGCTTAATTTCCCCCGCCGTCAGGCGGCACTGCGAAGTATGAGCAACATACCCCCTCCCATGTGGGAGGGGGAAGGGGTGGGAGTCTAAAAATAGTATGAGCGCCGGCGAATTCCTTATAGCAAGGTAGTGCGTCAGCACACAATTTTTCTAAAATCTGCCAAAGTGTCCTCCTTGCCAAGTACCACTCCCCTTGAGGGGAGTGGTCGTGCCGTTCACGAACGTGAACGGCCGGGTGTGGGGTGGAACCCCCTCTCTCTCCCCGAGGGAGAGGGGGCAGGGGGTGTGGAAGAAAGAGAACGGGAAAACATCGAAGTGAGGTATTTTGCGTCCACCGCAAATGGACGCCTTATATAAGGCATAACGCCGCACAAACTTCCCCCGCCGTCAGGCGGCAATCACGCCCTTAGCTATGCTGAACCCCCTCCCATGTGGGAGGGGAAGGGGGTAGGAGTCTAAAGATAGCATGAGCGAAGCGAATACCTTTTAGAAAGGCCGGACGCCATTACAATTTTCTCTAACGTGCGCAAGTGTCCTTCATCTCCCTCCCCTCGAGGGGAGGGTCGGGGTGGGGTGACTTTAGATAGCATGAGCGAAGCGAATTCCTTATTACTGGCAGTTTGTCGCAGTCCGCCGATATATCAGAGGTCATAAATCAAATTCTGTCTTCTACCCTCTAACCTCTAATCTCTAATCTCTAACTTCTGTCCTCTGTCCGCACTTTTTTTCAAAAAACAGTTGCAAAATAAATCCGGATGTGCTATAATAACTTCTGTTCACCAAACGCGAAGACTGAGAGAGTAAGCCGCATAGGTCTCAAAGAGAGGGGAGCGCCCGCTGAAAGCTCCCTATTCCGAAGCTGCCGAAGTTCACTCACGAGCGGTTTTGCTGAAGCCATCGGTTGTAGGCAGGAACGCACCCGCGGCGTTATTGCGGAGGGGAGTGTCTGCTCCCTGCGAAATGGGTGGTTTATAAGCATAGCTTTTGTTATGTCCCGTTTTTGCGGGGCATTTTTGTTTATAAAATGGAGAAGATTATGCCGCTGACAATTCTTTTAGTGACCGTTCTGTTTATTGGTTACTTCACCGTACAACTCATGTTTTGCTTTAAGGCGGAAAGGCTCGCAGTGAAGCTTATCCCGGTTTTTGCAACCGCAGTTCCCGTCGCTCTGCTCGCGCTGATGTTCTTCGGCGCGTTCGGACAGTGGAGCGCGGGCGACATCGAAAACGTGCAGGAATGGGTTGCCGGATTCCTGCTGATTATTCTCGGAATCGGCTTTATCGGCGACATATTGGCGTGGGCAATCCGGCTGACGTACATAATCATTAAAAATAACGGCGCCTTGGCGTCCGCTGACAATATACCGAAAGGAAGATAACTCTATGAAACAGGCACTTGAAAAAATCGAGCTCCTCGCGAAAGCCGAGCTCGAAAAAATCACCGACGCCGAACAGCTCGAAGCGTTCAGGATAAGGTTCCTCGGGAAAAAGGGCGAGCTCACCTCTGTCTTAAAGCAGATGGCGGGCCTCTCGGCCGAGGAAAGACCGATTGTCGGACAGATTGCAAACCGCGTCAGAGGCGGAATCGAGGCGGAGCTCGCCGAAAAAGCGGCACAGCTTAAGGCCGAGACCGCCGCAAGGCGACTTCGCGAGGAACGCCTCGACGTGACCCTCCCCGGAAAGGCCCCGAGACTCGGCAAGGCTCACCCGATGGATTCGGTCATGCACGAAATCGAGGACATTTTTATCGGCATGGGCTTCGACATCGTCGAGGGCCCCGAGGTCGAATATGACTACTATAACTTCGAGGCGCTCAATATCCCCGCCGACCACCCCGCGCGCGACACACAGGATACATTCTTCATCACCGACAACATTCTTCTGAGGAGTCAGACCTCGTCGGTACAGGTTCACGTTATGGAGGACCGCAAGCCGCCGATAAGAATCCTCTCCCCCGGGCGCGTCTACCGCTCCGACGCCATCGACGCGACCCATTCCCCGATATTCCACCAGATAGAATGCCTCGTCGTCGACAAGGGAATCACCATGGCGAACCTCGTCGGGACTCTCGACACCGTCATGAAGCGGCTCTACGGCGAGGAGTGCAAAATAAGGCTCAGACCCCACCACTTCCCGTTCACCGAGCCGTCCGCCGAGGTCGATATCCTCTGCTTCAACTGCGGCGGAAAAGGCTGTGCGATGTGCAAGGGCGAGGGATATGTCGAGCTTTTGGGCGCGGGAATGGTTCACCCCAAGGTGCTCGCAAACTGCGGAATCGACCCGAACGAATACTCGGGATTTGCCTTCGGTCTCGGTCTCGAAAGAGTCACGATGGGCAAATACGGCATCAACGACCTCAGACTTCTCTACGAGAACGACCTTCGTTTCCTCGGGCAGTTCTGATGATATATCAAGGAGGAAAAACCTATGGATTTATCAATGAAATGGCTTTCGGACTACGTTAAAATCGACGTCCCCGTAAAGCAGTTCTGCTATGACCTCACCATGACCGGCTCAAAGGTCGAGGGATATAAGACCGAGGGAGAGGACATCGACAGGGTCGTCGTCGGAAAGCTCCTCTCGGTCGTGCCGCACGAAAACTCCGACCACCTCGTCGTGTGTCAGGTCGACGTCGGCGCCGCCGAACCGATACAGATTGTCACCGGCGCAAGTAACGTAAAAGCGGGGGACACCGTCCCCGTCGCCCTTGACGGCTCGACCCTCCCCGGCGGAGTGCACATTAAAAAAGGAAAGCTCAGGGGAGTCGAGTCGAACGGAATGTTATGCTCCCTCGGCGAACTCGGTCTGACTAAGCACGACTTCCCCTATGCCATCGAGGACGGAATATTCATCATTCAGGAGGACTGCAAAATCGGCGAGGATATCCGCTCGGCAATCGGCCTTGAGGACACCTCGGTCGAATTCGAGATAACCTCGAACCGCCCCGACTGCCTCTCGGTAATCGGTCTTGCGAGAGAGGCCGCCGCGACCTATGCCCTTCCGTTCAATCCTCCCGCGCCGAAATACACCGGCGTCGCGGGCGACATCAACGAAAAGCTCAAGGTCGTAATCGAGAACAATCAGCTCTGCAAGCGCTATATCGGCGGAATGGTCAGAAACGTAAAGATTGCGCCGTCGCCGCGCTGGCTCCGCGAAAGACTTCGCGCCTCGGGTGTGCGCCCGATTAACAACCTCGTCGACATCACTAACTACGTCATGCTCGAATACGGCCAGCCGATGCACGCCTTCGACGCCCGGTTCATCGTCGGAAACGAGATACACGTCCGCAATGCAAAAGCGGGCGAGACAATCACGACCCTCGACGGCACCGTCAGGGAGCTTTCGCCCGAGATGCTCGTCATCGCCGACACCGAAAAACCGGTCGCAGTCGCGGGGGTAATGGGCGGCGAATACAGCGGAATCATGGGCGACACCGTCGACGTCATCTTTGAATCGGCGGCGTTTGACGGGGCATCGGTCCGCCGCACCTCCAAAAAGCTCGGCATGAGGACCGATTCGTCGGCAAGGTTTGAAAAGGGACTTGACCCGGCGGGATGCCTTCCGGCAATCCTGCGCGCATTCGAGCTTGTCGAAATGCTCGGCTGCGGCGAGGTCCTGAACACCTATATCGACTGCGGCGGCGAGCCGAAGAAGCGCGAGCCGGTTAAGTTCGACCCCGATTGGATAAACTCCTTCCTCGGGACGGATATCCCCGAAAAGGATATGATAACCTATCTCGAAAGACTCGGCTTCGAGGTCAGAAAGGGCGACCCGCTCGGACTCATCGACGGAAAGGTCATCGCCCCGTCGTTCAGGGTCGACATCGAGTGCGAGGCCGACATCGCCGAGGAGGTCGCGAGGTTCTACGGCTATAACAACATCGTCGGACAGCCGCTCACCGGCGTCGCGAACGCCAGCCTGAGCGACAGACAGAAGCTCAGAAGGAAGCTCGAAAGCGCCTGCATCGCCCTCGGTCTGACCCAGATTGAGACCTTCAGCTTCATCTCCCCGAAATATTACGACAAAATCAAGCTCCCCGCCGATTCAAAGCTCAGAAACAGCGTCACCATCACCAATCCTCTCGGCGAGGACACCTCGGTCATGCGCACAACGGTGCTCCCGTCGATGTGCGAGACGCTTGCGCGCAACTATAACTACCG
This sequence comes from uncultured Clostridia bacterium, assembly GCA_947625375.1. Classification (GTDB taxonomy): domain Bacteria; phylum Bacillota; class Clostridia; order Oscillospirales; family Ruminococcaceae; genus Faeciplasma. The sequence goes on along the minus strand of CANQOC010000015.1, from coordinate 19,775 downwards.
CAACACCGAGGCGGCGCTCTTCGAGCTCGGCACCGAATATCTCCCGACCGAGCCGGATAAGCTCCCGAACGAACCCGACCGCCTTTCAATCGGAATGTACGGCAACGGCGCCGACTTCTTCACAATCAAGGGAATAGTCGAAGAGATTTTCGCGGCGGTTTCGGTCGATAATGTCGAATATTCTGCCGCGGGCGCAGATTGCGGCTTCGACGAGGCCTCGATGTTCCACCCGGGAAGAGTCGCGGTCGCTGAGGTCGGCGGAAAGCCGATTGCGATTCTCGGCGAGATGCACCCCGACGTCGCCGAGGTATACGGCTTCGGTACGCGGGTATACTGCGCGAAGATAAACGCCGCCGAGCTGCTTGAATACGCCGGCGCCGAGCGCACCTATAAGCCGCTTCCGAAATATCCCGCCGCAACGAGGGACATCTCGCTTGTCTGCGACGACGAGCTCCCGGTCGCAAGGATTGAAAAGCTGATTGCCGGCGCGGTCGGAAACGTCCTCGAAAAAATCCGCCTCTTCGACGTATATAAGGGAGAGCAGATTGCCGGCGGCAAGAAGTCGGTCGCCTTCTCGATAGTCATGCGCTCCGCCGACTGCACCCTCACCGACGAGCAGGCCGACGCCGCCATGAAGCGCATAAGAAAGGCCCTCGAAAGCGTCGGGGCAGAGGTCAGGTAAAATACGCAACACAGCGCACAGACGCATCCGGCGCGCTTTGCGCACAAACAAAATGAAGCAGGAAAGCTCCCTTCGGAGTCTTCCTGCTTTTTCGTTCCGACTGCGCCCTTGCGGAAGCCGGATTTATAACGAACGGTGCCGTTCACGGTTTAACCCCGCCGCAATGCGCATTTCAGCCCGGTCCTCTCACAAAAATTCCCTGTGCAATTTATTGAATTTTTACAAATCTTCCCTCGGGTACTTGTTATTTTTGAAGTTCTGAGTTATAATAAGATATAATTTTCAAAAGGAGGGGAATGTATGCTTAACGACCAGACAATGACTTTTTCAGTCAAGGAGGACCGCCGCGACGAAATAAAGAAAACGCTCAGCGCCGTCTACGAAGCGCTGTACGAAAAGGGATATAACCCCGTCAATCAGATTGTGGGCTACATTCTTTCCGAGGACCCGACCTATATCACCACCTATAACAACGCCCGAAGCCTTATCCGGCACATCGACCGCGACGAGCTGCTTCAGGAGATGGTGAAGAGCTATTTAAAGACAGTTGACTGAAAAATAACCGCCGATATTTCGGCGGTTTTTTATGCCCTCTTCTCCTCAGCCTCCAGCGGAATCTCGCTTGCGAGGACGTCGTCCTTCGAGCGGTTCTTGAGGTTTACAAGCTTTTCGGTCAGCACCCGCGAAAATCCCGCGATGAGCGCCTCCTGAATGACGAAGCTCGACACAAGGTTCTCGCCCGTCTTTTCGGGGTTAAGCACGTCTGTCGCGCACTCCCTGACGATGCTCGTAAAGAGAAGCGTCGCCGCGTGGTGCTTGGTCGCATAGTCGGTATAGAGCGCGCGGACCTCCTCTTCGGGAAGCTCGTTCGGAATCATCTCCTTGACGATGTTGATGCTCACCGCCTGCTTAAGCGTGAAGATGATAATCAGATACGCGATATGCACCCGGTAATACTTCCGCTTCACCGGCGCGGGCATGATTTTAAGTCGGACATAGTTGTTGACCGCCGACGCCGAAAAAATCCTCGCGTCGCCGCCGTCGTCCTCGCTCTCGTCCTTGCTGTCCTGTGGGGATATCAGCCCGAGATACTGCGACAAAAGCACAAGCACCTGGTCCATATAAAGTCCGATATCCGGAATGTTCTCCCAGCTCGGAAGCTTATACCCCGCGACCGCCTTTTCCCATCTCAGAAGCTTGTGGGCGATTAAATCCTTATCATAAGACATTTTATCCTCCGGTTGTGCCGAAATCCCGATACCCGCCGCGGGGGACACGGCGGGTCCGGTCAATTCCTGAATTATCTTCTGCCGAGGTCGTGGTCATTCCAGCCGGCGCTGTCGTTCTCCTTGATGTAATCGACAAGGGTGTCGACGGTGGTGAACGCAAGACCGACATAACTGTCGGCACAGCCGTAATAGAGCGCGATTCTTCCGGTGGCGTCGTCCTGAAGCGTCGAGCACGGGAAGGTTACGTTCGGCACAAATCCTCTCTCTTCATACCACTGCTCCGGAGTCAGGAGATATCTCTTCGAGCGGTAGAGGACCTTCGACGGCTCGTCGATGTCGAGGATTGCCCCGCCGATGGTATATACATAGCCGTTGCAGGTGTTGCAGACGCCGTGATAGATGAGGAGCCAGCCTTCCGAGGTCTCAATCGGGTTGGCGCCGCCGCCGATTTTCATTCCCTCCCACCAGTTGCCGGAGGGACCCATAACGTGACGGTGCTTGCCCCAATAGACCATGTCGGGACTCTCGGAGATGAAGATGTCGCCGAACGGAGTGTGCCCCGAGTCGGACGGGCGGCTTAAAAGCTTATACATTCCGTTGATTTTTCTCGGGAAGAGGACGCCGTTGCGGTTGAAGGGGATAAACGGGTTTTCAAGGCGCTCGAAGTGCTTGAAATCGTGCGTCTTCGCGACGCCGAGCGCGGCGCCGTAAAAGTCCTGACACCAGACGATATAGTAGTCGTCCTCAATCTTGATGAGGCGCGGGTCGTACTGATAGAACGGAATCGCGCTTTCGCCCTTTTCGTTCACCATCGGAATGACGTTGTTCTCGTATTCCCAGTGAATACCGTCCTTCGAGCGTCCGAGATATAAAAACGGGACGCCGTCGGTGGCCTCGGCCCTGAATACTCCGATGAAGCCGTCTTCATAGGGGACGACCGACGAGTTGAATATCCTCGCGATGCCGGGAATCGGGTTTCTGTCGATAATCGGGTTTTCGGTGTAGCGCCAGACGGGGAGGCTGTGCCCTTCGGGTCTGTCCTGCCACGGGATGTTCGGCAATGTTGTGCCGTTGATGATTTTTACTTTGGACATAGTTTATAAAGCCGCCTTTCTTTTTATAGGTTTTCCGCGGATTTCCCGCTTTCGGTACAAGTATACCATGTTTCCGTCATTATTTCAAGGCTTATTTGTCAAAAGTGAGAGAAAAAATTATTTTTCATAAGCTATTGACACAGGTCATCTAATATGCTATATTAGATGTAGTGATATAAAACAGTACATTTTCTGATGAAATTAACAAAATAAAACATAACGATGTCGAAAGGAGAAGTTTTATGGGATACCGTATTTTTGTCGAATCGTCCGCCGATTTTACGCCGAAAATGCTTAAAAGCTTCGGACTCGACCTTGTGCCGCTGAAGCTTATATGCGGTGAAAAGACATACACAAACGAAGAAATGGACCCGAAGTTTTTCTATGACCTCGAGCGCCGCGGCGAGATGATGACGACCGCCGCCGCCAATGTCAACGACTATATCGAAGCCTTTGAGCCGCACCTGATGAACGGGCAGGATATATTGCTCCTCGGCTTCACCTCGGGCCTCAGCTCGTCGGTCGGAAACGCCGAGCTCGCCGCCAAAGAGCTCCGCGAAAAATATCCGTCGCGGAAGATATATATAATCGACACAAAGTGCGCCAACAACGGACAGGGGCTTTTGGCCGACCTTGTCACAAGAAAAAAGGCCGCCGGCGCGACAATCGACGAGGCGAAGGAATACGCCGAAAAGATGATGCTGAAGATATATCATTCGTTCACGATGCCGTCGCTGATGTACCTCAAGCGCGGCGGAAGGATTTCTGCCGCAACGGCGATTGCGGGGACTGTCCTCGGAATCCGCCCGGTGCTCTATGTCGGCGACGACGGAAAGATTTATGTCTCGGGAAAGGTCCGCGGACGCAAGGCGGCGGTCAAGGCGCTTTATGACGCCTTCGACAGGCACGCCGTGAACCCGAAGAGTCAGAACGTATATATCGCGCACGCCGACTGCCCCGAGGACGCCGAGGAGCTTGCGCAGATGCTGAAAAATAAGGTTAAAAGCATCACCATCGGCTATATCGGACCCGTCTTCGGCTGCCACTGCGGTCCCGAGGCCCTCTCGCTCTATTTTATCGGCGACGAAAGACAGCCGTGAGCATGACCCCAAAATCCCCCGAATCGGGGGATTTTTTATGTCATATGTCTTCTATCTTCCAACACTCTAACTTCTAACTCTCTAACCTCTAACGCTCTAACATCTAAATCCTTGTTGCAATCCTATCAAACCTATGCTATAATATCTCCGTACTCTTCTAATTGACCGCATGAAACCGATATTTGCGGTCAAATAAATCGAAAGGAACATTGATATGAAGAAAAAACTAATGCGGACCGTTGCGGCGGTTCTCGCGGGGATAACCCTTTTGCTGTCCCTCGGACTGACCGCGTCGGCGGACACCTCGGCGGAGTATGTTGTCTTCACGGGGTCACAGAAGCTCGAGGGGTGGTATCCGTCGTTCATCACGCAGTACAAGGACCCCGCGAAGATGGACGGCTTTATCGAGGCGATTCAGCACGAAAACGCAGTGATTGAAATCGTCTATTCGGGTACGGCGGCGCCGTCGCTGCTCTTGCAGAGCTATCCCGTCAAGGACGGCTCACAGAAGTATCCCCACGCGAATTACGACACCTATAAGTCGTCGACGAAAGGCTCGGACAAGGTCGCGACATTCGAGGCAAAGGGTCTTATCGAGAAGTACACCTCGACGAAGCACCCCGACGACAACTCGAACCTCCGTCTCGACAATGTCCTCAACTTCGGCATCGGCGGAGAGGGAAACACCGTCAAGTCGGTCAAGGTAAAATGGACGTTCAAGGGCAGTCCCGCAATAAACGTCAGCCTTGACAGCACCCATCAGGAGATGGTCGGGTTCGGCGCTTCGTACACTTGGTACGGCGACTGGATTTTAATGACGAACAAAAAGGAAACTATCTTCGACTGGATATTCAAGGACTGCAAGTTCAATATCCTGAGATTCCGCGATTTACAGCTTGTAAGGGCATACGGCGGAGCTTGGGAGGACACGAAATATCCCGCGTACAAGGCTTATTACGACGCCGCCGTCAAGCGCGGCATCGACCCGATTGTCGTCGTCACAAGCTGGGGACAGTATAACGAGGCAGACTGGTGCACTCTCTCGAAGGACGCCGACGGCAACGAGTTCTATACTCTTAAAAAGGACAAGAACGGGAAATACCGCTATGACGACCTCGCGAAATTCTGCGTGAAATCGGTACAGCTTTTCATCGACGCCGGAATTCCGGTCGACTATTTCTCGATATCCAACGAGGTCGAGCTCCAGCAGTACCGCGTCGACGAAAAGGGCAACGCCAAGTCCGACGCCGGCTTCTTCCTCGGAACCGAGGAGACCAAGTATTACTGCTCATACGCAAAGGCGTATATCGCGGTTTATAAGGCGTTCCAGAAGGCGTTCGGCGATAATGCCCCGAAGCTTTTGGCCGCCGAGACGATGGCGGCGAACCCCGAGCTGCTGAAAAAATATATCGACCCGATAATCAAGGAATGTCCCGAGAGCGTGACCGACGTTGCGCATCACCTCTATGGAAGCTCGCTTACCTCGGCGAATTTCGCGAAGATTTCGGAGCAGTATTCGGATAAATACACGCTTTGGCAGACCGAGTGGTATAACAACGACTTTTTGGACCACGCCTCGGTGATGGTGAACGAGCTTGAAAGCGAGAACCTCAACGCCTATCTCTATTGGGACGGCCTCTGGATTCCCGACGACGCCAACTGTCTTATCCAGATGGACAAATACGCCGCCGATTCGCCGGTTTCCCGCCGCGGAAATCACTATATAATGGAGCACTTCTCGCGCTTTATCCTCCCCGGGTACATAAGGGTCGACTGTGACGAATACGCCTGCTCGACGAAGTCGGTCGCGTTCAAGTCGCCGGACGGCAAGAAGCTCGTCATCGTCGCGGTCAACAACACCCAGAGCGACGAAAAGCTCAAGTTCAACATCGGCGCAAAGGTCAAGAAAGCGACCATCTACCGCTCGACCGTCACGACGAAAGACCCCGCCAAGGAGCGGACGGAGAACAGGTACATGAAGAACCTCCTCCTCACCGGCGGCTTCAAGGACGGCTATAAATTCACGGTCAAAAAGGGCACAATCAACACCATCGTGATTGAGCTGGAGTAAAAACAAAGGAGCACCTGCCGGGAGGGCGGGTGCTTTTTGCAAGGTAAATCCCGCGCGGGTCGGGAATTTTTTTCGGATTTTGATTTGCCTCCCTCCCCAATCTGTGCTATAATAACCCCGGAGGTGTCATTATGCTCACATTACAAGAGGTCACCGCGCGCAATTTCGACGAAATCGTCGGCCTTGAGCGCGAGAGCGTCGAATTCGTCGGCAAGCCGGAGTACGTTCTCGCCGAGGCGTATGTCTACCGCAGCGACAGCACTGCTTTCGGGATTTACAGCGGCGAAACGCCGGTCGGGCTCGTGATAATCCGCGACCGCCCCGAGGCCGGCTACCCCTACTCGTTCACCGGCCTGTTCATCGCCGACGGCTTCCGGGGCAGGGGACTCGGGCAGGAGGCGGTGGAGGCAATCATGCGGAAATTCCGCGCCGAGCGGTTCCGCGACGCGGTCGAGATTCAGGTCAACCAAGCCAACGCCGCCGCGCTGAAAATCTACCTCCGCTGCGGTTTCCGCGAGGTCCGCCGTGCGAGCTGGAACCCCGATTTCATCGTGCTTCGCGCCGAGCTTTAGAGGACACTCCGCCGCCCCCGCCGCTGTTCATAATCAGCGTCCGCGCTCACGCCGAAAATGTGCCGCAAGCCGAATCCAAGCCTGCGGCACGGTTCGTTCCCGAGGGTTTGTCGGTCATGGGAAGGTGCGGCGTGTCTAAAACTTGCGGATACTGCGCATGATGCGTAATGACGACCGGCTGTCACCCGAGATAATGCCGGATTTTCAATAAAAGCGCTGCAAACCTCATTTGCAGCATAAAATGTTCAGACATGAAAAGGGCGCCGCAAACTTACGTTTGCGACGCCGTGGCGGAGCAGGAGAGATTCGAACTCTCGGTCCCGGTTAAGGGATTACTCGATTTCGAGTCGAGCCCGTTATGACCACTTCGATACTGCTCCGTGTTTTGCAACATGCTGTATTGTACCACACTTTTTTTGAAAATGCAAGTGCTTTTTTCAAATTTGTTGACTTTTTGGAAAAAATGCTGTAAAATAGCTTGACACCGCGCTTCGGGGGTGATTTTTTTGACGGGCGGGTTATGGGAAAATCTTTGGTCGTACACGAGCGGCGGCGAGCTGCTCCCTTATCTTGAGCGCTTTTATAGGCTGAAGTCGCGCGTCATCGACATTTTTAAAGAGCACGGCGCGGTTCGAATCTGCGACGCGGCGTGCGGCTGCGGCGCGTATTCTCTGGCGTTTGCCTCTAACGGCTTTGAGGTCTACAGCTTCGATGTTTCACCGTCAGCCGCAAAGCTCGCAAAAGAAGGTCTTGAGCGCTTCGGACTCGACGGCTCGCGCGTAAAGTCTGCGGATATCCTGTCGACCGGTTATCCCGATTCATTTTTTGACGGAACCGTCGCAAACTCCGTTTTAGACCACATGAGCGTCGCGGACGCAAAAACTGCTCTTTCCGAGCTTCGGCGAATAACAAAGCCTGACGGTATTATAATGGTGTCTTTTGACGGCACGGAAGGGGACGACCTGTCCGAACCGCACGATATTTTGCCCGACGGCAGTATTCTTTACACATCGGGACGCCGCCGCGGAATGATTATCCACCCGTACAGCGAGTGGGAAGCGCACCGGCTTTTATGGGGTCTTGAAACCGTTTACACCGAGGTGAACCCGCACGGAGAGCAGGTTTTTATCTTCAAAAATCCCGCAGACTGACCCCACTTTCCCGCATTAAACCGCCGCCTCGCAGTTTTTACAACAATTTCCGTATGCAGGAGCCTTATTTTCGGCAATTTTTCGTGAAAAATATTCTTGACAAATTCCCGTCAAGCCTGTATAATAACGTAGTATGCAAAACTATGGATTCGTATGCGCATATGCCCTCGGGCGAAGCCGGCGGATTCAGAGCGCATAAATCTTAAAAGAAAGGAGAGAAACTATGCCGACGTTTAACCAGCTGGTCAGGAAGGGAAGAAGCACTCTTGCGGACAAGTCGAAGTCACCGGCGCTTCAGAAGAGCTATAACTCCAAGAAGAAGACCGTCATCGACCAGAGCTGCCCGCAGAAGAGAGGCGTCTGCACCGCAGTTAAGACCGCGACCCCGAAAAAGCCTAACTCCGCAATGCGTAAAATCGCGAGGGTAAGGCTCACCAACGGCACCGAGGTCACCTCTTATATCCCCGGCATCGGACACAACCTTCAGGAACACAGCGTTGTTCTCATTCGCGGCGGCCGTGTAAAGGACCTCCCGGGCGTCAGATACCACATTATCCGCGGTACCCTCGACGCACAGGGCGTTGCAAAGAGAATGCAGGCAAGGTCCAAATACGGCGCAAAGAGGCCGAAGAAATAGTCCTCTTTGACATTTAAAACCGCAAGTCTCACGAAGAGTTTATCATATACATTTATATATATGTATAGGGTGCCTCTTGCGTGCCGACGAGGTCGCCCGCTTTGGCGGGTGAAAACGAGTACCAATGATATCATTCTATGAAGGAGGGAAGTAAAGTGCCAAGAAGAGGTAATGTTGCAAAGCGCGACGTTTTGCAGGACCCTATCTACAATTCCAAGCTCGTGACCCGTCTTATCAACAACATCATGCTTGACGGTAAGAAGGGGGTTGCACAGAAGATTGTTTACGGTGCTTTTGAAATCGTCGAGGCAAAGTCGGGCAAACCGGCTCTCGAGGCCTTTGAACAGGCTATGGAGAACGTAATGCCGAACCTCGAAGTAAAAGCGCGCCGTGTCGGCGGCGCAACCTATCAGGTTCCTATGGAAGTCAGACCCGAAAGGCGTCAGACGCTCGGTCTTCGCTGGCTCACCAGTTATTCGAGGAGCCGCAACGAAAAGACCATGAAGGAAAGGCTCGCCGGAGAAATCCTTGATGCGCTCAACGGAACCGGCGGCGCAGTCAAAAAGCGTGAAGACACCCACAAGATGGCAGACGCAAACAAGGCGTTCGCACACTTCCGCTGGTAATCCTTTTTGGGGACATTTTATCCCCGGACTTTTAACTGATACTGAATTTGCGGGAAGCGAACGAACCGCGTCCTTCCCGTAAGAAATGGAGATTATTTATGGCAAGAGACGTATCTTTGTCAATGACCCGAAACATTGGTATCATGGCTCATATCGACGCGGGCAAAACCACCACCACCGAGCGTATTCTCTTCTATACGGGCATCAACCACAAGATGGGCGAGACCCACGACGGAAGCGCAACGATGGACTGGATGGAACAGGAGCAGGAGAGGGGAATCACCATCACCTCCGCCGCTACCACCGCCTACTGGAAGGGCCACCGTATCAATATCATTGACACCCCCGGGCACGTTGACTTTACCGTTGAAGTTGAGCGCTCACTCAGAGTTCTCGACGGCGCGGTCACTGTCCTTTGTGCCAAGGGCGGCGTTGAGCCCCAGACCGAAACCGTATGGAGACAGGGCGACAAATACAATGTCCCCCGAATGATATACGTCAACAAGATGGACATTATGGGCGCTGATTTTTATCACGTTCTCGATATGATTCATCACCGTCTGAAATGCAACGCCGTACCGATACAGCTTCCCATCGGAAGCGAGACCTTCTTCAAGGGCATTATCGACCTTCTTGAAATGAAGGCGTATATGTACTACGATGACCTTGGGAAAGACATCAGGGTTGAAGATATTCCCGAGCACATGGTCGAAGACGCCGAAAAGTACCGTTCACAGCTTGTCGAGGCGGTTGCCGAACTCGACGACGAGCTGATGGAAAAATACCTCGGCGGCGAAGAGCTCACCATCGACGAGCTCAAGAAGGGCATCCGCGCCGCAACCATCGCGAACAAGATGGTCCCCGTAACCTGCGGCACCTCATACAAGAACAAGGGCGTACAAAAGCTTCTCGACGCTGTCGTCGACTATATGCCGGCTCCGACCGACATTCCCGACATCAGGGGAATCAATCCCGACACCGACGAGGAAGAGACCCGTCCCTCGGACGACAACGCTCCGTTCTCGGCATTGGCATTCAAGATTGCGACCGACCCGTTCGTCGGAAAGCTCTGTTTCTTCAGGGTATATTCCGGAACGCTCAACGCAGGCGAGACCGTTCTCAACTGCACCAAGGGCGCAAACGAGCGCATGGGAAGAGTCCTTCAGATGCACTCGAATCACAGAAAGGACATCGAAACCTGCTACGCGGGCGATATCTATGCCGTTGTCGGCGTAAAGAACACCACGACCGGCGACACTCTCTGTGACCCCAAGCACCCGATTATCCTTGAATCGATGGAATTCCCCGAGCCGGTTATCAACCTCGCAATCGAGCCGAAGACCAAGGCCGGTCAGGAAAAGATGGCAATCGCCCTCTCGAAGCTTGCCGAGGAAGACCCGACATTCAAGACATGGACCGACGAAGAGACCGGACAGACGATTATCGCCGGAATGGGCGAGCTTCATCTCGAAATCATCGTCGACAGAATGCTCCGCGAATTCAAGGTCGAGGCCAACGTCGGCGCACCGCAGGTCGCATATAAAGAGACCGCAAGAAGAGCTGCCGACGTCGAGACCAAGTATGCGCGTCAGTCGGGCGGTAAAGGCCAGTACGGACACGTTAAAATCAAGCTTGAGCCGAACGAATCCGGCAAGGGTTATGAGTTCATCAACAACATCGTCGGCGGCGCTATTCCGAAGGAATATATCCCCGCTGTCGACAAGGGTATTCAGGGCGCGATGAAGTCGGGCGTACTGGCGGGATATCCCGTCGTCGACGTAAAGGTAACGCTATACGACGGCTCGTATCACGAAGTCGACTCCTCCGAAATGGCATTCTCGATTGCCGGCTCAATGGCATTCAAGGACGCGATGAAGAAGGCTGACCCGGTCATTCTCGAACCCATCATGAAGGTCGCTTGCATTGTCCCCGAGGAATATATGGGAACTGCAATCGGCGACCTCAACGCCAGACGCGGACAGATTCTCGGTCAGGAGACCAACAACGGCGTCGCACAGGTCGACGCGCTCGTCCCGCTCTCCGAGATGTTCGGATACTCGAACGACCTTCGCTCCAAGACACAGGGAAGGGGACAGTACACCATGGAGCCGAACAGCTATATGGAGGTCCCGAAGTCGGTCGCCGAGGGAATCATGAGCGCCCGCAAGAAGGCGGACAACTGATTTTTGAGACAAAAATAAAAAAATCTCAAAAAGTTATAAAAATGTCGGCATAACGCTTGCATTTTGTGTACAAATCTGTTAAAATCAGAGTATAACGAAACTAAAGGGAGGATATTCCAATGGCAAAGCAGAAATTTGAAAGAACAAAACCCCACGTAAACATCGGAACCATCGGACACGTTGACCACGGCAAGACCACTCTTACCGCCGCCATCACCAAGGTTCTCGCCATGAAGGGACAGGCTAAGTTCGAGGCATACGACATGATTGATAAGGCGCCCGAGGAAAGAGAGCGCGGTATCACCATCAACACCGCTCACGTTGAGTACGAGACCGACAAGCGTCACTATGCTCACGTTGACTGCCCCGGTCACGCCGACTACGTCAAGAACATGATTACCGGCGCCGCACAGATGGACGGTGCAATCCTTGTTGTTGCCGCTTCCGACGGCCCGATGGCACAGACCCGCGAGCACATTCTTCTCGCCCGTCAGGTTGGCGTTCCCGCAATCGTTGTCTATATGAACAAGGTTGACCAGGTTGACGACGAAGAGCTCCTCGAGCTTGTCGAAATGGACATCCGCGACCTTCTCACCAAGTACGAGTTCCCCGGCGACGATATCCCGATTATCAAGGGTTCCGCTCTTCAGGCTCTCGAGTCCACCTCGACCGACCCGAACGCCCCCGAGTACGCCTCTATCCTCGAGCTCATGGACGCTGTCGACAGCTATATCCCGACTCCGGACCGCAAGGCCGACCTTCCGTTCCTGATGCCTGTTGAGGACACCATGACCATCACCGGACGCGGCACCGTCGCCACCGGCAGAGTCGAAAGAGGACAGCTCAAGCTCTCCGACGAAGTCGAAATCATCGGTCTCACCGAAGAGAGAGCAAAGACCGTCGTCACCGGTATCGAAATGTTCCGCAAGACCCTCGACTATGCCGAGGCGGGCGACAACATCGGCGCTCTTCTCCGCGGCGTACAGAGAAAGGACATCGAAAGAGGACAGGTTCTTTGCAAACCCGGCTCCATCAACCCGCACACCAAGTTCAAGGGTCAGGTTTATGTTCTTAAGAAGGAAGAGGGCGGACGTCACACTCCGTTCATGACCAACTACAGACCTCAGTTCTACTTCAGAACTACCGACGTCACCGGCGTCATCACTCTCCCCGAGGGTGTTGAAATGTGCATGCCTGGCGATAACGTCGAGATGAACGTCGAGCTCATCACTCCTATCGCCATCGAAGAGGGACTCCGCTTCGCTATCCGTGAAGGCGGCAGAACCGTCGGCTCCGGCGTTGTCGTTGCTATCAACGGTTAATTTCGCTTTTTGACGGGAAGCCTTTTGCGGGTTTCCCGTCATTTTTTAACTGCAACATGGAGGGATAGTATGAAGAAGACACAGAAAACGCTCGTCCCCGTCGTTGTCATAGCCGTTATTGTTCTTGCCGCAGTCGTCGGAGCGAGAATATACTTCATGAACCGCGCCGACCTCAGCGCGTCAACGGTCTCGTTCAGCGAAGATTCGCGCTTCCCCGATCAGGAATACGTCAGCCAAAGGATAATGCTGGTCTCGGGCGAATCGGACAACTGGTTTTTCGGGCAGTCCGAGAAGGTCCGCTCCGAAATCGACCGCTGCTTCAAGTGGAACGGTGACGTAGACCAAGACCTTTACAACAACTACGTTGCCCCGCTGAACATCACCGCTTCGGTCGAGACTGACGGGAAGACGACGACCATCAGGTATGAGGGTTATGCTACCACTCCGGACGGCGAGACCGTCGACTATTATAAAGAGGAATCCTTTAACGTCGCGGCAAAAATAACGGGATAATTTCGATTGACTGCTTAAACGCAAAATAATCTCCTCCGAGCAATCGGGGGAGATTTTTTGTCACATTCTGTTTCTGAGGCTTAAAATCATGCCCGACGCCAGAAGCACAATCGCCGCAGCATACGCGATTATGTACGCCCATTCGGGAATGTGGCCGCTTTTGTCAATCAGATGCTTTGTTATGAACGCCGCCGCGGCGATTAGCGCTCCGAGCATTGTTAATATGTTAATATTCATTTGCCCACCCCCTTATGCCTGATTTTATTGAGCAATTTAAGCTTTGCCGCCCGGATTTTTGCGCCGTATCGGCCCGTGAGAATGAGCATCAAAAGAATTATCCCTAAACTGATTCCGTTAGAAAAACCGATTATAAAGCTCACGAATTTGCCCTCGATTTCAAAGTAATTCAAAAAAATCGTTATGACCGACATGACGAGCGACACCGTGAGCAGTGCGCGCAGCGTCCTTTTCAGCCGCATTTTTTCCACGTTCGCGTAGTCCGCGACCTTTTCGATGGTCTCGGCGGTCTGCTCGTCCATATGCGTCTCCTTCCGCTTTCCGTCCAAAATTTCGTCTACCCCGACGCCGTAGAACCTCGCAAGTTCGATTAAAATGTCGAGGTCGGGCATGTTGTTGCCGTTCTCCCAGCGCGAAACCGAGCGGTTTGTGACGCCGAGCGTTTCGGCGAGCTGTTCCTGTGTCATATTTTTTTCGTCGCGAAGCTCGCGGAGAAGTGCGCCCGTTTTTTGCTGATTCATTTTTTCGCCTCCTTTGCCGGTATTATATCATTTCGGGCAAAAAATTAACAGGACACGTCGCGGGAATTGCCCGTCTGCGCCCTGTTTTTTCATTTTTCACGGCCTCCAGCGGTATTTTTCCATCATCACCCTGCCCTCGCCGTCGAACTCGACGCCGTCGCGCTCCAAAAGCTCGCGCTGGACGTTTATCCCGCCGAAGGCGAAGGCTTCGGATAGGCGGCCGTCTTTTGTGACGACGCGGTAACAGGGGACGTCGCTCGGGTCGGGGTTGACGTGAAGGGCATAGCCGACGACGCGCGACCACCGCGGATTGCCGGCGAGCGCGGCAATCTGCCCATAGCTCGCAACCTTCCCGCGGGGAATCCGCCTCACGGCGTCGTAAATCAGGTCAAACGCGGACATGATAAGGCTCCTTTCTTGGTGGTGGGAAATGTTGACGGCGGCGAGGTGCCCAGGCGTCAGCGCTTTCAAAACTTTGGCGGAGCACCCCTCCCCTTGAGGGGAGGCAAACGACGCAATACACTTTGATATGACTATAACATTTAGTGAGCGTCGTTGTGTGTTTCGCTTCGCTCACACCGGAATTTCGTCGGATTTGTGACAAGTGGGGCGCTATAATAGCATGAGCGTTAGCGAATACCTTATTTCCGGCAGTGCGTCTCCGTTCCGCCCCCGGGCGCAGTCCGCGACCGTCTTCGACGGTCGGAACGAAAGGGCAGGAAAACTCCCGAGGGAGTTTTTCTGCTTCTTTCGTTTGCGCGCTTCGCGCGCCGGACTGCGCCCTCATAGGAGCTGAAGCCGGAGCGATGCGTTCCCCTCCCCACCGGGGAGGGGGCAGGGGGAGGGGGATATGGCGTAATCACGTCACCGCCAAGGCGACGTGATAAGCCGTCCGCCGTAGGCGGACTCCTTATAGCAAGGTATGCCGCTGCGTTCATGTTTTAATATACCTGCGAAAGTGTCCTTCCCGCCCGGTACCACTCCCCTCGAGGGGAGTGGTCGCGCCGTTCACGAACGTGAACGGCCGGGTGTGGGGTGGAACCCCCTCTCTCTCACTGAGGGAGAGGGGGCAGGGGGTGTAGAAGAAAATAGGCGGAGAAACCGGCAAAGGTGTAGCATTTCACCATCCACCGCAGGCGACCACTTTAAAGCAACGCATGGCACCGCGCATATTCCCCCGCCGTCAGGCGGCTCTCAGAACTTTGGCGGAGCGCACCCCTCCCGTGTGGGAGGGGAAGGGGTAGGAGTTTATAAATAGCATGAGCGCAGCGAATTCCTTTTAAAAAGGTGCGGCTTCACCGCAAATTATCTGTAACCTGCGCAAGTCTCCTCACAACTCCCTCCCCTTGAGGGGAGGGACGGGGAGAGGTGACTATAAATAGCATGAGCGCAGCGAATTCCTTATAGCAAGGTGGGACGTCGCTCTCAGCTTTTTAAAGTGCAAATAAGTTTCCTTCGCACCCCCTCCCCGTCGGGGAGGGGGCAGGGGGAGGGGGAACAGGCGAAACGCGTCACGGCCGAGTGACGCGAGGAGCGTCCGCCGTCAGGCGGACTCCTTTTAGCAAGGTATGCCGCCGCGCAAGATTTCCCCCGCCGTCAGGCGGCTCTCCGAACTTTGACGGCGCACCTCCCCTCCCATGTGGGAGGGGAAGGGGGTGGGAGTTTATAAATAGCATGAGCGTTAGCGAATTCCTTATAACAAGGTGGGACGTCGCCCCCTGCCAGAATACAGACATCAGAGGTCAGAAATCATAACTCCATCCTCTATCCTCTAATCTCCAATTACTCCACCGCCAGAAACTCCTCCGGGATATGCCCGAGCACCTTATCAATCGACTCCTGCGTGAAGCCGTCGGCGCCGTGCGCGCGGAGCTCGTCCTCGGTGTACTCGGCGTAGGGGACAATGTGAATCTGATGGTAATTCCCGCCGTACTGCGTGATAATCGGAATCGCCTTGATGTTGTCAAAGGTGATTTCCCCGGTGAGCGAATTTTTCGTCACACAGAGGTCGCCCAAAATCCCGACGAGCGCCTTCGGGTCTGCCTGTGCCGAGACGAAATTTCCGAGGCAATAGAAACAGAACCCCTTCGTCCCGTCGCTGCGCTCGATAAAACCGAGCTCCTGCGCGGTGTGCGGCTGTGTCCCGATGATGAGGTCGGCGCCCCACTCGACGAGCTTTTTCGCCGTTTCGCGCTGACTTTCGGTCACCTCGTTCGAGATTTCCTTCCCGAAATGCGGCGACACGACGACCACGTCCGCGATTTCGTCGGCGCGTCTGACCTGCTGCTCGATAAGTTCGAGTTCACTCAGATATGTCACCCGACAGGGCGAACCCGACGGCAGCGAAAGTCCGTTAGTGTGCTCGGTATAGCCGAGAAACGCAAAGGTGACGTTGTTGACCGTGACCGTTCTGATGTTGTTCATGTCCGCTTCGTCGCGGTATGCCCCGTAGCGGACTATTCCCTCCTGCAAGTCCCAGAAGCGGAGCGTCGCCAAAAGTCCCTCTTCGCCGTGGTCAAGGACGTGATTATTCGACATTGAGAAGACGTCGAACCCGATGTCAATCATATGCCGCCCGAGGTCGCCGGGGGAGCAGAAGCGCGGATAGTCCGACGGCTCAATCTCGTCGGTGACGATTGTCTCCTGATTCAGAATTGCGAGGTCAGCGTCCTTGATATAGTGCTCGACGCGCTCATAGACGTACGAAAAATCATAGCCGTCCTCGTCTCCGTTGGCCTTTGCGCGCCTCTTTGCCTGATTGTAGATAGACGAGTGGATAAGGTTGTCTCCGGCGCAGACGAGGTGCACGGTATAGTATTCCGGCTCGGGAGGCTCGGTCGTCGTCGCGGCGGTCGTCGCCGAGGACGTGGGAGCGGTCTCGGCGGGTTCAGCCGACGTCGTCTCATCAATGATGTCGTCCGGCACCATCGGGTCATCGTGAAATTCCTCGATTTTCCCGCAGGAAACCAGCGCCGCCGCGCAGATGATTATACACAGAAACGATTTAAGTGCTTTCATTGTTTGCCTCACAGGCGCTCGGAGTCCTCCTCCGAATCGCCTTTCTTTTTTATGAATTTACAGAGGAGCCAAATCCCCCAGCCGAGTCCGCAGACCGCAAGCGCTATCGCCGACCATAGCGAGAGGATAAGCGCGCCGAATGCCTCCCACCCGTCCGCCGCGAAGACATAGGCGAAAAATCCGACGGTTGCAGCAAGACAGATTGCTGTCGGGATAAGCTTTACCGCGGCATGCTTCGCCTTGAAGCAGAGTATAAGCTGCACCGCAAAAGTCGCCGGAATAATAAGGAAAACGGCGATTTCGGCGAGGGAGGGAGAGAGCGAAAACCGCCCCATCATGCGAGATGTCTCTTAAGTGTCTCGCGGACGGCGCCCTTTCCGGCAATCAGCTCCTTAAAGTACCCCGCAATCCTGTCGGCAAGACCGACTTCGGTAAGGTCCGAGCCGAATACCGACGTTTTTTTGAGTATCGGCAGAAGCTTATCGCCGACGGTCTCGGGTTTTCCGATTTCGATTCCCGCGAGCATGCCCTGAAGCTCGTCCTTGAGCGGGTCGCTCGAGACTTCAATCGGCTCAAGATTGTCGTCGACCGCAAGGAGATATCTCAGCCAGCCGGCAATCGCAAGCGGAATTGCGACAAGCTCGCCCGCCTTGCCCTCGGCGGCATAGCTCTTTATCGTCTCGCCGAAGCGGATTCCGACCTTTTGCGACGTATCCGTCGCGATTCTCTGCGGCGAGTCGGGCATAAACGGGTTCGGAAGCCTTTCGTTGACGACCTCGTCGATAAAGGCCTTCGGACTGATGATTTTCGGGTCGGTTACGACCGGAAGACCCTCGTCATAGCCGAGTTTTTTAATCAGCTTAACGAGCTCCTCGTCCTTCATCTCGTCACAGATGAGGTTGTACCCCAGCATGCACCCATAGACGGCGAGCGCGGTGTGAAGCGGGTTGAGACAGGTCGTGACCTTCATTCTCTCCGCCATGTTGACCGTTTCGCGGTCACAGAAATAAACGCCCGCGTGTTCAAGAGGGGGACGGCCGTTCGGGAAGTCGTCTTCAATCACAAGATACTGCGGTCTCTCGGCGTTGACGAACGGCGCGATATAGGTGTTGTGGTCGGTGACAATCGGCTCCATTCCGCCGACTCCGAGCTCAATCAGCTTTCTCTCGACCGCCTTCGACGGCCTCGGCGTAATCTTGTCAATCATCGTCAGGGGGAAGGAAACCCGCCCGTCGGTCAGATAGTCGAGGAAGAACCTGTGCACAAAGCCGTTTTCGACCCATGCCTCGGCAATCGTCATCACCGCGTCGCGGAGCTTGTCGCCGTTGTGACTGCAGTTATCCAGCGAGACGACCGCGACGGGACTCTTCCCGAGGGAATATCTTTCGCAAAGCAGCGCCGTCAGGAACGCCATCGTGCTGCGCGCCTTGTCGGGTCCGTTGTCGATGTCGGCCCGAACAAGAGGGAGAAAATCGCCATTCGAGTCGTAAAGCGCATACCCCTTCTCGGTGACGGTGAGGGTGATAAGCTGCAAGTCCTCCGAGGCCGCGACCTCCTGCGCCCTGATTATCTGCCTGACGTTATAGCAGTCGCCCTTGATTGCCTCGGTAATCGAGCCGATGACCTCGCAGTCGCTGCTGCCGTCGGAGTTAAGGCTGACGTTGAGCGTAAGGTTGTCGTGACGGCGGTAAATCTTGTCGATGATGTCGTAGTCAAAGGTCTCCGCCGCGATGATTCCGCGGTCGCAAAGACCCTCGTTCAGAAGCTTTTGCTGGAGTGACGCGAT
Organism: uncultured Clostridia bacterium; assembly: GCA_947625375.1. Taxonomy (GTDB): domain Bacteria; phylum Bacillota; class Clostridia; order Oscillospirales; family Ruminococcaceae; genus Faeciplasma. Next base: position 1,033 of record CANQOC010000015.1, on the reverse strand, counting down.
GAATCCGCGGAAGATGTTTCCGGCGCCGAGGTGGAGCCAAATCGGATTGTACGCAGTTTTTTCGGCGACCGAGACGATGTTGTATTTCGGGAGCTTTATCCCGGCGTCCTCCCAGTCGGATTTGTTCATCATAAGCGATGCAATATTAAGGTTCATAAATCTTTTCCTCCGTTATCTTTTTTCTTCCGACTGCTTCACAATCGCTTCCCAGAGACCGTTGAGATAGCAGGCGCCGAGCGCGCGGTCATACAGGCCGTATCCCGGGCGGCCGACCTCTCCCCAAATCATACGCCCGTGGTCGGGGCGGATATATGTATCCGGGCAGTAGTCGTGGACCGCCTTCATTATCTCATACATGTCGAGGTCGCCCTCGCTCGAAAGGTGCGCCGATTCGCAGAAGCACCTGTCCCCGCCGATGTGCTTAAGGTTCCTGACGTGAAGACAGCCGATGCGGTTCATCTCGCCGAAGTGCTTAATCACCGCGACGACGTCGTTATTTACGTTCGAGCCGAACGAGCCGGTGCAGAGGCAGACGGTGTTCGCGGGACTGTCGTGCAGCCTGATGATTTTGTCGTAACCCTCCTGGTCGTGCGCAAGGCGGGGGAGTCCGAATATCTTCCAGCCCGGGTCGTCGGGGTGACACGCCATCACGACGCCGCACTCCTCACAGGTCGGGATTATGCCGTCCAAGAAGTATTTGTAGTTTTCGAGGAGCTTTTCCTCGTCGATGTCTTTATAGAGTTCGAGGACTTTTTCGAGGTCGGCAAGCCTCTCGGGCTCCCACCCGGGCAGCGAAAAGCCGTTGCAATTCTCGGCAGTCCGCTTTACGATGTCGACCGGCGACAGTGTCCCAAGCTCGGCTTCGTCATAGAACATCGAGGTCGAGCCGTCGGGGTTGGGGCGCGCAAGGTCGGTTCTCAGCCAGTCGAGCACCGGCATGAAGTTATAGACGATGACCTTTACGCCGTATTTCGCGAGGTTGCGGATAGTGATTCTGTAGTTTTCGATGTATTTGTCCCGCGTCGGGAGGCCG
>CANQOC010000014.1 GCA_947625375.1 uncultured Clostridia bacterium | reverse complement strand
CAAAGGTCGTCGTCGTTTTCGATTTTTCTGATGCTGACGGTTTCGGCTCGCCAAGCGTCCTTCGGAAGACTGTTCAGCAGCTCCGAAAGCGTCTTTTCCATAATATCTCCTTTACTGACGGCTTATGCGCTGTCCGTTCGGCTTCATCAGAATTTAAGGTTCTTCGGCGTCCTCGGATAAGCCTGTACATCGCGGATATTGGCGACGCCGGTGACATACATCAGAAGGCGTTCGAGACCGAGACCGAAGCCGGAGTGAACGACTCCGCCGTATCTTCTGAGGTCGAGATACCAGTCGAGCGTCTCCTTGTCCATTCCGAGGTCGTCCATCTTCTTGTCGAGGATATCGAAGTTCTCCTCGCGCTGTGACCCGCCAATCAGCTCGCCGACGCCGGGCACAAGGAGGTCACATGCGGCGACGGTCTTTCCGTCGGGGTTGAGCTTCATGTAAAACGCCTTGATGTCCTTCGGGAAGTCAATCAGGAAGACGGGCCCTTTTGCAATCTGTTCGCAGATATAGACCTCGTGCTCTTTGTTGAAGTCCATGCCCCAGCTTACGGGGTTCTCAAACTTCACGCCGCTTTTAATGAGCGCGTCGACCGCTTCGGTGTAGGTGATGACCTTGAAGTCGGACGAAACGACGCTCTCGAGCTTTGTGATTAAATCGTGCTTCTCGGCGACGAAGCTGTTGAGGAAGTCGAGCTCGTCGCGGCAGTTTTCGAGGACGTCGGAGATGACGTATTTGAGCATCGCCTCCATCACCGCCATGTCGCCCTTGAGGTCGCAGAACGCCATTTCGGGCTCTATCATCCAGAATTCGGAGGCGTGATACGGGGTGTTCGAGTTCTCGGCGCGGAAGGTCGGTCCGAAGGTATAGACCTTTCCGAAGCTTAGGGCAAAGGGCTCGACGTGAAGCTGTCCCGAGACGGTGAGACAGGCGTGTTTCCCGAAGAAGTCCTCCTGATAGTTGCCGTCGTCGCGGGTCGTAACCGTGAAGCACTCCCCCGCTCCCTCGGCGTCGTTGCCGGTGATTATCGGCGTGTGGATATATACAAAGCCGTTGCTGCGGAAGAATTCGTGAAGCGACTGCGACACCACCGAGCGGATTTTGAATACCGCCATAAAGGTGTTGGTGCGGGGTCTTAGGTGAGGGATTTCGCGGAGAAATTCGAGGCTGTGGCGCTTTTTCTGCATCGGATAGCTCGAATCGCAGTCGCCGAGAAGCTCGACCGACGAGGCGTTAATCTCGAAAGGCTGTTTTGCGCCCTCGGTTATGACAAGCGTACCGGTCACCCTTACGGAGCAGCCGGTCAAAAGCCTTGTGACCGCGGAATAGTCGGCGACCTTGTCCTCTTCATATACTATCTGGCAGTTCGGGAAGCAGGAGCCGTCGTTAAGGGCGATAAAGCCGATTTTATTCGATGAGCGGTTGGTCCTTATCCAGCCTTCAAGGGTCACCTCGGCGCCGCCGGCAAGCGAACCGTCCGGCTTTTCGCCGCGAACGCTTTTCAAGATATCGTCAATTAAATACTTCATTTGTAACGCTCCTATCATAAAAAATGATAACATATTATATTACGTTAAAGCAGAATTGTCAAGCCGTACAGAAGTCAGAATTGAGATTGTCAGATATCAGATTTCTGACCTCTGGACGTGTATCTGCTATTCTTCCTCCGGCTCGGATGTGCGGACGATGTTTTTCGTCACAACATAGTCGAGAGTCCAGTGCTGTACGACCTCTTTCTGCTCGCCGTTTTCGGTATATGTCCCGACGACGGTGAAAAGCGTCTTCTCTCCGTCAATCTCGACGGTGCTGTCGAAGTTCCACTGCTCGGCGTCGGTGTGACTCTGACAAAGCGAAATCATCTCGCCGATGACGTCGTATATCTCGAAATACCTGTTGTCCCACTCCTCGGACACGCCCATCGTCGAGTTCGGCTCGAGACTTAGCTGAGGGACGGTGAAGCTGTTGCCGTTCGGGCGGGAATCGGTGTAAAATGTTATCTCGACCTTCGGGTGATTAAAGCCGTAGAGGTTTAAGCCGTACCACGCGGCGAAAACGAAGACGATTCCGGCGACAACCTTAAGGAAAATTTTCGTGAACTTATGCATCTCAACGCCTCCTATACGGATTTATTTTACCATAAAAGGCGGATTTGTCAAGCTCTTTACCGAAAGGCGAATTTTGCCGAGTTTTCCCCCACGCAACGCCGCGTTGCGCAAAATGTCAGCACTTCGCGGTTTACATTTTCGGCGCGGTGTGGTAAAATACAGGTCGAAAGGAAGTGTTGCAAAGATGAGCAGACTCTCCGAGCGGCTCTATTCACTCCGCAAGGAGCGCGGTCTTATGCAGGAGGAGCTTGCCGAAGCGCTCGGCGTTTCGCGGCAGGCGGTCTCGAAGTGGGAGATGGGCACCGGAACGCCCACGCTCGACAACCTTATCGCAATAAGCGACTTCTTCGGAGTGAGCCTCGACAGCTTGGTCAAGGATTCTCCCGACCCTCCCGAGACCGGTGTTTCCGACTCACCCGAAGCGCCCCCGCAGATGCCGGAATATCGCGCGGAAATCGGTCATGCAAAAGAATACGTCCCGCCGATGAAGACGGTCATCAACGCGGCGCTTCTCATCGCGGCGCACCTGTTTTCATACGCGATAATTAACGGTTTGCAGTATTTTATCACGCTGTTCGCGGGGCAGTATTCCGCCGACGCGCTTCTCGTCTATGTCAGGATTCAGCCGTACTTAACCGCGGCGATGAACCTTGTGTTCTGCTTCCCGCTGTACTATTTAATGACGGCGGTATTCCGCGACGGCGTGTGCCTTGTCGGGCGCGTCCCGAACCGTATCCGGAGGTTGTCTGACGCGCTTGTCCTCTGGCTCATTTCGACCGCGCAGCTCGCCCTTTTGCAGTTCATCGCCCAAGTTCAGAACATTTACGGATACAGCCTTGCGGCGCCGGCGCTCAACGGGGCGGTCTGGCTTGTTTTCTACCTCTACCTGACGCGCGCAAAGGGTTTCAACCGCAGGGCAAAGGTGCTTTTCCCGGCGCTATTTGCAATCTTCGCGGTCGCGGCGGTGTTTACGGCTATAATCTATGTGACAGTTTCGTCCGACACTTTGGAAGTCGGCACCCGCCTTGCTCGGACAAGCTGGACGGTGCGGGCGATGAACGCGGTAACGCCGGCGGTTTCGCTGGCGGCGCTGACGGTGCTGTATGACTATGGGAGAAAAGAGATATGAAAAGACCCCGTCGGAAGGCGGGGTCAAATTTTTTTCGTATTAGTCGGCGGAATAAGGGAGAAGCGCGCAGTAGCGGGCTCTCTTTATCGCCTTGGTGAGTTCGCGCTGATGATAGGCACAGGTTCCGGTGACGCGGCGGGGAAGAATCTTCGCGCGCTCGGTCATGCACTTGCGGAGCTTTGCGGTGTCTTTGTAGTCGATGGTTTCGGCTCTGTCAACGCAGAACATACAGACCTTCTTGCGGGATTTCCTGACGGGTCTGTCGTTGGTTCTCTCCATGATAATTTCTCCTTTCAGTAGTTCAGAACGGTACTCCGTCGTCGCTCAGTATCTCTTCAAAGTCGTCCAAGCCGCCTATTGATATAGCCTTGTTGTCGGGCTCGTTATAGGTGTGCTGCGGTTCCTGCTGACGCGGAGGGGCATAGCTTCTTTGCTGCGAGTCGCGGTTCTGATAGCTGTAGCTGCTGTCGCCGCTTTGCTGGGCGCGTTCGCCGGTAAAGGACACACTGTCTACAACAACCTCGGTCACCCAACGCTTAGAGCCGTCTTTTGCGTCATAAGAACGCTTTTGAAGACTTCCCTCAACGGCTATCATTCTTCCTTTGCCGAAATATCTGTTTATAAACTCAGCCTGTTGACGCCATGCAACACAGTCGATAAAATCGGTCTGTCTTTCTTCGCCCTGTCTGGCATAGTTGCGGTCGACCGCTATCGTAAATGACAGAACGCTTACGCCCGACTGAGTTGTTTTAAGCTCGAGGTCTTGGGTGATTCTTCCCATCAGTATGACTCTGTTCAGCATTGGAATTCCCCTTTCGTCAGTTTTGACGCCTTATTCCTTAGAGATGACTATGGAGCGCAGGACGCCGTCGGTGATGTTAAGGACACGGGTGAGCTCAGCCGGAAAATCGGGCTTGGACTCGAAGTTAAAGATGACGTAGTAACCCTCGGACTCGTAGTTGATGTCGTATGCGAGCTTTCTCTTGCCCCATTCGTCGACATTGGTCAACTCGGCGTTGGATTCGATAAGGTCCTTGAACTTCTGTACCAAAGCCGCAACGGCTTCGTCTCCGTCCTTCACTGAAAGCACTATCATTGATTCGTAGCTTCCCTTGAGTTTTGCCATAATCGCACCTCCTTCTGGATTCAGTCCGCGTTTATCACGGACAAGGATAACATTAGAATTATATCAGCACGCGACGCGATTGTCAAGTGATTTGAAGAAATTTTTCGGAAAAATCAGCCTTAAAGGGTCGGCGAACCGAGACCGAAGACCATTGTCATTATGAACGAGAAGACGACGGTCAGGCCGACTATTGCCCAGACGCCGGCGATTGAGACTCCGCCCGCCGCCGAAAGCTGCTGTTTAAGGGATTCGGGTCCGGCAGAAGTCTGTTTGATGCGGTCGATGTCGGATTTTGCCTTGCGGTAATAAAGGTAGTTCCCGAACGCCGCCGCGGCTATGGACAGAATATTGCTGACGATATAGCTGAGGTTATAGAAGACCGCGAAGCCGACCGTGTCGAGCCAAGGGATTGTCATTCCCATTCGCTGTGTCAGATATAAAACCGTACTCGGGACGGCGGTGACGGCGGTGATTAGCCAAGTTATGACCGCGTAGAGCGGCATTTTGCGGTATGCAAACCAGAACGGAGTGAAGAAGAGCGCGGCGAAATTGAAGCTGATTTTTGAGCCGGTCTTTGAAAATCTCAGAAATTTCGGGATATAATAGAAGAATTTCGCCCCGACGTAGTCGGAATACTCCCCCACCGTGTTGCCGTCGACGTCGGTGTCGGCGGAGACGGTGCTGACGTTCACGAACGGCGGGAGTCCGTACTGCCGGTCGGCAGGGGTGCCGGGAATTCCGCCTTGGACTTTAGGAGCGGTGGTCGGCGGAGTCGCGCCGAGAGGGACGCCGCAGTTTTTGCAGAAAGAGGCGTCGGGAGAGTTCTTCTCGCCGCAGTTGGCGCATACGCGCTCGGTCGGTTCCTCGGCCGTCACGGGGATAACCGCAGGCTGCCACTCGCGGTTGAGCTCGTGAAGTGTAAAGTTGACGCACTTTCCCTCGTTTTTATAGCACTCGCGGTGATACGGCGAGCCGCACTCGGGGCAGACGACGATGTCGTCGCCTTCGGCAAAGGTTTTTCCGCAGGAAATGCACTTCTGACCTATATATTTGGGCATAGTAAACCTCCGATGGTAATATATGCTTTTAACGCATTACTATCAGTATAGCACTTTTTTTGAGAAATGCAAACATATTTGCGCGATTTCATAGTTTTTTCATAAATTTATCATGGGGGAGAAGCTTGCGAGCGTTGCAGATAATTTGCGGAGACACTGTCACTGAGCAATAAAAGGTATTCGCTTCGCTCATGCTATCTTTAGTCACCCCTCCCCGGCCCTCCCCTCAAGGGGAGGGAGGTGGGAGGAAACTTGCGCAAGTATAATATAACAAAGCGTGCGCCTTCGACTTTATTAAAGGAGTCCGCCATGCGGCGGACGGGATTTGGAATAGCCGACATCGGAAGGACACTTGTGCGCGTTAAAGTAAAAAAGAGCGTGCGCCACACTGACGAAAAAGGAATTCGCGAAGCGAATACATTTTTTAGTAACTGACGGGGAGGCCATATGCGCGCGTTAGTAATAAGTAGTGCCGGTACCATACTTTTGATAAAAAGGTATTCGCTTCGCTCATGCTGTTTTTAGACTCCCACCCCCTGCCCCCTCCCACATGGGAGGGGATTATGCGTCGCCTAAGTTTGGATTGCCGCCTGACGGCGGGGGAAATTTTGTCTGGCGTTATGCTTTGCTATATGTCTACTTTGCGACAGTCGCTAAGCACATCATCTTTGATGTTTCCCCGCTCTTTTTTCTTCCACACCCCCTGCCCCCTCTCCCTCGGGGAGAGAGAGGGGGTTCCACCCCACACCCGGCCGTTCACGTTCGTGAACGGCGCGACCACTCCCCTCAAGGGGAGTGGTACTTGGCAAGGAGGACACTTGCACAGGTATATTAAAAGCGTGAGCGGTGCCCTACCTTGCTATAAGGAATTCGCTGCGCTCATACTATTTTTATACTCTCTCCCCCTGCCCCCTCCCACATGGGAGGGGGTTATGCACAGCTAAGGCTTTGAGTGCTGCCTAACGGCGAGGGAAATTTGCGATGGCGCCGCACTTTTGCAATAAGGAGTCCGCCGTTGGCGGACGGCTTATCGCGTCACCTTAACGGTGACGTGATTACGCCATATCCCCCACTTGTTACCTGACTGACTTAGTTCGGTGTGAGCGAAGCGAAACACACAACGACGCTCACTAAAAGTGTTAGTTATATCAAAGTGTATTGCGTCGTTTGCCTCCCCGACGGGGAGGGGTGTGCTCGCTCCGGCTGTCTGCGATAGAAACAACGGAGGGCGCAGCCGCGACCGCCGTCAGGCGGTCGGAACGAAATGAAGCAGAATAATCCCTTAGGATTTTCCTGCTTCATTCCGTTTGCGCGCTTCGCGCGCCGGCTGCGCCCGGGGGCACCGCGGTCGCTAATCCCTACACGGAATAATCATAATCACGCCGGCGCAGCTGTCCCGGGAGCGTCCATTCCGCACGCATTATTTTCAAAATTTAAATTTGTTACAAAAGGCGCCGCAGTCAGAAATCTGACTTCTATCCTCTAATCATCTACCCTCTATCGGGTGTGCCCATTCCGCACGCATTATCCTCTACACTTAAATCCGCCGCCGAAAGGCGGCACATCTAAACTCTGACCTCTGACTTCTGACTTCTGTCTTCTGATGCGGCCGTTACGGCCACATCTAATCGCGGTCTTTACATTTTCTGAAAAGTGTGGTACAATGAGTGGGATTAGAAACAGATTACTATTTCGGAGACGAAGATGAAACAGGAAAATATTCGCAACTTTTGCATAATTGCACATATCGACCACGGCAAGTCGACGCTTGCCGACAGGATTTTGGAGCTGACAGAGACGGTCGCGAAGCGCGATATGGAGGAACAGCTCCTCGACAACATGGACATCGAGCGGGAGCGCGGCATCACCATTAAGGCGAGGGCGGTCCGGCTTAAATATCATGCCGAAAACGGCGAAGACTATATCTTCAACCTCATCGACACCCCCGGGCACGTCGACTTTAACTACGAGGTCTCGCGGTCGCTGGCGGCGTGTGAGGGCGCAATTTTAGTCGTCGACGCGTCACAGGGAATTGAGGCGCAGACCCTTGCGAACACCTATCTCGCGATTGAGCACGACCTCGAGGTCATGCCGGTCATCAACAAAATCGACCTGCCGAGCGCGAATCCCGAGGGGGTCATCGCGGAAATCGAGAACGTAATCGGTCTTCCGGCAGAGGACGCCCCGAGAATTTCGGCAAAACAGGGAATAAATATCCGCGAGGTGCTCGAACGCGTCATAACCGACGTCCCGCCGCCGAAGGGCGACCCGAATGCTCCGCTTAAATGCCTTATTTTCGACAGCGTCTATGACCCGTACAAGGGCGTAATCATCTATGTGCGCGTAAAAGAGGGAACGCTTCGGACCGGCGACCAGATTAAGCTTATGGCGACCGGCGCGGTCTTCCAGACGGTCGAAATCGGCTATATGGGCGCGATGGAGCTTATTCCGTCGCAGGAGCTCAGGGCCGGCGAGGTCGGCTATATCACCGCGTCAATCAAGAGCATTTCGGACACAAAGGTCGGCGACACTGTCACAAACGCGCTCGAGCCCTGTGACGAGGCTCTGCCGGGATACAGAAATGTTCAGTCGATGGTATTTTCGGGGATATATCCCGCCGACGGGGCAAAATACGGTGACCTTAAGGACGCGCTCGAAAAGCTTCAGCTGAACGACGCCTCGCTGACCTTTGAACCCGAGACGTCGGTTGCGCTCGGCTTCGGATTCAGGTGCGGTTTTCTCGGCCTTTTGCACATGGACATTATCCAGGAGCGTCTCGAGCGGGAATATAACCTTGACCTTATAACGACTGCGCCGTCGGTTATATATAAGGTTACGATGACGAACGGCGAGGTCAGATATATCGACAACCCGACGAACTATCCCGACCCGGGACAGATTCAGCTCGCCGAAGAGCCGATTATAAACGCGCATATCTTCTCCCCCTCCGACTACGTCGGGAACGTGATGGAGCTTTGTCAGGAGCGGCGCGGAGTCTTTAAGGACATGAAATATATCGACGACAAGAGGGTCGACATTCACTATGAGCTTCCGCTTAACGAGGTCATATACGACTTTTTCGACACCCTTAAGTCGCGCACAAAGGGATATGCTTCGTACGACTACGAGATGCTCGGATATGCGCCGTCGAAGCTGGTAAAGCTCGACCTTCTTCTGAACGGCGAAATCGTCGACGCGCTTTCGTTTATCGTCCATTCTGACAGGGCGTATAACCGCGCTCGGCGGCTATGCGAAAAGCTTAAGGAGAACATTCCGCGTCAGCTTTTCGAGGTCCCGATTCAGGCGGCAATCGGCGGAAAAATCATCGCGAGGGAGACGGTCAAGGCATACCGCAAGGACGTCCTCGCAAAGTGCTACGGCGGCGACGTCACCCGCAAAAAGAAGCTTTTGGAAAAGCAAAAAGAGGGCAAGAAGCGCATGAGACAGCTCGGCACGGTCGAGGTGCCGCAGGAGGCGTTTATGAGCGTCCTGAAGCTTGACAGCTGAGCTTACTATCCGGAGGTTATAATATGCAGAAGACAATTCTTTCAAACAAATTCTTCAAGCTCGGGATATCGCTTCTCACAGCGGCGTATCTCGGACTTATAACGCTGCTCGCGTACTGGACATTTTTATATGAAATCCGATTCAGAAACGAGCGCGCGTTCGAGATAATCTATATCGCGGCGAGCGTAATCTTCCTTGTGCTGATGCTTTACACCAGAAAGGAGCTTCCGACAAGGATTTTCGCAATGGCGCTGCTGCTGCCGGTATTTTTGCTGATTCTCTTTAACGTGTCGCGCCCCGAAATATTCGTCCCGCCGCTCGCAGTCGGAATAATAATGTTCTTTGCCTGCACAGCCGGCGAATCGACAAAGGTCATCATGGGAACGGTATACATTCTTTTATATGTCGTCGGACTTGTCGCCTTCGCGGTCGCATGCACACTTTTCGGCGGGTCGTCGGTCGAGACAAGGCTTGACGTGAACACCCCGGCCGAGATTGCCGCAAACTATGACATGGCGAAGATTGACAACCTTAACGCGGCATGCGTCTCGCCCGGCGGAAAGTACCGCTATTATATCGAGGACGTACAGGACAACGCGCGCGGCCGCGTGATAATTATCGTCGAGCCGAACGACCTTGACATCGAGTACAGGTATTTCACGCTCGTCGAGGTCGGGTATACGACGCGCGTCGCGATTCACAACGCCAGCGGCGTCACTCCTGATATCCGCTGGATTGACGAGGACACAATCACCTATACCTTCGGCGACGGCGAATGGCGAACGTCGACGGTTCAGCAGATGAAGGAGAAAAACTATCTGAGGTTCTTGAGGATAGGATAAAAAATATCCCTCTTCCGGATTCGGAAGAGGGCGTTTTTATGACCTATGTCACTCAATCCTGTATTTTCTTAGGTTCGGGAGCTCGTCAAGGGTGAGGGTGCGGTCGCTCGAGTACGCCTTTTTGAGCATGTCGAGCTCGGTGTACTGCTCGCTCAGGCGGCCGGAGCCGTCGACGGCGAATTCACCGCCCCATGTTCCCCAGAAGAGCCAGCGGGCGTTGTCGGCATAAACGAGGTCGGGGTCCATTACACAGCCGTTCTCGGAGAGGGTTATAAGCTTGTTCTCGCCGAAGCAGTCGGCGCACTTGGCGAAGGTCGAGCTGAAGCTGCCGTATTCGTGCTCACCCGGATAGATGTCCCAGCCGACCATGTCGACGACGTCGTCGCCGGGGTACCAGTCGGCGTCCTGTCCGTTCCAGAGCCAGATGAGGTTGTTCAGACCGTGCTCAACCGTGAGCTTTTCGTATAAGGTGCGCCAGAGCTTTATATAGCTGTCAGGCTGACAGTTTCCCCACCAGAACCAGCCGCCGGAGCCCTCGTGGAGCGGGCGGAAGATTATCGGGACGCCGTCCTCCTGGAGCCGCTTAAGCTGTTCGGCAATGTCGTCGATGTCGTCCATAAGCTTATCATAGGTGCGCTCGTCGCCGCCGTTCATGACGGTATCGAGGTCGATTGTCGACGCCTCGGACCTGAATGACTCCCACCACTGTCTTCCGTCGGCGACATTTGCGATAGGACTCAGCCAGTGCCAGCACACCGTTACGATTCCGCCGGCGTTATAGTACCAGTCGTGGGCGTATTCGACCGCCTTGCACTCGCTGCCGTTTGCGGTCGCGGTGTGCGTATAGTTGCCGATGTCGAGGCCGAGGACCGCAAAGCTCTCCCCCGTCGCCTCGGTTATCGCCTTGTATTCGGCCGACTCGCGTCCCTCGCTCGTGTACTGTCCCGAGAGGGTGTACTTCCCGTAGATGTCACAGAGGAAGTTATAGAGCATTTTAGTGTGCTCGTCGGCGTTTTCGTTCGAGAGTCCGGCGGTGACGTTATAGAGTCCGGCGTAGTCGGTCTCGGTCGGGTCGAGGGTCAGCTTTCCGAATTCGACCCAGCCCCATGACGGCGTAAGAGTGATTTCATGGTCGCCGGTTTCGAGGCGGACAAGCTTCGCAACAGGCTCGTCCGGGGTGATTTCCGCAATCTTCACACCGTCGACAGCGACGTTATTCACGCGGTTGCCGTCGCCGTTCTGTTCAAAGGTCAGGTCAAAGAACCCGCCGACGGGGACGCTGACCTTATAGGTGATTGAGTCGCCGGGATTGTTCATTCCGGTGATTTTTTCGCCCGCAAGGACCGCGCCGCCGGTCAGGACGGCTTCGGAAGCGGGAATCTCCTGCGACACTGTGTTTCCGCCCTCCGTGACGCTGCTGAGCTCGACGGTTTCGGGAATAACGAGGTCGTTGAAGCTCTTCCTCTTGTCGCCGAAGCTGGCGTCAATCGTCGTCTTTTCACAGGCGGTGCACAAAAGCATCGCGGCGGCAAGAAGAAGCGGTAAAATTCTGATTTTCATTGAAATTCCTCCTTGATTTTATTTGAGACGGACGTTTTGCTGACCGAGCAGCTTTATCAGTCCGGAAATTGTATCCGCGGTGAGCGAAATTCCCTGTGCCCCGCGAAGCGAGGTCAGCTTTTTAAGGTCCCCGAGCCAGACCTCGGCCCGAGCGGCGCCCGGGTGCTGCGAAATATACTCCCTGACGGCGGAGATAAGCTCTTTGTCGCCGGAATTGAGGCGCAGACAGATTGACTTCTTCGACAGCCCGAGTATCCGCTCTTCAATCGGCAGGACCGCGTCGGCGAGGATTTTGGGGTCCTCTTCGTCCTTTAAGGATATCTTCCCGTCGATACAAAGCCTTGCGTCCGGCTGTAAAAGACCCGCGGCGGTCTCATATAGCTTCGGGAAGACGATGACCTCGATTTCGCCCGAGATGTCCTCGAACCGAGCAAAGCACATTATCCCGCCGCTCTTGGTGGTGAACATCTTTTTTGAGCGGAAGATTGCGAAGATGCCGACGCTCTTTTTGTCCGAAGCGCTCCCCGCCTCCGCCGACTCGTATATGTGCCGAACGGTCGTCATTCCTGCGGCGTGAAGCCAAGGGGAATACTCGGAGAGCGGGTGCCCCGAGACATATACCCCGAGAGTCTCCTTTTCCATCTCCAAAAGCTCGGCGAAGGGATATTCGTCGGAGTGCGGGATTGCGGGGGCGGAGGCTTCGGCGGTCTCGGAGAAGAGGTTGAGCTGTCCGTCGATGTTCTCGCGCTTAGAGTCCGCAACAGCAGACATAATCAAATCGTAATTCTGGAGCATTTCGCGGCGGTTTTCGGGGAACGAGTCGAACGCGCCCGACATTATCAGCGACTCGACCGCGCGGGAATTAAGCTCGCGGCCGTACATTCTCGATATAAAGTCGTACAGCGAAGTAAAATCGCCGTTTTCGGCGCGCTCGGCGGCGGCGTTTTCGATGACTCCCCTGCCGAGATTCTTGATTGCAAGGAGTCCGAAGCGGATTCCGCCGTCGGTGACGGTGAACCCCTCGCCGCTGAGGTTTATGTCGGGACCGAGAATGTGCACCCCTTTGGACTCGCACTCCTCGGCGTATTCGGTGATTTTTGAGGCGCTGTCGAGGACGCTCGTGAGAAGCGCCGCCATATATTCCTTGAAGTAGTGAAGCTTTAAATACGCGGTCTGATACGCGACGGTGGCGTATGCGGCGGCGTGGGACTTGTTGAACGCATATGATGCGAAGGACATCATCTCGTCAAACAGCTCATTCGCGGTCTTTTCGGAGATTCCGTTGTTGACGCATCCGAGGGTTGTTTCGTCGCCGAAGACAAACGCGCGGCGCTCGGCCTCGAGGACGCTTTGCTTTTTCTTCGCCATCGCGCGGCGGACGACGTCGGCCCTGCCATATGAATATCCCGCCAAATCGCGGCAAATCTGCATCACCTGCTCCTGATAGACGATACAGCCGTAGGTGACGTCGAGAATCGGCTTTAAAAGCGGGGTCTTATATGTGACGAGCGAGGGGTCGTGACGGTTGCGGATATATGTCGGAATAGAGTCCATCGGTCCGGGGCGGTAGAGCGCGATTACTGCGATAAGGTCCTCGAGGTTTTCGGGGACAAGCCGCACGACCGTCGAGGTCATTCCGCCCGACTCGAACTGGAAGATTCCCGAGGTGTCGCCCCTCGCGAACATCTTATAGACCCCGGGGTCGTCATACGGGATTTTGTCGACCGAAAACGCGGGGTCGGATTTTTGTATCCTCATCTCGGCGTCGCGGATAACGGTGAGGTTTCTGAGTCCGAGGAAATCGATTTTAAGGAGCCCGAGGCGCTCGAGGACGGTCATTGTGTACTGAGTGACAAGCTGTCCGTCGTTGGTCTGGAGCGGGACATAGTCGCTGACCGGTCCGTCGGTGATTACGACCCCGGCGGCGTGCGTCGAAGCGTGCCGCGGCATACCCTCAACCTGTTCCGCCATGTCCAGAAGCTCGCGGACCTTTTGGTCAGAGGTGTACATCGCTCGGAATTCGGCGTCGGTTTCGATTGTCTTTCGGATTGACATTCCGAACGGGACCGCCTTTGCGACCCTGTCCGCAAGGTTATAGGGAAGGCCCATCGCCCTTGCGACGTCGCGGATTGCGTTCTTTGCCGCCATCGTGCCGAATGTGATTATCTGTGCGACATGGTCTTCGCCGTAGCGCCGCTTTACATAGTCGATGACCTCCTGACGCCGCTCGACGCAGAAGTCGATGTCGAAATCGGGCATCGAAACGCGCTCGGGGTTTAAAAATCTCTCGAACAGGAGGTTATATTTGAGCGGGTCGATGCCGGTGATTCCGATGCAGTATGCACAAAGGCTTCCGGCGCCCGAGCCTCGCCCCGGTCCGACGGGAATTCCGACCGAGCGGGCGTATCTTATGAAGTCCCAGACAATCAGATAGTAGTTGACGAACCCCATTTTCGTGATGACCGAGAGCTCGTATTCAAGGCGCTCACGCGCGCCGTCGGGCGGGGTCTCGCCGTATCTCTCTTCAAACCCCTTTTCACAGAGTCCGCATAGGTATTTTTCGTTGTCGTCGACGCCTTCGGCCTTAAAGCCGGGGAGCTTGGTCACTCCGAATTCAAAGTCGAGGTTACATTTATCTGCAATCACCTTGGTGTTGGCGATGGCGTCGGGATGACCCGCGAAAAGAAGCTCCATCTCCTCGCCCGGCTTGAACCAGAATTCGTTCGAGCCGAGATACATCGAGTCGGGGTCGCTTTCGGTCGTATTTGTGGCGATGCACATTAAAAGCTTCTGTGCCCTCGCGTCGGTTTTATTGATGTAGTGACAGTCGTTTGTGGCGCAAAGACCGATTCCGAGCTCGCCGGCGAGCCGGTACTGATAGGGCAGAATCTGCCGCTGTTCCGCAAGACCGTGGTCCTGTACCTCGATATAATAATCCTCGCCGAAAAGCGCCTTATAACGCAGGGCGGTCTCTTTTGCGCCGTCATAATCGCCGTTCGAGAGATTTCGGGCGACCTCTCCGGCAAGGCAGGCGGACATGCAGACGAGTCCCCCGCTGTATTCCTTTAAAAGCTCGAAATCAATCCTCGGGCGGTTATAGAATCCCTCGGTATACGCGCGTGAGACGAGCTTACAGAGATTTTTGTAACCCTCCTCGTTTTTGCAGAGGAGAATCAGGTGATAGGGCGAAAGATCCTGTTTCCCGGACTTGTCGAAGCGGGAGCGCGGGGCGACATATACCTCGCAGCCGATAATCGGCTTTATCCCCGCCGCCTTACATTCGTTATAGAATTCGATTGCGGCATAGACGTTGCCGTGGTCAGTCACGGCGAGGGCGGTCATGCCGAGCTCCTTCGCCCGCGCGACAAGCTTTTTTATGCGGCATGCACCGTCGAGGAGCGAATATTCGCTGTGTACATGAAGATGGACAAAATCGGACAAGGCTATTCCTCCCCCGCAAGACGGAGTATCCGCTCGAAGCGGTGATTTACGCCCGAGCGCGACACGGGCGGGTCGGTGAGGTCCTTAAGCTCGGAAAGACTCAGCTCGGGGAATTTGAGCCGAAGCTCACAAAGCTCCCGAAGCTCGTCCGGAAGCGCCGCAAGTCCGCCCTTCCGGCTTTCAAGGACCGCTATCGCGCGGAGCTGTTTTTCGGCAGAGCGGTTCTGCCGCCCGAGGTTGGCGGTGTCGCAGTTGGTGACGCGGTTAGCCTGATTCCTCACGTCTTTATATATCTTTACGTTCATAAGCTCGAGGCTCGATATCTGTGCGCCGATCAGGGTCAGAATGTCCTCGATGGCGGAGCTTTCTTTATAATAGAGGACATATGAGCCGGAGCGGCGCATTATCTTTCCCGAGACCGAAAGCCTGTCCTCAAAGACGGTTTTAAGGTCGTCGCAAAGCGGTTTTTCGGGGACGACGAATTCGAGGTGATAGTCCTTTTCGGGGTCGACGACGCTCCCGCAGGTCAGAAATACCCCCGCGGCAAAAGAACCGAAGACCGACTCGGAAAATTCGGGGACATCGGTTATACGGCGGCCGCCGCATGAATATTTAAGTCCAGCGCGCTCAAAGACCGGCGCGGCGCTGTCCCCCGAAACCGTTGCGGTATAAAGCGCGGGACGGCCCTTTTGCGTCCTCTCGGCGACGTTTACACAGCCGACAGCGGCGGCGTGCTCGCAGAGGCGGACAAAAAGACCGAGGACGTCGGGATTTTCGGTCTGAAACGTCACCGACGAGGGGGTCAGACCGTGCGCGAAAAGCAACATTCCGGCAAGGCAGGCGTCGCACTTTTTTCTGCCGGTGACGCGTCCCGACGCCTCTGCCTTAACGCGGCCCGAAAAGCTGTTCACCGCTCGACGCACCTGTGCTCGGCGCGGGCGTCGAAGCCTTCGGAGTGAAGCTGTTTCGCGAGGCGGCGGGCAAAGCTGACGCTGCGGTGCTTGCCGCCGGTACAGCCGAACGCGACCACAAGCCGGGTCTTCCCCTCTTTTATATAGAGCGGAATCAGGTAGCTTATGAGGTCGTGGATTTTGTCGTACATGACGTTTGACTCCGGAAGATTGAAGACGAAGTTATAGACGCCGTCGTCGAGACCGGTCAGGGTCCTCAGCTCGGGGACATAGAACGGGTTTTTGAGGCATCTCACGTCAAAAACGAGGTCGGCGTCCTTCGGCACCCCGAACATATATCCGAACGAGACGACGTTTATTATCATTCCGGTGCTTCCGCCCTCGAACAGACTGCGCAGGCGGGTGCGGAAGGACGAGACGGTTATCTGTGACGAATCGAGATAGATGTCGGCGATTCGGCGGGCATAGGTCAGCTCACGGCGCTCCATCTCTATTGCGCGGAGAATATTCCCCGAAGCCTCGTCCTCGAGCGGATGGCGGCGGCGGGTCTCTTTATAGCGGTTCAGAAGCTCGTTGTCGTCGCAGTCGACAAAGACGACGCTGACGTCGTTTCCGGCGGACTTTAGCGCCTCGACGCTCTCGCGGAATTTCGAGAAAAGCTCGCCGGAGCGGATATCGACGGCGAAACAGAGGAGCTCGGACTTTGAACCCGAGTGCTTTATCAAATCGGCGAAGACCGCGAGCAGCTCGGGCGGCATGTTGTCGATGCAGTAGTAATCGAGGTCTTCAAAGACATTGAGCGCGGTCGACTTGCCGGCGCCCGACATTCCCGTTACAATGACTATCTTCATTATTTATCTCCTTTTTTGTCCTCCGGCTCGGGCGGGATAAGCCTTACCTCGGGTTCGAGGAAAAATCCCGTCTTTTCGGCGACGGTCTTCTGTGTCAGCCGAATAAGCGAGAGGATATCCGAGGCGGTCGCGCCGCCTTTGTTTATGATGAAATTTGCGTGCTTCGGACTGATTTGCGCGCCGCCGACCGAGGTCCTCTTGAGTCCGCTCTCTTCTATCACGAGTCCGGCATAGGTCCCCTCGGGGCGTTTGAACGCCGAGCCGAACGAGGGATATTCGAGCGGCTGTCTCGCATGGCGGCGGGATATGAGCTCCTCCATTTTTGAAGATATCGCGGCGGGGTCGCCGGGTTCAAGGGCGAATTCCGCGCTGATAATCACCTCGTCGGTGTGCTCAAAACGGCTGGTGCGGTAGCCGAGGGAAAGCTCCTCCGGCGTAAAGGCGATAAGCTTTCCGGACGAATCCGCGGCAGTCACCGAGCGGACGACCCGGCTTATCTCCCCGCCGTATGCCCCGGCGTTCATATACACCGCTCCGCCGACCGTCCCGGGGATTCCGTATGCAAACTCGAGACCGGTCAAACCGTTGTCCAGAGCGGTTTTGCAGACCGCGGAGAGCTGTACGCCCGCGTCGGCGGTGATGATGTTTCCTTTGACCGAGACCGATCCGGAACGGGCGGCCGGGGCGATAATCACTCCCCGAAATCCGTCGTCCGAGAAGAGACAGTTCGAGCCGTTGCCGATGACCATACTGTAAAGTGAAAGCTCTTTACAGCGGCTTTTCAGCCTTGCCGACGTCATTGGGTCGGTCGACAGAATCATAAGGTCACAGGCGCCGCCGACGCGCACCGAGGTGTGTGACGAAAGGGTCTCGCCGCGTAGGACGGTGCAGGAAAGCTTTTCGGCATATTCCGCCACGGCGTCGATTTTTTCGCTGTAGGTCATGTTATCACCTTAAATATCGAGATATGGGCGCTTTTTAAGCAGGCGCTCGCGGAGTTCGTCCCAGTCGGCGTTTGCAACCAAGGACATCGGGAAATCGGCCTCGGAGAGCATCTTTTCGGCGAGCGGAGTCTGCCCGATGGTGCTCCAAAAGTGCGAGTCGGTGTTGACGGCAATCGGGCAGCTGTATTTTTTACACGCCGCGAGCATTTCGGCGACGGTTTCGGGCGGGGTCTTGTTCGTCCGCACCGAGCTTTCGTTGAGCTCGGGCAGCTTTTCGTACTCGACGCAGCCTTTGATGAATCTGTCCCACTCGACCGGGAAATTTTTGGTTGTCGGGTGCCCGATGACGTCGACCGAAGGGTTCCGGAACAGCTTCATATAGCCGTCGGTAACGGTTTTCGGACTCGGTATAGAGAAATCCCCGAAGTAGTACCGGTGGAAGGACGCGACGATGAATTCGAGCTTATAGGGGTCGCCGTCGACAAGGTCGAGTCCGCCCTCATAGTCTATTATATTTGCCTCGGCGCCTTTAAGAACGGTCACTCCGCATATCTTCCGCGGGATTACGCCGAGGTTTCCGAAGTGCCAGATGTGCGGAGAGTCCGGCATCTTCATTGCGTGGTCTGTCATGGCGATGCACTTTACACCGATTCTCTCCGCCTGTGCGCAGTTTTCGGTGACCGTCGAATAGGCGTGAGTCGAGGCGACGGTGTGAGTGTGCAAATCAGCCTGTATAATCATTCCGATTCCTCCAAAAAGCTCAGAAATCCTGCCAATTAGCGACGGTTTCGCTTGCCTCCATCTCGAGGCCGAGGTTGCTCAGAAGCTCCTGCGCTGCGTTGTAGCCCATCTTTTTCTCGCGGTTATTCATCGCGGCGACCTCGAGTATCACGGCGAGGTTGCGTCCGGGTTTTACGGGGATTGTAATGCTCGGGACCTTTACACCCAATATGCTGGTGTATTCGCTGTCGACGCCCATGCGGTCATAGAAGCGGTCGGGGTCCCAAGGCTCAAGCTTTACGACGAGGTCGATTCGCTCGGTGTTCTTGATTGAACCCATGCCGTAGAGACGGCGGACGTTTACGATTCCGATGCCGCGGAGCTCGATGAAGTGCCGGATATTCTCGGGCGACGAGCCGACAAGCGAGATTGCCGAGACCTTTTTTATCTCGACGGCGTCGTCGGCGACAAGGCGGTGACCGCGCTTTACAAGCTCGATTGCGGTCTCGGATTTACCGACGCCGCTCTCGCCGACAATCAGGACGCCCTCGCCGTAGATTTCGATGAGCACGCCGTGCCGGGTGATTCGCTGTGCAAGCTCGACGTTGAGATAGGCGATTCCGCGCGCCAAAAGCTCGGACGAGCCGAGCTCGGTCTTTAAAAGCGGGACGCCGTATTTCTTCGCCGCCGCGAGCATCTCGGGGAAAATCTCGTGCCCCTGACAGACAATCAGCGCCGGGAATTTATAGGAAAAGAGCTTATCCATGCTCAGCGCCCTGTCCTCGGGGGAAAGGCCCTTGAGATAGGCGAATTCGGTGTTTCCGCAGGACTGCACCTTTCCGGTGTTGAAGTATTCATAGAAGCCGGTCAGCTGGAGCGCGGGGCGGTTTATGTCGTTGTTATAGATGAAGATTTTGTCGAGGTCGCTCGGGGTATAGATGACCTCGAGCTGGAGCTCGTCGACAAGAGCTTTGAGGGAAACCTTGTATACTTCTGCCATGATAAATCCTCCTTAAAGTGAAATCGTTTTTTCGTCAATCATGTTCTGTGCGGCAATCACTATTCCCGCGCGTCCGGTCGGATATGTAAGACCTCCCTGAAGCCAAGCGGCATAGGGTTCGCGCATCGGGGCGTCGGCGGAAAGCTCGATTGACGCGCCCATCGTAAACGCTCCCGCCGCCATGATGACCTTGGATTCATAACCCGGGGTCTCGACCGGCTCGGGGGTCGCGAAAGAGTCGACCGGCGCGCCGTGCTGAATTCCCCTTATGAACGAGCACAGCGCCGATTCGTTTTTCAGGAGTATCGACGCGATGATGTCGGCGCGGGGTTCGCCGGGCGCGGGAAGTGTCCCGAAGCCGAGCATCGAGAAGAGCCGACAGGCGAAGACCGATGTCTTGACCGCGTTCGCGACGGTCTGAGGCGCAAGGAAGAAGCCCATATACATCTCGCGGTTCTGGTGAAGCGACGCGCCGATTTCCTTTCCCATTCCGACACAGGTCAGGCGGTAGGCGCAGAGTTCAATCAAATCGCGGCGTCCGGCGATATATCCTCCCGTCGAGGCAAGTCCGCCGCCGGGGTTCTTTATCAGCGACCCCATCATTATGTCTGCGCCGACGTTGGTCGGCTCGAGCTTTTCGACAAACTCGCCGTAACAGTTGTCGACCATGATTACGGCGTCGGGACTCGATTTCCTCACCGCGTCAACTATTGTTTTGATGTCGGCAACGGTGTATGACGGGCGGGTCGAATAGCCGCGCGAGCGCTGGATATAGGCTATCTTCGCGCCGCTTGCGCGCTCGGTGATGCGCCCGAGGTCGGGCATGCCGTTTTCGAGAAGGTCGACCTCTTCGTATTCGACGCCGTAGTCGCGAAGAGAGCCGTTCCCGGGTTTTCCGCGCTTTCCGACGATTTCTTCAAGGGTGTCATACGGCGCACCGGTGCACATCAGGAGTCTGTCCCCCGGGCGGAGGATTCCGAAGAGCGCTGTCGATATGGTGTGCGTCCCGTTGACGAAATTGAAGCGGACAAGGGCGTCCTCCGTGCCGAAAGCGTCGGCATAAACGCGGTCGAGGGTGTCCCGTCCGGCGTCGTCATAGCCGTAGCCGGTCGTGCCGTGAAGATACGGCTCCGAGACCTTGTTTTTAATGAACGCCGAAAGGACTTTTTCGCCGTTATACCGCGCGATTTCATCGATTCGCGCAAATTCGGCGGAACATGCCTCCTCAGCCTTTTCGGCAAGCTCGGCGAGCTTGGGGTCGATGCTGAAAAATTCTGACATAATTTATCTCCTAAAATTTTTATATTCTTAATCAAAGACGGCGCTCTTTCGCGAGAAGAAGGGTGTCGGCGCCGAGCTCGGGATATCCGAGCGAGCGGTAGTAGCCGACCGAGTCGGGACCGGCGGCGAGATAGGCGGAATATCCGGCGTCGAGGAGCAGCCTTGACGCCCTTCCGAGGAGCTCGCGGGCATATCCCTTTCCGCGGTCGGACTCGGGGGTCGCGACGTCGGTGATATACGCCCTACCCGAGAGCATGAACCGGACGGTCAGGACCGAGCTCTCATAGCCTTTTATGAACGACGAGCCGAGGTTTTTGCGCCTCACGGTGTCGGTCAGCCAGAGGCCGTAGTCCCCCGCCCCGCCGTATGCGGTGTCAAAGGCGGTTTTCGGGTCGGGGTCGGTGAGGCCGTCGGAGGTGTCGGCCGGGGGGATTGAGAAAAACGTCCGCGGCGCGCGGATATATCCGGCGCAGTATCTTCCGCCAATGAATTCGGACGGAAGCTCGGCGGATTCCGGGGACATGAAGTCCAGAAACTCGGAAATCTCCCTCCTTGCGGCCGGGAGGATTGACGCCCCGGCGCAGAAGTCGGCGGTGACGGCGCCGTTAAAGACTGATATGACCCCGACGCGGCGCCGGTACGCGATTTCGTAGAACCGGCAGAAGTCGTACCCGGTGCCGTAGGTTGAAAGGTGACTCCTGATAAGGTCGGAATAGTGCGACACGCGGAGGCCGGAGCCGTCGAAGCCGTTTAAAAGCTTTATCATTTTAAGGCGTTGACCCGTGCCTTGAAGTCCTTGCCGCGGGCCTCGAAGTTGGGGTACATGTCGAACGAGGCACATGCCGGCGATAGCGAGATGATGTCGCCCGGCGAAGCCTCTTTGCGCGCGGTCTCGATTGCCTCCTGCATCGACGAGGCGTGAAGAATCTTAAGACCCGAGGTCTTATAAAGCGGGGTCTCTATGACCGCCTTTTCAATCTTTTCGGCGGTGGCGCCCATCAGAACAAGCGTCTTTACATATGTGTTGACCGGCTCGGCGAGCGGCTCGAAGGGTATCTTTTTGTCGTATCCGCCGGCAATCAGGATTATCTTCCTGTTGAACGACTTAAGTCCCGCGATGACGCGGGTCGGACTCGAGGCAATAGAGTCGTTGTAATACTTTACGCCGTCAAGCTCGCGGACAAATTCGATGCGGTGCTCGACACCGCCGAAGCTGCGCAGAACCTTGCATATCGACTCGGCCGAGACGTCGCCCCAGACGGCGCCTATCGCGGCAAGGCAGTTCTCGACATTGTGCTCCCCCGGGATTCTTATTTCGGAGGCGGGGAGGATTTTTACGGATTTTCTTCCGTCGCGGTAGCAGAGGACGCGGTTTGAGTCGAGATATGCGCCGACGGACGGCTTTTGGAGCCGCGAGAAGAAGCAGAGTCCCCCGCGGACGCGGTCCTTGAGCGCCGCTGTTCCCGCGTTGTCGAGATTGAGGACGGCGCGGCCGAACGCGCTTTGGTGGTCGAGGATATTGCACTTCGCCGCGATGTATTCCTCCATCGTCCCGTGGACGTCGAGGTGATTCGGGGTGATGTTTGTGATGACGGCGACGTCGGGCGACTGCCTCATCGAAATCAGCTGGAAGCTCGAAAGCTCGACGACGGCATAGTCGTCCTCGGAGATGCTCTCGATTCGCGGCAAAAGCGCCTTTCCGATGTTTCCGCCGAGCCAGACGGTATATCCCTCGGCCTTTAAGAATTCGGAGATGAGGGTGGTCGTCGTGGTCTTTCCGTCAGAGCCGGTGACGGCGAATATCCGGCAGGGGCATAGCTCGAAGAAGGACTCCATCTCGCTGGTGATAACTGTGCCGTGCTCCCTTGCTTCGACGAGGCGGGGGTTGTTGTAGTACATTCCCGGGGTGCGGTATACGACGTCGAAGTCCTCGAGGGTGTCGAGATACGAGTCGCCGGTGATGAACTTAGCGCCGCTAAGGCTCTTTAAAAGCTCTTTGTCATATGTCTCCTCCGGTTTTCGGTCGAGGACGGTTACGTCGATGCCCTTGGAGAGAAAAAGGCGGATAAGCTCGTTATGACTGACTCCGGTGCCGATAAAGGCGACCTTTTTTCCTTTAAGTCCGTCGAAAAAGCGCGCTGTCTTACTCATATATATTTTCCTTTCAAAATGGATTCAGAAATACAGACCTGATATATTATACAATATCCCGCCGGAAATTTCAACCTCCGAAGAAGGAATATTTGTATATATTTAAAAAAGAAGTCTTTGCGAAAAGTCGTTTTTTGTATGAAATGAAAAATCTTCGTTTTGCTATTGTAAAAAGGTCAAAAAAATACTATAATGTAGGCGGTGGAGTCTGTCTGCCAAAAAATATGTAAAGAAGGAGACAAAGAAAGTAATTGGAAAATACTATCATCAGTTTGCGAAACGCTGTCGTTGAGTATGACGGGCAACAGATTCTCAAGAGCATCAGCCTCGACATCATCGACAAGCAGTTCGTAACTCTACTGGGACCGTCGGGCTGCGGAAAGACCACAACCCTGCGAATCATCGGGGGCTTTGCCGAAATGGCGAGCGGTGAATTATTTTTTAACGGTGTTAGTATAAAAAATCTTCCTCCCCATAAGCGGCAGGTCAACACCGTATTTCAGAAGTACGCGCTGTTTCCGCACCTCAACATCTTTGAAAACATCGCTTTCGGACTCAGGATTCAGAAGCTTCCCGAGGAAGAAATAAGAAAGCGTGTCGGGGAGATGCTCGAGCTTGTAAACATGCCGGGATATGAAAAGCGCTCCATAAACTCGCTGTCCGGCGGACAGCAGCAGAGGATTGCCATCGCAAGGGCGTTGGTAAACCGTCCGAAGGTTTTGCTTCTGGACGAGCCTCTCGGCGCTTTGGACCTTAAGCTCAGGAAGGATATGCAGATTGAGCTTAAGCGGATGCAGCAGGATTTGGAAATTACTTTCATTTATGTCACTCATGACCAAGAAGAGGCGCTTACGATGTCCGACACCGTTGTGGTCATGAAAGACGGCATGATTCAGCAGATCGGCACTCCGCAGGACATCTATAACGAACCGAAGAACGCCTTTGTCGCCGACTTTATCGGCGAGTCGAACATCATCGACGGGATAATGAGGCGCGACTTCCTCGTTGAATTCGCAGGAAAGAGCTTCGAGTGCGTCGACAAGGGATTCCGCACAAACGAACCCGTCGACGTTGTCGTGCGTCCCGAGGACATCAAGGTCGTGCCGCAGGAAGAGGGCGCGATTGTCGGCGTTGTCGAGAACATCGTCTTTAAAGGCGTTCACTATGAGATTACGGTCGACGCGTCGGGATATAAGTGGATTATACAGTCTACCAGGAGCGAGGAGGTAGGCTCGGTCATCGGAATGAACATCACTCCCGAGGACATCCACATCATGCACAAGACGGAGGCAATAAGATGAAGGCCTCACGCGCTCTTGCAATACCCTATGTCGTCTGGGTGCTGATTTTCACCGTCGTCCCGCTCGGACTGGTCGTGTGGTTCGCAATGACCGATACCGACGGCAAGCTCACCCTTGACAACATCTTCGCGATGTCGGAATACATGTCGGTGCTCTTCCGCTCGATTCTCTTCGCGATTGTGGCAACGATAATCTGCCTTATACTCGCCTTTCCGGCGGCATATATCATCTCGCGCGCAAACAAAATAAATCAGTCGACGCTGATTGTCCTCCTGATGGTCCCGATGTGGATAAACTTCCTTTTAAGGACCTACGCCTGGATGACCCTTTTGGAGCCGAACGGACTTATAAACAAGCTTTTCGGAATATTCGGTCTCGGCCCGTATCCTCTGATTAACAACTCGGGGGCGGTTATCCTCGGAATGGTATATAACTATCTTCCGTTCATGATTCTCCCGCTCTATTCGGTCATGGTCAAGATTGACCAGAGCGTCGTCGAAGCGGCGCAGGACCTCGGGTCGAATAAGGTCCGGCTTGTGACGAAGATTCTCCTCCCGCTGTCCATGCCGGGAATATCGACCGGAATAATCGCGGTCTTTGTACCGTCGGTGTCGACGTTCATCATCTCGCGCATGCTCGGCGGCGGCACCAACGACCTCATCGGCGATATCATTGAGATGCAGTTCTCGGGCAACTCGTATAACCCGCACCTCGGCTCGGCGATGGCGCTTGTGCTTATGATTATCGTCATGTTCATGATGAGCCTCTTTAATCAGTTCGGCTCGGAAGAGGAGGTTATACTGTGAGAAAGACTTCCTCAAAGCTCTATATGTATATCGTCTATACATTCCTCTATCTTCCGATTCTCGTTCTCATCGTCTTCTCGTTCAATCAGTCGAAGTCGAGGGCAAATTGGACAGGCTTTACTCTTCACTGGTATGCCGACCTATTCAGGGACGAGAGAATACTTACCGCGCTTATGAATACGGTTATCGTCGCGGTCTGTGCCTCGGTTCTTTCAACGGTTCTCGGGACGATGGCGGCAATCGGCATCAACAACATGAAAAAGGGCGGGCGCACCTTCCTGATGTGCGCGACATATATCCCCGTCATCAACCCCGAGATTATCATGGGCGTTTCGCTGATGATTTTCTTCAACTTCTTCGTGATGCACTCCGGCTTCAAGTTCGGCTTTGCGACGCTTATTCTGGCGCACATATCCTTCGACGTGCCTTATGTGATATATAACGTCCTGCCGAAGCTGAGGGCAATCAACCCGAGCATCATCGAAGCGGCGCAGGACCTCGGCTGCAACCCGAGGCAGGCGTTCTTCAAGGCGGTCGTGCCGCAGATTATGCCCGGAATATTCTCCGGATTCCTTATGGCGCTGACCTATTCGGTCGACGACTTTGTCGTCAGCTATTTCACCTCGGGCACCAACGTCGAGACCCTTGCGGTCACGATTGAGTCGATGACGAGGGTCAAGGTCTCGCCGAAAATCAACGCGCTTTCGGCAATCATCTTTTTAATCGTCTGCGCGATAATGATTATCCGGAATCTGCTTGAAAACAGAAAGCTGAGGCGCGACCTCGCGCTTTCGCGCGCGGCAGTCAAAGGGGGCGAGCGGGCATGAAAAAGCTTTTATCGCTTCTTATCGCCGCGGCGATGCTGATGGGACTGTCGGGTTGCGGTGATTCGGCCTCCGCCGAAGACGAAAAGAGAGAACCGACCGAGGAAATCCTCGAGAGCTTCGGAATGGATCCCGAGCTGTTCTCGGACTATGACTACGGAAGATTTTACGGAAAGGAGCTTACGATAAACGTCGCGAACTGGGGCGAATACCTCTCGATGAACGACGACGAAATCCTCGACGTAAACGAGGTCTTCGAGGCGCTGACGGGAATCACTGTCAACTATAAGACATACGCCTCGAACGAGACCCTTTATTCAAAGCTCCTCTCCGGCGGCGCGACATATGACATCGTAATCCCCTCGGACTATATGATATCGAAGATGATTAACGAGGGAATGTTAAGAAAGCTCGATTTCGGGAACATTCCGAACATCGCGAACATCATGCCGAGCTTCATCAACCCGCAGTATGACCCGACAAACGAGTATTCGGTCCCCTATCTCTGGGGAATGGTCTGCATCATCTACAACACAAAGATGGTCGACGGCGAAATCGACTCGTGGTCGGCGCTCTGGGACGAAAACTATGCCGGGGATATCCTTATGTTCAACAACCCGCGCGACGCATTCGGCATCGCACAGGCATATCTCGGCTACAGCCTTAATACCGAGGACTTCGGCGAGCTTGAAAACTGCGCCGACCTCCTAAGGGAACAGAAAGAGATTGTCCAAGGCTACGTTATGGACGAAATTTTCGACAAGATGGAGGGCGGCTCGGCGGCGATTGCTCCGTATTACGTCGGCGACGCGGTCACGATGTGCGCCGACAACCCCGACCTCGAATTTGTCATTCCGAAAGAGGGCACAAACTGGTTCGTCGACGCGATTTGCGTCCCGACGACTGCCGACAGCGAGCACATTGAGGCGGCCGAGGCTTATATCAACTTCCTCTGCGAGCCTGAGATTGCGTTCGCGAACTGCGACTATGTCGGATATTCGACGCCGGTGACGCAGGCTTATGAGCTTTTGGACGACGAGGCCAAGGCGGACGAGAGAAGATATCCCTCGGACGAATTCCTTTCGGAGCACACCGAGGTGTTCATCAACATCAGCGAGCCGGCGAACGCTTATATGCAGGAGCTCTGGACCGGACTTAAGGTCGGCGAGTCGAACGTCTGGTTCGTGCCGCTGTTCCTTGCGGCGCTCATCGCGGCGACTATTTTCGTGAACGTATACCGCGCAAGAAAGAAAAAGCGGGATTTCTGAGCCTTTCCCAAGATTTGTATTTCCGTCCCGGAGGTCGGGGCAAACGATATAAAAAAGACCCCGAAAGGGGCGGGAGGTTTTTATGACAAAACGCAGAAAGACGGCACAGGTCTTCAATCCCACGGTCAGCGTTGCGCCGCTCGGCATAATCGCCATGGACGGCGCAAAGGAGCTCGGCACAAAAATCAACGACTATCTTGTCACATGGGCGAGGCAGTCGGGACAGGATATCGATACCTTCCTTATCCCCTGCCGCTGTCCGAGGTTCCAATCGGGCGACGCAAAGGCGCTTATCGAGAGCACGGTCAGAGGACTCGACCTTTTCATCATCTGTGACACCGGCAATCACAGCTGCACCTATCCCCTGTTCGGTCACGAAAATCACATGTCTCCGGACGACCACTATCAGGACCTTAAGCGAATCATTCAGGCGGCGGGCGGAAAGGCTCACCGCATCAACGTGATTATGCCGATTCTCTACGGCGGTCGCCAGCACAGGAGAAACTACCGCGAATCGCTCGACTGCGCATGGATGCTCCAGGAGCTTCAGTCGATGGGCGTCGAGAACATTCTCACCTTCGACGCGCACGACCCGAGGGTACAGAACGCCGTCCCGCTTATGGGATTCGACAACATCATTCCGTCGTATCAGGTGCTTAAGTCGCTTGTAAAGACCGTCCCCGACCTTGAAATCTCGAAGGACAAGTTTATGGTCGTGTCGCCGGACGAGGGCGCGATGTCGCGGAACATGTATTATGCCTCGGTGCTCGGAGTCGACCTCGGAATGTTCTATAAGCGCCGCGACTATTCGGTAATCGTGAACGGAAGAAACCCGATTGTCGCGCACGAATACCTTGGGAACGACGTCTCGGGGAAGGACATCTTTATCGCCGACGACATTATTTCGTCGGGAGACTCGGTCCTCGACATCGCCCACGAGCTTAAGGCGCGCAACGCCCGCCGCATCTTCGCCTATGCGACATACCCGATTTTCACGAACGGTCTCGCGCCTTTTGACGAAGCCTTTGAAAAGGGAATGATTAACGGAGTTTACGGAACAAACCTGAGCTATCTCTATCCTGAGCTTTCGGAGCGCGAATGGTTCAGGACCGTCGACTGCTCAAAATACGTCTCATATTTCGTCGCGGCGCTGAATCACGACATGTCGGTCAGCGACATATTGGACCCGCACGAAAAAATCAAGGAATTGCTTAAGGAACACTCGCATATCATTCAGTAAGACCGAAACAGGAGGAGAACTATGCTTAAAGAAACAGACGTTATGTCCCTGAGCTTCAACCCGTTCGGGCGCATCGGGCGCGACTGGTGCCTTATAAGCGCGGGACGTGAGGGCAGCTTTAACACCATGACGGCGTCGTGGGGCGGCGTCGGAATCCTTTGGAACAAGCCGGTCGCGACCTGCTATATCCGCCCGCAGAGGTATACAAAGGAATTCGTCGACCGCGAAGAGATGTTCACACTCAGCTTCTTCCCGAACGGATACCGTAAGGCCCTGAGCCTTTGCGGCAGCGTTTCGGGCAGGGAACACAACAAGCCGCTCGAAGCCGGCATCACTCCCCTCTTCACCGACGGGAGCGTGACCTTTGAGGAGGCGAACCTCGTTCTCGTCTGCCGAAAGCTTTATTCACAGCCGATGACCGAGGAGAGCTTTGCCGACAAAGGCGTCCTCGAAGCCGACTATCCCGCGAGGGACCTTCACACAATTTATATCGGAGAAATAGTCAAGGCTTATATTGCGGAATAAAACGCGGACTTCCCTCATAGATTGTCCTGAGGATTCTATGAGGGGAGTTTTTTTATGCTTGAATACAAGGGACTGAGCGAACAGAGGGCGGCGGAGCTTTTGAAAGAGCACGGCGAGAACCGTCTTGAGGCGAAAAAGCGCCCGGGCGCGTTGAGAATATTCGCGGGGCAGTTTCGCGACGTCATGGTCATGATTCTGCTTGCGGCGACGGCGGTTTCGGCGTTTATGGGCGAAATCTATGACGCGCTGACTATCGTCGCGATTGTGCTGATGGACGCGGTCCTCGGGTTCATTCAGGAATACCGCACCGAAAAGACACTCGAGGCGCTCGAAAAGATGACCGCGCCGACGGCAAGGGTTATCCGCGACGGAAAGCCGAGGGAAATCGACGCCGCCGGTGTTGCAGTCGGGGACATATTCGTCATCGAGGCCGGGGACAGGATTCCCGCCGACGGAAAAATCCTCGAGGCGGGAGGTCTCGGGTGCGACGAATCGATTCTCACCGGCGAGTCCGGGGCGGTAAAAAAGGACGTATTCTCGGGCGAGGACGTCTCGCTTCCGTCGCAGGCAGGAATGGTCTATATGGGGACGTCGGTCCTGCGCGGGAGCGCGGTCTGTGAAGCCGTCCTGACCGGTCCGGACACACAGATGGGGCGGGTCTCGGGTATGCTCGGCGGCGAGGAGTACGGGAAAACTCCGCTCCAGAAAAAGCTGTCGAAGCTCGGCGGGGCGCTCTGTGCGATTTGCATCGCGGTCTGCGCGCTCGTGGCGCTCGCGGGAATTCTTCGCGGCGAGCCGCTGTTTGACATGCTTATGACCGGCATCACGATTGCGATTGCGGCGATTCCCGAGGGTCTTCCGGCGACGGTGACGATTGCGCTTGCGCTGGCCGTGCGGAGAATGTTGAAGCAAAACGCGCTTGTGCACAGGCTCCATTCGGTCGAAACGCTCGGCTGTACAACAGTAATTTGCACCGACAAGACCGGGACGCTCACCGAAAACAGAATGACCGTGACGCGGATATATGCCGGAGGGTGCGACTATTCGCTCACGGGGTCGGGGTATTCGAGCCGGGGAAAGGTCATGCTCGACGGCGAGGAGGCAAAGCCGAACGCCGCGGCGGCCGAGGCGCTGAGGTGCGCAGTGCTCTGCAATAACGCGAGGATTGTTCCGATTGACTCGGAAAGGGCGCGGGAGAGGAAAAACCGCGGGCGGTTCGACGTCTTCGGCGACCCGACCGAGGCGGCTCTCCTGATTGCGGCCGAAAAATGCGGCGTCGCGGGTATGATTGAGGCCGAGGGCGCGGCGAGGCTGTCCGAAATACCCTTTGACAGCGAGACGAAGCGGATGAGCGTTTTGGTGAGAGTCGGCGGAAGGGAGAAGACGTTCATCAAGGGCGCGCCGGACGTCGTCATCGGCGAATGTACGCACATTTTGACCAAAAACGGCGTCGAGCGGCTCGGGAGAGAGGGTCGCAAAGAGATTATCGCCAAGGCGGAAGAGATGGCGGACGGAGCGCTGAGGATCCTCGCGATGGCGAAATCCGAAGGCGGCGAGACGGTCTTTTTGGGACTGACGGGAATGTTTGACGCGCCGAGGGAAGAGGCGGTGCGCTCGGTCAGGGAGTGTCAGAAAGCGGGAATACGCGTCGTCATGATTACCGGCGACCATCTTCATACGGCAAAGGCGGTCGCGAAGGAGGTCGGGATTTTAAAGGGCGGCGCGCGGGCGATTTCAAAGGAAGAGCTCGACGGAATGAGCGACCGGGAGCTTTCGAGAGCGTCGGACGGAATCGCCGTCTACGCAAGGGTCAGTCCGTCGGATAAGCTGAGGATAGTCAACGCGCTTAAGGCCCGGGGGCAGACGGTCGCGATGACCGGCGACGGGGTGAACGACGCACCGGCGGTAAAGGCGGCGGACATCGGCGTCGCGATGGGAAAGACCGGCACCGACGTCTGCAAGCAGGCGGCGGACATAATCCTTTTGGACGACGACTTTTCGACGCTTTGTCTCGCGGTCAGACAGGGGCGGACGGTCTTCTCGAACATAAGAAAGTTGGTCAGGTATCTTATCTCCTGCAACATTGGCGAGGTCATGGTGATGTTTCTGTCGATACTGCTCGGAATGCCGGTGGTGCTTCTTCCGACGCAGATTCTGCTCGTGAACCTTGTCACCGACGGACTGCCGGCGGTGGCACTCGGTCTCGAAAAAACCGAGGACGGGATTATGGAGCAAAAGCCGAAGGACTTTTCGGGGAGCTTTGCCGGCGGGGGTCTTTGGCTGAGGATTGCGGTGCGCGGACTGCTGATTGGCGCGTGCACGCTCGGGTGCTTCGCTTATGTGCTAAGGCTGGGGTATGACCTTCCGGCGGCGCGGACCTCGGCGCTCGTCACTCTTATCCTGTCGCAGCTGATTCACGTCTTCGAGTGCCGCAGCGAGAAGAAGTCGGTGTTTTCGATGAACCCGTTCGGCAACCCCGCCCTGCTTGTTTCAGCGGCGATATCCGCCGGCGTCACCGCCGCCTGTATCTGGTGGAAGCCGCTCTGCGCAGTCATGCAGACCGCCGCGCTCGAACCGGTAATGCTCCTCCCGGCGGTGATATTCGCCGCGGCAGTGCCGCTCGCCGCGGGAGTGGTGAGAGCGATTGGGGGAGGGAGAAGGGCATAAAACAAACCCGCACAGCGCTGAGGTTGTGCGGGTTGATTTTGTGCGGCGGATTATTTTCCTTCGCCGATGTCGGCGCGGTGCTGCTTGAAGACAGCGTAGAGGAAGATGACCGGGATTGCAAGGCCGAGAATGATGTCGAAGACATCGCTGATGCTGTCGAGCGAGGTGAAGTTAAAGACCTCGACGCAAAGCATCGTGAAGATGCCGACCTTGTAGACCGTGTTGAGGTTCTTGTGCTTAAGCGCCATAACCGCGATAACGATGTTGACGATAGAGCAAATCAGGGTCAAAATGATGGATATGTAAGTGAGAGGGGTAATCTCGGCGGCGAGCTCGCCGGATTCGACCATAGTGTCAATAAGCTGGGGAAGCGCAACAAGGACGAGGAGTCCGAGTGCCGAGATGAAGAGCCAAAGTACCGACAGAATAATGTAGAGTACCGACGAAACCTTGAGCAAGGTTGATGTTTTGTTTGCCATTTTTCATTTCTCCTTGTGGATATTTATTTGATAAACCCTTTCGGGAATTATCCCGAATTTGTGCCACTTTTTCGGAACTTAAACAAGCTCCGCGGCAGACAGGGTGTCTTCGGACTGATAGATTTTACACCTTCCGAACATAATCGAGGTCTGTTCAAAATGCTTGCAGTGACAGCACCACAGGCAGATATTGGCGCCCTCGCGCGGCTCGAATTTGCTGCACTTCAAGTCTCTTCCCGCGACACTCTCCCTCGGCTCATGGGAAGTAAGGTCAAAAATACTTTCTCCGCCCGATACTTCTTCGAGGCTTTTATCGTCAATTACCATGGCTGTCTCCTTTCAATCAGCGTTTTCGGACTGACCCGATATATACTGTACACTCATTATAGCACATAATATCCAACTGTGCCATGTCGTATGCGAAGAAATCGTGTCATTTACGTCAGATTGATTCAGATATTATCATTCAGCCGCGGGCTTATCATCAATCTTCATGGTAATTCTCCTTACTGATCATGTAGCTCAGTGTCCTCACCTAATGGGCAAATGCCTTCATCCAATTCCGCATCGTATTGAAAATACAGACAGTTTTTGCAGTAGGGCGTAGCACCTACCGATGTTTTTGAAACGAATTTATCACAGCCGCCGATATATCCGACGCTGCCGGCACCGCCGTTTACTTTTTCAAGGTTTTTATCATCAATCATCAAAATATCACCTTCTTTTGGCAAATGCCGTCTCGTCTATCTTGCGACCCTATGCCTTTCGTCAGATACTTACAGTTTTCACAGCAGTGCTCAGCGCTGTCGGGGCCTTTCAGGACAAAATTTTCACAGCAGTCGGAATATGAAACTATTGCATCATCAAAGCCGCTTCCGCCGTTTACGTTTTCAAGGTTCTTATCATCAATCATCATAGTAATCCCAATGCTCCTTTGGCTTTCAAGCTGCAAATGCCTTTGTGATAATCCATCGACCCCATAGCTCTCGTCAGATACCGACAGTATTCACAGCAGTGTTCAGCACTGTCGGAGCCTTTCAGGACAAAATTTTCACAGCAGTCGGAATATGAAACCGTTACGTCATCAAGGCCGCTTCCGCCGTTTACGTTTTCAAGGTTCTTATCATCAATCATCATAGCTATCCTCCGTTCAAAAAATCAGATTTTATTGATTGGACTTATTACAGGTGCCCGGAATACCCGATATGGGGTTGTTTATTTTAAACGCTTTCCTATAATCTTTTCTGAAATACAAACAATCGCTGCAGCAATGTTCAATCGAAAACCCCGGATCCTCCGGGACGTAGTCGTCACAGCAATCTATCGAATAGACGGAATCTCCGCCGCCGCTCACTGTTTCAAGGTTATCATCTTCAATAATCATAGCTATCCTCCGTTCAAAATGTTCAGGTTTTATTGGTTTGACTTAGTACAGTAGCCGAGGAACTGCGGGGTGATATCTGTACTGGAAAAAACGACATTCTTCGGGTCTCGAAGTAATAACAACTATAGCAGTTTTTCTCAAGAACATCCTCTCCCGATTGCTTCGGGAGGTAGTCGCCACAGCAATCCGTCGAAAACACGACACCTTCGCCGCCGTTTACGTTTTCGAGATTTTCATCTTCAATAATCATAGCTATCCTCCATTCAAAAGGTTTAGGTTTTATTGGCTTTAATTCTTATCACACCAATCAGGTTTACGGCTGCTATGCCTATCCGCGAGCCCGCCATGACTACTATGCTCCATATGTGTCCAATTTTGTCGGAAATATCCGCAAAGTGCGCAGCAAGGTTCCTGCGCCGGAGCTAATACATACTTTGGGACGAAGTCGTCACAGCAATCCTCCGGATAGACCTCGCGTCCGCCGCCGCTTACGCTTTCGAGGTTCTTATCATCAATCTCCATGGTGATTCTCCTTTCCTTTCTTCTATATCAATTATAGCACACAATCAAGCCTGTGCCATGTAGTTTACGTCATTTTTATGTCATCTGCGTCAAAAACGGCGGCGGCGGTCGGTTTATTTTCCGAATTTATAGATTCTGACCCCGTGCTTCGGCACGGTCGCGGCGATTTTGTTTTCTGTGATTATGCAATCCTCCGCGCCCCAAAGCTCTTCGCCGCCGGCATGCGGCGCTTCGGGGAGTTCCGCCGAGATTTCGGCGTCACCGTCCGAGAGGTTGAAGAGCGCTACCCTTACGCAATCCTTGCCCTCACTGACCCATACGGCTTCTTTATCCGAGCGCTTTAGCTGTCTCGCCCTGCCGTCAAACTCCATCTCTAATATCTGAGGATTGGTCAATAATCCGAAGTCGCGGTCGCTCAGCGTCGGGAGGTCTGTGCCTATCATCAGCGGCGAGCGGCAGAGGCACCAGAGGGTCATCATCGTCTTGAGTTCGTCCTCGGTGAAGTTCGACGTCCACTCGTGACCGTGACCCTTGCCGAGCTTTCCTATCGGCAGCATGTCGCAGTCGGGCCAGCAGCCCGCGCGGGTGTGGTCCTGCCACTGCTCACAGCGCCAAAACATGTTCTTTAAGAGGTCCCAGTTGTCCCAAAAGTCGTCGGTGATTCGCCACATGTTCGCATTCTCGGTGTAGTGATAGGCGTTCTCGACGTGCGCCGGTCCGGGGGATAAGCTGAGGACTATCGCCCTCCCGCATTTGTCGATAGCGCGCCTTAACATGCGGGTTTCCTCCCACCCGGAGAAGCGCTCGACGGGGTACATCCAGCTGTCGCAGATGTCGTCGCACTTGATAAAATCGACGCCCCAGTCGGCGTACATCTGGATTATCGAATCGTAGTACGCTTGCCCGTCGGCGTTGTGCTTGACGCCGTACATGTCGGGGTTCCAGCCGCAGATTGAGCCGGCGTCAGCGATGTCCGAGGCGGTGGCAGATGTTCCCAGAACTTTCAGATGTTTGTGTGCCGCCATTCGGGGAATCCCGCGCATGATGTGGATTCCGAATTTGAGTCCGAGGCTGTGGACATAATCCGCCAAAGGCTTAAAACCCTTGCCGCCGACGGAACTCGGGAAGCGCAAATGCGACGGTTGCAGACGTGAGAATTCATCAATCTCAAAGTCCTCGAAAGGGATATACTGGTAGGCGTCGCGCTTCGTCCCGGCGGCATTGGAGTACCACTCAATGTCAATCACAATATACTCATACCCGAACTTTTTGAGGTTTTTCGCCATATAGTTGGCGTTCTTTTTAACGTCGTCCTCGGTCACGGTCGTGTCGTAGTAGTCATAGCTGTTCCAACCCATCGGCGGAAACGGCGCAAAAGTGTTCTTATCCATAAAAATCCTCCCAAAAAATTACTTTATAAAATTATACCGCACCGGCGGCGCGATTTCAAGTGGGATACGCGAAAAACCGCCCCGAGGATTCTCGGAGCGGGTTTTGTCATCAAATCAGCTTTTTTGCGCGCTCGACAAGCTTGCGGTAGCGGTCGTCGCCTCGGGCGGGGTCGAACCACTCCCAGCCGCTCGCCGCGGTCATCGCGTCATAAATCATCGAGCTGCCGATGCCGTCGATGTTTCCGGCGGCGTCGATTTCGCGGCGGGTGCCGTCAGGAAGCTCGATTGCCGACTCCCCTTTTATATAGACGATTCCGCCGAAGACCGATTCGTCGCCGAAGGAGAGCTTTTCGCCCTTTCCGATTCCGTTCCACCTTTCGGCATAGTCGAGAGCAAGCTCGAGGTATTTATATCCCTCTTCGCGCTCGTTTCCGCCGATGAACGCAACCGCGGCTATCAGGCAGATTCGCGCTGCCTTCGCCAAGAACGCCGGCGCAACCTCGCCGTTTCCGGCTGCCTCGATGAGACGGAGGTTATATAACATTCTGCGCGCGCGGACGTTCGGGTTCCAGAAGAACCAGTATCCCTTTGAGAGCTGGTGCAGCAGGATTTGGAGCGAATTGCAGCAGCCTTCGAGGTTCGCCTCGTTGTATTTTTCGGCGTCTCCGAGCTTTTGCTCCTCGATTTCTCCGATAACCGAGCTGTAGCGGGAAATCTTCTCCGGAATGTGCCGCAGTCCGATGTTGTCGGTGAGGATTACGGTGTTTCCGTCGCAGTCCTTTGAATATGTGTACTCGACCGCGCCCTCGTATCCGTCGGTAAGTCCGAGGTCCTCATAGCGGCGGGTCATTCCGTCGCGGACCGGGAAATATCCCTCTCCGGTGCCGGTATAGTCGGTCAGCTCGTATGAGCTCACCGTCCCACATTCGCTGTAAATCTCGACCTTGACGATTCCGACGCCCGGCGCGAAGTAATATGTCCTCCTGCCCCCGCGGTAGCTGAGGTACGGCACCATTCCGGCGGTGACGGTGTCGACCGAGAGGCAGTTATCAAAGCTCCCCGCCCTGACGCCGACGGTTCCGGCGTCGGCACAGGTTATCCTTGTCGTCACGGCGGCGTCATATAAAATCCTTGTCTCCTCGGAGGAATAGCCGGGCTTCCACTGCTCGTCGAAGATACAGCCGGCGGCGTCGGAGAGTATTGTATAGATGTGATTCGACAGGACTCGCCTCGAGAGCGACGAACCGTCGTCCTGCTTCCACTCGAAGCAGTGCCTAAAATAGTAATCGCCGAGCAGGGTCTTTCCGTCGGCGGCATCGACGGAATACAGCTGGAAGAAGTTCCAGATTCCGATTGTGTCGGTGTCGGGGTTAAAGACGGCGTCGGTCTCGATAATCCGCTTTACCACCGAGCGCGAGACCTCGGCATATGCCTTTTCATACGGCGTTTTCGCAAGCTCACAGGCGCGGTCGGCAAAGTATCTTACATCTCTGATTTTTTCCGTGCCGCTGCCGCGGTCGGCGACGTAGTCGGAGCGGGTCTTTAAAATCATGTCGAGCCATGAGTTCTCGTCATACTTTTTCCGGACGGTCCTGTTGCGGACTGTAGCAATCGCCCGTTCGCCGTCGCAGTATTCGATTTTAAGCTCGGTTGCCGACGAGAGCGCGTCGGGGTCGGTGTCCGAGACATATCTCCAGCAGTTTCCGCGGTGTATCGGGAAAATCCCCTCTCCGCCGACGGTTTTATATGACTCCAAAAGCTTCGACTCGCTTATTCCGACGGTTATGACCTCCTGTTTGACGAGTCCGACGCCGCTTTTGTACCAGTTGCGGTATATCGCGTCCCTGAGCCGCGAGGTCCATACCTCACAGCCGGTGAATGTTCCAGCGGGAGTCTCGACCGTCTCGGAGCCGGACTCGAAGGTCAGAGTCGAGCCGTCGGAACAGATTTTCTTTTCGCCGATTTTAATGTCGGCGGTCATCGTTCCGTCGCAGCGGAAAAGATTGCCCAAAAGCCATTCGGACGTCCAGTTGTGGGAATAAAGATAGCCGTGGTCATAGGTATTTTCGTCGGCTTTTCTCGGTCCGGCGGTGAGCAGGAGCTCGTATTCCCCGCCGGAATACTCGCGGTTCTGAATGTCTGAGGTGAATTCTTCGGCAGACGACTCCTCGAAGCCCTTCCTTGATTCAACGGCGTAGTAATAGAGCGCGTCCGAGGGGGTCAGGAGCTTTATCGCGCTGTCAAAGGCTTTGAGAGCCTCGGCGGGGTTTTTAAGGTCGGCATTGTTTCCGCAGTAAATCCAAAGCTTTGCTATTGTGAGCCTGAAATCGGCGGGGTCGAGCGAGGGAATCTGTACGGTCTTGATGTGATTCAGCCGGGAGCTGCCGCCATAGACCGACGCCTCATGCTGGAGGACGTTATACATGACGCCGTCGTTTTTGCCGAGGAGCGCCGCCTCCTTAAGCCGCTCAAAAAGCCTGTCGTTCTTCTCTCCCGGGAGCCACCAGTATCCGCGCATCAGCACGTCGGCGAGGGCGTGGTATTTTTCGCGGCACTCGGGCATCGCGTCGATGTCCTTTAAGACGTCCTTATAGACGCTTTCAAAGCCGTCCTTCGAGTTCTTATACTCCCAATTTTTAACTTCTTCGATTTTCTTGTGAATTTTCTGTAACAGTGTGTCGTTTAGTTTTTCGTCCATTGCACACAGCTCCTTCCGCATTTTCTTTCTTCCGTCGAAGAGCTGGGATTTTACGGTCCCGACCGATATGCCCATCAGCTCGGCAATCTCCTCGGCGGTTTTGCCCTCGTAATAGTGGAGATATACGACCTGCTGCGAGCGTTCGGGGAGCTTTCCCAGTCCTCGGCGCATCAGTCCCGCCTCTTCCTCGGTCATCAGAAGCTCTTCGGGCCCGGGGGCGTCGGAGCGGATATACGCTGCGCCGTCGATGTCGTCGAGGCTCATATAATTCCGGAACCGAAGCGCCATATTCAGCGCACAGTTTTTTGCGATTCTGCATATCCAGACGCCGAACTTATCCGGTTCGCGAAGCCGGTCGAGCTTAAGCCATGCCGCCAAAAAGGCGTCCTGTGCCGCGTCCTCGGCGATATGCGGATTGTGAACGACCGAATAGGCCGCAGTGCGCACCCGCTTTTCATACCTTATAAACAGCTCGTCATAGGCGGTCTGGTCGCCCGAGAGCGTCAGCAGCACAAGGCTGCCGTCGGTGTCCTTGAGATGAGGCATTTGATTCTTCCTTTCTTTTTTTGAAAGCTTTCGATAATAAGACAGCGCGGGCGCGGAAAAGGTTGGGAGGAGTGTTGAAAAAATTCAAGCCATACCCGAAATCTCGGATATGGCTTTTGGACAGCAACGGTTTATTCCTGTTCACCGGTGAGCTCGCGGTAAAGTCCTTTATAGAGCTCGGCGGAGCGCTTCCAGCTGAAGTCCTGATGAAGAGCGTAGGTCGTGAGCTTGCCCCACTTCATGCGCTGGTCGTAATAGGCGCGGGCGCGGACGGTTGCGTCGAGCATATCGTGCGCGTTATAGGTCTTAAAGGTGAAGCCGTTTCCGCCCGGACCTCCGCAGTCGGTGATAGAGTCCTTAAGTCCGCCGGTCTCGCGGACAATCGGGATAGTGCCGTATCTCAATGACACCATCTGTGCGAGGCCGCAGGGCTCGGACTGTGACGGCATGAGGAACATATCCGCGCCGGCATAGATGCGGTGGGCAAGCGCGGGGATAAATCCGATTGTGACCGCGACCCTGTCGGGGTGACGGTATGCCATCTCGCGGAAGAAGTCTTCATACTGCTTTTCTCCCGAGCCGAGAATCACGAATTTATAGCCGAGGTTTATCATGTCCTCGAAGACGTATTTTATGAGGTCGACGCCCTTATGTCCGACAAGGCGGGTGACGATGCCGATGACCGGCTCTTTCCCCTGCGGCAGACCGACCTCGGCGAGAAGCTCCTTCTTGCAGACGGCCTTTCCCGACTTGTCCTCGGCGTTATAGTGCGCCGGGAGGGCGGGGTCGGTCTCGGGGTTATAGACGTCCTGGTCGATGCCGTTTAGGAAGCCAGTGAGCTTATACTGGCGCGGGGCAAGTATCGGGTCGAGGCCGTGTGAGAACCAAGGGTCGAGGATTTCGTGCGCATATGTCGGGGAGACGGTCGTGACCTTGTCCGAGACCTCGATTGCGGCCTTCATGAAGTTGCAGTCCTTCTGGTATTCAAGGATTCCCCACTTGTCGTTCGGGATTCCGAGAAGGTCGCCGCAAATCTGCATCCCGTATCTTCCCTGATACTGAATGTTGTGAATGGTGAAGACGGTCTTGATGTTTCCCATCCCCTCGTACCAGCGGTAGAAGATATCGTAATAGACGGGAATGAGCGCGGTCTGCCAGTCGTTGCAGTTGATGATGTCGGGCATGAAGTCGATATGTCTTAAAAGCTCGAGGACCGCGCGGGAGAAGAACGCAAAGCGCTCGGCATCGTCAAAGTGACCGTATATCCCCTGCCTCTTGAAGTAGTATTCGTTATCAAGGAGATAATAGGTGACGCCGTTCTGTACCCCGACGAAGACTCCGCAATACTGATTCCGCCATGAAACCGGGACAAAGAAGTTGGTCTTATATTCAAGGCCTTCCTTGAGCTCGGCGGAAATCGAACCGTAGAGCGGCATTACGACGCGGCAGTCCGCGCCGGACTCAACGAGCGCTCTCGGGAGCGAGCCGGCGACGTCGGCAAGTCCTCCGGACGCGACATACGGCAAGGCCTCGCTTGATGCATACAGAATTTTCATATTATTACCCCTTTTCTTCGTCAGAGTGTTCTGCCCTTAGAGATATACAGCGGGCAGCTTTCGGCAGATGTTACGGTCTGTCCGTCGTTTACGGTGACGTTCTTGTCGGTGATGACGTTTAACAGGCAGCAGTCCTTTCCGACCACTGTGTCCTGCATCAGAATCGCGTTCTTGACGATTGTCCCCTTTCCGACCTTTACGCCGCGGAAGAGAATCGAGTTTTCGACGACTCCCTCGATGATGCAGCCGTTGGCAATGAGCGAGTTCTTTACGGAGCAGTTAAAGCCGTATCTTGCCGGAGCGTCGGCCCTGTCCTTGGTGTATACGGGGCGCTCGCTCTTAACGAGCTTGGCGAGGTTTTCGTGGTCCAAAAGCGCCATATTCGCCTTGTAATAGCTGTCGAGGTCGCATATTCTGCGGTAGAATCCGTCGAATTCATATGCGCGGATATCGAGCTCGCCGGCCTTTTCCTGGAGGACATCGCGCGAGAAGCTGTATTTCCCGAGGGAAACAAGGTCTTCGACAAGGCTTATGAGGAGCGAGGTCTTCATCACATAGATGTTGAGGTCCATCGTCCTCCTGCCCGCCATCGCGCGGTTTATCGCGACCGCCTCGACGCGTCCGTTTTCGCCGAGCTTGAAGCACGAGGCGTCCTTCGTCTCCTCTTCGGTGTACTCGTCGGTGTGACACACGGCGGTGATGTCGGCGCCGCTCTCGATGTGTGCGTCGACGAGGTGGTGGAAGTCGGGATTGATGACGAGGTCGCAGTCGGTGAGCACGGTGTATTCACAGTCGGTGTGACGGATAAAGCTTATGCAGCTGTAGAGCGCTTCGAGCTTTCCGCGGAAGAGACCGGTGTCGGTGTTGCGTCCGAAGGGAGCGAGGAGGGTAAGTCCGCCGTCGGTCCGCGAGAGGTCCCAAGGGCGGGCCGAGCCGATGTGGTCAAGGAGCGACTGATAATTTGCCCTTGTGATGATGCCGATTTTCGACATTCCGGAGTTAGACATTCCCGAAAGCGGGAAATCAACCATTCTGAATCTTCCGCCGAACGGAATCGACGCCATCGTTCTTTTAGATGCAAGCTCGGGAACCGAACCCTCGTGGGTATTCGCAAAGAGAATACCCAAAACATTAGTCATATTATAGCTCATATGTATTCCTCCGTTTCTTTATATGCTCTCGGAAATAATCTGTTTGGGAGCGACGGCCTTGCCCTCGCCGACCTCGATGTTCTGTCCGACGACGGCGACTCC
Source organism: uncultured Clostridia bacterium (assembly GCA_947625375.1). Lineage (GTDB taxonomy): Bacteria > Bacillota > Clostridia > Oscillospirales > Ruminococcaceae > Faeciplasma. The sequence goes on along the minus strand of CANQOC010000014.1, from coordinate 22,086 downwards.
CCAGGCGTCCTTTTCCTCGATTGTCTCGGGAGCGGCGCCGACATGGGCGTTTTCGCGGATAACGCTGTCTTCGCCGACGATAGCGTATTCAACGACGGCGCCCTTCTTTATGACCGCGCCGGGGAACAGGACGGAATACTGAACCTTTGCGCCCTCTTCGATTGTGACCCCGCCGGAGATTACCGAAAATTCGACGTCGCCGTCGATATAGCAGCCGTTGGTGACCATCGAGCTCTGAATCCTTGCGTCCTTGCCGATGATATGCGGCGCGGCGGAGTCGTTGTTGGAATAGATTCTCCAGCTCGAGTCATAGAGGTCGAGGTCGACATTTGCGGCCAAAAGCTCCATGTTGGCGTCCCAGAGGCTGTCGATTGTTCCGACGTCCTTCCAATACCCCTCGAAGCGGTACGCAAACACCCTTTCGCCGTTCTGAAGCAGCGCGGGAATGATGTTCTTTCCGAAGTCCTTGGTGGCGGTCGTGTCCATCTCGTTTTCGGTGAGATATTTTTTCAGGGTGGCGGTCGAGAAGATGTATATACCCATCGACGCGAGCGTCGACTTCGGCTCCTTCGGCTTTTCGACGAAGTCATATACCGAGCCGTCGTCGTGCGCGAACATGATGCCGAATCTCGAAGCCTCGTGAATCGGAACGTCGATGACGGCGATGGTGCACTCGGCGTTCTTTTCCTTGTGATATCTGAGCATTTCGGAGTAGTCCATCTTATAGATGTGGTCTCCCGAGAGGATTACGACATATTCGGGGTCGTAGCGCTCGATAAAGCTGAGGTTCTGGTAAATCGCGTTTGCGGTGCCTTCGTACCACTGTGCGCCCGCCGCGGTCTGATACGGAGGGAGGATATGGACGCCGCCGTGAATACGGTCGAGGTTCCAAGCCTGCCCGTTGCCGATGTAGTCGTTGAGGACGAGCGGCTGATACTGTGTCAGAACGCCGACGGTGTCGATGCCGGAATTCACGCAGTTAGAGAGCGGAAAGTCGATTATGCGGTATTTTCCGCCATAGGGCACGGCGGGTTTGGCGACCTTCTTGGTGAGCGCGTAGAGTCTTGAACCCTGTCCTCCGGCGAGGAGCATGGCGACACATTCTTTTTTGTTGTACATATAAATTCTTCCTTTCTGAAGTTAAATTACAAAAATCAGGTCTTTTTTGCCCTCGGAGGGCGTCCGGCGGATTTTTTGACGCTGAAATACATCGTCGAAAGTCCGGGGATATTTATCGAAACCGACTGCGGGAAGCCGTGAGACTCAATCTTTTCCGCCTTGACCGGGGCGTTGGCATATGGCGAGCCGTCGTGCGAGCTTGTGTTGAAGACTTCGGTATACGTCCCCCTGTACGGCACTCCGAAGCGGTAGCCGCTGCGGTCGACGGGGGCGAAGTTGCAGACGGCGATAATCTCGTTCCCCTTGCGGTCGATTCTTCGGAAGACGATGATGCTCTGGGTGTAGTCGTCGGCGGAAATCCACTTGAAGCCGTCCCAGCTGTAGTCGTCGTTCCAAAGCGGAGGATTCGCGAGATAGAAGTGATTGAGATTTTTAATGCACTCCTTAAAATCGCGGTGCATCGGGAAGTCCTCTATCATGAACCACTCGAGTCCGGATTCATAGTTCCACTCCCTGAACTGTGCGAATTCGCTGCCCATGAAGAGCATTTTCTTCCCGGGGTGAGCCATCATATATCCCAGAAACGCCTTATCTGTGCGCATTTTTTCCTCGACGTCCCGCCCGGACATCTTATTGACGAGCGAACCCTTTCCGTGTACGACCTCGTCGTGCGAAATCGGGAGGATAAAGTTTTCGGAGAAGGCGTACATGAACGAAAACGTCAGCTCATTGTGATTATAGCTCCTGAAATAAGGGTCGAGGGACATATAGTGCATCATGTCGTTCATCCAACCCATATTCCACTTGAAGTTGAACCCGAGGCCGCCGACCTCTTTCGGCTTGGTGACGTTCGGCCATGCGGTCGACTCTTCGGCAATCATTATTGCGTTCGGGAAGCGGGAGAAGACCGCCGTATTCAGCTCCTGCAAAAACTCGACGGCTTCAAGGTTTTCCTTCCCGCCGTATTTGTTCGGGCGCCATTCCTTGCGGTCATAGTCGAGATAGAGCATTGAAGCGACGGCGTCGACTCTCAAGCCGTCGACATGGAAGTTTTTAAGCCAGTGGACAGCGCTCGAAATGAGGAATGAGCGAACCTCGGGGCGTCCGAAGTCGAAGACCCTTGTGCCCCAGCCCTGGTGCTCCATCTTCAACGGGTCGGCGTATTCATAGCAGGGCGAGCCGTCGAATTCATAGAGGCCGGCGCCGTCCTTCGGGAAGTGCGCCGGGACCCAGTCGAGGATAACCGGAATGTCGTTTTGATGGAAGAGGTCGACCATCTCCATGAAGTCCTCGGGAGAGCCGAAGCGGGAGGTTGGGGCGAAGTACCCGATAACCTGATACCCCCACGAGCCGTCGAACGGATATTCGGTCAGGGGCATAAACTCGACGTGAGTATATCCCATCTCTTTTATATAAGGAATCATCTCTTCGGCGAATTTTTTATAGCTGAAGAAATTGCCGTCGGGATATTGCTTCCACGAGCCGAGGTTCACCTCGTATATGTTCATCGGGCGGTCATAAGGCGGGGTCTCGTCCCGCTTTTTCATGTATGAGCCGTCCTTCCAGACATATTTTTTCAGGTCGAAAAGCTTGGTGCCGGTGGCCGGCTTTGTCTCCATATGGATTCCGTACGGGTCGGCCTTCATGCGGTGGGTGTTGTCGGCGCCGTGCACGCAGTATTTATATGTTGAGTATTCGCTGAGGCCGTCGGCGACGCACTGCCAAATTCCGCCGTGAATTCTTTCGCAGGGGTTGGCGGTTTCGTTCCAGTTGTTGAAATCGCCGACAACCGAAACGGCGCGGGCATTGGGCGCCCAGACCCTGAAGGTGCACCGCCCGTCTTTGCCGAGATGCGCTCCCAAAACCTCGCCGCTGTCGTAGTTACAGCCGCCAAGAAAGCAGTCTATGCCGTCGATGATGTCGGGGGTCAGTTCAAAGGACATTTTGTTGCCTCCTCCGTGATATTTTCGGTATTATTTTGCACAGTGACATTATACCAAATATCAATAAATATTGCAACAGTTTTTTGTCAAATTCTTAGAAAATCCACATTTTCAAGTGTTGACGATTGTGCAGTATCACAATAACTCAGGCGGATTTTCTCCCAATTCTCACAACCGCGACCGATGCGTCGTCCCTTTTGGCTGATTTTTGGGGTTCAAGCCGCGCCATAAGCAGTGCGGCGAGCTGCGCCGGAGGGAGGTCGATTCCGCAGTTAAGTGCGCTCATGCACTCGTTCGGGGTGATTCCGAGCGCGCCGTCGGTGACCATCACCACCGAAGCGCTCTCGCGGACATAGAAGCGCTGTACCCTGAGGTCGCAGGAGTCGAGGATTCCGATTGGATATCCCCCGGCGGCGACGGTCGAGGGGCTGCCGTCGGTAAAAATAAAGCTCTTGCACCCTCCCGCCTTATAAAGCTCGGCGGCGCCGGTCTTTCGATTGACCCTTAGAAGGTCGAGGGTCGCGAAGCTCTCTTCGGGAAGGACGCACCGCAGCACCGAAGAGCATATCCCGGCGGCGGTCCGAACGGAAAATCCCGCGCAAATCATCTCGCGGATTCGCGACGAAAGCTCGTAAGCCGCCGCCCTCGCCTGTTCGCCGACGCCCATTCCGTCGGACAGAAGGACATAGCTGTAGCCGCCGCAGTCGAAGCTGTCGGTGATGTCGCCGGAAATTTTTTCGCCCGCCGGCACCTGACAGAGTCCCGTCTCGACGGTGTATTCGGCGTCCGGCTCGAATTTATAGACCGTCCCGCCGGGGTGTTCAAAGCTTTCGGGCGGCGCATAGCCGAGTCCGGTGACCTCGGCGACGGCTTCGGTCATCTTTTGGGCGCTTATCCTCGCGCCGCTTTTTAGGGAGACCGACGCCCGCCCTCCGGCGAAGACCGAGACGCTCTCGGGTCTGATTCCCCGCTTTCTGAGTGACGCTATCAGCTGTGAAGTTAATAGCCTGTCCTCGGCGGAGCTGTCGCGGCAAAGCCGGGCGACATCGCCGACGGCCTCGCCGAATGCGTCAAGGAGTCCGGCGCAAAGCCTCAATGACTCCTCGCGGGATTTCGCCCTTTCTCCGAGATATTCGCGGCGGCGGAACGCCTCGGCGCCGGTGTTCTTTATCTCGGTGATTCTGGAGCAGTCGGGAAGTGCGCGGCAGACGTCCCCGAGGCTCGGTTCGGCGGTTATCGCGTCGAGGCGGGGCAGTCCCTGCTTCGGTCCGTCGGCACAGGTCTCGCGGCTGACGCAGTTGATGCAGACCTTTGTCCAGACGACGTCGCTGAGCGGTCTTGTGTCGCGAAAAGACGGCGGGAGCGCCTCGAGCCGGCTTTTAAGTCCGACGATTGCGGCCTCCATCGCGGCCTCGGGACGGGAACGGACGGTTTGAAAGACGTCGTCGCGGTATCTCGAATAGACTGAAGCGGCATAGCGCTGTGTCGGGACAAAGAGCGCGGCGGCGATTGCGGCGTCGAGGAACAAAGAAAGCCTGTCCCCCGTCCCGAAGAGGACATATGCCGGAAGGAGCGTCAGCACAAAGCACGCCGAGGCCTTCATCGGACTGCCGAAGAAAAGCCTTCCGCAGAGGACGGCTGGGAGTCCGAGGAGGATAAATCCAGCAAATTCACGCGGAGAGGAAAGTCCCGCGCCGAGCGCACAGGCAAATGCCGCCGATGCAGCCGCTTCGGGCCCCAGGCGGACGGCGCAGAACAGCGCGATATATGACGCGGCAATCCCGCCGAGCGAGACCGGGGATATCCCGGCGCGCATAAGTGCGCAGACAAACGCGGCGGCGAAGAAAAGCAGCCTTGTCCCGCCGATTCCGCGTGCAGAGCGGAGGTCGCGGTATGTGATCAACGAGACGAGCACCGAAGCACCGAGTCCCGAAGACATCAGGAACAGTCCGGCGATTTCGCCGAGTCCCCCGCCGGACAGCGCACAGAGCGCGCACGACGACATCAGATAGACTCCGGCTGTGACGGCGGCGGTGCTTATGCAGGCGCGGCGGGAACAGCCTTTGACTTTTGCGAGCAGAACTGTCCCCGCCGACGCGAGAACGGGTATCATGTCGGGAGAAAAGCCGAAGAGTCCCCCGAAGAGAGTCCCGACGGCGGCCGCGATTCCGCAGTCGACCCCCGAGAGCGCCGCGAGCACCGCCGCAAAGGGCGCTCTTATGCCCATAATCCTGCTTCCGGCGGTAAGCGCGCCGAGCGCCGCGAAGATGAGGTATTTTCCGATTGATTTAAGGTTCTTGATTCTTTTCAATTTTCATCGTCCTTTCTTGAAATGTCCGCCGAAGATTTCTTCGGCAAGGCGGCAATCCGTCAATATATTCTACACCGGTATACAGGCAGATTTTGTCCGAATAGGAAGCTTTTGGCGCATCGGTCCTTATGGCGGAGAAAATATGACGCAAGGGGGCAGGACATTCTTCAGAAACTATTGATTTTGCCGCGGCATTGTGATACAATATCATCTCGTAAAAATTTTGACTATGCCCCAAAGGCAGGAAGGAGATAAAATGACAAAAGGCACCTTTATGCTCGACCCGCAGGGAATCTCGAAAGCTGTTGAATTCACCGAGACCGAGCTTAAAAAGTTCAAGGGAATCAAGAACATTCCGTCGACCCTCATAAGCGTTGAGGAAGCGATGGTAATGCTCATGGAAAACGGAGGCGGATACGGCCTCGACGTTTATGTTTACAAGAACATAAGCGGCATATACGTTAAAATAACCGCGGAGGGAAAGGAGTTCGACTTCAAGAACGACATCGACCTCGGCGTCGACCTTTTAAAAGACGAATACGACTCGGCGGCGCAGGATACAATCCGCGCGATTTTGCTCCGCGCATACGGCGACAGCATTAAGTATCAGAACAAGGGCGGACGCAGCACCGTTGTGTTCACGGTCTCGAAGAGCGAAAAGGCGCTTTTATACCTCACCGTCGCGGGACTCGTCCTCGGAATTCTGTTCGGGTTTATCCTCAAGCTCATGCCGTCGGACATCTCGGCGGGAATCAACACATTTGCGCTCACACCTATTAAAACCCTCTTCATGAACGCGTTGAAAATGCTCGTCGCGCCGGTCGTGTTCTTCTCGCTGGTGTCCTGCGTGTCGCAGTTCAACAACCTCCGCGAGCTCGGACGCACCGGAGGCAAGGTCATGGGGTACTATATGTTCACGACGGTGATTGCGATTGCGGTCGGGTTTGCGGTATCGTTCGCGGTGAGGCCCTCCGCGGCGGGGATAGCCGAGCTTGTGACCTCGTCGGGAGGACAGGTTTCCGAGATTGCAGAGACTCCGAGCTTTATCGACACGGTCGTGAACATCATTCCCGAGAACATCGTCGAGCCGTTCATCACCGGCGACATGATGCAGATTATATTCATCGCGATTATCTGCGGAATCGCGGTCGGCTCAATCGGCTCGTACTCAAAGGCTCTCGCCGACTTCTTCGGCGCCTGCAACGACCTATTCCTCGGCATCACGACGATGGTCGTGCGGTTTATCCCGATTGCGACGTTCTGTGCGATTGCCTCGTCGACGATGGCGATGGGCGGCGACTCGCTTCTTTCAATGCTCGGAATGACCGCGACGGTTATCCTCGGACTCCTTATAATGCTTGTCGTATATTCGGTTATCCTCTCGTCGCGGGGAATCAATCCCCTTCTCTTCTTCAAGAGGATTTCGGCGGGAATGATAACCGCGTTTTCGACGGGTTCTTCCAACGCCGCGATGCCTGTGAACATGAAAATCTGCGGCGAAGAGCTCGGAATCGCCCCGAAGATTTATACGTTTTCTATCCCGCTCGGCGCGACGGTCAACATGGACGGCACGAGCGTCTGCGGCGTAATCATGTCGATGTTCTTTGCGCGGGCGTTCGGGATTGAATTTACGGCGGCGCAGCTAATCGCCTTTGCGGTGACGGTCCTTGTTCTCTCGATAAGCACCCCGGGCATACCCGGCGCGACGATTATCGTCACATCGGTGATGTTTGCGTCAATCGGATTGCCGATAGAATGTGTCGCGCTGGTGTTCGGCGTCGACTCGGTCATAGATATGTTCCGCTCGGCAATCAACGCGACCGGCGACATGGCAATCACGGCGATAGTCGCGAAGTCGGAGAAGCTGATGGACATGGCGGTATTTAACAGGAAGAAAAAATAAGGCACGAATACATAAAAGAACCAAAGGATTGACCGCCCGCGCACCGGATGACCGGTGAAAAGCCGGCGGTCTTTTTTTAAAAATATTTTTCGTCATGCCGATAAAACGGCGCGCCGGTGCAATTACTAAGTGAAAGGGGCTGATGGAATGACCTGTGCAGAAAAGGAGCTTGACTCCGCGATAAAGCGCATCGGAGACGGCGATAAGAGCGCTCTTGCCGAGCTCTATAAGCTTGTCGCGGCACAGGCATACGGCTATTCCCTTTCTCTTCTTCACAGCGTTTCGGACGCCGAGGACGTCATTTCGGAGCTGCTCCTTGAAATCTGGAGGTGCGCACCCAATTACAGGAGCATGGGAAAGCCGACGGCTTGGGTCATCGGCATCGCGAGGAATCTTTGCAGAATGAAGCTCAGACAGCGGCAGAGATTTTCGCCGGAGGATATCGACGAAACCGACTTGGCGGACGAAAGGCTCGGTGTTGAAGACAGAGCGGTGATAAAAGCTTGTTTTTGGAGACTCGGCGAGCGCGAACGGGAAGTGGTTATAATGCACGCGGTTGTCGGACTTAAATTCCGCGAGATAGCCGAAATCCTTGACGAGCCGATATCGACGGCGATATCGAGATATCACGGCGCAATCAAAAAGCTGAAAAAGGAATTGGAAGGGGCATTGTGATGAAAGACAGAGAGGTTGTGCAAAAACTTAAGACGGCATTTACGGCGGCCCTGCCCGCCTTTCCGGAGGCTGTCTTTGAGCAGTGCTCGGAACGGCAAAAAGGAGCGGTGACAGAAATGACGGAAAATAAAAATCGGAGCGGCAGAATAAGGGCGGCGGTTATTGCGGCGGCACTTGCGGCGGTGCTTTGCATAACGGTTACGGCGGTGAGCCTTAACGGACTCATCGAGCCGGAATACGCGCTCGACCTTGCTGTGAAATATGCCGAGGAGACCGAGACCGACCCCGCGCTCAAAGAGGAGCTTTCGGACGCCATCGACAGCTGGCTGGTGTATGACGAAGACCTCGGGACCGGCGAAGCCGACCTCGGACTTAAAAACGGCAGGATTGTGTATAACATATCCTTCCGGACCTGCGGCTATGCTTATGAAATCGTGATGGACGCGAAGACCGGCGTCGTTTACTCTTCGGACAGGACGGTCGACGGGGACTGGGAGGAGGTGCTCCCGAGGATTAAAAAGGAGTCGGAGGAAAAGATTGACCGGCTGATGAAGGAACAGGAGCGCCAGCTTACTGAGTCGGAGAAGATGATGCGCGAGGCGCCGAATTACGACTTCATCAGGAGCAGATTCGAGGAGCACTTCGGACTTTCACAGGCCGGGCACATCGAGACACATGTCGACGCGAAGACCCGCCTTGCGGACTGCACCGAAAAGACGGACGGATATATCTATTCCGCGGTGCTTAACGCCGACACCGGCGAAATTATCGAAAGCGGCGTCTCGGAAGACCCCGACTTTGCCGGCGAGCGGATTCTTCATGAAAAGCCTGTCGGGATAATAAGCTTTGACGAGGCAGAGGAAATCGCGGAGGCGGCGGTTTATGAGAAATATCCCGAGATGAGCGGCGGAGTGCTTCTCAACACCTTCATCACCGGACTTGTGCCGGAGGACGGCGGAAAATACGCGATTGTGACCAACTTCGCCTATTATTCCGAAAACAATGCGAACGCCGAGGCGCGGCTTTACGGTCAGTCCGACTTCGACGTGTCGGTCAGACTCAGCGCCGACGACGGCGAAACCGTATCCGTAAACCGGACATACGGACTCAGCGCGATTCGGCAGAAGGCCGAGGAATACTGCGGTCTTGAACAGCCCACCGGAGGCGGAGCAGTGACAAACGGCGAGTGCTTCTTTGAGGACGAGAGAATCGGAAAGGGCGTTAAAGTATTCATCGACCCCGCGACTCTCGAGCTTATATCGGTCGAGGAATATGACATAACCGTGTCCGACAAGGCGGATTTGGAGAAAAACGAGGTCCTTTCGACCGATGCTCCCGACGGAATGATAAGCGAGGCTGTCGCGGCGACGGTCGCGCTCGAACACTCGGGCGTCAGCGAAAACGGCGTCTTCGGACTTAAAGCCGAGCTCAACGGAAACGTCTATAAAATCAGCTTCAGGTACGGTCTCAAGGACTATCCGAAGAGCACTCACCTCTTGGACAACGTCTATGAAATCGACGCGGTCAGCGGACAGATTCTCAGGTGCGACGCAATCACCCGCGAGGACTACATCGGCGAGGAAGAGGCGGTTGAAATCGCGAGAAAGATGGCCAAGGAACAGGGAAATCTCTCGGACGGCGACGCCGAAGCGCTCACCGTCAGCGAATCCGAGCTCACGAGCTTCGGCGGAGGGTATGACTATTACGAAATAAGGCTCACCGACGGATACAACATCTATTTCTTCAACATCGACCCGCTCAGCGGCCTTGACCTTGTCCACAGAAGAGCCAATTAAAATTTGTACGGAAGTGTGTGATATCTGACTTCTGTCTTCTGATAATCTCACTTCTGTATTCTAAAAGAAGTCCCCCTTTCAGGCTTGAAAGAGGGACTTTGCTTATTTTTTTGACGTAAACGACATAAAAACAGCGTAGACAACATGACAAAAGCAAAAAAATATGATATAATAATCAGGTAAGATAACCTGTAAAAAATCATACATCGAACACCGGTGTAAAACAAAGTCAAATTAAGGAGGACATTATGAAAAACATCGACGAAAAGAATCTTGAAAACGTATCGGGCGGAACCTTTACCATTTTATCTATGAATGATGAACAGCAGTCAAAAGGCCTCGATAAGAAGGACGTTGACGAAAAGCTGCTTGATAAGATTACAGGCGGCACCTTTACCTTTTTATCTATGGATGATGAACAGCAGTCAAAAGACACAGATGAGAAGGACGTTGGCGAAAAGCTGCATGATATGCTTTCGGGCGGCGATAGATGTGCAGAATCCCCCGCTAGGGTGGGTTACGACCACGGCAAACGCGGACAGGCGAAAGTGCGCAAAGTTTAAGCATATAACGATACCGGCAAACGCGCATATACCAAAAATCCGCCCTCCGGAAACGGAAGGCGGGTTTTTGCGTCATATTTACTTATTAAGCTCTTCTTCAAGCTCGGGAACGGGCGAACCGCAGCGGAATTCGCGTCCGGATCCCTTTGCCGCAAGGTCGAACGCGCGTCGTGCCTTTTGGTAGTAACCCTTGTTGTAGAAGATGCACTTCGAGAGGTCGGGACCGGTGTAGTCATAGAAGAGGAGCGCTATCGCTCTGCACCCGCCGTGGCAGTACCTGAAGTATTTGCACGCCGAGCAGGTTGGGTTTTCTTTTACCTTCGACACCGGGCAGGTTATCGTGTTTAAGTAATCGCTGTCCTGTAAGAGATGCCGGATTCCGCCCTTCTTGGCGTTTCCGAAGCTGTAGCCTTTCCCGGCGTAATACCCCGCCATGCGGTTGCAGGGAAGGACCTCACCGTCGGACGCTATTGCCATCGAGCCTCTTATTCCGGTGCAGGTCGGGCGCCTTAAATCGCGCTCCTCGTCTCCGGAACAGTCGACCGCGCTGAAGTAGTATACGCCGGCGTGGGGGTGATATTCGCCGAACTGCCAGACGGTCAGCTCGGAGTGATATCCGGTCTTGGCGAATTCGGTCAGAAGCTCGGTTCCGAGGTCGAAGTATTCTTCAATCGAGAGGCAGGCGTCGCCTGCGTTCTCTTTCCACCTCGGTGACTCGGAAGTCCTTATGACGCGAATCATGTCGACGCCCTTTTCACCCATAAGCTTTACGGTGTCGACCATGGTGTCGAGGTTGAGGCGGTGAGCACAGACCTGTACCCTGACTCTCATGCCCTCTTTAAGACAGAGGTCGATTGCGCGCATCGCGGTCTTTTCGGCACCGGCGACGCCGCGCATCCAGTCGTGATGGCCGATGCCGTCTAAGGAGATGCTGAACAGCGGATTCAGTCCAAGGTCCTTTAGCTTGTGAATGATATCCTCGGTCAGAAGAGCGCCGTTTGTGAGAATGTCGTCGACGACCATTCCGCGGCGGCTTATCTCGCGCATGAGGTCCATGAAGCGCGGGTGAAGCAGCGGCTCGCCGCCGGTGATGACAAAAGTCTGGATTCCGCACTTTTCGTACTCGTCGAGGAGATTCAGCATTTCTTCCCAGCTGAATTCGCTCATAAGCCGCTCGTTGTCCTTTGCCATGAAGCAGTGAAGGCAGTTATAGTTGCAGCGCCCGGTAATCGACCACTCGGATATCGGCATATAGCGGTTGTCGCAGAAGCGCACCTTCTGCCACTCCGAAAGCTCTTCGCACTCGGCGGCGGGGCGGATAAATCCGACTTGACTCAGGCGCTTGATGCTCTCGGACTCGGGGTCCTGTTCGTTCTTGCCGTCGCAGGACATTAAAATCAGGAAATCCTCGGCAGAGAGGCTCTTTGCGTGACGGTCGTTCTTGATGTAATAGGCACAGGGTACTCCGCGCCAGCTTCGGAGCGCGATTTGTTCGTTAAGAATATACTTCATTGTTTCCTCCTAAAAAATACCTGCGAAAATTATTTCTGATATGATTATACCATATAATCTTTGACTTTGCTGTGTAGTTTGCGAAAAAAATGTGTCATCTACGGCGAAAAGCAGAAAAGAAATCTTTCCGAAATGCCGTAGATGACACGAAAACGACGTGAATGACATTGCGCGGAGAAAATAAATGTGATATAATGAAGTCACAGAAAACGAAGGTCAGCCGCAATTCAAAGATAAATTTTTATAAGTGAGGTATAGCTATGATGATGTCAGAAAAGGAACTTGAACAGGTAACGGGCGGAGATATGATTTTTAAAAAGCCGTCTATCGAGTCAAACTTTAACCAATGCGCCGGGTTCGCCCTTTTACCCGGACACACTCAGGAAGAGGTCAATCCCAACGCGATATGCACCTGGTGTCAGCACTACCAAAAGGTCGACGCGTCGGCGGAGTGCACAAATCCGCAGGGCATTCTTTATAAAGGCTTCGCCAGGAAGAGATGACGGCGCGGAGGCGAATAAGCGCTTTAAAAGATAAAATTCGTTTATTTTAAGGAGGTATTATTATGAGACTTATGAACGAAGATGAACTCAATATGGTGAGCGGCGGAGGAAGAACGGTTTCCCGTCCGCCGACGGTGGACAAAGGCGGAACTTTGCCGGCTGACGACTGCCCGGTATATGAGCATTATTATCGGGGCCTTTCCATCGGCGGCTACCATGAAATCAAGCACGACTGCATAAACTGTTATTTCTATGATTACGGTATATCCAATAAGTGTACCAATCCGAAAGGAATAAGGTTCGGGAAATAACGGGAGGAAATATAATGAAGCTTATGAACGAAGATGAACTCAATACGGTGAGCGGAGGCGGAAAAACGGTAAGAGGACGCGACCCGAGAGTTCTCAGAGCCAGCAAGACGATGCCTGCGGACAACTGTCCGGAGTTCAGCGTATTCGACCCCCACTATAATCGCGACTGCATAAACTGCAACCACTACGATTACGGTTTTACAGAAAAGTGTACCAAGCCGGGCGGAATTAGGTTCGGGAAATAATAAGGAGGATTTATTATGGGATTTATCAACGACGACGAGCTCGGCACGGTGAGCGGCGGCGAGGATTGCCCGGTATTGGGGGTAAAGTATTATCCCTCTCTGCCCGAGCTTTTAAATGGCCCGTCGATGTTGCCGGCAGACGGCTGTCCGGCGTACAGCGAACACTTTCCGTGCGGTATATGCGACTGCATTAACTGTGAGCACTACGATTACAATATAACCGACAAGTGTACCAATCCGAGCGGAATTAGGTTCGGGAAATAATAAGGAGGATTTATTATGGCTCTTATGAACGACGATGAGCTCGGTTTGGTGAGCGGCGGAGGAAGAACGGTTTCCCGTATGCCTTGGGAGCTTGAGGGCGGCACTATGCCGGCGGACAACTGTCCGATGTACAAGGCATATGCCGTTGCCTCAACAACCGCAAGCGTACAGGATTATACCAACCGGGACTGCGTGAACTGTCAATTCTATGATTTCGGTAAATCCAATAAGTGCACTAAGCCGGGCGGAATTCGGTTCGGAAAATAACAAGGAGGATTTATTATGGCCCTTATGAATGACGACAATCTTGACCTCGTTAGCGGAGGAAGAAGAAGCGATTACCGCGATCCAGCCTCCCTTAAAAGCAGTACAATGCCGGTGGGCGACTGTCAGGTGTTCACCGAATATGACCAATTCATCGGTAATCGCGACTGTATAAACTGTGTATTCTACGATTACCATAATTCCAAAAAATGCGTCAATCAACGCGGAATAAGATACGGGAAATAGAATGGAGGAATATTATGAGCCTTATGAAAGACGACGAACTTGATTTGGTGAGCGGAGGAGACGAAAGTATAGGTGGAGGCGAAAGTGTGGTGCGTATGGGCCGCAGGCCGATGCCGGCGGACGACTGCCCGGTGTTCAGCGCATACAGCAGATTCTACAATAATTGCGACTGCATAAACTGTGAACACTACGATTACGGTTTTACAGAAAAGTGCACCAATCCGAGCGGTATAAGATTCGAGGAAGAATAAGGATATTATATGAATATGGACGATAAGAAGCTTGAAAACGCTGTCGGAGGAGGATTTGCCCGTCCGCACGCTCAGAGCAAGGATAACTGTAATCACTATGAAATGCGCGACAGTATGGCAAAACAAAATCCGGAGATTAGGGCGAAGTCGTGTTCAACCTGTAAACATTCGCTGAGCGGGTCGGGCTGCGACCTCGACGGCGAAAGCTCCATAAGACCGTAAAACGCGGCCGATTAAAAAACTGCGTCAAAAAGCAAAGCTCTCGATTGTTCGGGAGCTTTTTTATATTTTTTTGAAAAAGGTATTGACAAAACCGTGCATACTGTATATACTGTAAATATACAGTTGTACAGCTGAAAGGAGCCGCTCATGAAAATACTTATAGACAACAAGAGGGGCGTCCCGATTTATGACCAGATTTATTCACAGATTAAGGCACAGATTATCAGCGGCGAGCTTATTGAGGACGAAGCGCTTCCCTCGATAAGACAGCTTGCGAAGGACCTTTGCATAAGCGTCATCACGACAAAGCGCGCTTATGACGAGCTTGAACGCGAGGGGTATATTTATACCGTAGCGGCAAAGGGGTGCTTTGTTGCGCCGAAGAATCTCGAGCTTATCCGCGAAGAAAATCTTAAGCAAATCGAGAGCCGCATCGAAGAGATTATCCGGCTGTCCGGAGAATGCGGACTTTCGGAGGAGGACGTTTTTGAAATGATACGCAATTTTTGGGAGGAAGAGAAATGACGAACGCGATTGAGGTTAAAAATCTCACAAAAAAGTACGAGGGATTTACGCTCGACGGCCTGAACCTTTGTCTGCCGTCGGGGTGCATTATGGGACTCATCGGCGAAAACGGCGCGGGAAAATCGACGTCGATAAAGCTGATTCTCGACATGATAAAGCCGGACGCCGGCGAAATCAAGGTCTTGGGAAAGGACTGTACCGACGCTTCGGTAAAAGAGGACATCGGGATAGTGCCGGACGAAATCGGTCTCCCCGAGGCGCTCAGCGCGGCGCGGATTGAAAAGGTCATGCGGAATATCTATTCGAGGTGGGACAGGGAGGTCTTTTATTCGTATCTAAAAAAATTTGACCTGCCGTCGGACAAGAAATTCAGGGATTTTTCAAAGGGAATGAAGATGAAGCTCGGGATTGCGGTCGCGATGTCGCACAGTCCGAAGCTTTTGATACTCGACGAGGCGACGAGCGGCATCGACCCGGTCGCGCGGGACGAAATCCTTGACATGCTCAACGAATTCACAAGGGACGAAAGCCGTTCGGTGCTGATGTCGTCGCACATCGTCAGCGACCTCGAAAAGATTTGCGACTATATCGCGTTTATCCACAAAGGGAAGCTTATGCTCTGTGAAGAAAAGGACGTCCTCCGGGACAGCCACAGGGTCGTCAGAGGCAGCGCCGCCGAGATTGACGCGATTCCTGGGGAATATGTCGTCGGGAAAAAGACCTCGCCATACGGCGCCGAGGCGATTGTCAGAAGCGAGGCGGTTCCCGCGGGACTCGACTCGGGCCCCGTCGACATCGAGCAGCTGTTTGTGTTCATGGTGAAAAAGGAGGAGTTAAAATGAAGGGTCTTCTTATAAAGGATTTTTATACGAGTCTGGCGTATTTCAAGCTGTATCTGATATGTTTGGCGCTGATGACGGTGTGCGAAGTCGGGAGCGGAAATCTGTTCATGCTTTTCTTCTTCAAAATCCTGTTCATATCCCTTCCGTCGAACATCATCGCCTTTGAGGACAAGGAAAAGTGGACGGTTTTTGCGCACAGTCTCCCGCTAAAGCGTTCGGTGTTCGTCTCGGAAAAATTTTTGCTGACGCTTATTCTCTTCGGCCTGACGTGTATTTACGACGTTGTTGTCGCGCTGATATACGGGCTGATTCACAGCGACATGAGCATTTTCGGGCAGTGCGCCGCCTCGGTGCCGATTACGGTGTTTCTGACCTCGATTCTGTCGCTCGGATATATCCTGATTTTCAAATACGGCTCGGAGAAGGGCCGCATGGTATACATGCTCTTCGGCGGGATTATCGGCATGGTATGCGCGGGGTTTGCGTCGCTCAGCGTCAATGATACGGCCGTCGATTTCATTACAAGGAACGTCAGCATCCCGCTCGTCGCCGCCGGCATTTGCGCCGTCTCGGCCGCCCTGTTCGCGTTCGCTTGGAGAATGTCGGTGAGGGTGTATCGGAAGAGAGAGGTGGGGTGAGCCATCATCCGACATCTGATTTCTCAATTCTGTCTTCTATCCGCGGCTTGACACCTGCGGCGGACTATATTATAATAATCCCGAAAATATGACAAAAAAGAGGGACCGGATATGTTGGCAGGATTTGGATTATTGCTTCTTGCGGGGGTGTGTCAGGGGTCGTTCGGACTCGGGTATAAAAAATATCCGCCGTTTTCATGGGCGGCGTTCTGGGGCGTGTACTGCGTCTGCTGTATCGTGATATCCGCGGGATTCGCGGTGATTTCGTCGACGGGGACGGGTCTTTTCGGACTGATTGCCGAACGGGGCGCGGGATATTGGGCCGCTCCCCTTCTCTGCGGCGCGGTCTGGGGTCTTTCCGCAATAGGATTCTCAAAGGGCATAACTATAATCGGAATGTCGCTTGTCTACGGCATCTCGATGGGGATTTCGACCGTCGTCGGCTCTGTCGCGCCGATGATAATCGACGGAAATCTCCCGAAAGGCGCGTCGGGGTTCTGTTTCTTCGCGGGACTGATTCTCACTCTTTTGGGCGTCGCGGCAGTGACCGTCGCGGGAGTGAAGCGGGACGGCGGGGCGAAGAGCTCGAAGCTCGGGGTTGTCCTGTCGGTGCTTTCGGGACTCGGCTCGGGAATGATGAACGTCGGATTCACCGGCACGGAGGACTTCGGCGAGGCGCTTTCTGCGGCGGGAGCGTCCGCTGCGGCGGTCTCGGCGGTGAGATGGGCGCCGGTGCTCGTCGGCGGGTGCGTTGCCGGAGCGGTGTGGTGCGGCTGTGAGATGTCGTCAAAAAAAGAGTGGCACACCCTTTCGGAAAAGGGCGCGGCAAAGCGGACGGCGGTGCTGTTCGGCGTCGCGGTAATCTGGTACGCGGCGCTGCTGCTCTACGGCCTGTCGAGCCGGATGCTCGGCGAGCTCGGCCCGACCGCCGGCTGGGTGCTCTTTAACGCGCTCGCGCTGATAATTTCGGTGCTCTGGGGACTTAAGACCGGCGAGTGGAAGGGGCATAAAAAGGGCCTGCTCCTTGCGGGCTGCGGACTCCTGATTGCCGCATGGGTCTTCACGGCGATGGCGTGAGGGGGAAGATTTTTTAGAGCACTCCCCTCCCCGCTTCACTAAAAAACACAATCCGCAGTTTAAGGAGGATGAAAATGAGTAAATTCGGAGTTTTGATATACCCGAACTTTTCCTTGCAGGAGATAACCTGTCTGACGTCGGTGCTGGCGGTCTGGTTCGGGGAGAAAATCGACTATATCGCAGCCGAAAACCGGGAGTATCTCAGCGAGGAGGGACTGAGGATTCTTCCGACCAAAACAGTGGCGGAAGCAAGCGCCGCCGATTACGACTGCGTGATTCTTCCGGGGACGGTTGACCCTCTGCCGGCGCTTTTTGACGGCAAATTGATTGATTTTCTTCGGGAGGGAAAAGATTCGGGCACAGTTTTTGCGGCAATTTCATCTGCCCCGCTGCTGCTGTCAAAGGCGGGAATACTCGACGGCAAAAAATTTACGGCGGGATATTTTATGCAGATGACGGACGTCTTTCCGTTCATTGAAAAACAGAATTTTGTCCACAGAGGAATTGTCGAGGACGGCAATGTCATCACCGGAATAGGCCTGTTTTTCAGGGAGTTTGCCGAAGCGGTTCTGCGGCGGTTTGACTATGACATCGGCGGCGGATTCATGCGCGACAGGCCGGAGGAATACTCCGAGGACGAGCTGACCTTTTATTGGTCGGACGCCGAGTATGAGGAGTTTTTGGAGGAATTAAAAGAATATAATTATCGGTGATGATTCCCGGTTTCGGATATGACTTGACTCGGCGTGCTGTCGGATTGGCGGTGCGCCGAATTATATTCGGGAAAATCGTCGGCAAGGTTTACGCAACTTTTCCGTGCGTCATTGACAACCCGCGCGGGAAATGGTAGTATAAAGAAAAAACGGAAAGGAAACGGATATGAAAACTGACGAATTACAAAGACTGCTCGAGGATATGACGCTCGAGGAAAAGGCGGAGCAGCTTGTACAGCTTCACGGCGGATTTTTCGGCGACGTCGGGACGATTACCGGTCCGGCGGCGGAGTTCAGCATGGACGCGGACCAGCCGTACCGCACCGGAAGCGTCCTCGGGGAAGCGGGCGCGGAGCATCTTCGCGACTTACAGGACAGAATGATGGCGAAGCAGCCGCACGGGATTCCGGCGCTCTTTATGGCTGACGTTATCCACGGCTACAAGACCGCGTTTCCGGTGCCGATTGCGATTGGCTCTGGGTTTGACGCCGAGCTCGCCGAGGAGATTGCGTCGCTCGCCGCCGAAGAGGCCGCCGCCGCGGGGGTTCACGTCACATTCTCGCCGATGGTCGACCTCGTCCGCGACAGCCGCTGGGGACGCTGCATGGAGTCGACCGGCGAAGACCCATATCTCAACTCGCTGATGGCGAAGGCGCTTGTGAAGGGGTTCCAAGGCGACGACGTCTCGAAGCCGGGTAAGGTCGCCGCCTGTGTCAAGCACTTTGCGGCATACGGCGCGCCGGTCGCGGGGCGCGACTATAACGTCACCGAAATCTGTGAGCACACGCTTTTCGAGGACTATCTCAAGCCGTACAGAGCCGCTGTCGAGGCGGGCGTTAAGCTTGTGATGACGGCGTTCAACACCATCGACAGAAAGCCTTGTACGACCAATAAAAGGCTTCTGAGGGACGTCCTCCGCGGGGACATGGGTTTCGACGGCGTCGTGATTTCGGACTATAACGCTATCGGCGAGACGCTGAATCACGGGAGTTCATATGACAAGGCCGACGCCGCGAAAAAGGCGCTCGAGGCCGGCTGTGACATCGACATGATGAGCGACTGTTACCTTGGGAGCGTTGTCAGGCTTATCCGCGAGGGCGAGCTTGACGAAAAGCTTCTTGACGAGGCGGTTTGGAGGGTCCTCGTCCTCAAAAACGAGCTCGGACTCTTCGAGAATCCCTATAAGGACGGCTCGCCCGAGAACGAAAAACGGGTCATTTTCAGCGAACGCCACCGCGAGCTTGGGCGCAGAGCGGGCGCGGAGACCGCCGTGCTCCTTAAAAATAACGGGATTCTGCCGCTCGGCGATTCGGGGAAAATCGCCGTCGTCGGCGAGCTGACGCAGGACACTCGGATTGTCGGCTCTTGGTCGATTTTCGCGGACACGTCGAAGACGGTCACGCTTAAGAACGCGCTGTGTGAGGTCGTTCCGAACGGGAAATTTGTGTTCGTCGGGAACGATGACCCGACGGACGAGGAGATGGCGGAAATCGGCGTTTGCGACGCGGTGATTCTCGCTGTCGGGGAAAACGAAATCCCGACCGGCGAGTCGATGAGCGTCGCGGACATATCGCTTAATAAGGCGCATCTGAGGCTCTTCGAGCGGGTGATGTCGTGTAACAAAAACACGGTCGTGCTCGTGTTCGGCGGGCGTCCGCTGGCGATACCGGAAATTGCCGAAAAGGCGCCGGCGATAGTCGAGGCATGGCTCCCGGGGACGCTCGGCTGTCTCGGCATCGCGGACATCTTATTCGGAAAGAAAAATCCGTGCGGCAGGCTTTCGATGAGCATCCCCTACTGTTCGGGGCAGCTCCCGATTTCGTACAGCCAGTTTATGACCGGCCGTCCGAAGCCGAAGACCGACGGATTTGTCAGATATGTCTCGAATTACATGGACGTCCCGAATCACCCGCTTTATCCGTTCGGGTACGGGTTGTCTTACGGCGAGGCGAAGTATTCGCCGGTGCGGCTGAGCGCGGACGTGCTCAAAAAGGGCGGCGTTATTACGGCGTCGGTCGACGTCACCAACGACGGCGGCATGGAGATGAAAGAGGCGGTGCAGCTTTATATCCGCGACGTCAAGGGCAGCGTCGTGAGGCCGGTCCGCGAGCTTAAGGGACTTAAAACGGTCCGGCTTATGCCGCACGAGACCAAGACGGTCAGCTTTGAAATCGACGAGCCGATGCTGCGGTTCTATGACGCAGACATGAACTTTGTGAGCGAGCCGGGCGAGTTTGTGCTCTGGATAGGGCATGACAGCGGGACGGAGAACGGAAGAGGGTTCAGAGTGGAGGGGTAGAGAAGCGAAACGGTAGTATGGTCTTTTGGATAAGGTGTACGTAGGCGGCGGACGGGATTGGAATAGATGCCATGGTAAGGGTACCTGTGCATACTTTAGAAAGCCAAAGCATCACTACACCTATAAAAATGAATCTGCTGTGCGGAATTAAAAAGCTCTGCGTGCCACCGCCTTGTTAAAGGAATTCGCTTCGCTCATACTATCTAAAGTCACCCCACCCCGACCCTCCCCTCGAGGGGAGGGAGCATAGAGGAAACCTATGAGCGTTATAAATTATATGCAGGGGCGCTTCACTGATGAAAAAGGAATTCGCTTTGCTCATGCTATTTCTAGTAACTGCCACAGTAAAGACATCTGCTCACGTTTATTAAAGAGAATCATCGCAGCACTGCGTCAAACAAGGAATTCGCTGCGCTCATGCTATTTTCATACTCCTACCCCCTGCCCCCTCCCACATGGGAGGGGGTTCTGCGTTGTCAAAGTTTTGATAGCTGCCTATCGGTGGGGGATGACGTAGCATCAACCCATGTTATAAGGAATTTGCTGAGAGAATTAAAAAGCACTGCGCGCCACTGCCTTGTAAAAAGGAATTCGCTTCGCTCTTGCTATCTATAAGACTCCCTCCCCCTACCCCCTCCCACATGGGAGGGGGTTCTGCATAGCTAAGGACGGGAATGCCGCCTGACGGCGGGGAAATTTGCGCGAATGGGGTTTGCTCCGCACAGAAAGAAGATTGAAAAAATTAGAGCGGCACCACACTACCGATAAAAAGGAATTCGCGGTGAATAACTGTAATAATGCTGTAGCAGCCTCCGCAAAAAGGAATTCGCTTCGCGAATGCTATTTTTAGTCACCCTACCCCGACCCTCCCCTCAAGGGGAGGGAGTGCTAAGGAAGCCTCGGAGGCACTTGGAAAATTTCGGCGCGCGCTGCAACTTTTCTAAAAGGTATTCGCAAAGCGAATTGATTTTTAGTAGCTGCCATAGCAAGGCATCGTGCGCGCCTTTAAAATGCAAGAATATCGCCGCGCTGCCTATAACAAGATATTCACTTCGCGAATACTATTTGAAATATCTGCGCAGATGTATGGTCACTTGCACACGTTAAAAAGAAAGAGTGTCGACGCACTACGTCAAACAAGGTATTCGCTACGCGAATGCTATCTTTAATCACCCCTCCCCGACCCTCCCCTCGAGGGGGAGGGGTACTGGGTGGGAAGGACACTTGCGTATGTATAATAAAGCATTAGCGCGGCGCCATACGTTGCTATAAGGAGTCAGATTAACGGCGGACGGCTTATCACGCCACCTTAACGGTGACGTGATTACGCCATGTCCCCATCCCCCCTGCTCCTCCCCGACGGGGAGGGGTCTGCTCTGCTCCTTGCGATTCTGACATCTGGCCTCTAACTTCTGTCTTCTAATAGGGCGCAGCCGTGGTCGACCGAAGGTCGACCTAAACGAAAAGAGCATAAAAACTCCGACCGGAGTTTTTATTCTCTTTTCGTTTGCGCGCTTCGCGCGCCGGCTGCGTCCGGGGCAACGCGCGTCCGTTACAAACTCCGTCCCCTACTCCCCATCATCAACGCGAAAAGGTAAATCCCGGGCAGTCGCGAATAAAACAGCAAAAGCAGACGGAGAACGTCTGCTTTTTTGCATAAAAATTCATCTCACAGATAAACCGGAATTTATCGTTCCGATTCACTTCCCTAACAGCAGGAATATCTATCACACTATATCATTACTTTTTCGTTTACATGGGCATATAAAATCCTCTTTGGTTTATAACTCATGATGCGTCTCCAGTCCTTTTCAAGCCTTGGATTATCTTCATAAGCGTCCAAAAAGTCGATAGGCTCCAAATC
>CANQOC010000013.1 GCA_947625375.1 uncultured Clostridia bacterium | reverse complement strand
CGTGAGAAGTATCCGAAAGGAGAATTGCCTTTCGGCTTGGTCGATTTCCTTTAATGCGGGTGGAATGGACACACCCACCTCTATCCCCCTACTTGACAAATCCGTCATTTTGCGCGAAAATAGAGAAAACAAGCGCCGGACGGGGCGGGAGTGCTCCGGACGGCAGAAACAAGGAGGAAAAGTTATGGAATATAAAGTATCGGAGAAATTCAGGAGCCTTAAACCGTCGGCAATCCGCGAAATCTTCAAGAGCCTCGGGACGCCCGGGTCGATATCCTTTGCGGCGGGGAACCCGAACCCCGATTCGTTCCCGGTCGCGGCGATGAAAAAAATCGCCGACGAAATCTTTGAAAAAGAGTCGGTCACAGCGCTCCAGTACGGCATCACCGAGGGGTATGCGCCGCTCAGAAAGCTTGTCGCCGAAAGGCTTAAGCGGGTCTACGGCATCGGAAAAGAGGACGACGAGCTCATCATCGTCACCGGCGGACAGCAGGGAATCGAGCTGACCTGTAAGGTGATGTGCAACGAGGGGAACGTCGTTCTGTGTGAAAATCCGTCCTTTATCGGGGCACTGAACGCCTTCCGCTCGCTCGGCGCGAGGCTTGTCGGAGTGCCGCTGAAAGACAGCGGAATCGACCTTTCAGCGCTTGAGGACGCGCTCAGGGCGAATCCCAACGCCAAATTCCTCTATACAATCCCGACGTTCCAGAACCCCGCCGGAATCACCACCAATCTCGAGACGAGAAAGGCGGTCCTGAAGCTTGCCGAAAAATATGACATTCTCATTCTCGAAGACAACCCCTACGGAGACCTCCGGTTTACGGGCGAGGACGTCCCGACTTATAAGAGCATGGACACCGAGGGGCGGGTCATCTATTGCGGGAGCTTCTCCAAGGTTCTTTCGGCGGGAATGAGAATCGGCTTCCTCTGCGGAAATAGCGACATAATCTCGAAAATCGTCGTCGCGAAGCAGGTCGAAGACGTCCACACAAACAATTTCTTCCAGATGATTTGCGCGAAATATCTCGAGGAATACGACCTCGAGGCGCACATCGCCGGAATTCGCGAGATGTACCGTAAAAAGGCGGGACTTATGCTCGGCGCGCTCGACAGGTATATGCCGAAGGAGGTCGGCTTCACCCGGCCCGAGGGCGGAATCTTTCTCTGGTGCTCTCTTCCCGAGCGACTTAGTCTCGACGAATTCGTGAAGCGCGCGGGCGACCGCAACGTCTTCGTCGTCCCGGGGACCGCTTTCGTCGCCGACCCGGCCGAGGTCAGTCACAGCTTCCGTCTCAACTACTCGATGCCGTCCGACGAGGAAATCGACCGCGGCATAAAAATCCTCGCGGAGATTGCCGGGGAAATGCTGTCAGAGGACAGAAGTTAGAGGTCAGAGGGCAGACGCTGCGAAGCTTGTCAGTCCGACAAATCACGCCGGACCGGTTCGGCCGGTGAAGAAGATAAGCCGTGCCCTGTCAGTAGACAGAAGTCAGAGGTCGGAAGGCAGATGTATCGGGAGATGAAATTTTGGCGCCATATCCTCTCTCAGCCGGGGGATATGGCGTTATCATGTCACCGTAAGGGGGACGCGGTTAGCCGTCCATCATCGACAGACTCTTTTTAAGAGACGTGCGGCGACTTTGTAAATTTTCCCCGCCGTCAGGCGGCAATCCAAACTTTAGCGACGCGTTCCCCCTTTCCATGTGGAAAGGGGGACAGGGGGATAGGAGTCTAAGAATAGTATGAGCGGAGCGAATTCCTTTTACAAGGCAGTGCGGAATCACTTCACCCCGGGCGCGCCGGCGCGCGAAGCGCGCAAACGAAAGAAGCAGAAAAACTCCCGCCGGAGTTTTCCTGCTGCTTTTCGTTTAGGTCGACCTTCGGTTGACCTCGGCTGCGCCTTCATTGGAGCTGAAGCCGAAGCTATGCGTTCCCCCCCTTTCCGTGTGGAAAGGGGGACAGGGGGATAGGAGACTAAAAATAGTATGAGCGCAGCGAATTCCTTATAACAAGGTAGGTCGCCGCCTTTGCAAGTTACCTGTAGCGAACGCAAATGTCCTCCATGTTCCCTCCCCGTCGGGGAGGGGCAGGGGAGGGGGAACCAGCGAAACGCGTCACGGTCGAGTGATGCGATGAGCGTCCGCCGCAAGGCGGACTCCTTATTAGCGACGTATGACGCCGCATAAAGTTTCCCCCACCGTCAGGCGGCTATCCTAACTTTGGCAACACATAACCCCCTCCCATGTGGGAGGCAAACGACGCAATACACTTTGGATATGACTATAACTTTTAGTGAGCGTCGTTGCGTGTTTCGCTTCGCTCACACCGGAATTTCGTCGGGTTTGTGACAGGATAGGAGTCTAAAAATAGCATGAGCGAAGCGAATTCCTTATAAAAAGTTTGACGCCGTTACAATTTTCCTATAAAGCTCGCAGGCATCCTCCAACCCCCTCCCCTCGAGGGGAGGGCCGGGGAGTGGTGACTATAGATAGTATGAGCGAAGCGAATACCTTTTATAAGGCAGTGCGGCATCGCACTGATTTTTGTCAATCTTCGCTTGGTGCGAAGCAACCTTCGTCTCTGTGCAAACTTTCCCCCGCGTCAGCGGCTCTCCAAACTTTGGCTACTCATAACCCCCTCCCATGTGGGAGGGGGCAGGGGGTGGGAGTCTGAAAATAGCATGAGCGAAGCGAATTCCTTATTACGGCAGTGCGGCACCGCATTGATTTTTGTCAATCTCCGCTCGGTGCGAAGCAGCCTTCGTCTCTGTGCAAACTTTCCCCCGCGTCAGCGGCTCTCCAAACTTTGGCGACTCATAACCCCCTCCCATGTGGGAGGGGGAAGGGGGTAGGAGTTTGAAAATAGCATGAGCGCAGCGAATACCTTTTATAAGGCAGCTCACCGCCCCTGATTCTATTAACGTAACGCAAGTGACCTCCACACTCCCTCCCCTCGAGGGAAGGGTCGGGGAGGGGTGACTAAAAATAGCATTCGCGCAGCGAATTCCTTATAACAAGGTAGGTTGCCGCCTTTACAAGTTACCTGTAGCGCACGCAAGTGTCCTCCATGTCCCCTCCCCGTCGGGGAGGGGTAGGGGTGGGGATATGGCGTAATCACGTCACCACAAAGGTGACGCGATAAGCCGTCCGCCAAAGGTGGACTCCTTTTAAGCGTAGGTGTGCATTCTTCCCATCATACCCCGCATATCGAATTCCTTATGTCGCCGACTGACCGGCTTTGCCGTTATAAGCGTGCAAGCTCCCGCCCCTCCCCCCTCTTAATAAAATCTTAACATTTTCCCCGTTGAAAGTTAATTTTTCGCGGGGTATTATATTGCAAATCGGGGCAAAAAGTTGTATAATTACTTCTATATGTTCCATCGGAGGACAAAATGGAGATATCCCCAATCGCGAAAATCGAAAACGGCTTCGTCACCAAGTTCGGCATACCGCGTCAGAGCCGGCTTTGCACCGCCGTGTCGCGAATCGTCTTCGAGCCAAAATACCGCGTCCCCGAGGCAATTCGGGGGATAGAGGAGTTCAGTCACCTCTGGCTGATATGGCAGTTCTCCGAGACTCCCTCCGCCGAATTCAGTCCGACGGTCCGCCCTCCGAGGCTCGGCGGGAACCGGCGTGTCGGCGTCTTTGCGACGCGCTCGCCCTTTCGCCCGAATTCGCTCGGACTCAGCTGCGTCAGGCTTGTCGGATTGGAGCACACAAAGGACTCCGGCACCGTCCTCTTGGTCAGCGGCGCGGACCTTATGAACGGCACGCCGATTTTTGACATCAAGCCGTACCTCCCCTATGCCGACAGTATTCCCGACGCCGTCGGAGGCTTTGCGGACGGCTTTTCGGACTATGCGCTTAAGGTCGCAATCCCGAAAAATCTCGAGGAAAACGCCGGGGAGGACGCCGCCGAAATCATCTCGATATTAAAAAACGACCCGAGGCCGTCATACCAACAGGACAGCGAGAGGGTCTATTGCTTTGAATACAAGGGTTATTCAATCGCGTTTACCGTCAGCGGGGATACGCTTTCGGTTCAAAAACTTGAAAAGGAGAACGGAAGATGACAAAAAAGCGCCTGCGCATTGTAATTTCGCTGTCGCTCATCGTTCTGACGGTGGGTTTTATCTGGATAAATTCCGCGATACCCGGGAAGGACTCGGGCGAGCTCAGCGGCTGGTTCCGCGACTTTCTCGGAAAGGTTCTCGGGGCAATCGGCTTCCCCGCCGATTGGACGCTGTTTTTGACCGAGCACGTCAGAAAGGTCGCCCACGCGGTTGAATACAACGTCATCGGTCTCGAGCTCGGACTCCTTTGGGTCGGACTCGAAAACGGCGTCCAAGGCTTTTGGAACTCGTGGTCGGGTGTGCTTGCGGTCGCCGTCTTCGACGAGACAATCCAGCTCTTCGCGACCGACCGCGGGCCGCAGATTCAGGACGTCCTCCTCGACACCGCCGCCGGCACAGTCGGTATACTGTTTGTATATATCATCTGGTTTATCGCAAAATGTATAATAAAATCAAGAAAAAAGCAATAATTCTTTCGCATCGGATATCTGACTACTATCCTTTAAAACTATTGTGTCTTTCGGCAAGATGTGATATAATCCGATAAAGAGCGATTTTAAGCGACGAATAAGGAGGGGACTATGCTCATATCCCATTTTTCAAAGGACGGCAAGCGGGGATTTGCCGTCGGCTCAAACAGCCTCACCCCCGAAAAGATAGCCGCGGGACTCATCACTGCGGCGTCGGGACTTGTCATCGCCGGAATCGGCGGACTCTTCAAGCCGAAAAAGCCGTCCCGCGCCGGCGCGGCCAAGGAAAAGAAAAAGCCCCCGATATGGCTCGCGGCGCTTCCCTTTGTCTATAAAAAGGCGAAGACAGGCATTAAGAAACAAAGCTATGACCGCCTTATAAACGGTATCATCGATATGCGCGACTCCGAGCAGAACAGCGGCATCGAGGTCATCTCCGCGACCCCGGTCGCCTCGGAGGAAGAGGCAATGGCGATAGCCGAGGGGGAATTAGAGATTAGATGATAGGGGATAGAAGATAGAGGTTGGAACAGGGGAATGAGACTCACTCAATCCCTTCTGCAAACGTCTTTATCTCCTCCGAGCGGTTTTTGCGTCCTTGCGGCACTCCACCGAGCAGAGCGCGAGGCGGCCGCGCGGCTCAATCTCCATGTGACCGAAAAAGTGCTCGATTGTCCCGATAATCCCGAGGCACTCCTTTTGGCTCGGACCGGTCCTCAGAGCGACCGCATAACCTCGCTTGCCGGGTTTAAGCGCCGCGTGCGGCTCGTGGGTGTTGCACCAAGGCGTACAGCGGTCGATGAACGACTTGAACTGTCCCGGGACGTCCGCCCAATATGACGGCGACACAAGAACAATCGCGTCCGCCCAATCTAAGTCGGCGATAACCTGCCCGACGCCGTCGTCCTGTACGCATTTCGCGGTGCTGTGGCATGACCGGCAGCCTTTGCAGAATCCGAAGTCAAAGTCGTCGATACAGACGGCTTTCACCCTGAACCTCTTTCCGAGACATTCCGCGATTATCCCGGCGATTTCCGCCGTCGCGCCCGTTCTCACGGGACTGCAATTCATCACCAGCGCGTTCATAAGCTCCCCCTAAAATATATTAGTCAGCTCGCAGAGTTCCCCGATTGTATAGTCCGGCGGGGAGCCGTTTTTTATGACATAATATTTGGCGAACATTCCTCGGATAACGCGGACGGTCGTCATTCCGAGGCGGGCGGCGGGGAGAATGTCGTTGTCGAACCTGTCGCCAATCATCGCGGCGTTTTCGGGGCGGCAGCCGGCGGATTTGAGCGCAATCCGGAAAATCGCCGGGTCAGGCTTTGAATAACCCGTCTCGGCCGATAGGGTGACGGTGTCGAAAAAGCGCCGAAGACCGCGCTCCTCAAGCCTCTTCTCGCCTCCGAGCGACTGATTCGCGATTATTCCGAGGGAATATTTTTCCGACAGCTTTTCGAGGACCTCCGCGGTGTCGGGATAAACCCTTTCGAGCGACGAGTCCCAGGGCGGCGCCACGAGTCCGAAGAAAAGCGCCGCGTCCTTTACCGGCTGAAGGCTGTTCACGGCGAATTCCGCGATTTTTTCCTCAAAGACCTCCCGCGGGGGCGCGCCGTCCTGTTTTAATACCTCGCGGATTCGCGCTTCGACACATTCGGTCTCGTCGACGAGGGTCGAGCCGATGTCAAAAAAGAGATGAGTTATCATAAATCAGCCTCCGAAAAAAGCGGGGAGCCCTTTCGGACTCCCCAAAAAAATTAAGCCTTGAATTCCTTGACCCAAAGTCCGTGGAGATTGCAGTACGCATAAATCCTGCACTCGGGCATATACGGGAAGCGGACGACCGGCTCCTGCTCGGGCGAGAGGATAACCTTTGTCTCGCGGTTGCCGCATACCTGTGACACCCACATTATGTAGTGCTCCTTCGTCATCGGGTGCTCGACCGAGCCGACCCTGACCAAGAGCTCGCCGTCGTTGACCTCGACCGACGGGACGTGCTTTTCGACGGCGGCGTCGACCGAATTCGCGGCGAGGGGTTCCGGCTTTTTACCGCAGCAGGTTACGTTTGCGAGATTGCCGAGCTCGTCGGTGAAAACCCTTCCGCAGACCGGGCACTTTGCGTAGCTGAAATATTCTTTCATGACAGACACTCCTTTTTAAAAAGATGTCGGAGCGGCGCTCCTTGCTTTGATTATACGATTTTTTCGGACGGTTGTCAAGACAGAGGTTAGAGGTTAGAGGATAGAAGATAGAATTTAGAGGTGCCGCCTATGGCGGCGGTTTTAATTTGAAAAATGCTTGCGGAATTGATGCTCCCGGTGCAAAATGTCTTGACAATCCCGGGAGTTTTGAGTAAAATATATCTTACAAAAAACCGAAAAGGACGGTGAGAAAATGGACGCCGGCAGCAGTACAGCCGCTATACCGCGATGGTGCGCGAAATCATTGACCGGCGGAGCCGTTTAGCTTAACGCCGCTCTTTGCGCGTGCCTCCGTGGTGCTTTACTAAAAGTACAGGGAGGATTTTTTTATGGAACAAACTTCGTTATTCGATGTCGTAATGACCCTTTACCGCCAGAGGAAGATGGCGGAGCTTAAATCTATTCTCGCACAGCTCAACCCCGCGGACGTCGCAAACATAATCGAAAGAGCCGACGGCCGCGACGTCATCGCACTGTTCAGACTGCTCCCGAAGGAGCTTGCGACCGAGGCCTTCGCCTATATCGACTCGGAGCAGCAGGAACAGCTTATCCTTGCGTTCACCGACCGCGAGCTCCGCGAGGTTATCGACGAGCTTTTCTTAGATGACACCGTCGACCTCATCGAAGAGATGCCCGCGAGCATCGTCAACCGAATCCTTAAGAACACCGACCCGGTCACAAGGGCACAGATTAACGAGCTTCTGGCCTATCCCGCCGACAGCGCCGGAAGCCTTATGACCCCGGAATACGTCTATTTAAAGACGACGATGACCGTCGAGGAGTCGTT
This sequence comes from uncultured Clostridia bacterium, assembly GCA_947625375.1. Lineage (GTDB taxonomy): Bacteria > Bacillota > Clostridia > Oscillospirales > Ruminococcaceae > Faeciplasma. The sequence goes on along the minus strand of CANQOC010000013.1, from coordinate 57,400 downwards.
CGCGAAGATACGCGCGGTAGGCGTTGTAAAAGAGACGATATACACCTGCTATGTGACCGAGGAGAGAAAGCTCGTCGGCGTTGTGTCGATGCTCGACCTTCTCACCTCATCGTACGAGACCGTAATCGGCGACATTATGGACACAAACGTGATTTCGGTGCACACCAAGGACGATAAAGAGGTCGTCGCCTCAACCCTCGCGAAATACGACCTCCTTGCGATACCGGTCGTCGACGGCGAAAACCGAATCGTCGGAATAGTGACGGTCGACGACGCCATCGACGTCATTCAGGACGAGAACACCGAGGACATCGAAAAGATGGCGGCTATCGTCCCGACCGATAAGCCCTATCTCAAAACCGGCGTAATCGAGACGTTTTTGAAGAGAATCCCTTGGCTGCTTCTCCTGATGGTCTCGGCGACGTTCACCGGAATGATAATCACCGGCTTCGAGGACAAGCTTGCGGCAAGCGTCGTTCTGACGGCGTTTATCCCGATGCTGATGGACACCGGAGGCAACGCCGGCGGACAGGCGAGCGTCACGATAATCCGCGGACTCTCCCTCGGGGACATAAGTCTTCGGGACGTTTGGTCGGTAATCTGGAAAGAGATGCGGGTCGCGGTAATCTGCGGCGTCTGTCTCGCAGCGGTCAATTTCGGGAAGATGATGCTCGTCGACCGGCTTATTTTAGGCAACACCGGGATAACCGCGGCGGTCGCGCTCGTCGTCTGTCTGACGCTTATGGTCGCGGTATTTATCGCGAAGATAATCGGCTGTTCGCTCCCGATTCTCGCGAAAGCCGTCGGCTTCGACCCCGCGGTCATGGCGAGTCCGTTCATCACCACCATCGTCGACGCCGTCTCGCTTCTCGCGTACTTCCTTATTGCGCAGTCGCTGCTGCACATATAAAAGATATGCGTTGACTTTTTCTTAACGGTGTGATAGAATAAAGCGGTGCCGGGAATACCGGCAGATTAACGCGGAACGGAGGGACGGCGATGTCCGGGAAAATTTTGGCGGCGCTGTCCGCGGTGCTGATGCTGTGCGGTTGTTCGGGACCGTATCCCGGCGGCGCGGCAGAGTCGACATCGGGCGTGACTGCCGCGGATACCGAGGTAATCGAGGACGAGACGACCCTTCCCGAGACGGTGCCCCCGAAGACCGAGTCTGACGAGGAATCGGCACAGATTGCCGAGATGCCCGACCCGTTCGCGACTTCCGAAACGACCGAGGAAGAGGAGCACCCCTTCATGCCGGTATAATGAGAAATGAGGTTGATTATTATGAAAAAAATCGCGATTATTCTTGCGCTTTTAATGGCGATGACGATGCTTTGCGCATGCGGCGACGGAAGCGAAGAACCCGCCGCGACCGCGCCGCAGACCGAGGCGCCCGCCGAGACCGAGCCGGAGGAAGAGCCGGTCGAGCCGCCGATTGAGATCGAGGAATTCGGCAACTACGACGACATGCCCGCGCCGACCGACAGCGGCGAGATTCCCGCCGAGTTCACTTCGGATGACTTCACCGTCACCGTCGGCGATAAGAGCTATAATCTCCAGTGGCTGTATGAGCACAGCATCTATGACTGGAGGCTTGCGGGGATAACCTTTGACCAGATTGAGGAGAAGTCGGACGCTATCCTCGACATTGAGTTTTCAAGCGACGCTTACGCGAAGATGAAGCAGAAGATTTCGGACTTCGTCATGATAACGATGCTCGACCCCGGGGCCGACCTTTCGAGTGCGCCGGTCATCACCGTCGGCGACAAGGAATTTGACGTTGAATGGCTCGCCTCGCACAACGCGACCGAGTACACCGCCGAGAACATCGACGCCGCGACGGTCAAGCAGTATCTCGACTCGATGTCAGAGACGCTTTGGTACACCCGCGAATACCGCTGGATTTCGGTGGTCTATGACCGCCTCGTGAACGGCTGGAAGTAATATTTTGATGAAGTGCCCGCTTCGGCGGGCATTTTTGTTGATGGTCGGAAAGAATAAAAGTTTTCGGTCAAGCCTTTTTCAAAAGGCTTGCGGGGTCAAGGGGCAGCGCCCCTCGCCGCGACCGCAGTCGCGGAATACTTTGCGAAGCGAAAATCAGGAGGGTAGTCAAAACTGTCCGGTGGACTGTTTTGACGTAGGGGACCCTCGCCGGGGGTCCCCTGCTTGCCGAACGATGAGTGAGGCAAGTGAAAGGCACATCTTGCGGGTTCTCTGCTTTTTCTTTTCATGCCCCTTGCGGCACCTTTTCCCCCGAATTCTCGTTTTATGCCCGTCTTTTTTCCTTTTAGCTATTGACTTTTTGAGCTTGTACAACTATAATATATGGGTGAATGTCAATTTTGTACCATAAATTGATATGCAAATCTTTAAAGGAGGATTTATAAAGTGCGACGCATCAAAAAACCCGTATTCTTTATCGTAGTTGCGCTTATCGCCGTTTTTGCTTATCTCACATTCTTCGGCGTAAGCACCTATTACGGTGATATAAAGACGAGCCACATCAAGGGCGTCGACGAGATTCGCTGGGGTATCGACATCAGCGGCGGCGTTGACGTCACCTTTGCACCGCCGGAGGGCGTTACCGCCACCGAGGAGCAGATGGACGCGGCAAAGGCGGCGATAGAGGTCAGACTTGTGAACCTCGGCATCACCGACTACGAGCTTTATGTCGACTACTCAAACTTTGACATCATCGTCAGATTCCCGTGGCAGGCGGGAGAGGAAAACTTCGACCCCGAGGCGGCTGTCCGCGAGCTCGGCGAAACCGCCGAGCTTACCTTCCGCGAAGGTCATGAGGTCGACAGCGCCGGTCTTCCGAGCGGCATTACCGCCGAAAACGTAATCGTTTCGGGAGAACACGTTGTCTCCGCCGCCCCCTATTGGTATGAAGAGGACGGAAAGGTGAACTATGTCGTCTCCCTTGAATTCGACGAGGAGGGCGCAAAGATGTTCTATGACGCGACCTCGCGCCTCGCGGAGTCACACGGAACGATTTCAATCTGGATGGACGACACCTGTATCAGCTATCCCTCGGTCGAGTCCGCCATCGCCGACGGACACGCACAGATAACCTCGCCGTCCTTCGACTATGAGTCCGCAAAGGCACTCGCGGATAAGATTTCCGCCGGCGCCCTTCCCTATAAGATGGTCACCTCGAACTTCTCGACCATTTCGCCGACCCTCGGCGCAGGCGCAAGAAACGCAATGCTCATCGCCGGTGTCATCGCGTTCGTAATCATCTGCATCTATATGATTTGCGTGTACAGGCTGCCGGGCGTTGTCGCCTCGATTGCCCTCTTCGGACAGGTTGTGGGTACAATCGCCTGCATCACCGGCTTCTTCGGAAATATTCCGAGCTTCACCTTGACTCTCCCCGGTATCGCCGGTATTATCCTTGCGGTAGGTATGGGCGTTGACGCCAACGTCGTAACCTTTGAGCGCGTAAAGGAAGAGCTCAACCGCGGAAAGGGCCTTATGAGCGCTCTGGAACAGGGTTATTCGAGGGCGTGGGCGGCTATCTTCGACGGAAACATCACCATTGTCTTCGTCGCCGTTATCCTTATGGGCGCGTTCGGACCTCCGGACAGCGCGTTCGCTTGGCTGATGAAGTGGCTCTACTTCATCTTCCCGACCACCATTGAGGGTACGATTTATTCATTCGGATATACGCTCCTCGTCGGTGTTATCCTCAACTTCGTCTTCGGCGTCGGCGCGACAAGGCTTATGCTTGCGTCGCTCGCAAAGTTCAAGTCGCTGAGGAATCCCAAGCTCTACGGAGGTGTTTCAAATGCTGAAGAATAAAACATTGGACGTAGTTGGGAAGAAGAAAATCTTCTATACCGTTTCGATTGCGGTAATCGTTATCGCGGTTATAATCACCGTGATTTTCGGCATGAACGTCGCCATCGAGTTCAAGGGCGGTACGATTATCACCTATTCATATGACAACAGCATCGACGAAAATGCGGTTGCCGCCGCGGCCTCCGACTTTGTCGGACAGCCTTGCAACGCAACGCTCGGCGAAAGCCTTGCCGACGGTGAAAAGACGGTTGCGCTTTCGTTCCCGGGCTCCGAGGGGCTGACCGCTGATCTGCAGTCCGAGCTTTCGGCGGCTTTGGAGGAGCAGTTTGCGGACTCCAACCTCGAAATCTACAGCTCGCAGGACGTCGACCCGTCGACCGGCTCCGGCTTCTTCGGAAAGTGCATCGTCGCCGTAATCTTCTCGGCGGTGGTCATGATTGTCTACATCGGGTTCAGGTTCAGGAAAATCGGCGGCTGGGTTGCCGGCTGCTGTGCGGTCGTCGCGCTTGTCCACGACATGTGCTTTGTCTATGCCTGCTGCCTGATTTGCCGGTTCGACATCGACTCGAACTTCATGGCGGTGCTGCTGACAATCTTGGGTTATTCAATCAACGCGACGATTATCATTTATGACAGAATAAGAGAAAACCGCCGTCTTTACGGCACCGAGAAGACCCTCGGCGAGCTTGTGAACATGAGCGTCACGCAGTCGTTCGGCCGTTCGGTTCACACCACGGCGACGACGGTCATCGCGATGGCGACGATTTGCATCGTCTCGCTCATCGCGGGCGTCGAGTCGATTCTCTCGTTCGCGTTCCCGCTGGTCATCGGCCTGCTCGCCGGTGTATACAGCTCAAACTGCATCGCGCCGACCCTCTGGACGGTATGGCAGGGCGCCATCGACCGCCGCAAAGAGGCCAAGGCCGCCGCGAAGTAATGTGATAGGCCGCCTTCGGGCGCAGTCCGAGACCGCCGTCGGCGGTCTGAACGAAAATATCGGGAAAACTCCTGCCGGAGTTTTCCCGTTTTTCGTTCGCGCGCAAAGCGCGCCGGACTGCGCCCTTTTGGAGAGCAGAAGTCAGAGGTCAGATGTTATAAGCAGGGGAGCCGCGTTGAGCATGTTAAGTTGCCGTACATATTTTCCCCCGCTGATAGGCGGCACTCTCAGCCTTAGCTATGCAGAACCCCCTCCCCGTCGGGGAGGGGGCAGGGGGTAGGAGACTATAAATAGTATGAGCGAAGCGAATACCTTTTATAAGGCAGTGCACCGCCCTCACAAATTTTATATACTGTTCTTAAGCTACCTCCCAACTCCCTCCCCTCGAGGGGAGGGGCGGGGTGGGGTGACTAAAGATAGCATGAGCGAAGCGAATTCCTTTTATCGGTCGTGAGTCTCCTCCCTCCAAAGAAAATTCCGGCCCTTTCGGACCGGATATTTTCATATGCAAATGACAGGGATGAAGATTACAGTGTTATTCTCCGAGCTCGCGGATGATTTTGACGAAGCTGTCGAGGTCGTTGAAGTCCTTATATACCGACGCGAAGCGCACATACGCGACAAGGTCGATGTCCTTCAGCGCCGCGAGGACGTCGTCGCCGAGCTCGGCGGTGGTGACTTCGGTGCGCATTTCGTTCGCAAGCTTGTTCTCGATGCCGTCGACAATCCCGCTGACGGTTTCGGGACTGATGACCCGCTTTTTCGTCGCCGACATTATTCCCGCGATAAGCTTTGAACGGTCAAAAGGCTCGAAGCTCCCGCTTTTCTTTATTACCATAAGTATAGGCTTTTCGACGATTTCATATGTCGTGAAGCGTTTGCCGCATTGGGTGCACTCACGTCTGCGGCGCTTTTTTCCTTCGCTCGGACGCGAGTCTATGACCTTGGTGTCTTCATAGCCGCAAAAGGGACATCTCATGCAAAAACTTCCTTTCAGAAGGGTTCCCCCTCTTTATATACTGAAAGTATAGCATATTTTTGCAATTTTTGCAATAGGTTTTGCAAACTTTTTAAAAAATTCTGAACGGCGCCGGAAGCTCGTTCAGATAGATAAGCCTTGCGCCGCTTTTTATCGACTCACATTCCGCCCGGAATTCGTCACAGTCCGCCTCAAGCATCGGCAAAAGCCGGTCGATGCTCTCCGAAATTCCCGCAAGCTTGTCGTCGTCGACGAGCGCCGAAAGCTTTCTGACATATTCTTCCTCAAAAAATTTTTTGAGATGCCCGATTTCCCCGGCGGCGTCGCCTCCCAAAGAATATTCCCTTAAGACCGACTCCACCATTCCGTAGAGCCGGTCGTTCTGCCCCGAGACGGTTTTTATCGCAAAGAACCCCGCCGCGAGAATCACCGCGATAATCGAAAGACTTATTATCAGCCTCTTCATTTTTAATCCCCTTTCTGCTTCGGAATGACCGTGATGTTCCCCGAAGAATCCACCGTGCAAAGAAACACGTCGCCGACACCGAGGTTTTTCCGCCTCAGCTCCGCCAAAAGCTCCTTTTCCTTGAGACCGCTCTTTTCCGACGGCTCAATATAGTCCCCGTCGCTGATGACGGCCTGCGGGGGGTCGGCGGCGGGGTCGGGCGACGCCCGCGTCTTCGGCGTGAGCGGGAGATAGTCCGGCTTTAAAAGCGCGCTGACCGCCCCTGTCGTCTCGACGACGGCATACTGCACCTGTGTTATGTCGAAAATCCCCTGCGACCTCAGCGACGACATAAGGTCGTCGACGGTATAGCGAAGCGTCCGAAGGACCTTTTGGTCGACGACGCCGTCCGAGATGACCGTCTTCGGCTTTCCCGAAACAAGGTGGCGGAATTTCCTTGAGCGAAGACAGGCGTATGACGCAAGGACGTCGAGACAGACGAGCGTCAGAATCGGGACGGTTCCGGTCAGAAGCGGGACCGAGATGTCCTCCATCGCGAGGGTCGCGATGTTCGATATCAAAATCGTGATGACAAGCTCGGAGGGCGAAAGCTCGCCGATTTGCCGCTTTCCCATAAGCCTTACCGCGAAAATTACGAGGACATAGAGAATCATTCCCCGAATAAAGACAATGAGCATATCCACACTCCCTTTTAAATGCAGTATGCCCGTCCGCCGGAAGAAAATACGCCGAAAAAAGGCAAATTCAAAGGGATAATTCCCCGCCGGCGGGAAAGCATATTACCAAAAACGAAAAGGAGGCGGCCAAATGGACGGGCGCAGGGTTCCGGCGCGTTTACCCGCCGCGCTTTCTGATTTGAACGAAATTTTCGGCGGCTCGGCAGACCTCAACACCGTTAAATTCGAGGTCTCGGGGATAAGGTGCGCCGTCGCGACGCTCGAGGGAATGGTGAAGTCCGCCGACCTCTCAAAGATGCTCTTTGAGCCGCTGATGGCGTATAAAAAGAGGAACGCCGCGCCGAAGGACGTCTATATGTTCCTCTGCGACGGCGGGGCGTTTTCGACCGAAAAGCACGCTGTCATGACCCTCGGCGACGCCGCCCAAAAGCTTTGCGCGGGGTTTGCGGTCGTGTTCATCGACGGCTGCCCGCGGGCATATGCCGTCAGCGCACAGGGCTTTGCGACCCGCTCGGTCTCCGAGCCGGACAGCGAGCCGAACGTCAAGGGCACCCGCGAGGCGCTTTCGGACAGCCTTCGGACGTCGATGTCGCTTATCCGCCGAAGAATCCGGGACCCGAGGCTGAGGTTTGAAATCGTCAGGGCGGGAAAGCTTTCGTCGACCGAGCTCTGCATGGTCTATATCGACGGGAAGACCCCCGAGGGACTCCGCCGGAAGACCAAGCGCGGTCTCGAAAAAATCCGCACCGAGCTTATTCTGACGAGCGGAAGCGTTATTCCCTATATGGCGCACAGCGGCGGGAAGTTCTTCTCGGGCGTTTCGACAACCGAGCGCCCCGACGTCGTCTGTTCAAAGGTCAGCGAGGGGAGAATCGCGGTCCTGATTGACGGCGTGCCCTTTGCGGCGGTATGTCCCGCGCTGTTCATCGAAAACTTTCAGACCGTCGACGACGCCGCCGACCGCCCCTATTACGCGACGTATTTAAGGTGGATACGCTTTTTCGCATTCTTTCTCTCCTCCCTCCTGCCGGGGTTATATGTCGCCGCGGCAATCCACCACCCCGAGGTGCTTTCGAGGTCGCTTCTTCTGAATCTCCTTGCCTCGGAGGAGCGGACGCCCTATCCGCTGATGGCGGAGATGCTTATTGTGACGGTGATGTTTGAAATCCTGCGCGAAGCGGGAATCCGCCTCCCGAGGGCAATCGGCGGGGCGGTGTCGATTGTCGGCGGACTTGTCATCGGCGACGCCGCCGTCACGAGCGGACTAATCTCCGCGCCGCTCCTTATTATAATAGGAATCACCGCGACGGGGGCGTTCTGTGTGCCGTCGCTGAACCCGCAGATGACGCTTTTAAGGCTCGGGAATATCCTTGCGGGCGGTTTCTTCGGATTTTTCGGGATTGCGCTTCTCTGTACGGTGACGCTTGTCGGAGCCTGCACCGCCGACAGCTTCTCGGTGCCATATACCGCGCCGATAACCCCGCTCACGGTCCGGGCGATAAAGGACGTCTTTGTCCGAATCAGTCCGAAGCACAGGCCGAACGGCGGGACCGTCGAGGAGCTTAACGGAGTGTCGGAGGGGGAGTCGGCGGAATGAGCGGGGGACAGAAAAGGCGGATTTCCGCGCCGCAGCTTATGACGCTGTTTTTGCTCGCGAGGATTATGCACGCGATGATTTTCCGCGAGAGCGGCTTCCGCTCGGGTACGCCGATGATGCTCGCGTTGATATGCTCGACGGCGGTCGAGGCGGTGCTCGCAATACCGGCGGTGATGTATTTTTCATGCGGGGGAAGCGACCCCGCCGCCGAGCTTTTCGGGCGGGGCGCCGTTTGGCTCCGGGCGGCATATTCGCTCTATTTTACGGTGATATGCGGGGCGACGGTCGCGCTCTTCACCGGGTTTTTGGAGAGCGAATTCCCCGACATCACCCGCCCGTTGACCGCGATGGCGCTTATTCTGCTCGCGGCGTATATCTCTGCCGGCGGGGGAATCGAGGGACTCGCCCGCGCGGGGACGGTCGTCTTCTGGCTATTCGCGGTGCTCTTTGCTGCGATGGCTTGGGTGAACGAGGGCGGGTTCGACTGGCTCAACGTCACGCCGATGACGAGGGGCGACCTCCCCGATTTTGTGCGCTACTTCGCCGAGGACATCTCGTCGTCGTGGTGGCTGCCGATGTTCTGTGTCCTCGGGGCATATCTCAGAAACGGCGGCGCAAGGGCGGCATACGGCTATCTCGCGCTCAAGCTTATTACGGTCGGAACGCTCATACTTCTGGTGACGCTCGTCCTCTGGAGATATGTCGACGTCCTCGGATACCCGATTTTCGCGCTCGGGGCGTATGCGCGGAACGACTTTATACAGCGCTTTGACGCGATAAATATGTTCGTTTGGACGGTAAACTGCGTCGCCGCGGCGGGGGTATACATCTTTATATCTGCCCGCGCGCTCCCCGAAAAGACCTCGGGGCGGGCGGTCATGGCGCTTGCGGCGGGAGTCTGTGCGCTTATCGTCTACCGAAGCGGACTCGAATTCGACAACGCCGGTTTTTTGGTGTTCAAGGCGGCGGGAGTGCTCCTCTTGGGGACGGTTGTCCCCTTGGCGGCGCTTATTGTGAAAAAGAGGTCGGAAAGATGCAAAGGTATATAAAACGGCTTGTGCTGATTATATCCGCGGTGGCGGCGTCGGTTCTTCTCTCCGCCTGCGGACCGATTACCGAGGTACAGCGGCGGGTGGTGGTTCACGCCGTCGGAATCGACGAACACCCCGGCGGCTACGAGGTCTCGTATCAGATATTCAGCGGCGGCGACGGCTCGTCGGGCGGACCCGTAGACGCGAGCGAGTCGACGGTCGTGACGCTTCTTGCACAGGGTCGCTCACTCTACGAGACCGAGGAAAGCCTCCGCCTCCAGACCGGAAAAGAGGTATTCTTGGGCGACACCGAGCTTATCGTCATAAGCGAGGACCTTAAAGACGAGCCGCTCGACAGCTTTCTTGAATACTTCCGGCGGTCGGACGTATATCTCGGGACGAACGTCGTCTATTGCCGCGGAAAGGCGAAGGACACCATCGGCGCAAAGCTTAATCAGAACAGCGCGACCGCAATCCTCCTGCGCGGGGTGATTGAAAGCGCGGCAGAGGCGGGGCGGGCGTGCTCCTCGCGGATTATCGCGATATCCAACGCCCTCGAGGCCGACGAGGCAATCGCGCTGCCGATACTGACACTCGAAAAGGAGGACGGCGAGGACGAAGACCAATCGCTGACCGACCTCACCGTCGGGGTGTTCGGGAGCCTTCTTGTGTCGGGGGACGGAAAGCGGGTCGAGCTCGACGAAAACGAGGTCATGGGAATTCGGCTTTTAAGGGCGGACGCCGCCGAGATGTCGCTCGAAATCGGCATCGGGGAAAAGACGGCGGGGGTCAGGCTTGAGGAGCTGAGGCTGGCGAGAAGGGTCGAAATCCGCGGCGGAAGACCGGTTTTAAAGCTTACAATCGGCGGACAGTGCAGCGTTATGTACCGCCCGCCCGAGACCGAAGAGGGCGAAATCATCGAAGCGGCGGAGAGACAGGTCTTGGCGCTGTGTGAAAGTGCATACCGCGCGGCGAGGGACTCGGGCGAGGACGTTTTTTCGGTCGGGAGGATGCTCAGAAAGTATGAGCCGGAATTTGCCGAAGCGGCGGGAAAAGGGCTGAAAGAGGCGGCAAACGGGGCGGAAATTGAGGTATTGTGCGATTTGAGTAAATATTCCCCATGAAATTGCGCCCAACTACTTGAAATTTCAACAAATCTGTGGTATTATTCTATAGATACGTCCGCGGACATGCGGATTTCTCCTAAAAATTGAAGAAGGTGACAGCAGTGTTAAAATTAGGAACTCACCTCGGGACCATCGAACTGACCTCGGGATATCTTTCCGCCCTCATCGGGCACGCTGCGGCGGGTTGTTTCGGAGTCGTCCGGATGAACCCCGTCGGCGCGACACAGGGGGTGCGGAGCGCTGTGCTTAAAAAAGACGCCGTCGACAGCGGCGTCCGGGTGACGGTGCCGAAGGGGTCGAAAAAGGTTATCATCGACCTTCACATAACGGTGAGCTACGGCGTAAATGTTACCGCCATCACCGACAGCATCAGAAATAAGGTCCGGTATGCCGTCGAGAGCGAAACCGGACTCGATGTCGAAGAAGTTAATGTCTTTATCGACGGCATGGAAAACGGATAAGGGGGCAGCGGGAATATGACCATAAGCGGAAAGGTTATTCGCGACGCGTTTATAAGCGCGGCGAACTGTATTGCAAACAATAAAAAGGAGATTGACTCGCTTAACGTCTTTCCTGTTCCCGACGGCGACACCGGCACGAATATGTCGATGACCCTCGGAAGCGCAAAGACCGAGCTTCTGACCCTCGGCGACGGGGTCACGGCGGCGGAAGCGGCAAAGGTCATGAGCGGCGCCCTTCTTCGCGGCGCAAGGGGAAACTCGGGCGTCATCACCTCGATTCTTTTCAAGGGATATGACAAGGCGTTCAAGGGACTTACCGAGGTCACGGTCGCCGACCTCGCGAGGGCGATGGAGCTCGGCGTCGAGCGGGCATATAAGGCGGTAATGAAGCCGACGGAGGGGACGATATTAACGGTCGCGCGGCTTTCGTCCGAGCGGGCGAAGGAGCTCGCCGAAAAGTGCGACGACCTCGGCGAATTCTGGGACGGCGTCTGCGACGTGGCCGAAAGGGTCTTGGAGACAACTCCCGACCTTCTCCCGACGCTTAAAAAGGCGGGCGTTGTCGACGCCGGGGGACAGGGGTTCTGTATGTACATGCGCGCGATGGGCGAGGTCTTCCACGGAAGAGAGCCGGTAAAGTTCATCGAGCCGGAACAGAAGCCCTCCGAGCCGGTGACGATTGAGACATACGCCTCGGCGGTCGGCTCGTTCGAGGGCGAGATTACATATACCTACTGCACCGAATTCGTCATCAAGAAGGCACAGGGGTGCGAAAGCTCGCTTAAGCTCCGCGCCTATCTCGAATCAATCGGCGACTGCGTCGTCGTTGTCGAGGACGACGAAATCATCAAGGTGCACGTTCACACCAATAACCCCGGAAAGGCCATCGAAAAGGGACTCGAGTTCGGCTCGATGAACCTCCCGAAGATAGAGAACATGCGCTATCAGCACGAGGCCGCGAAGAAGCCGGATAAGGTCACGGTGTCAAGCTCGAATAAAGCATATGTCTCGGTGCAGCCCGAGAAGCCTTACGGCTTTGTCGCGGTTGCCGCCGGAAAGGGAATAGAAGAGATGTTCAGGGACGCCGGCGCCGACTGCATCGTAAAGGGCGGACAGACGATGAACCCCTCGACGCAGGACATTCTTGCGGCGATACAGTCGACTCCCGCCGAGACGGTCTTCGTCCTGCCGAACAACAAGAACATCATCATGGCGGCGGAGCAGGCGGTAAAGCTTGCGGACAGAAAGGTCTGCGTCCTCCAGACGAGGACTATTCCCCAGGGACTTTCGGCGCTCCTCGCGTTCGACCCGGATTCCGACTTCAACACGATGCGGAGCGGCATGACCGAGGCCTTCGAGCGCGTCAGCACCGGACAGGTGACCTTTGCCGCCCGCGACAGCGAATTCGACGGACAGCAAATCAAGAACGGCGAAATCCTTGCGCTCGACAACGGAAAGCTGAGCTTTGTCGACACCGACATCAACAAGGCGGCCTATCGCCTTATAAAGAGAATGGTCGGCGGGGACAGCGAGTTTATAACCGTAATCGTCGGCGAGGACATCGACGACCGGACCGCGTCGGCACTAAAAGAGCGGCTCGACGAAAAATTCGGCTCGCGAATGGACATTAACGTCATCAGGGGCGACCAACCGGTCTATTACTATATCGTCAGTGTTGAATAATGGTTTAGGCGGCGCAAGGTCAGGGCTGACGGCGCCGCCCGATTTATCCCCGAAATATATTCCGAAAGGAACGGTCTGATGAAATCACTGCTGAAATATTTCCGCGGCTACCGAAAAGAGGCGTTCAGCGCCCCGTTCTTCAAGATTTTAGAGGCGGTCTTCGAGCTTCTGGTCCCCTTTGTGGTCGCGAGGATAATCGACGTCGGAATCGCGAACGGCGACCGCGGATATATCGTGAAGATGTGCGGGGTGCTGGTGCTTTTGGGCGCGGTCGGACTCTCGATGACCCTTGCCGCACAGTATTTTGCCGCAAAGGGCGCGGTCGGCTTTTCGACGAATCTGAGACAGGCGCTCTTCGATAAAATCCAGTCGCTCGGCTTCGGCGAGCTCGACGGTCTCGGCGCTTCGTCGCTGATAACCCGCCTCACAAGCGACCTCAACACCGTCCAGTCGGGACTCAATATGATGCTGAGGCTGATGATGCGCTCGCCGATAATCGTCTTCGGCGCGATGATAACCGCGTTCACCATCGACTTTCGGTCGGCGCTGATTTTTGCGCTGACTATTCCGGTGCTGACGGTTATCGTCGTCGGGATAACGCTTCGGTGCATACCGCTCTATTCGGGGGTGCAGAGGCGGCTTGAAAAGGTGCTTCTGTCGACAAAGGAGAACCTTGTCGGCGCAAGGGTAATCCGCGCTTTCTGTAAAGAGCCGGAGGAGGAGAAGCGGTTTTATGAGCTAAACTCCGATCTTTGCAGCGAACAGAAGCGTGTCGGGCGGATTTCGGCGGCGATGAACCCGCTGACCTTCGCCGTAATCAACCTCGCGATAATCCTGCTTCTGTGGCAGGGTGCGTTTCAGGTCGAGAGCGGACGCCTGACCCAAGGTACGGTCATCGCGCTCTATAATCTTATGTCACAGATACTTGTCGAGCTGATAAAGCTCGCGAACCTTATCATAAGCATACCGAAGTCGGTCGCCTGTGCAAAGAGGATTGCCGCTGTGCTCGAAACCGAGCCGGCGATGGCCGACGGGAGCGATACTGAATGTAATATCAAGGCTGAATATGCCGTTGAGTATAATAATTGCAGCCTGAGATACGCGGGCGCGGGGGCGGATTCGCTCGAAAGCATAAGCTTTTCGCTCCGCCCGGGCGAGTCGCTCGGAATAATCGGTCCGACCGGCTGCGGGAAGTCGAGCCTTGTGAACCTTCTCCCGAGGTTCTATGACTGCACCGCCGGCGAGGTCAGGGTATTCGGAAAGAACGTCCGGGACTACGACCTTTCGGCGCTCCGCTCGTGGGTCGGGTTCGTGTTCCAGAAAAACCGACTCTTTAAGGGCACAATCCGCGAGAACATGAAGCTCGGCGCGGAGGACGCCGACGACGCTGAAATCACCGAGGCGCTGAGGGCGGCGCAGGCTTGGGACTTCGTCTCCGAAAAGGAGGGCGGTCTCGACTACGTCATCGAGCAGGGCGGCGCGAACCTCTCCGGGGGACAGGCACAGCGCCTCTGCATCGCCCGGGCAATCGTCAGAAAGCCGAAAATCCTTATCCTCGACGACTCGTCGTCGGCGCTCGACTATGCGACCGAGGCAAGGCTTCGGGCGGCGGTGTCGTCGCTCGGGTTCGCCCCGACCGTCATCACCGTGTCGCAGAGGGTGTCGACGGTGATGCACTGCGACCGGATTATCGTCCTCGAGGACGGAAGGTGCGAGGGAATCGGGACGCACGGGGAGCTTTTGGAGAGCTGCCCCGAATACCGCGAAATCTATGAGTCACAGATTGGGACGTCGGCGGAAGGGGGCGCAGGAGCGTGAAGAAAAAAAGCGTTCTCTTCAAGGTCGCAAGGGTCCTCGGGAAGAGCCGCGGACTCCTCCTCTGCTCGGTCGCGCTCGCGGCGGTGAGCGTTCTTCTGTCGCTCTATGTACCGATACTCTTCGGCGACGCAATCGACCGCCTTGTCGACACCGGGATTGAATTCGGCATAATCCTTGACTTTCTCATCAAGGCGGGGATTATCGCCGCGTCCGCCGCCGCGGTTCAGTGGGTCATGGGAATGATAAACAACCGCCTGACCTTCGACACCGTAAAGCGAATCCGCGAGATGGCTTTTGAAAAAATCGAGCACTTACCGCTCAAGTATATAGACGGGCACGCTTACGGCGACCTTTTAAGCCGCGTCATCTCCGACGTCGACCAGTTCTCGGAGGGACTCCTTATGGGGTTCTCGCAGTTTTTCACCGGGGTCATGACAATCTTTACGACGCTCGGGTTCATGCTCGCGATAAGTCCGAGGGTCGCGGCGGTCGCGGCACTGCTGACGCCGCTGTCGATTTTTGTCGCAAAATTCGTCGCGTCGAACACCCACAGCCTCTTTAAAAAGCAGTCGGAAATCCGCGGGGAACAGACCGCGCTGATTGACGAGACCGTCGGCGGCGCAAAGGTCGTCGCGGCATACGGCTATACCGGGCGGAGTCACGACCGATTCGAGAAAATCAACCGCGAGCTCGAGACGGTCACCCGAAAGGCAATCTTTTATTCGTCGCTCGTCAACCCGACGACGCGGTTCGTGAACGCGCTTGTATACGCGGCGGTCTGCCTTGTCGGCGGAATGACCGTTATCGGCGGGGGAATGACGGTCGGCGGACTTTCGGCGATACTCTCATACGCGACGCAGTACGCAAAGCCGTTCAACGAGATAAGCGGCGTCATCGCCGAGCTGCAGAACGCGATTGCCTGTGCACAGCGGATTTTCGAGCTGATTGAAGAGGAACCCGAAAGCGACGACTCGGCGCTCCCCGAGCTCCCGAAAATACGCGGAAACGTATGCGCCGAGGACGTCTGTTTCTCATATGACCCCGAAAAGCCGCTCATCAGGAACTTCAACCTTTCGGTGAAGCCGGGGCAGAGGGTCGCGATTGTCGGTCCGACGGGCTGCGGGAAGACGACGCTCATAAACCTTCTGATGCGGTTCTATGACGTCGGGTCGGGTCGGATTACGGTCGAGAGCGAGAACATCGCCGAGGTCAAGCGAAGCTCGCTTCGGCGCGGATACGGAATGGTGCTCCAGGACACTTGGCTCAAAACCGGGACAATCCGCGACAACATCGTCATGGGAAAGCCGGACGCGACCGAGGAGGAGATGATTGCGGCGGCAAAGGCGACGCATGCGCACAGCTTCATAAAGCGCCTCCCGAACGGGTATGACACCGAGGTCGGCGAGGACGGCGGAAGCCTTTCGGCGGGGCAGAAACAGCTGCTCTGCATAACGAGGGTGATGCTCTCGGCGCCGCCGATGCTGATTCTTGACGAGGCGACGTCTTCGATAGACACAAAGACCGAGCTGAGAGTCCAGAGGGCGTTTGAAAAGCTGATGAAGGGGAAGACGAGCTTTATCGTCGCGCACCGGCTCTCGACGGTCATGAACGCCGACGTCATTCTTGTGATGCGGGACGGAAACGTCGTCGAGCAGGGGACTCACCCCGAGCTGATGAAAAAGGGCGGCTTTTATGCCGAAATCTATAACAGCCAGTTTGCGCACTGATTATTCTATGGCCCGTACTTTTTGCATATACTTGACCAAGAAAACGGTAAAGGAGCAGGTATATGTATATCAAGACGGTAAAGATGCGCTCGGTGCTGAAGACGGCGGTGACGGTTTTAATCGCCGCGGCGGTTGTGTTTGCGGCGGTTTATGCGGTGAACAGGCTTATAAAGCCGCCGGCGACGGTCCTCGAAACCGAGTCGGAAAGACTCGGATTCCTTAAAAGCCTCGGCTGGGAGACCTCGGAGGAGGCGATAAACTGCCGCGAGGTGCTTATCCCCGAGGAGTGGAACGAGGTCTATGAAAAATACAACGAGCTTCAGAAGCAGCAGGGCTTTGACCTTGAAAAATACCGCGGAAGGACGGCGGAAATCTATACCTATACGGTGCTGAACTATGAGGGGCGGCCGGATAATATGGTCGCGAACCTCGTTCTGTGCGACGGAAGGTTGATTGCCGCGGACATAAGCTGTACCGAGCTCGGCGGGTTCATGCAGGGGATTGCCGGGCCGGGCGGGGCGACGCAGAGCGAGGGATAAGCGCCCCGGAAAGGACGTAAATGGAAAGGATTGACAAGGTTATATCCGAACAGCTTTCGGGGATATCCCGAAAGGACGCAAGGGCGATGATTCGCGCGGGAGAGGTCGCGATTAACGGAAGGACCGCCTCCGACCCCGCGCAGAAGACCGACCCCGGGCTGGACGAAATCACGGTTGCGGGGAAGCGCCTTTTTTACCGCGAGCACCTTTATATAATGCTGAATAAGCCGGCGGGAGTGGTTTGCGCCACGCGCGACCGGCTTTCCGAGACTGTCCTCGGACTGCTTCCCGAGGAGCTGAGGCGTGAGGGACTTTTCCCGGCGGGGCGGCTCGACCGAGATACGGTCGGGTTTGTGCTTATAACCGATGACGGCGAGCTTGCGCACAGGATACTGTCGCCGAGGAGCCATGTCCCGAAGAGGTATTTTGTCCGCCTGAGCGATGATATACCGCCCGG
This sequence comes from uncultured Clostridia bacterium, assembly GCA_947625375.1. Lineage (GTDB taxonomy): Bacteria > Bacillota > Clostridia > Oscillospirales > Ruminococcaceae > Faeciplasma. Next base: position 40,097 of record CANQOC010000013.1, on the reverse strand, counting down.
CGCGGCGGAGAGATTCCGAGAGGGGATAGAGATTGACGGCGGGGAGATGTGTCTTCCGGCGGAGATGGAGCAGACGTCGGAGCGGGAGTGTTTCCTGACGCTTCACGAGGGGAAGTATCACCAGGTGAAGAGGATGTTCGCGGCGCTCGGGAGCTCGGTCGAATATCTCAAGCGGACCGAGATTGCGGGGATACGGCTTGATGAGCGGCTTTCGGAGGGGGAATGCCGCGAGCTTGCGCCGGACGAGCTTGAAAGGCTGATGAACGCGTAAAACCCCTGTCAAAAAATTAAAAGTTTTCGATTGAGCCTTTTACAAAAGGTTCACAGGGGTCTTGGGGACAGAGTCCCCAAGCCGCGACCGCAGTCGCGGAACTCCCTACAAAGTGCGCTCCGCAAGGGGTGAATTGTAAAAATCTGTCCGGTGGACAGTTTTTGCAAGAGGGGAGGCCCTGTAAGAGAGGGCCTCCCCTTATAATCCCGTCATGCGACAGCATGACGGCACCTCCGTTGCACCTCCGCCGCACTTCCTCCAACCCCCTCTCCCCTTTTTCCACTCTTTTTCCGTCAAATTAAATAAAGTGCGTCAAACAAGTTTGTAAAAAAAAACACTTGTTTTGCGCTAAAACAGACTGTATAATATAAGGGTAGCTAATTCTGTATTAGTGTAACAAAATAGCGAAAAGGGAGGCCTTTATAAATGGCTAGCTTATCACTCAAGCACATCTACAAAAAGTACCCCGGCGGCGTTGTGGCTGTTTCGGATTTCTGCCTTGAGGTCAAGGACAAGGAATTTATCATCTTTGTAGGACCTTCCGGCTGCGGAAAGTCGACTACACTGCGTATGATAGCGGGACTCGAAGAGATTACCGACGGCGAGCTCTACATAGGAAACCGCCTCGTAAACGACATCGCCCCGAAGGACAGAGATATCGCGATGGTTTTCCAGAACTACGCCCTCTATCCCCATATGACCGTCTTCGAGAACATGGCTTTCGGTCTTAAGCTCAGAAAGACACCGAAAGACCAGATTGCAAGAAAGGTCGAAGAGGCCGCAAGAATACTCGACATCTCCCACCTGCTCGACAGAAAGCCGAAGGCTCTTTCCGGCGGTCAGAGACAGCGTGTCGCCCTCGGACGTGCTCTTGTCCGCGAGCCGCAGGTCTTCCTTCTTGACGAGCCTCTCTCCAACCTCGACGCTAAGCTGAGGGCACAGATGAGAACCGAAATCGCCCTTCTCCACAAAAAGCTCGGCACCACCTTCATTTATGTTACGCACGACCAGACCGAGGCCATGACCATGGCGGACAGAATCGTCGTCATGAAGGACGGCTTTATTCAGCAGGTCGATACACCGCAGACCCTTTACAGCTATCCCTGCAACCTCTTCGTCGCGGGATTCATCGGCTCGCCCCAGATGAACTTCATCGACTCGAAGCTCGTAAAGATTGACGGCAAGTACAACATCGAATTCGGCTCCGAGGACACCAAGGAGAGAAGAGGACGCAAGTTCTACATCGAAATCCCCGAGTCCAAGGTCAACGAAGAGGCCCTTGCGCCTTATGTCGGAAAGGAAATCATCACCGGTGTCCGTCCCGAGTGTATTCACGACGAGGAGATGTATCTCTCGTCCGCTAAGACCGGCATCATCGAAGCGACCGTCAACGTCGCCGAAATGATGGGCGCGGAGACTTATCTCTACCTCAACTGCGAGGGCATCAACCTCACCGCCCGCGTCTCGAACCGCTCGACCGCAAGACCTCAGGACGTCATTCAGTGCGCCCTCGACGCCAACAGGATTCACATCTTCGACAAGGAAACCGAAAAGGTCATCATCAACTGATGATTTACAGGGAATAACACTTCGCGGGCGCTCGGCTTTCGGGCGCCCGTTTCTTCTGAAAAGCTTTTTCTCGGATTGCAATATTATCGCCTTCCCGCGCGTATTACTAATGTAAAATAAATTTCGGGAGGAATTTGAAATGAAAAAGCTTTTAACCGTTATTTTTGCAATCGCGCTTGCCGCCGCGTCGGCCATGAGCGTCGCCGCTTCCGCTGCTCCGGTGCCGAATGAAAACGGCGTTGAGGAAAAACCCGACTATGAAGTTATCGATAACGCGTGGACTATACTCTATCGCGCGGTTTTCGGCGATGGCGGCGTTATTATCCGGGACGACTATGCCGGCGCGTGGGTCGAGCCGGGGAAAGAGGACTATTATTATATCGCACTGACTCCCGACGCTGACAGGGATTTCTATGAAAACCTGCTTGCCGGAAGAACCGACTACGAATTCGTCACCCTGAATTACTCTCTGAAAGCGCTGCGCCATATGCAGGACGTCGTCTTTGACCGCTGCAAGGACATTATGTCCGGCGCGGGAGTTTCGGAGGACGAAAACGTAATCAAATTCGATGTTCACGTCTCCGAGGAGGAGGAAAACGGCCGGATTGCCGCCGCGATGAAAGCGGTCAAGGAGGAGGAAAACCTCCCCGACGGAATCGAAAACGCCTTTGAGGTCGCCTACGGGGTTTGGATAGACACGGTGGATGACGCGGTGGACGTACCGGCGGAGGGTAAAATCTGTGCCGAAGAATAATTCAATTCAAGGAGCATTATATTATGAAAATCGGAAAGCTGTTTATCTGTGCGCTGACCGCGGCGATGTCGCTCGGAATGTTTTCGTCATGCGGCGCGGCGCCTTCGGGCGAGGGACTCGAGTGGATTGACCGCCCGAGCTCGCGCGAGGAATACATGAACAACGCTAAAATCACTTCGCTGACCTCGCTCGGGAACACCTATCGCCTCAAAAAAGCAATCGAAAAAGCGAGGTCGGGCGAGGACGTCAACATCGTCTATATCGGCGGGTCGATAACCGAGGGCGAGGGTCTCGAGACGAGCTATGCGAACCGCTCGTTCAACTATTTCAAGGACACCTTCGGAAAGGGCAAGGGCGATAACGTCCACTACTTCAACTCCGGAATTTCGGGGACGCCGTCGACGCTCGGCGCGCTGAGGTTCGAGAACGACGTGCTTAATCATCAGCCGGACATCGTTTTCATCGAATTTGCGGTGAATGACGGCGGCGAGGACGACATGAAATCGGCTTTCGAGGGAATGATTCGCGACGCGCTCTCATATGAGACAAAGCCGGCAATCATACTTCTCTTCGCGAGAATGCAGGAGGGTTGGACCTCTCAGGACTGGAAGAAGGAAATCGGGGCATACTATGACCTCCCGATGATAAGCTATGCCGACGGGATTACATATCTCTTCGACAACGGAGCGATGGAGTGGAGCGAGTTTTCGGGCGACTATACCCACCCGAACGCCGACGGCAACGCCGTTGTCGCCGACTTTATCGCATACTTCTATGACGAGGTTGACCGCGCCGAAATGCCCGCCGAGGACACGGTCATGCCGGACGACCCGATGAACACGATGTTCTATCTCAACGCGCATATGCTCCAGCACTCGGACACCGAGCCGGCGCAGCTCGGGTCTTGGCGCAAGGCGAGCACCGGCTTCCACTATTCCGACGGCTGGACGAAGGAATATTCCGACAACAACGAGCCGCTCGTCTTCGAGTTCACCGGCAAGTGCGCATATGTCGTCTACCCCGCGATGGGTTCGGACGGCTTCAAGAGCCTCTGCGCAAGGGTCTACTTCAACGGCGAGCTTGTCGGCGAAAAGAGCTTTGACGAATTCGTCGACGGCGGCTGGAGCTGCCCGTATGTCGGCGTGCTTAACCGCTCATACAGCGCCGGAGAGTACCGGATTGAATTCTACGCCCCCGAGGACACACCGAAGTGCGATTTACAGGTGCTTGCGCTCGCGTACACCGACTGATTCATAAAAAACGAAGCCGTCTCTTTCGCCAAAGAAAGAGGCGGTTTTTTCATCAGTAAAATAATTCGGTAAAGTCAACAAAAACCCCTTGACATTTTTTCGCGGGGGGGGGGTAGAATTGAAATATACAAAATACATTCTGTCGGAAAGACGTGTTATATGCCGCGTGCTCCCAAAGAAGTGGTTTTTATATAAAAATCCGCCCCAAGGCTTTCGGGGCGGGTTTTTGTCAGTTCTGGTACTCAATCTGCTGACCCTCAATCAGCGGGTAGCTTGTGAGGACCGAGGCGTCGAGGTCGGTGCGGTGCATGTCGACGGCGGAAATCCGGCTGTTTTCATAGGTGGTGTAATAGTAGATTCCCCTGTCGGTGTTGCAGCAGGAGGAGTAGATGGTGTATTCAAACTCCTTTCCGACGCGGCAGCAGCCTTTCTGCTGCGCGACCGAGCCGAGAATGTGGAAGAACTGGCTGATGCTCTCGGTTTCGCTGTCGCCGCAGACGGTGTTGAGCTTGGTGAACGCAGCTTTGACGAAGCGGGACGAGCTTGAAAGGTCGCCGGGGATACCGAATCCGCCCATTCCGCGGCTGAACGGCACTATTTCGACGCCGTCGGCAAAGCGGTTGACCGCCTCCTCGCGGGTGCAGTTGAGATATGTCGCGACATTAAGGAGCTGGAAGTCGAACGGCGGACTGTTGGTGAGTATTCCGAAGGGATTGTCATAAATCTTTAGTCCCTCTTTGACCGATTCGACGACGATTGACGAGTCGCGGTCGGATATAATCCAATGGAGCGTCGACGCCGGAAGCTCGGGACTGAAGTCGATGTTCGCGATGTTGATTCGCTCAAGAAGCGCCCTTGCCTCGCCGACGGTCTCGCACCGGCAGAGAATCCAGGGGATAAACTCGAACGGCGCGATGTTGTCCTTTCCGTCAACAGGGTCTTTATATTCGGCGTAACCCGGGAAATTGAGTCCCGCCATCGAGAGTCCCTTTTCGTTGGTGCAGTCGTAATAGAGCGGATATCCGCCGGCGACGAACGCCATTCCGATGAGCGCATAGTGCGACGGAATTTCGCCCGCCATGCGGAACCTAAAGGGGAAGCTTCGCGGGGTGACGGTGACCGTTTCGCTGTATGAAAAGTCGAAGTCGAGCGTCCGCCCGAAATAGTGGTCACGGGTTTTAAGTGTTGCTGCTGTGCACATAATAACACCTCCGATTGTGTTGCTTATATTATTTTATCATATAACAGGGATAGTGTCAAGAATAGAAGTTAGAGATTAGATGATAGAAGATAAAGCTTTGATTTCTGACATATGTTTTCTATCTTCTATCTTCTATCTTCTATCTTCCAACCTCTAACCTCTAAAAAGCGCTCCTTCTAATATGAGGGAGCGCTTCATCAATTACACCCTGTCCCTGATTTCCGCGGTGATTTTTTCGACGAACTCATCGAGCTTCATCGTGACGTTCTCGGTGGTGTCGAGGCGGCGGATTGAGACGGTGCCGTCCTCGGCTTCCTTCTGTCCGACGATGACCATATAGGGAATTCTGCCGACAACCTGTGCCTCGCGAATCATATAGCCGATTTTTTCGTTGCGGTCGTCGAGCTCGGTGCGGACCTTTGCCGCCCTCAGCGCCTCATAGACCTTATTTCCGTAGTCGGCGCACTTTTCGGAGACGAGAAGGACGCGCGCCTGTACCGGTGCGAGCCAGGTCGGGAACTTTCCGGCAAAGTGCTCGGTGATGACGCCGATGAACCTCTCGATTGAGCCGAAGACGACGCGGTGAATCATAATCGGGCGCTGCTTCTCGCCGTTCTGGTCGACATATTCGAGGTTGAAGTTGAGCGGCATCTGGAAGTCGAGCTGAATCGTTCCGCATTGCCACGTCCTGCCGAGGGAGTCCTCGAGGTGGAAGTCAATCTTCGGGCCGTAGAAGGCGCCGTCCCCCTCGTTTACCGTATACGGCAGACCGAGCTTTTCGAGCGCGAGCTTTAGACCGTTCGTCGCGGCCTCCCAGTCCTCGTCCGAACCCATCGAGTTTTCGGGGCGGGTCGAAAGCTCGACGAAATACTTGAAGCCGAATTTTTTGTACACCTCGTCGATGAGGTTCACGACGCCGATTATCTCGTCGGTAATCTGTTCGCGGGTCATGAAGATGTGCGCATCGTCCTGAGTGAAGCAGCGGACGCGGAAGAGACCGTGAAGAGTGCCCTTAAGCTCGTGGCGGTGGACAAGTCCGAGCTCGCCCATTCTGATGGGAAGGTCGCGGTATGAGTGCGGCTGCGACTTATATACCATGACTCCGCCGGGGCAGTTCATCGGCTTTACGCAATAGATTTCGTCGTCGATGACGGTCGAATACATGTTGTCCTTATAGTGGTCCCAGTGCCCCGAGGTCTCCCAAAGGTGACGGTTCATAATCATCGGGGTCTGGATTTCGACATAGTGGTCGCGGGTGTGAATGTCGCGCCAATAGTCGATGAGCGCGTTCTTGATTGCCATTCCTTTCGGGAGGAAGAACGGGAAGCCGGGCGCCTCCTCGGCGAGCATGAACAGACCCATCTCCTTGCCGATTTTGCGGTGGTCGCGCTTTTCGGCCTCTTCGAGAAGCTTAAGGTAGTCGTCGAGCTCCTGCTGAGTGCGGAACGCGATGCCCTTTATTCTTGTGAGCATCTTGTTGTCCTTGTTGTTCTTCCAGTATGCGCCCGAGACGGCGGTGAGCTTGAACGCCTTAAGCGCCTTGGTGTATGTGAGGTGCGGTCCGACGCACATGTCGACATAGTCGCCCTGTTTATAGAAGCTGATGACGGCGTCTTCGGGGAGGTCGGCGATGTGCTCGACCTTATACTTCTCGCCGCGCTCCTTCATATATGCGACGGCCTCCTCGCGCGGGAGAATGAACGGGCGAATCGGGAGATTTTCCTTGACGATTTTCTTCATCTCGGCCTCGATTGCCGAAAGGTCCTCTTCGCCGACGGTGCGGTCGCCGAGGTCGACGTCGTAATAGAATCCGGTTTCGTTTGCGGGCCCGTAGGCGAACTTTGCCTCGGGATAGAGGCGGGATATCGCCTGTGCCATGATGTGTGCGGCGGAGTGCCGAAGAATATGGAGCTCCTCCTCGGGTGCGCACTCGCCGACAGTGCCGTTTGAATAGATTACTTTCATGTGTATCCTCCTATTTATATAGTATTAAACTTTTCTCAGAACATACAGCGTCGTGATGTCGCCTATTTCGATACCGACGCGCTCGGCCTGCTCGCCGAATTCGTTGTCGGTTTTATCCCATCTGTGATAGTACGACTTATCGCAGGACTCGATTTCAAATCCGCATCTTATAAACTTCTCTTTCCATGTTTCGCCGGGTTCGTCGTCATAAGGCTTCCAGAGCGGCGGATTCCACGAGGCATATACCCTTTTGACCGCTTCGACATCCGCCCAGCCGTCGCTTTCGATGGCGACAAACCGGCCGCCGTCCTTTAAAACGCGGTGGATTTCGGTCAGCGCTTTTATCTGACCCTCTTTGCCCGACCTCGTCGAAGAGACCCCGATATAGCTTGTGACATTTTCAAAAGCGCCGTCGGCAAGCGGGATATCCATGACGCTGAATTGGGCGAGGCCGATATTAAAATCGCGAAGATTCTTGTCAATATACTCGCGCCAGGACTCAATGAGTATTGAGCAGGCGTCGGTCGCCAAGCAGCCGAGCCGCGGGTTGCTTCCCAAAATTATCGGTGCAAGACCCATTCCGGGACCGCATGCGATCTCCAGAAACGGCGCGGACACATCGGAGAACAGCCTTCGGACCTCGCCGAAAATCTCCGCGTGGACGGGACTTTCGTGCTGCTTATACTGCCAGCTGCTGCGGAATCTGCCGCCGAGCCAATAATCGCGGTCGTCTTCAATAAATTGGTCGCCGTCGGCGTCGGTGCCGTAGTAGTAATCGCCGCAAATCACTTTTTCGGGCGGGCGGCTGAATAAACCGCCGAATAAATCGTTCACTGCACGGCCTCCTCTCTGATGACATCGGGGAAACAAAAACGCCCTGCAAGCATTTCTGCTCGCGGGGCGGCTTAAATTGCCGCGGTTCCACCCGGATTTGTAACTCAACTGTCCCGGATAACGGCGGGTCCGGCGCTGATTGGGCGCACTCGGGGGCGGTGCCGCTTGCCGCTTCGGCTGCGCCGCTCACACCCTTGCGGCACTCTCTTCAAGCTTCTGCGGCAGGTTTCCCCGTCAACGTGTTCGTTTTGCATTATACCGCAGCCGGGGCAAAATGTCAAGTAGAAGTTGGAAGATAGATGATTAGAGGATAGAGGCGGGATATTTGTCTTCCTGCGGAGGACAAAATTTGAAAAGTGTCTTTCGATAATGTCGAAAATGTCGATAATTCATGAAAAAAGATTTTGTGTCCATAAGTGGAAGACAATTCGAGAATTTGTGTTTCTGTAGCGCACAAAATGCGCAAAATGTGCAAAGTGCATGTAGTTGTCAGAGAATAGTTGTTAGTTGTTAGTATTTGGCAGATATGGGCGCATATGGTCCTATTGTGCTTAAAATGTCTATTGTGCATGAAACTTCAAAGACAAAAACGAAGCTATCACTTTTGCGGTATAATGTATTAAAGTATAATTTGGCATTTATGGTTTATGAATTTTCGACATTTTCGACATTTTCGGGTCGATTATGCTGATTATGTCGATTATGCGTGTCAGTATAAAAGCAATAATAACTTTAGTATATTATAGTGCGAAAGCCTTTGGACTTTAATTTTTCACTTCCATGGATTATCGACATTTTCGACATTTTCGGAATGTTTTCTTTCCAGTTTCTAACATCTAACCTCTAACGCTCTATCATCTAAATCCGCCTGCCTGTTGACAGACGGGGACGGACGTGATATAATAATAGTATAGAGAGCCGAACGGCTCGCCAATTAAGTCAACTGCATAAAGCAACCGCCGCTTTGGAAGAGCTCGGCGGTTATTTTTTATTGGCACTTGACAAAGTCAATGCCGCGTGTTATAATAAAAACACAGAGAGCCGAACGGCTCAGCATAGTTTTGGTTTTTTAAAGAAAAGCAACCGCCACCGTGTCAAAGTCTGGCGGTTACTTTTTTATGGTTTTTAAAATCTCTAAGAGAATAAATGCGAGTATGATGTATAAAATCAACTGCTCCATAAAACACACCTCCTTTTCGGAGGCTTCGCCGCCACGGCTCTCTGCAAGCCTGATTATAGCATATAGCTCGAAAAATGTCAATAATACCCGCCTGTTGCCCGTCAGGCGCTTTTTATTTATCCGTCAAATTTCTATCCTCTGACCTCTGACACACTATCTTCTATCTGCACTTCCTTTATTTACCATATACTAACAACTAACAACTATTCTCTAACAACTACACGCATTTTGCGCATTTTGTCCCATGCACTTTCTAACTTCTATCCTCTATCTTCTAACTTCTAACAGCGTGCACAATAAACATTTTAAGCACAATAGGACCATATGCGTACATATTTGCCAAATACTAACAACTAACTACTAACAACTATTCTCTAACTACTACCGTGCAAAAAAATTCTTGACAATCCTGTGAAATCGGTATACAATAATATCTGTATATTGCATTATTATGCTTATATGATTCTAATCTTATCCTATTGCGATAGATTTTAAAATTTCAATGAAAGGAGAAATGTCAATGATACCTATTTGGGTAACACTGCTTATAGCCGTCGTCACCGCCGTCATAGGTGCCGTTGTTTCGGGTTTTATCCTCTATAAGCGCGGCTATAATGATAGAAAAGAAAAAGCAGAAGCACAAATCGGTTCGGCGGAGCAAGAGGCCGAGCGCATCGTCGAGGAAGCCAAGAAAAACGCCGATTCACTCAAAAAGGAAAAGCTGATTGAGACCAAGGACGAGATATATAAAGCGCGGCAGGAAGCCGAACGCGAAATTAAGGAACGCCGCACCGAGGTCTCGAGACAGGAAAGACGCATCCAGCAAAAGGAGGAGACCCTCGACAAGAAGCTCGACAATCTCGACCGAAAGAACGACCTTGTCCAGCAGAAGCTGAATCAGGCGGACGAAAAGCTCGCCGAGGCCGAAAAGGTCCGCATGAGCCAGATTGAGATGCTCGAGCGGATTTCACAGTTCACCGTCGAACAGGCTAAGGAATACCTTTTAAAACAGCTTGAGGACGACCTTGTCCACGAAAAGGCGGTCAAGATTCTGGCATATGAGCAGCAGGCGAAGGAGGAATGTGAGGCAAAGGCGAGACAGCTTATCTCGCTCGCAATCGCAAGATGCGCCGCGGATCAGGTTTCCGAGTCTGCGGTAAGCGTTGTCCCGCTTCCGAACGACGAGATGAAGGGACGAATCATCGGACGCGAGGGAAGAAATATCCGCGCAATCGAACAGCTCACCGGCGTCGACCTCATCATCGACGACACACCCGAGACAATCACCCTGTCCTGCTTCGACCCGGTAAGACGCGAGGTCGCGAGAATTGCGCTTGAAAAGCTTATTCAGGACGGAAGAATCCACCCGACGCGCATCGAGGAAATGGTCGACAAGGCAAGGCGCGAGGTCGAACAGGTCATCAAGTCCGAGGGCGAGAGGGCAATCCTCGAGGCGAATATCCACGGACTCAACCACGAGCTCGTAAAGCTCATCGGGCGCCTGCATTACCGCACCAGCTACCGTCAGAACGTCCTGAACCACTCAATCGAGGTCGCGCACCTCGCCGGAATGATGGCTTCGGAGCTCGGCGTCGACCCGACGCTCGCCCGCAGAGCCGGTCTTCTGCACGACATCGGAAAGGCGCTGTCTCACGAAATCGAAGGGTCACACGTCCAAATCGGCGTCGACGTATGCAAAAAATATAAGGAGTCGCCGGACATCATTCACGCTATCGAGGCGCATCATGGCGACGTCGAGTGTCACAGCGTGATTGCCGCGCTTGTACAGGCGGCCGACGCGATTTCGGCGGCAAGACCCGCGGCGCGCTCCGAAAACTTTGAAAACTACATCAAGCGCCTCGAAAAGCTTGAAGAAATATGCTCGAGCTTCGACGGCGTCGAAAAATCATTCGCAATCCAGGCCGGGCGCGAGGTCCGAATCCTTGTGATTCCGGAAAAGGTCAACGACGAACAGATGGTCATCGTCGCGCGAGAAATCTCGAAGAAGATTGAGGACGAAATGGACTATCCCGGACAGATTAAGGTCAACCTTATCCGCGAATCCCGCGCAGTTGATTATGCAAAATAGACATATTGTCCCGCAAGCCATTGTGCAGAATCGCTAAATCTGAGAAAAACAAAAATTCTTTGAAACAATTTGCGGGACAGATGACACTATTTAGACAGCGGGAAGCAAAGACAGCGGTTTTTACATTCATCGCGGTACTTTTTTCAAAATAAATTGGAAAAGGGTTGACAATTCCGCGAAATGATGTTATACTGCTTATGTCTTGGATTCCCGAGACAAACCAAAATTCCTATACCCGTATAGGGATGAAAACCATATCCTAAATTTTAAAGGAGGAAAATCACTATGGCAAAGAAAATTTTGGCAGCCGTTCTGGCTGTCATGATAGCCCTCTCTGCAATGGCTATCACCGCTTTCGCCGACGTCGAGATCCCGCTTTATCCGCTCGTTCTCGATGAAACCGGTGTCCCGTATTTTGACGGAAACGGCCTTGTTTACGACGATGTTTACAAGTATTCGTCCAAGACCATCACTCTCGATATCCCTGTTACCGGCCTTTACGGCTATATGACTCAGGGCAGCTACTTCGAGCTCACTCTTCCCCGCGCTGTTGGCGATAACGTTTCGGGCAGCACCATCAACTGGTCCGTTATCGTTGCGGGTCAGGAATACTCCCTTGAATCCCAGAAGTCTGTCGGCTCTAACGACAACGCTGAGTACAAGGCAAAATGGTGGACTCCCGAGGCTATTGCGGCCAACAACCCGCGCCTTAACACCTCTACCCACCGTGTCTACTTCGGTATAGTCGGTCAGAACTACAACTCTGTTTCCGGCTCCACCACTGTTCCGCAGACTGCTGTCTTCGGCGGCATCACCTCCATCAGAGTTACCGGTACTGTTCAGACTGCCGGCCACTATGGAGCACAGGTTGACGTCGACCACATGAGAGACGACGGTTCCCGTGACCTCAATAAAGACAACGCTTATGATTGCGGCGTTATCTTCTACGATGCCGACGGCAACGAAATCAACGGCTCTCACTTCTACCTCACCAGCATGAACCCGCAGATCGTTGAGAACACTGTTACCGGTGCTGTAAATCAGGGTTACGCTTGGGCTTCCGGCGACTGGACCACCAGATACCTTGAGCACACCGCCGACAGAAACAACATCAGCGCCGGCAACTGGTTCGGCAATAGAGGTTACAACTACGACCACTTTGCCACTCACCCCATCGTTTGGGACCACACCCTTGCTAACAGAGCTGCTATCGCTTCCTCTGCTTCCGACACCGTTAAGCTCGTTGTCGAGCTCTACGATGCCGTAAACGGCGGCGCAACCTACAGCCTCTGGGCATTCGACGGCTCCAGCACTTCTGAGACCATCTTCAACTACACCGGTTCCAGAAAGTATATCACCGAGCAGACCATCAACGGCAAGGCCGAAAAGCTCGAATTCGACGTTCCGATTCAGTATCTGAACGATTCGACCTACGGCTGGAGCAATGTTGAGTTCGTTATCTTCGAGAACATCACCCTCTTCGACAGATACAACTCCATCATGGCTTCTCCTCTCCGCTACAGCATTGACTGGGGTACCTATGCCAACGCTCCTCTCGACCTCAACATGTACGGTTCCGGTTCTCTCGGCAAGCTCGGCTGGGCTTACGGCGATAAGGTTATGTACGACGGCGAACAGGTTAGATACGCTGCCGGCGGTATGACCGACCCGAACGCTTATCTCGAGAACTATGACACCCTTACAATGCTCATGGGTCTCATCAAGGCTTATAAAGGCACCACCTTCAAAAACGCCGCTACCGGCGAGGAAGCTACTGACTCAAGACAGCTCTCTGATGCTGACCTTGCAACTGTTATGACCTATGTAACCAACAAGGACTTCTGCATCGCCAACGGTATCGCTTACCTGACCTACAATCAGGATGCTGACCTTGAGCCTGCATATGCCAAGAGACTCTACCTCCTCATTCCCGAGGCTCCTGCTGCTACCGAAACAGTAGACCCGCCGACGGAACAGGGCGACACTGAAGAAGATCCCGCCGAAGGCGACGACATGAACGTCGACGACGGCGCTGACGAGACTCCTGCTGCAGAACCCGAACAGAACCCTGTTACCGGTGTTGCTCTTGCTCTCGTCCCGATGATGATTGCTGCTGCTGCGGCTGTCGTCTCCAAGAAGCACTAATTCCTCCTATTAAAAGAAGGATAAACCGCTAATACGGTTAAAAACCCCCGCACTGATGCAGACGGTGCGGGGGTGCTTTTATGTGTCCGGGCGACACATAAAGAAGGCAGAAGTCGGATAGTCAGAGGGCAGAAATTTGACTAAATTTTGATATCGAAAACCGTCGGGGCACCATATATAGAAAAATTGTCCGAAGGCAAGATTTTTTTGTGAAAAATGTGCGTTTGGACTTGACACCGCGCGTTCACTTTGGTATAATATCAATAACACAAAAGAGATATCTCAACCGAATAGCTTTTGATTATGAGCAAATACAACTTCCGCGATTTGTCGGAATGCGTATTTGCTTAGAGTCGTTTATGCGTCAAAGCGGGGTGAATTGTGCATATTGCACAAAACCCGCGGGAGGAATAATGGCAGAACTTTTGACCGCAAAGGGCGTGACCCGGGATTTTGTCATCGGCGACGGCAGCGTTGTGCACGCACTAAAGGGAATAGACATGAGCGTCGCCGAGGGGCGTCTGACCATACTGAAAGGCCGGTCCGGCTCCGGAAAGACCACACTTATAAACATGCTCGGCGCGCTCGACCGTCCGACCTCGGGCGAGGTTTTCTTCGACGGCGAGGACATCACAAAGCTCTCGGACGCCAAGCGGGACGAAATCCGGCGGTACAAGATGGCGTTTGTGTTCCAGTCGGTCGCGCTGATGAGCTCGATGACGGCATATGAAAACGTCGACTTCGGACTGAGGCTCGCGGGATTTGACGAAAAAAAGCGCGAGGAGCGCGCAAAGAGGTGTCTTGAAGAGGTCGGACTCGCAAAGAGAATGGACCACCGCCCCGGAGAGCTTTCGGGCGGCGAGCAGCAAAGGGTCGCGATTGCGCGCGCTCTTGCACATGAGCCGAAGATAATCTTTGCCGACGAGCCGACCGCCGAGCTCGATTCGGGCACGAGTCACCACATTGTAGAGCTGTTCAAGAGGCTTGTTCTCGACGAGCACATGACGATTGTCATGACGACTCACGACGTAAGTCTTCTTGAAATTGCCGACCGAGTTTATACGCTTGAGGACGGTGAAATCGTTGACTAAAAAGAAAAAGAAGAAGCTCGAGCACGAACAGGAGCTTGCCGCCGAGTCGGAATACGCGATTGAGTGCGAGAACCTCGTTAAGATATACAAGACCGACAAGGTCGAGGTCGTGGCGCTACAGGGCCTTGATTTACAGATTAAGCGCGGCGAGCTTGTCGCGATTGTCGGAACGTCGGGAAGCGGAAAGTCGACCCTTCTGAATATGCTCGGCGGACTCGATAAGCCGTCGGCCGGAAGCCTGACCGTGAACGGCAGAAACCTTTTGAAATTTACCGAAGAGGACTACATGATATATAAGCGCAACACCGTCGGGTTTGTGTGGCAGAATAACGCGAGAAACCTCGTCCCATACCTCACGGCGGTACAGAACGTCGAGCTTCCGATGCTCCTTCAGGGGCAGAAGGAGCGCCGCGAAAAGGCGCTTGAGCTGCTCGACGCCGTCGGTCTGTCGAACAGAATCAACTCCCGCCTCGACCAGATGTCGGGCGGAGAACAGCAAAGGGTCGCGATTGCGATATCCCTCGCGAACGACCCGGTCATACTCCTGGCAGACGAGCCGACCGGCTCGGTCGATACGAAAACCTCGGACCAGTTGTTACAGGTCTTTAAGGACATAAACAAAAACCGCGGAGTGACGGTTGTAATCGTCACCCACGACCTAAGGCTTGCGAAACAGATAGACAGAGTCGTCGCAATCCGCGACGGACGGACATCGAGCGAGATTATCAAGAAATCACACGCCGAAATAATGTCCGAGACGTCGGGGTGGGACGAAGGCGAAGTCCCCGAAGAGGCTTCGGAGGAGCTTATCGTCCTCGACAGGACCGGAAGGCTCCAGCTCCCGAAGGACTATCTTGAAGCGCTTGACATCAAGGGCGGCGCAAAGGTCAAGGCCGACCTCGATGCCGAGAATGAGCGGATTTATATCCGCAAGGCCGAATAAACATCTTTTTTAACCCATTTGGAAAACATATATCATTCAGTTTGCAACGGAAAGGTGGATTCACAGTGAAAGACAAAATGTTCAGGCGTCTTGCATCGCTCGTTATTGCTTTAGTGATGACAGTGCCGGCACTGGCACCTGTTTTCGCCGACGGCAATGCTGCCGACGAACCGGCTGCGTCGAAGGACACTTCGGCACAAACGCTTGCCGACGAAAACAGAGAGCGCACCTACGGCACTTATTACGATAAGCATGCCGGCGACCCAAGACCCAAGACAGAAGCCGTCATCAACGGCGCCGACTATACCTATGCCTCCGACGATTCGGGAGCCGAGGTCGGCGAAATCGACGGCAGAACGGCTCTTATCTGGAACAATCAGGGCGGAACCGTCGAGTTTGAGGTCAACGTACCCGAGACGGGAGTCTACGGTATGAAGATTGACTATTACGCTCTGGCGGGCTCGGCGAACAACATTCAGTTCGGCGTCATGATTGACGGAGAATATCCCTTCGACACCGCGGAGCGCGGCGTTGAGCTCAGCAAGGTCTGGGTCGGCGCCGAAAAGACCTTCGTCTATGACGAAAACGGCAACCGCGGCTTCAGGGTCGACTCTCATGGAAACCAGATTCGCCCGACTCTCGAAGAAGAGCTCACCTGGCAGAGTACCTATGTAAAGGACTCCGACGGACTTTTCAGCGGACCCTTAGGGTTCTACCTCACCGCCGGAAGCCATACAATCACCCTCACCTCAGAAAAGGCGAGATTCGCGATTGAAAAGATTACCTTCTGCAATCCCGAGGAGGTCGAGCCGCTTTCCGCGACCGACACCGTCACCACCGACGAGTCCAAGGCATCGCAGACCACCGGCGTGCTCATCACCCTCGAGGGCGAGACCCCGGCGAGCGCTTCGGACGTCACCCTTTACCCCACCTATGACCGTTCCACATACCTCACTTCGCCGACCGGCGGCTCCGCCTCGAAGATGGTATATAACACCATCGGAAAGGAAAACTGGAAGACCTCGGGTCAGTACATAAGCTGGGACTTCCATATGGATAAGGACGGCTGGGTAAAGCTCGGCATCCGCTCGAAGCAGGACCAGATGAGAGGTCTTTATTCCAACAGAACGCTCTATATCGACGGCGAGGTCCCCTGTAAAGAAGCGGAACAGATTAAGTTCTACTATTCCACCACCTGGGACTGCGTCGTTCCCTCGGACGCCGAGGGGAATACCCTTTACTTCTGGCTTGAAGCCGGCGACCACAACATCATGCTCGAGGCAATGCCGGGCGAAATCGGCAGCATAATGCGCCGCCTCGACGACGTCGTCTATTACCTCAACAGCTATTACCGTCAGATTCTCCAGATTACCGGTCCTTCGCCCGACGAATACAACACCTATATGATTCAGAATCAGATTCCGGGCATCATCGAGGACTTCGAGAAGTATGCGCAGCAGCTGAGAGACATCAAGTCCGAGGTTGAAACACTCGCGGGTACCGCCGGTACCGAAGCCGTTTCGCTCGAAACGATGGCAAAACTGCTCGACAGACTCGTAAAGAGACCCGACGATATCCCGTCCTGCCTCGGACAGCTTAAGGACAACATCTCGTCCCTTTCGCAGTGGATGGCGGACTACAGGAGTCAGGCTCTTGAGGTTGACATGATAGAGATTGCCTCCGCGGACCAGAAATTCAGCCCGATAAAAGAAAACTTCTTCAAACAGCTCAAGTTCAGCTTCCAGTCCTTTATCGGCTCCTTCTTCGAGGACTATGACGTCCTCTCGGACGAAAACAAGGCCGCCCTCAACGTCTGGGTATCCCTCGGACGCGACCAGGCGCAGATAGTCAAGGAGCTCGTCGACTCGTACTTTGTCGCCGACACCGGAATCCCGGTAAACATCAATCTCGTACAGGGCGGTATCCTTGAATCCACCCTTGCGGGCAAGGGTCCGGACGTCGTCCTCTTCGTCGGCGGCGACCTCCCGATTCAGCTCGCTGCCCGTGACTGCCTCGTCGATATCTCGCAGTTCCCGGACTATCAGGACGTCATCAAGCGCTTCGCTCCGAACGTCATGACACTTTATAAATATCAGGACGGCGTTTACGGCCTCCCGATTTCACAGATGTTCTCGATGATGTTCGCAAGGACCGACGTTTTGCAGTCCTTCGGATATGACAAGGGCCCGGACACCTGGGATGAGCTTATCGACATGCTCCCGACCCTCCAGAGAAGCAACCTCGGCGTCGGCTTCAACTTCGACGTCTTCGGAACCTTCGTAGTCCAGAGAGGTCTCGGATATTACAACCAGGCCAAGACCGCCACCATCTTCGACAATCAGGAGATAGTCGAGGCGTTCGAGCTTTGGACCAAGTTCTATACCACCTACAGCTTTGAACAGGTCTTCGACCAGTTCTCGAGATTCCGTACCGGTGAATATCCGATTATCATCACCGGATACACCTTCTATAACCAGCTCTACATGGCTGCCCCCGAAATCCGCGGACTCTGGGAGTTCGAGCCGATTCCCGGCACCGTCAACGACGACGGAACAGTAAGTCACGCGACGACCTCCTCGTCTGCCGGCGCGGTCATCTTCTCGAAGCTCAACGAGGAGCAGAGAAAGAACGCCTGGGAGCTCATCAAGTGGTTCACCAGCGCCGATATTCAGTCCGAGTACGGACGCTCGATTGAAGCTCTCCTCGGCCCTATGGGACGTTTTGAGACCGCAAACTATGAAGCTCTCGAGCAGCTCGCATGGAGCCAGACCGAGCTCAACACCATCAGGGAGCAGATGCAGAACACCGTCGATATCGACATCATTCCGGCGACATATATCGTCACCAGAAACATCACCAACGCATTCAGAGAGACCGTCAACCTGTCCAGCAACCCGCGCGATACCCTCGCCTGGTACAACAAGGACATCAACGACGAAATCATCAGAAAACTCGAGGAGCTCGGCATCGAAGTTCCCGAGGAACAATAAAGGAGGGAGGATTTAAAAATGGCAAAAGCTAAAGAGCAGACTTCGGTCAAGCCGATTAACACAGAGAGCAAGTTCCATTATACGCTCCACCTGATGAAAGCGAATCAGGCGTGCTATTGGATGATGCTCCCGTTCTTCGCGCTCTTCGCGTTCTTCACCATCATTCCGGTCGTCATGTCGCTGCCTCTCGGACTTACATCCTTTAACCTCGTACAGTTCCCGAGATACATCGGACTCACAAACTTCTATTCCCTTTTCGTGAACGACGACGTCTTCCTTATCGCGATTAAGAATACGCTTATCTTCGCGATATTCACCGGTCCTTTCTCCTATGTGCTGAGCTTTATCCTCGCTTGGCTCATCAACGAGATGAACCCGGTCCTGAAGGTTGTATTCACCTTCGTGTTCTACGCCCCGTCCATGACCCCGTCGGCATACGTCATCTGGCAGCTCGTATTCTCGGGCGACTCATACGGCTACCTCAACTCGGTTCTTATGGACTTCGGAATCATCAATTCAGCAAAACAGTGGCTTACCGATACGCGCTACATGATGACCGTCGTCATCATCGTACAGCTCTGGATGTCGATGGGCGCCGGCTTCCTTGCGCTCCGCGCCGGATTCCAGGGAATCGATACCGCGCTCTATGAAGCGGGAGCTATCGAGGGAATTCAGAACAGGTTCCAGGAGCTCTTTACCATCACCATCCCGGCGATGGGACCGTCGCTCCTCTTCGCCGCCGTTCTCGCGATTTCGGGAGCGTTCACTGTCGGAACCGTCGGACAGCAGCTCTGCGGTCTGCCGTCCACCGACTACGCGGTACATACTATTATGAACCACGCAAACGACTACGGCTCAATCAGATATGAGATGGGCTACGCCTCGGCAATATGCTTCGTCCTCTTCGCGGTGATGCTTATAACGAACCAGGTCATCAGAAGAGTGCTCAGCAAATACACGGACTAAAGGAGGGGAAAGATAATGGCTGAAACCGCTGTAAAGAATCCGACGATGGATTCTTTGGAAGCCGCCAACGAAAAGGCGCTTAAAAAGCTGAGAAAGCGTCAGAAGAAAAAGGGCGACATTGAAAAGGCAAGGGTTAAGAAGTCAAAGGGAAAGCACATTAACGGCTCTCTCGGCGGAGATATCTGCATCGGACTTCTCCTAACGCTTCTCGGACTGTTCATGGTGTTCCCGCTGTGGTATTCGATTGTACAGTCGCTGAAACCGATAAGCGAGCTCTTCATCTTCCCGCCAAAGCTTTATGTTATGCATCCCACGGGAGAAAACTTCTCGAATCTGTTTAAGGTCGCCGGAAACCTCTGGGTTCCGTTCTCGAGATATGTGTTCAACTCGGTATTCATCACGGTTGTCATCACTGTGATGCACGTCTTCGTGGTCTGCTGCTGTGCATACGTCCTCTCGAAGTGCCCGAATATCCCGGGATACAGATTCGCAAACCAGCTTATAGTTATATCCATGCTCTTCACTTCAACCGCCACATGGATTATGCAGTTCGTCATCATGGCAAAGATGGGTATGATCAACACCTATTGGGCGCTGATTCTCCCGAATGTCGCGACGTCGATGGGTCTGTACCTTATGAGACAGAATATGTCGACCATCAACGACGCGATTATCGACGCGGCGAAGGTCGACGGCGCGGGAGCATTCAGAACCTGCTGGCAGGTTGTTATCCCCAACCAGAAGCCCGCTATCGCGACACTTATCATCTTCGTCTTCCAAGGCGCTTGGAACGTACAGGGCGGCGCGCTGGTATATAAGGAGAGCCTTAAGACCCTCCCGACCATCATGACACAGCTTGCGGCTTCGGGTATCGCCCGTCAGGGTATCATCTATGCCTCTGCCGTTGTGCTGATGATTCCTCCGCTTGTCATATTCCTTATCGCACAGAGCAACGTCATGGAGACCATGGCCAACTCGGGTATGAAGGACTAAGACACAGTTTAAAAATAAACAGAAAGGTGATAAGCGGTGATTACAATGAAAATAAAAAAGCTTCTTTGTGTGCTGGTCGCCGTTGTGGCCGCGGCAACGCTGATGTGTACAGCGGTCAGCGCGGTGGACCCGTATACAACCTATAACTACGACGCTTGGTGGAATGCCGTTCCGTCACAGGCGGGCTATGAAGTTATCGACACCGCCGATTCAACGAGAATCGGACTGTCACAGCTTGCCGACCCCGAGAGCGAATTCTTCATCAGCGAAAACGAGCCGACGACAATGTCGGACATGAAGGACTTCTTCTTTGCCGACAACGGCGACATCTATATCTGTGATACCGGAAACAACAGAATCATCAAGACCGATATCAACTTCAACCTTCTCGCGTGCTATAAATACTTCCCCGGCTCCACCTCTAAGCACACCGTAACCGACGAAGAGGGCAACACCGTCGAGGTCGATGCCGACGAGCTTAAGGCGCCCTACGGAATATTCGTCGACCACGACGGAGAGATGTATATCGCCGACAGAGACAATCAGCGCATCGTCCGCTGCGTCGAAGAGACGAAAACCTCGGCGAGAATCCTGACCGAATACTACCGCCCCGAGAGCGCGCTCTATGACACCCAGTCGTTCTATTGCACAAAGGTCGTCGTCGACTCGGCAAAGAACGTATACGTCATCTGCCCCGCGGTCAACAAGGGAGCAATCATGTTCTCCGAAGCGGGTTCGTTCCTCGGATTCTACGGCGCCAACCGCGTTGAGGTTACGGCGACGGTCATCAGAAACCGAATCTGGAGAAAAATCGCCTCGGATTCACAGCTTGCGTCAATCGAGAGGGCGACCCCTGTTGAATACGCAAACTTCGATATCGACGACGAGGGCTTTATCTACACCGTAACCGAGGTCGCGAACACCACGACCGACGCGGTCAAGAAGCTCAATCCGGCGGGATATAACATTCTCGAAAGAACCGCCGACAACGACTCCTTCGGCGACCAGGTTTCGATTACCTATAACGGCACGACATATGCCACCCGTCTCACCGATATCTCAATTTCGGACGACCACTTCATCAACATTCTCGACTACACCTCGGGGCGCGTATTCCAGTACGACGAGCGCTGCAACCAGCTTCTCATCTGCGGATTCGACCAGGAGGAGCAGCGCGGCGGCTTCAACAACCCGAACGCAATCGAGACCTATGACGATAAGATTTACGTCCTCGACGGAAGAAACTGCGACATAACCGTCTTCGGCCTGACCGAATTCGGAAGATATGTCCACGAGGCAATCGCGCTCCACAACGAGGGTCTTTACGAAGAAGCCTATGACATCTGGCAGGAGGTCCTTAAGCGCGACGGCGGATACTATATGGCTCTCATCGGCACCGCCAAGGCCCTTTACAACCAGGACGACTATAAGGGCGCCATCAAGTATTCAAAGCTTTCGTTCGACGCCGACGAATATGACAGAGCATTCGAGGCCAACCGTCAGGAAACCTTAAGAAACAACTTCACGCTCTATGTAATCATAATCCTGATTATAATCGTCATACTCGTCATCATCAAGATACTCAAGAAAAAGGGCAAGATTCCCCAGAAGCTTATCGCCACCGGCGTCGGAAAGATAGCCGAGGGCGGCAAGAAGATTATCTCGAACATTGTTGCGAGCACTAAGAAAGGGGGCAAAAAATAAATGCTGTACGACATGAAACCCTGGCAATGGGTCAAACACGTTGTCTTCCACCCGACCGAAGGGTTTGAAGACATGAGATGGAAGAAAGCGGGCTCATTGAAAATCGCGTTCTTCATCGTGTTCCTGCTCTTTGCCTCACAGGTATTCTCCTCCAGATACGGCGGCTTTGCCTATAACACCCGCGCTTATTCCGACATCTTCAATATCGTCCCGATACTTGTACAGTCGGTTGCGTACTATGCGACATGGGTGGTCGCGAACTGGAGTCTTTGCACACTGTTTGACGGCGAAGGAAATATGAGAAGAGTCGCCATTTATTCCGCATATGCCCTTGTGCCCTACATCGTCGGCAACTTCCTCTCGACCGCTATTTCATACGGCCTGACCCTTGACGAGAGCATCTGGTACAACGCGATTTATCTCGTAGGTCTCTGGTGGTCGGTGATACTGATGGTATTCGGAATGAAGGCCTGCCACCAATACAACTTTACCGTCACAATCGTCACGATGATATGCACGGTCCTCGGAATGCTCATTATACTCGTGCTCCTCGCGCTTATAATGTCCCTCTTCCAGCAGGTATACGTTTTCTTCGCGACAATCTACACCGAAATACTCTATCGAGTAAGAAGCTGACAAGGCAGAAAGTGAGTAAATTATGAAAAGTGTATTTCTGAAATTACTGGCTTGCCTGCTTGTAGCGGCAATGCTCATATCAATGGCGGTGCCGGCTGCCGCCGATGACGAAACAGCCGACGCCTCCGCCGCCGAGGGGGATTCCTCCGCGGCATCGGGAGACGAAGAGGAAGAGGAGTCTTATGAATACATAACCGACGACGAGGCAATCGCAGGGTGCGAAATCGCCGCCGAAAACGACCGCTTTATCCTCTACTACAACCCCGGCGTCGAGGACAACACCCTCGAGCGCATCGGTCTTTACGACAAGGATTCGGGCGACATCTATTGGACCAACCCGATTAACGCGATGCTCGACGACGCCACAAGCCGTAACAACCTCAAGCAGAACCGTATGTCCAACCTCTCGTATAAATACGGCAACGCGACCGACCTTATCACCTCGAACGCCTTCCTCTATTCCTACCGCGAGTCGACCGATAAGGGCAACACCAAGTTCGACACCGTCGACAACGGCTTAAAGGTCACCTATCGCTTAAGGACCGCGAGCGCCACCGTTCCGGTATACTTCATTCTTGAAGACGACCACATGAGCGTCTACATCAAGACGAGCGAAATCAAGGAGACCAACGGCTATAAGGAAGACGTCAAGGACGACACCGAGGCGACGAGCGACACCATTATCCTCACCGACATCTCGCTTCTGCCCTATATGGCGGCCGCGGAGCCGACCGAAGAGGGATATATGCTTATCCCCGACGGCTCGGGCGCGGTTATCAACTTCAACAACGGCAAGGGCACCTATTCGGACTACTCCCAGACCGTTTACGGCAGAGACATCACCCAGGTCAAGGAGGTCGAGCCCGACATGACCGAACAGGCTTATCTCCCTGTTATGGCGATGGTAAAGGGCGACCACGGTCTTGTGATGATAGCCTCCTCGGGCGACACCTTCTGTGACGCACACGCTTCGGTCGCCTATTCAAAGAACGACAACTCATGGTACAACAGCTGCTACTTCTCGTTCACAATCCGCTCGACCGACAACTACTACATGACCGGCGACTCGTCGGCAATCATAGTTCTCGAAAAGGGCGACGGTACAATCGGCGTCGATAAAATCGGTGTCGACTATTACCCCGTAAACGCAAAGGGCAGCGAGGTCACCGTCGGTGAAATCGCCGACGTATACCGCAACTACCTCATCGAAGAAAAGGGCCTCACCAAGAAGGAAGGCGCCTCCGAGCCTTCGCTCTATGTCGACTTCTACGGCGGAACCCGCAAGTCGAAGTCAATCCTCGGTATCCCGGTCGCATTAAAGACCGCTTATACAAGGTTTGACGACGCCTCGGACATCGTCGACGAGCTTAGCGAGCTCGGTGTCGACAAGATGGTCGTAAACTATAACGACTGGTCGGACGACTCGATGTCGAGCAAAATCGACACCGGCGACTCGGTTGCCTCGATTCTCGGCGGCAAGGGCGCATATAAGAAGATGCTGAAAAACTTCAGCGAAAAGGGCGTCGACTATTACGCAAGCGTCTCGGGCGTCACCTTTAAGTCGAACGGCAACGGCTTCTGGACGCTGTTCAACACCGCGTACAGAGTGTCGAAGTCCTATTCGAGACAGTACACATATAACATCGCCTACGGCACTCCCGACTCCGGCGTCGCCCCCGCTCTTTTGAGTCCGAAGTCAATCGCCAAGCTCTCAAATAAGGTCACAAAGAACCTCAGCAAGTTTGACCAGGGCGCCGGTCTCGGAATCATCGCGAACACCCTTTGGAGCGACTTCTCGACCAAGAACCGCACCAACCGACAGGTTACGGCGCAATACATCGAGGACTATTTCGCCGCGGCGAAGGAATCGAACAAAAAGGTCATCGCCGATTCGCCGAACGCCTTCCTCATTCCGAAGGTCGACAGGATTCAGGATTTGACCCTCCAGTCGAGTCAGTTCAAGATTACCGACTATGACGTCCCGTTCTACCAGATAGTCCTTCACGGCTATGTCGACTACGCCACCGAGCCCATTAACGGCACTCCGGACACGACGGTCGCGGTATTACAGGCGATTGCCTCGGGTTCAAACCTTCACTTCGACTTTATCCACGAGGAGACCTCCGAGCTTGTCAACACCGACTACGTCGACCTTTATTTCGCAAACTATGAAGGCTGGACCGACGAGGCCGCAAAGGCATATAAGCTTGTGAGCGAGGTTCTTGCCCCCGCCGTCGGAGAGACAATCACCGACTACCGCATCGACGGAAGCAAAATCACCACCACCTACTCGAACGGCTATACCACCGAGGTAGACCTTTCGTCTGGCGACATCAGGGCAAACGGCAAGACCTATAACTACACGGAATACGTTAAAGGAGGTTCGGACTAATGGCAGAGACCAACAACACGGTTGCCGAGACCGTTAAGGAAGTCAAGGTTAAGGCTGAAAAGCCGCCGAAGGCTCCCAAGGCACCGAAGGCTCCGAAGGAACCTAAGGTAAAGGGCATGAGAATTGCATATGAAAAGCGCAAGGCGCTTTATGCCTACGGATTCCTTGCCATCTGGATTATAGGGACGATATACTTCTTCCTGCGTCCGCTCTTGATATCGCTCTGGTACTCCTTCAACGAGACCGAAGTCAACCTCGGATATATGGGAACCCGGTTTATCGGACTCACCAACTATATCAACGCTTTCCGCGAAGACACCGACTACACCGAAGCGCTTCTGTCGGTCCTCGTCGAAACAGCGTGGCAGACTCCGCTGATTATCATCTTCTCAATCTTCATCGCGGTAATCCTCAACCAGAAATTCAGGGGAAGAACCTTTGCCCGTGCGGTATTCTTCCTCCCGGTTATCATCGCGACAGGACCGGTTATCTCGATTATCAACGGCGATATGGACACCTCGGGTTATGCGGGCGGCGCGGAACAGTTTTCGACGATGTTCGAGACGGATATGACAGGCGCGCTGATGAACTTCTTGGGTGTATATAACATCAGCGATAAGGTCACCGAGATGATTTCAACGGTAACGTCGAACGTCTTCAACCTCGTCTGGGATTCCGGTATCCAGATTATAATCTTCCTTTCTGCACTCCAGAATATCCCTTATTCCGCAAAGGAAGCCGCCTCAATCGAGGGCGCAACGGCTTGGGAATTCTTCTGGAAGATTACCATCCCCTATATCAGCCCGATGATAGTCACCAACCTCATCTATACCATTGTTGACTCCTTCATCGACCCCGCCAACGAAGTTATGACGATAGTGCTGAGTAAGGCATCCGAATGGGAGCACGGTTATTCCGCGGCTATGGCTTGGGCATACTTCCTCATAGTCATCATCGCGCTCTGCATCGTCCTGCCGATAATCAACAAATTCGTCTACTACGAAGTATAAAGGAGGGATACTGAATGGCAACCGCAAAAGAAGAAAAACAATTCGCCAAGGAGCGCGAAAAGGCCCTCAGAGAGCGGCGCAAGGCATATAAGGCCGCCAAGAAGGCGGGTACTCTCGACGAGCGTCAGCTCGCCCCCGAGCACCTTGCATACCTCAGAAGAAGGGCAATCGTCTCAAAGGTCTGGCCTATATTCAGGTTTATGATTCTGTTCGGCCTTTGTTTCGTCATCCTCTATCCCCTCATCTATATGTTCTCGACGGCATTCAGACCGAATGTACAGATGAACGACCCTTCGATTATCTGGCTGCCGAAGTCGTTCACACTGAGCAACATGATGGACGTCTGGGACGTTATGGACTTCCCGAAGGCCCTCGGCACAACGCTTAAGATAAACCTTGTGTGCTCGCTTCTTTCGGTCGTAACCTGTGCCTTAACCGGCTACGGTCTCGCGAGATTCAACTTCAAGGGCAAGGGCATCTGCTTCGCGATAGTCATTATGCAGATTATCGTTCCGCCGCAGATTACGGTTATCCCGCTCTATCTCCAGTGGGCATTCTTCAGGGCCGGAGGACTCGTCAATCTCCTCCACGCCGCCGGAGTTAAAGAAATCTTCGGAAAGACCATCAAAGAGATGACCGACGCCGCCGGCGCCGGCACCGGAAAGTGGTTTGTTTCGCTGATTGACGTACCGGTCGTAATGTATGCGCCGGCTCTGTTCGCAAACGGAATCAAGTCCGGACTCTTTATCTTCATCTTCCGTCAGTTCTTCCGCGGACTCCCCATCGAGCTTGAAGACGCCGCCTATCTCGACGGCTGCGGCCCGTTCAAGACATTCATAAGAATCATGGTTCCGAACGCCGCTTCCTCGTTCCTCACCGTCTTCCTCTTCGCAATCGTCTGGTACTGGAACGACTACTACATCAGCTCGACATTCTTCAACAACAACAACACCGTATCGCTTGCGCTGCAAAAGCTGTCGGGCGACCTCGACAACCGCCTATTCAGCGGAACACAGGTCGGTACAAGAAAGAAGATAGTCTGGCTCGAATCCGGCTGTCTCCTGACAATCGCGCCTATCCTCGTGATGTATATCTTCCTGCAGAAATACTTCACCGAAGGTCTTGCGCGGTCCGGTCTTACCGGTATGTAATCCGTCCGGAGTCACACACAAAACCGAATCAAAACCCGCTGCCTCTTCGCGGGGGCAGTGGGTTTTGCCCGTAACAGGAGGTTTATGAATTGAAGAGAATTTTTGCGCTTCTCCTGTGCGGGATACTGCTTTTGGAAGGCTGTGCGGGCGGTGAAAAGCCGTCCGTGAGCGCCGATTTGCCCTCGGAAACGCTCCCTTCGGGGACGGTCGCACTCATCACCGAGGACACGACCCTTCCGCCGCCGAGCGAGACCCTTCCCTCGGGCGAAATAACGGTTCCGTCGCTCAGCGAGACCGACCCCCTCGAATTCGAGATTGACGCCGGGGAATACAGCGAGCTGATTGAGCTCGAGACCGGATTTTTGGCGTCGAACGCTGCCGCCGGTTCGTCCGAAAGCGGGCACTCGGGGAGCGGATATGTCGAAAACCTCTCGGGCGGGGGAAGCGTCCTCGTCGAGCCGGCGATAACCCGGTCACAGCACTATGACATAACCGTCCGCGCGGCATCCGACGCCGAAGTCAGCGGCAGTCTCTATGTCTCGGGAAGCCTTTGGGGGAGGTTCACCCTCGCGGGCACCGGGGACTATGAAGCGGTCATGTTCACAAACGTATATCTTACCCCGGGGGCACAGCTTATGCTCGCGGATTTCAGCGGCGAAGCGCGGCTCGACTGCGTTTTGGTCGAAAACTCGGAGGACATCTATTCGGTCGAGCTGACGCCGTCCGCCGAGCTTATAACCCCCGACCCCGACCCGTCGGCGGTAAAGCTCTATGAATACCTCCTCTCTGAATCGGGCAGGCATGTCCTCAGCGGACAGCAGGTCGAAGAGGGGAGCGACCGCCTTCTTGACGACGTGATGGCGGCGACGGGAAGATACCCCGCAATCCGCTTCGGCGATTTAATGGGATACTCCGCCGGCGAAGACACCGGCGACGCCGAGCTTGCGATTGAATGGGCCAATCGCGGCGGAATTGTCGGGTACTCATGGTACTGGACGCTCAACGGCAGCTGTTATCAGGCGCGGACGTCCTTCGACCTTGAAAACGCCGTCACCGAGACCGACGTCGCGACAATGGACGCCGACACCGTTGCGATGAGGGCACAGAACGGAGAGATACCGCTCGAAACCCTCGCGCTGATAGCGGGAATCGACGCCGTTGCGCCTCAGCTGAAAAAGCTCAAGGACGCCGGGGCGGCGGTCCTGTTCCGACTTCTCCCCGAGGCCGCGAGCGGACAGTTCTGGTGGTCCCGCAGCGCCGAGAGCTATCTTTGGCTCTATGAGCTTATATTCGACAGAATGACGCTCTATCACGGTCTCAACAACCTGATTTGGGTCTGGAACGGGCAGGACGCGGCGTTCTACCCCGGCGACGACCTTTGCGACATCGTCTCGCTCGACCTCTATTATCCCGACGGAAGTCCCGAGGCGGGGCGGAGCGGCGTCAACAGCTTTATATCCGCCGCCGGCGTCACCAAAAACAAGCTTATGGCGATAAGCGAATGTTCGGTGCTTCCGCGTCCCGACGAAATGTCGCGCGACGGCTGCTTTTGGAGCTTTGCGGCGGCATGGAGCGGCGAATATGCCGCCGACGCACTTGACCGCGCACGGTTTTACAACAGCACCGCGGTCATCACACTCGATGAATTAGAATACAATCGGTAATATATCATGAAAATATTACGTTAAGATATATCAGCAAAACGGTTTTTGTCCCAAGGAGGAAGTTTATGAAGGCACAGCGAATCATCTCGGCACTACTTGCCTCGGCGCTTTTGGCGGCGTCGCTCGGCGGATGTTATTTTCTTCCCGAAGAGGAGGAGCTTTTAGAGGCGCCGGTCGTCAAGGCAAACGAGGTCTCGTATACGACCACCGCCGCGACCCGCCGCGACATCGCGGACCAGGTGCTCACCCCCGGCAATATCGCCTCGGGGACCGAGTTCAACGCCCGCTTCGGCACCGGCGGTAACATTCTGGACATATATGTCTCCGCGGGGGACAGCGTTGAAAAGGGCGCGCTCCTCGCCGAATTCGACACCTATGAGCTCGACCAGGATATCGCCATCAAGGAGATGGAGATTTATCGCGAACAGCTCGAGTACGACATCGCGGTCGAAGAGCACCGCTCGGAGAACGTCAAGCAGAAGGAGCTTCTCGACGTCCAGCTGATGCAGAACGAGCTCGACAAGCTATATGAACAGAAAGAGGCGGCGCGGCTTTATTCCGAGGTCGCGGGGACGGTCTCGTATGTAAAGACCTGTTCCCCCGGCGACTGGATTAACCCCGGCGAAACCGTCGCGACGGTCATCGACGTCACCGACCTCTATATAAAAATCAACCCCGACGACGAAGTCCCCGAATTCCTGATTGGCCGACCGATACAGATTCGGTATAACGGCGAATACTTCGACGGGACAATCGTCCGGAATCAGACGGGGCGGCAGTGGGACGCTTCGGCGAACGGCCCCCTTGTCGACGCCTCGGGTGAAGACGTCCTGACCGACGCCTCCGAAGACATCGTCGTGAAGTTCAACGACATTATCCCCGAGAGCTCGGCGGTCGGAAACATCGCCGACACAATACTTGTCCTCGACAAGAGGGAAAACGTCATCGTCATCTCGGCGAACCTCGTCAAAAAGGTGAACGGCGTCCCCTGTGTCTATGTCTTCAAGGACAACGAGCGCGTCAAGGTCGACGTGACCCTCGGCCTCCAGAGCGGCTCTCTGGTAGAAATAACCTCGGGTCTCGAAGAGGGAGACGAGGTAATCATTCGCTGAGCGTGACCCTGTTTAGGAGGACAACAAATGCTTACACTGCTTCTGAGGAAAATGCAGAACACCAAGTGGATGGTAATCTGCCTTTTAATCGGATTTATCATGGCGACCGCCATGACCAGCACAATCCCGATATATATGCACGCTTCGCTCCAGCGAATGCTCATCAAGGATATGCAGGCTTATCAGGAGGACACCGGCGAATACCCGGGCGTATATGCCGTCTCGAAGACGTTTATGAGCGGCACCGACGCAGCGCGCCAGCACGACCTTGTTTTAAGCGTATATTCCCGCGCCGTAAACCGCTTCAACAGCCTTATGGTGCCCTATCTGAATCACAAGTGCTCGACCTTCGACACCTATCTTTATTTCTCCAACCTCGACACCGGCAACGGGGACGTCGCTCTCGTTAAGCTCGGGGGAATGACCGAGCTTGAGAATCACATCAGCTTCACCTCCGGGCGAATGTATGAACCCGGGAAGGACGCCGACGGGGTATATGAAGTTATCTGCACCGAGCGAGCGCTCCAGGTGAGTCAGATTGACATGGGTACGGTCTATGAGGTCAAGAACCTCCTCAACGCCGACAACCCCGACACCGTTAAAATCAAGGTCGTCGGAGTCTTCGAGCCGCTGAGCGACACCGACACCTTCTGGTCCGAGGGAATGACCAACTATGACAACGCTTTCTTCGCCGACTTCGAGACGGTTATAAGCGACATAATCATGACCGGCGTCGTAAACCTCAACAGCGTCGACTGCCGAATCATCATCGACTACCAGAATCTCGACATGAACGTGATTGAGCACGTCCGTTCGAGCTTCGAGTCCCAGAAGGAGCAGTATAAGGAAGAGGCGACGACCTTTACCGTCCCGGCGCAGGAGATTTTGGAGAGCTATGCCGGAAAGGCCTCGTCGCTGAGGTACATAATGCTTATGCTCGACATTCCGGTCGTGCTGATGCTCGTGTTCTATCTTTTCATGGTCTCACAGCTCAACATCGAATCCGAGCGGAACGAAATCGCGATGCTTAAGTCGAGGGGCGCTTCGTCGTGGCAGGTGCTGAGAATCTACGCCTATGAGACGCTTATCCTCGGCGCGGTCTCGGCGATTGTCGGACCCTTTGTCGGACTCGGCCTCTGCAACATTCTCGGCGTGTCAAACGGCTTCCTCGAATTCGTAAATCGCCCCGCGCTTCACGCCAAGCTGTCGCTCGCGCCGTTTGTATATGCGCTGATTGCGGTCGCGGTGTTCTTTGTGACGACCCTTGTGCCGATAATTCCGGCGTCGCGGGTCTCGATTGTTGCGCACAAGCAGTCGAAGGCGCATGAGCAGAAAAAGCCGTTCTGGCAGCGCTGTTTCCTCGACGTCGCGTTTATCGTGCTTCCGGTGGTATGGCTCTGGTGGTACAACAGGGTGAACGAGAACCTTATAAGCCTCGGAGTCGTCGACACCTCGGCGACGATGAACCCGCTTATGTTTGCGGCATCGACGGTATTTATCCTCGGCGCGGCGCTCTTCTGCGTGAGAATCTATCCCTATTTTATCCGCTTGATATATTTAATCGGCAGGAAAAAGTGGTCCCCGGCGGCATATATCTCGCTCAACAACATCGGGCGGTCGTCGACCGGGCGCGAAAAGTTCATCATGATATTCCTCATCCTGACGGTTGCGCTCGGAATCTTTTCGGCGAACACCGCAAGGGCAATCAACCGCAACACCGAGGAGCGAATCCGCTATAACCTCGGCGCCGACGCGGTCATCACCGAAGCTTGGAAGACCAGCCGCGTCCGCGTCACCGACGAGGAGACCGGCGAAGAGAGCACGACGACGCAGTATACCGAGCCTGAGTTTGAAAGATATTCGACTCTGCCCGGCGTAAAGCTTGCGACCCCGGTTCTCCAGCGCGACTCGGTACAGCTTCGGTATGACGATTCGTCGACCCCGGAGGTGCACATTATGGCGATTATCCCCGACCAGTTCGCACAGGTCGCTTGGTTCCGCTCCGACCTACTTCCGGCACACATCAACCGCTATATCAACGCTCTCAGCGAATGTCAGGACGGCATTATCGTCTCGAAGTCGTATGCCGACAAGACCGAGCTTAAGCTCGGCGACGTCGTCGAGGTCAAGTGGGCGAGAAACAACTGGTTCGAGACGACGGTCGTCGCGATTGTCGAATACTGGCCGAGCCTCAACCCTTACGAAAAGGGCGCTTCGGGCGAATACCGCGACTTTGCGGTGCTCAACTATGACTATGTGAACATCATGACCGTCACCGAGCCCTATGAGGTCTGGCTCGACCTCGAGGACGACGCCGACATCGCTGAGCTTTATAACGCCGTCTCCGAGCGCGGCATCGTCGCCACAAGGCTCGACGTCGCCTCACAGCTTATCATCTCCTCGAAGACCGACGCGGTCTTACAGGGCGTAAACGGCGCGCTGACGCTCGGATTCATCACGATAATGACGATGTGCTTCATCGGCTTCCTCATCTACTGGATTCTCTCGATTAAGGGCAGGACGCTGCAGTTCGGAATTCTCCGCGCAATGGGAATGTCCTTCCGCGAGATTATCTCGATGATAATTTATGAACAGGTTCTGGTCTCCGGCGTCTCAATTTTCCTATCAATCATCATCGGCGGCATCGCCTCCGACATCTTCGTACCGCTGTTCCAGGTGCTCTATAACGTCACCGACCAGGTCCCGCCGTTCCGGGTTGTGTCCCAGAGGAGCGACTACTTTAAGCTCTACGCGATTGTCCTCGTGATGCTCGTCGTCGGATTTATCGTAATCGCGCGGCTCATCAAACAAATCAACATCAACAAGGCTCTTAAGCTTGGAGAGGACTGATATTTTGTACACCGAAAAATATCTCCCCGAGGGGGTGCTTTCCGAATGAGGCTCGTCTTTTTCACCGAGAGTCACCCAAAGTTGACGGCGCTGATTATCGCCGCGCTGATGATTCCGGTCCCGGGGATATGGTCCGTCGCGACATACTTTTTCTTCGGTCCCGACTTCAACTCGGCGCTTCCGATTGTAGTCTATACCGCGGCGATACAGCTATTGCTCTGCCTCTTCGTCGAGCGGTTCATCTTCGTCCTCCAGCCGTTTTTGATGGCGATTTCCGGCGTCGCGCTGAGTAACGTCACCTATGCGATTGCTCTGACCGGAATGAACGGCGACTACGGCTTCGGCGCAATCTTCTATTTCATCTCCGCGATGGCGGTGACGCTCTTCGGCGCCGAATTCATCGGGGTCGTCTTCGGGACCGCGGCATATTGGATTTATCTCCTCGGCAGGAAGATATATGAGAAGATAAAAGGATAGTTTTTAAAGCAGGGTTCGGGGGCGAATCCTGCTTTTTTGTATACATACTGTGATATTA
This sequence comes from uncultured Clostridia bacterium, assembly GCA_947625375.1. Lineage (GTDB taxonomy): Bacteria > Bacillota > Clostridia > Oscillospirales > Ruminococcaceae > Faeciplasma. The sequence goes on along the minus strand of CANQOC010000013.1, from coordinate 6,802 downwards.
TATGACAATTCGACAGAATGTTATAATACACTCTGTCGAATTTTTGCGTGATATATCAATCTGTAGACTATTCTTCCGCCCTTTGAATCTCGAACCAGAAGGTCGAACCCTTTCCGACCTCGCTCTGCACGCCGAAGTGCATATTGTGGAGGCGGAGGATTTCCTTGACGATTGAGAGCCCGAGACCGGTCCCGACGACGTCGCGCTTGGTGCGCTCATCGCGGTAGTAGCGGTCGAAGATGAGCGGGAGCTTTTCGCGCTCGATGCCGACGCCGAAGTCGATGACCTCGATTCTGACGACCTTTTCATAGTTCCGCTGGCGGATTATTATTCTCCGCGAGTCGCCGGAATAGTTCACGGCGTTGTTGATGAAGTTATAGAGCACCTGAGCAAGACGGCTGTCGTCGCCGTAACAGATGACGTCGTCGTCGCCGTCGACCTCGAATTTATACCCCTCCTTTTCGGACAGCAGGCGATAGCGCGAGAGCGCGCTGTCGATAAAGTCGCTGATTGAGAACTGCCGCCGGTTCAGCTCAACATTGCCGTTCTGGAGCTTCGACAGCTCAAGAAGGTTCGACACAAGCTCGGAGAGGCGGTCCGCCTCGTCGATGATAACCCCGAGGTGCTCGGCGCGCTTTTCGGGGTTGTCGCCCGAGAGGTCGCGAATCATTTCGGCATATGCCTTTATCATCGTCAGCGGTGTGCGCAGGTCGTGCGAGACGTTGGCGACAAGGTCGTTTCTAAGGCTGTCGACCTTGGATATCTCGGAAGCGGCATAGTTCAGCGCGTCGGAGAGCTCGTTTATTTCGGCATAGCCGCCGCTCTCGAATCGGGTGGAATAGTCGCCCGAGGCAAGCTTGTCCGCAGCGGCGGTAATCTGCTTGAACGGGCGGGAGAGGCGGTTGGAGAGCATAAGAGTGACGAACAGACCGATGAAGAAGGTCATAAGGGTGATGAAAATAAGCTGTTCCTTGATAATCTCGACCGCCGGGCCGATCGGCTCGAGCGACGCGTTTATGAAGAGCATATAGTCGTCGTCCAAGAGCACGCCGTAAACGTATTCGGTCGTGTTGAAGCGCTCGTTTTTCGCGACCGACAGGAACCAGCCGTCCTCGCTTTCATTGAGCTCGCGGCGGTAGAGGAAGAGGCGTATCCCCTGATTCTGTGTCAGGACGGAATATCCGCCGCGGAAGTCCGAGACGATAAGCACCTTTCCGTTGCGCTCACAGACGACAATCGTCATGGTGTTGTCGTGCGCGAGGTTCTCAATCTGCACCGTGCTCGAAACGGGGTCTTCGGAGTCGAACCCGAGGGCGATGGTGTCGGCGGTGGTCTTAAGCTTCGAGCGCGTCGAAAGCTCGTAGTAGCGGTCGAGCGTAAACACCTGGAAGAACCAGACGAGAAAGAGGATTGCGCCGGTGAAGAGCGCGAAGTAAATCCAAATCGTTGAGCGAAGGGAGAGGGCGCGCTGCTTCGGCTTACTTGATGTTGTCAAACTTATACCCCATTCCCCTTAAGGTCACTATCAGGTCGCGATAGGGGCCGAGACTGTTCCGGAGCATTTTAATGTGAGTGTCGACGGTGCGGTCGTCGCCGTAGAAGTCGAAGCCCCAGACTTCCTCGAGGAGCTTTTCGCGCGACATCGCGATGTTCATGTTCTTCGCGAGGAAGAAGAGGATGTCGTATTCCTTCGGGGTCATCTGTGCGCGCTTGCCGTCGATGATGACGTCGCGGGCGGCGAAGTTTATGACGAGGCCCTTATAAGTGAGGATATCCTCGTTCTGGTCGCGCGAGCCGCGCTTGATTACGACCTTGACCCTTGCCATAAGCTCCTTCGGCGAAAACGGCTTTACAACATAGTCGTCGATTCCGACCTCGAAGCCGAAGAGCTTGTCATACTCCTCGCCGCGCGCCGAAAGCATGATTACGGGGATATTCTTAATCTTTTTAATCTCTTTGCAGGCGGAATAGCCGTCGAGCTTCGGCATCATTATGTCCATGATGATGCAGTCGAAATTCTTGTCCGCGCGGACCTTTTCGACAGCTTCCATTCCGTCGGCCGCCTCTTCGGTTTCATACCCCTCGAAAGCGGCGTATTCCTTGACGACTTCGCGAATCTTTGCCTCGTCGTCGACGATGAGGATTCTTGGCATAGCTTTACCTCCCAAATTTTACTGATTATATTATATATCATTACTGTGCGGAAAGTGTGTAAAAATTATGAATATTCGGAGTATTGACGCCCAAAAGCGAAACCTTTTCGCCTTGGCGGCGAGTTATAGTGCAGAAAGGAGATGATAGACTTGACGGACAGCGAAATCGTCGCGCTGATGATAAGCCGTGACGCCTCGGCGGTCGGCGCTGTGAAGGAGAAATACGGGAGCTATCTTTTAAAGACCGCCTATAACATTCTCGGCGACGCGGGGGAGAGTGAGGAATGTCTCGACGACGTTCTTTTAGGCGCATGGCGGTCGGTTCCGCCGAATATGCCCGAAAATCTTCGGTCATACCTTATAATGCTGATGCGCAGAACATGTATAGACAGGCTCAGAAAGCGCGGACGCGAAAAACGCTCGGAATATTCCGTCTCGCTCGACGAGCTTTCCGAGGTGATTCCCTCGGACTTTAAGACCGAGCGCGAGGTCGAGACGAGGTTTTTGGGCGAGAAAATCGACGCTTGGCTGAGGGAACTTCCGCCCGAGAAGCGGCGGGCGTTTGTCCTGCGCTACGGACTCTGCGAGCCGATTGACGGCATCTCGGAGCGGTTCGGCTGGCGCACCGAAAAAACAAAGAGCCTTCTCTGCCGGCTTCGTCGGTCGCTGAAGGCGTATCTTGAAAAGGAGGATATTTTATGAGCATGAATCCCGAAAAGCTGAGCGATTCGCTCGGATATATCGGCGAGGATTTGTATGACGAGGCGGTGTCGCCGGTGCGGAAAAAGCGGAGGATTGCCCTCCCGATTGCTGCCGCGGCGGCGGTTATGGCGGTTCTGACGGCTGCCGTAGGTGCGGCGGGCGGACTCGCAGACATCAAAAACTTCTTCGGGACGGTCACCGGCGTCGAATATGTCGGCGACGCTTCGGAGGACTTCGACATCGCCGTCACCGGCTGTACCGGCGGCGTGCCGCAGATAAGGCTTATCCCAAAGGATGCCGAAAAGCCGCCGCTCATCTCGGAGCGGGCAGAAATCACCGCGACGGAATACGAAATCAGCGGGGCGGGGGAGCTTTTGCGCAAGCGGCTTGATAGCGCCGACGGCGAAGAGCTTCGGTCCCTCGGACTCGGCCGGCTTATCGAATACGGCAGGGCCGAAAAAACCGGCGCGGACGGTGCCGAACCGGTCGGTGAAGAGCTTTTGTGCGGCGTCGAAATCGGGGAGTCGGGGACGGGGACGCTCTCCCTGCGGCTTGTTGAAAAATACGCCGACGGAAGCACCGCCGTCGCGGCTTGGGAGACATACGGGGCCGCGGAGTCGCCCTGTGACGGATACCCGGACATCAACTCGGCGGGGGAGCTCACCGTTAAAATCGGCGCGGTCGTGATTTATGAAAAGGCGAATCAGCCGCTCGAGCTTCGCGGCTCGTGGGTTTGTGAGCTCAGATGATTTTTTCCATTTCGCGGCGCTGTGTCGAATATCCGAGGCGGGAATAGAACCCGCGCGCCGAGTCGTTGAACTCCCAGACGTTGAGGGTGACGCTGTGACAGCCGAACGTCCTCGCCCTATCCTCGGCGGTTTTCATCAGCGCCGAGCCGATGCCCTTGCCCCGGTGCGCCTCGGAGACACAGAGGTCGTCGATATAAAGCGTCTTTATGTCCCTAAGGACGGGGTTCCACCCGCCGCTTTCAATCCGAAAGATGATATACCCGATGGCGCGGCCGTATTCGTCGGCGACAAAGACGTCCGACGCGGGGTCTTTAAGGAGCGTCGAAAAGCTCTCGGCGTCGTATTTTCCCGAAGAGCCGTCCCGAAAAAGGTCGGGGCGGCGCTTTCTGTGCAGTTCAAGGATATCCGCCAAAAGTCCGAGGACGTCCTCGGCGTCGCTTTCGACGGCGGGTCTGATAATGATTTCGGGGGTCATTTTACAACGAGACCTCCGTCGTCGGTGTAGCCGAAGGACGAGCGGAAAAGCTCGGCCGCCGCGCGCTCGAGGTATAGTGTGTCCATCGTTCCGGCGGTCTCATAGCTCGAATGCATCGCGAGCTGCGCGAGTCCGATGTCGACGGTCGGGACAGAGAGCCGGGTCGCCGAGATGTTCCCAAGGGTGCCGCCGCCGGCGATGTCGGAGCGGTTGGCATATGTCTGCACCGGTACGCCGACCGAGGTGCAGATTCTTCTGAAGACCGCTTCGGAGAGGGCGTCGGTCGCGTAGCGCTGGCTCGAGTTGAACTTTATGACGATTCCGCCGTTCATATAGGGGCGGTTGACGGGGTCGGCGTATTCGGGGTGATTCGGGTGGACGGCGTGGGCGTTGTCGGCCGAGACAGCGAAGCTCCTCGAAAGCATCTTTGCCCTGTCCTTTTTAAGCGCGTCGCAGATTCGCCCGACCGTCGTCACCAGGAAGTCGGAATTTGCGCCCTGACGCGTCGAGCTGCCGACCTCCTCGTTGTCGAAGAGACAGAGCATCGCGATTCCTCCGACGCTGTCGGCGTTGAGAAGACCCTGGAGTCCGGCGTATGCGCACTGGAGGTCGTCGAGCCTCGGGGACGAGACGAACTCGCCGCCGTCGCCCCAGATTTCTCCGGCGGTTTTGTTGTATAAAAACAGGTCGGTCGAGACGATGTCCTTCTCCCTGACGCCCGCCGCCTCGGCGACTTTTTTCATAAGGCTTCCGGCGGATTTTTCCGAGCCGATAATCGCGACGGTGTCGGTCTTCGGGTCGCATTTTATCCCTTCGCCGAGCTCGCGGTTCATGTGCGGCGCAAGGTTGGGCATGATTGCGGAGGTGTCGCGGAGGTCGACGTTGACGGTCTTAAGCGCACCGCCCGAGAGTACGACTGCTCTTCCGGCGATTGAAAGCGGGCGGTCGAGCCACGACGGCATAATCATTCCTCCGTAGCGCTCGGTGTTGAGCCGCACATAGTGCCCGAGCTGTTCGGCTTCGGCGCCGGGTTTGAGCTTGAACATCGGGGAGTCGCAGTGTGCGCTGTATACCGAGAAGCCGGACGGGTCGGCGCCGACCCTGAACGCGATTGCGGACGAGCCGTTTCGGGTGACGAAATATTTCCCGCCGGCCTCGATGTCCCAGTCGTCCCACTCGTTGAGGCGCTTATAGCCCTCGTTCGAGAGCCGCCTTGTGATGTTCTCGACGGCGTGATAAACCGTCGGCGAGGAGGAGATGAACGAGAGAAGCTTTTGCGCGCTCGCGCGGTTGTCGGTCATCGCGATAAGGTTCTCGCCCTCGGCGGCGCCCTCCGCCGAGGTCCCCATCTCGGAGGTGAGTCCGAGGATATATTCGCCCGAGACGTCGTAGAGACGGATAAGCCGCTTAAGCGTTTCGGGGGACGGCGTTGTCTCGTCCTTTTCGTATCTTGAAAGAGATTTGTTTGAAAGACCGATTGCGTCGAGGACGTCGACCTGTGAGAGTCCCTTGCGCTTCCTTGCCTTTTTAAGCCTTTCGCCGAATGTAGACATATTCAACCTCCTTGAGCTATTCACCCAAAACCTCGAGCGCCCTCAGCATCGCCGAGACGCAGCTTTCGGCCGCTTCGTTTACCATTGCCGCGGCTTCCTCCGCGCCGCCCGTGACGCTGTCCGACACCGCTTTTATCATGAGGACCGGGATTCCGGCGCGGTCGGCGGTCAGAAGTATTCCCGCCGCCTCCATCTCGCATATTTTCGCGCCGTAGAGGCGGTTAAGCTCCTTCTTTTTTTTGGGGTCATCGACGAATTTGTCCCCCGAAGCGCAAATCACCCTTTCAAGTGACGGGTCTGCCGCGACGGCGGCGTCGACCAAGGCTTTCGCCGTCGGGATATATGCGGACGGGTAGTCGGGATAACGCGCGGGCTCGCAGCCGTCGAATGCCGATGTGTCGAAGTCGTAGTGCACGACACTTTCGACGACGACCGCGCGCCGAAGGCTCATGTCGTCGGTCAGTCCGCCGCAGATGCCGAAGTTGACAATCATTCCGACGGAGTATTTGGTGATGAGCATCTGTGCCGCGCCGGCGGCATAGATTTCGCCCACGCCGCTTTTGACGACGAAAAGCTCGTGCCCCGCGGCGGAATATTTCCGCACATCAAACCCGCCGAAGCTCTCAGTGCTCAGCGGTGTGCCGATTTTTTTAAGCAGCGCTCCGACCTCGTCGGTCATCGCGACAATCATTCCGATTTTCATAAGCGCCTCCGATAAAGTTTATACCGATATTTTACCACATTTTCGCGGAAAAGGCAATACTGTATGCGCCCTTTTGGACGCATATAGAGGATAGAAGTTGGAAGATAGAGGATAGAAGATGGAGGATAGAGGGTAGAGGGTAGATGATAGAGGGGAACGGCGGGGAAGAAATTCGCCGGCGCTCATGCTGTCTCAGTCGCCCCCGCATATAGAGGGCAGAAGTGAGAGGGCAGAAGTCAGAAGATAGAAATCAGGGGATAGAGGGGGAGACACATGGCGCTGGGAAAGAAATATTCAAAAAAGACTTGACAACCGGGCGATTTTACTTTATAATCAAATGAGTCACCGTGGAGAAATACCCAAGTGGTGAAGGGGCTCCCCTGCTAAGGGAGTAGGTCGGGTAACCGGCGCGAGGGTTCAAATCCCTCTTTCTCCGCCAACGAAAAAGCTCGTATTACTGCGGTTTT